>NZ_QHJK01000003.1:0-826848 GCF_003947475.1 Amycolatopsis sp. WAC 04197 | reverse complement strand
ACCAACTCAGCACACCGAGCCCGAACCCTCCCAGCCTTCCTCCACCACTACAACCACCACCGCACCCACACCGCCCTCAACGGCCACCCACCCATCACCCGCGTCAACAACCTCACAGGGCACTACATCTAGCGCATGCCCAAAAGCATTGATCGTATCGACTAAGTCGTCGGCTATATTGTCGGCAAGTGCGAACTCTGAAGCTCCAGATTCTCTGGATTGCTCGATCCGAGGGAGTGAGATTCGACGCGCACTAAGAGGAACTGTCAGAGTTTTCGCGTCGGTTGGCCGCAATGGAATGGAAAGATTTCGCGACGCTGCCTGTAATGCCCTAACCCTGACTTGCCGCGGCCTAATGATCAAATTTACAGCCTCGCGAACCGCCGTCCTATGCTCGTCAATTTGTTCATTTACCACCTCTATACGTGCGCGAACAGCAGCTTCCCAGTTGGACCACGCCAGGCGCAGACTTTCCTCGAAGCGCCCCATTGCTTCCTCGTCTTGAGGCTCAAGAGTGAGTGAAATCCATGCCGCCCACAATGGGTGCGAACTCTCACTCCCGGGCGGCAAGCGATGCGTTATGGTCCCGCCATTTGCGGGAAAATGTGGAATTGGTATTACAGCTGACGCCGCACCTTCGCATGGTATTATCAGTTCGACCTGAAATGGTGCGGCATTTTCGCTGAAATGGGACGCATGGCCCACTATCTCGCCATGCCCGAGCCACTTAAGATCAAGCCTGGGGACAACTCTCTTAGCGGCGTGCATGTCTACAATGACCTCCACAAGAACTGCGGTGTCAGTGTCGACAAGATCGTCTTCATAAACACGGTGCGCCGCAGCGACGGCGCGACGTCTACGCTCCGGAAAGTCCGCTTGCCACTCTTCCAGTGGCTCTTTAGGAACCTGACTCTGCACTGTTGGCAACTTGTCCAACGCCCCTTCGTGGCAGTTTCACATCTCAGTGGTAGCACTGTGCACGACCTGGTGTAGTGGCTGCCAGCGCAACGCACATCGCGGCCATCAAGAGTCAGTGGCCGCGAGGTGTGCTGTCGGCCACATCTTTGGCCGAAGTCGACGCCGCCATAACTGTGCTCCGAGGGTCGTAATAACTCGCACGGGGAGGCGCGGGGCAGTCCTCACCCCGCCTCACCCCCAAATCGTCGCTGGATCCCACGATTGGGCGGGCTGTAGGAAAGTCCCGATCGGGTTCAAAACCCGTCCAGCGTGAGTTTGGTGGCACGCAGCGGTGAGGGCCCGTACTGGACAGCCCCATCGCGGCGCGACCTTCAGCGCATCTCAGCCCGCAGCGATCGACTTAACAGCCTCCTCGGCCAGACCGACGAGCATCGTCTTCGCTGCGGTAGCCGGCGCATCTCCAAGCAGTCGAGCAATCGCGTCGATCATTCGACGCATTACACCCCGATTGGGTGCCTTCGACTCAGCTTCCGCGTGGAGTTTTTCCGCTTCCGCTTCGAGTTGTGTTCGACTGTCCTCGGAAAGACCCAAGGTTTGCGAAATCTGCCCAATTAAGCCGGAGAGCCTGAGTATCTCGGTTACATCCAGGCCCATGTTGAGATTTTGCACGACGTTCTCGTTCGCCATCGCCATGTTGCCATGGTTGTCTGCCACATTGATGGTAGTACTGGTCGTGTTCACGTTCGTCGTACTGCGGGAGTCGCGAGCGAGATAGTCCGCCACAGTTCCTCCGAAATCAGTCAAACAGGCGTGTCCAGCGGCGGTCAGTTGGGGGCGTACCTCGCCGTCAGAGGCATCGTCGAGCCGGACCGACGTGATCAGCCGATGGTGGTGCATGTATTGCGCTGCTTTGAGAACCTCGCGGTGACTGAACTGCGTTCCAGCGTATTCGACGAGGTTGGGGGTTAACTCGAACTCGCTCCAGTCGACTGGGATGCGATCCGCTTCATCTTCCTGGTCGAGCCAAACAAGCATTCGTCGGCGCAGCTCCTCCGCCCGTCGGCGAGGATCTGCAAGGTCGGCCTGACGACGTTGAGCAGCCGCGATGCCTCGATGATTGAGGAGCGCGTCCGGCGCACCAAGTGTGCTGACATCCTGGACGAGGCCAGCGTCTGTCAAATACCGCACGAGGTCATAACCGAACCTATCGTCAAGGCCGTTCTCCTTCAGGTAGGACTTGACGTCCGAGGAGGGCGAGCCGTCGTTGTAGTTGACATAGAGCCAGTCCAGCAATTTAGCGGCGTGCTCTTCGAGGTTGGCGGGCATCTTCGCGTTCCGTTCTGACCAAGGTTCACTTATCGTTCATGTCGAGTCGGCAGGGAGGCGAAGCTTGTTACTTTGTGGCACATCGAATACTGTTTCGTTATCGCAACGTGTCACGGCCGTACACATCACGCACGGCTGACCGAGGTCGGCGACCGGCGTGCGTCCATGTGCGACACTGCGTCGCGAGGCAGAGGTGGTCGATCACACGTGACGGCTCAGATCAGTCCACCGTCAACATGCTTGCGACGCGTAGGGGCCCAGCGCAGGGATGACAGCCGCGTGCGGTTGCGGCTTCCGAACTCGACCGCACAGGGCGCACGGTGGACCGAGCAGAAGTCACCTTCGCTCAAGCCATTTGCCTGACGAACTGCCTGACG
The DNA here is from genome assembly GCF_003947475.1 of Amycolatopsis sp. WAC 04197. Lineage (NCBI taxonomy): Bacteria > Bacillati > Actinomycetota > Actinomycetes > Pseudonocardiales > Pseudonocardiaceae > Amycolatopsis > Amycolatopsis sp. WAC 04197. The sequence continues at coordinate 824,227 of NZ_QHJK01000003.1, read as the reverse complement.
ACCAACCTGGATACCTCCGCACGTCGACGGACGTCAGCGGACATTGCCAGTCAGGCAGCAAACATCACCGACCAGGAGTTTTACGCCTGTCTAGTGCCTGGGGGTCAAGGGGGCGCAGGTTCGAATCCTGTCAGCCCGACCGGAAGAAAGGCCGCTTGATTGGGACGAAAGTCCGGGTCAGGCGGTTTTTTTCGTTGTGGCGTAAACAATTTTCGACGACCACTGAAGCACGTGCTCGGGGACCGCTGACGCCAGTCCCCCGCGAGTGAAGCTGCCTGCACGCAAAGTCACTTGATACTGACTTTCCGCCACGGGCGCCGTGTCCCGGAAGGGGCTGCGCGAAAGTGGCTTTCGCAACTCCCGGCGGCGACGGCCGAGTCCTACGAAACCGCTCGACCGTAGGCACCTAAGACACGTGAAGGCCCCCTTGCCTACCTTCAGGGTAGGGAAGGAGGCCTTCACGGACCTTGGTTCTAACCGTCCTTACCACTCACGAGGTGTCACTTCAGCGAGTTGTCCACTGTGGTCATGAGGGTTCCGGTGTCACCGGACATCTCCCAGGCCATGACCCCGAGCAGTCCTCGCGTCTTGAGCCAGGCGACCTTCTGCTGGATGGACCAGGCGTCGTCGAAGGTCCACCATTGCCCGCCGTTGCCGGTGTAGCACGACGTGGCCACGGCCGCGGTGTCGTGCTGGACGGCGCAGTTGGGGACACTGGCCAAGAGATTCGCGTAGCCACGAGTACCTGCTTCCTCGGCGAACTGGCCGGGCGCGGCTCCGGTCGCGCTCTGCCATTCGCCCTTCTTCCCGCCTTCCGCGACCCCTTGCCAGCCTCTTCCGTAGAAGGCGAGCCCGAGGGTCAGTTTCCGTGGATTGGCACCGGCTTCGGTGTAGGCGTTGATCGCCGATTCCACACTGAACTTGAAGTTGTACGGATCGTCCGCGTCGGCGTAGAGGTTCCCCTGATGGCCGGTGCGGTTCGGCTCCCACGAGTTGTCGCTGCCCGAGCCGTGGAAGTCGTAGCCCTGCACGTTCGCGACGTCGAGGTAGTCGAAGATCTTCGGGATCTCCCAGCCGCCCTTCACCTTCGCCGGGTCGGCGGGGGTGAACGCCTGCAGTTCGTACCGTTTGCCGGTGGTCGCGCCGTAGGCGTCCATCTGCGTGCGGAACTCGGCCAGCAGCGCGGTCAGGTTGGTCTTGTCGTTGGCGCTCCAGTGGTTCCCGGGGTGCCCGTCGGGGCTGCCGGGCCACTCCCAGTCGATGTCGATGCCGTCGAAGATGCCCGCGGCCGTGCCCGGCCCGCCGGCGCCGCCGTACGCCTTCACGTTCCCCTTCAGGTACGTGTCGATGCACGAAGCGACGAACTTCTGCCGCGACGCGGGCGTGGCCGCGACGTCGGAGAAGTACTTCGAGTAGGTCCAGCCGCCCAAGGAGATGAGCACCTTCAGGTTGGGGTACTTGGCCTTGAGCTTCTTCAGCTGGTTGAAGTTGCCGCGCAGCGTCTCCCAGCCGGTGTCACCGACCCCGTCGACGGACTGGGACGCGGACATCGGCCGCGAGTAGTCGGCTTCCGCGTCGCCCGCGCCGTCGCCCTGGTTCGGGTCCTGCGGATTGGACGTCGTTCCCTTGGTGACGCCCGAAAGGCAGGTGTGGTTGACGGGGTCGATGTTCCCGAAGGCGTACAGCAGATGGGTCAGCTTGGCGGCCGAGCCGTTGGTCACCAGGTTCTTGACGAAGAACTGACGGCCGTAGATGCCCCACTGGACGAAGTAGCCGACCCGGGCGTACCCGTTCACGATGTCGCCGGTGCGAGCGCTGACGGCCGCGCTCGCTGCGGAGACGTTGTCGTACCCATCACGGGCTTTGACCGTGAAAGAGTACGAAGTGGACGGTGAAAGCCCGGTCACCGTCGCGGTCGTCCCGGTGACGGTGGTGGCGAGGGTCGTGCCGCGGTAGACGTCGTAGGAGACGACGCCGGTGTTGTCCGTGGACGCGTTCCACGCCAACGAGATGGAGCCCGAGGTGACCGCGGTCGAGCGGAGGTTCGACGGCACCGTCGGCGCCTGGGTGTCGTCGCTCGGGTTGTTGGTGGTCACGGCCAGCGCCGGGGTGGGCGGGGATTTGGCGTCCTTGCGGTCCTTGGCGACGACGGTGAAGCTGTAGGCCGTGTTCGGCGTCAGCCCGGTGATCCTCGCTTCGGTGCCGGTGACCGAGGCCGCCAGCGTGGTGCCCTGGTAGACGTCGTAGCCGACGACGGGCAGCGAGCCTGGGGCCGCGGCGTTCCACGCCAGCGCGGCGGTCGTGGTCGTCTTCGCCACGAGACGCAGGTTGGCCGGGGTCGACGGCGGCGCGTCGCCCGAACCGTCGCAGTTGGCGTCGTCGATGCGGCACGTGGTCGGGTTGACCGCGGAACTGAGCTGGAACGACGGGCTGTAGGGGTAGGTCGAACGGCCCGGCGCGAGCGACTTGATGTAGAACGCCGGGGTGAGGGTGACCTGGTTGCCCGACTGGGAAACCGTGGCGTGCGAGCCGCTCGTGGCGGTCACGCCGGCGGGCACGGTGAAGGTGATGGACCAGTCGGCGACGGTTTCGCTGCTGGGGTTGGTGACGGTGTACTCACCGGTGGTTCCGGCCAAGGTGAAGGCGGCGCGGAGGCGGCCCGCCGCCAACGCCGGATTACCTGCGGCCACGAGGAGCCCGGCGGCGAGGAGTGTCACGGTGAGTGCGCTGAGTAGTCTTCTTCTGGTGCGTCTCATGGCGGTTCTCTCCAAAAGAGGCGGCGAGACTGACCTGCTCGGAAAATGGCGCGTGTGGTCTAGACCACAGATGAATGTAGCGCGGCACGCATAAAAGGTCTAGACCGATTCGTCGGTCGTGAACCCGTTCGGCGCCGGATGCGGACAACAAGTGACACCGACGAACGGCGGAAGGCGGTTCATGAGTTCATCCGAGGCGGCTCCGGGCGATCCGGAGGACGCGGAAGTGATCGCGAGGTCTGTCACCAGCCCGGACCGGTTCTCCGCGATCTTCGACCGGCACGCCGCGCACATCCACCGCTACCTGGTCAGACGCATCGGGCCCGCGGCCGCGGAAGACGCGCTGGGGGAGACGTTCCTGATCGCGTTCCGCAAACGCGCGGGATACGACACCGAGCGCCGCGACGCCCGGCCGTGGCTCTACGGCATCGCGACCAACCTGGTCGCGCAGCGGCGCCGTGACGAGGTCAGGGAGCTGAAACTGCGGGAAGCCCTCGGCCCGCCGCCCGACGAAGAGGGGCATGCCGAACGCGTCGCCGACCAGGTGACCGCCCAGGCGACGGGAAAACTGCTGGACTCCGCGCTCGCGGAACTGGCCGACGGCGACCGCGACACGCTCACGTTGTTCGCCGGGGAAGGCCTGAGCTACGAGGAGATCGCCGCGGCGCTCGACATCCCGCTCGGCACCGTCCGCTCGCGGCTCAACCGTGCCCGCCGGAAGGTCCGCGAGGCGCTCGGGCGCCCGGACACCACGATTTCGAAGGAGATCTCCACCCATGGATGAGCTGCAGCTGATCGCCGAGCGGACCGGATCGGTGCCCCTCGCGGAATCCGGCGCCCTCGGCTCGGCACGCGCGCGATTGATGGCCGAAATCGCCCGCACCGGAACGGAAAACGTGGTGCCGCTGAAGAAACGGCGGCGCTGGGTCTGGACCGGTGCCGGCGCGGTCGGGCTCGCCGCGGCGATCACCGCCGTCGTCGCGCTGGCGCCGGTCGAGAAGGTCGGCCTGGAGCCGACCGCGGCCGTCGCGGACCCCGTCGTCGTACTCCGCAACGCCGCCGCGGCCGCGTTGAAGGCGCCGGGCACACCGCCGAAACCGGACCAGTTCGTCTACACGAAGACGAAGCAGCCCGACGGCGAGCGGGAGGCGTGGCTGTCGGCCGACGGCACCCGCGACGGGCGGATCAAGATGGCCGACGGCTCGCTCTTCCCGCTCCCGGGCTGCCGGGACGGGCGGGCGCAGGTCTACAAGGGCGACCAGCCGCTCAAGGGCGTCACGGAGCCCTGCACGCCGTCACCCGCCTACCGGACGGACCTCCCCGCCGACGCCGAGGCGATGTTCGCCTACCTCAACGCCCATCACAGCGGTGAGACCGGTGACTACAACGCGATGGGCAAGGACATCCTCGCGCTGGCGAACGAGAACCTCCTCTCGCCCGCCGTCCGGGCCGCCCTGTTCGGCGCCGCCGCCAAGGTGCCCGGGCTGCGCGCCGTCGACCACACCGAGGACGCGGCGGGCAGGCCCGGTGTCGGCATCACGTGGCCGCTCGGACCGCATGACGACCCGAAGGTGGCGAAACCGGTGGTGATCGTCTTCGCCGCCGACACCTTCCTGTATCTGGGCACGAATTCGACCGCGGTGACCACGTCCGGCGTGGTGAATGAGGCCGGACAACGGCCCTAGGGCGATCAGCGGCCGGTGAAGGTCGCCTTGCCGGGGCCGTCGGCGAGGAACGACTTCACCGCGCCGCGCAGATCTTCGGTCTCGAAGAGCCCGGCGGCGATCGTCGTGATGTGCTCGTTCGCCTCGGCGACGCCGCCGTGCTCGTAGTGCTCGAGCACCTTCTTGGTGGCGGCGTGCGCCCGCGTCGGGCCCTGCGCGAGATCGGTCGTGAACGCGCGGACGGCCTCGTCGAAGCCGTCCACCGGGAACACCCGGTTGACCACGTTCCAGCGTTCGAGTGTCGCGGCGTCGTAGGTCGCGCCGGTCATCACGAACTCCTTGGCGCGGCCGACCCCGGCGCGGGCGGCGAGCCGCTGCGTGCCGCCCATGGTCGGGGTCAGGCCGACGACCCGTTCGACCAGGCCGAACTTGGCCTTCTCGCTCGCCAGGATGATGTCGCAGGCGACCGCGACCTCGAACGCCCAGGTCAGGCACAGACCGTGGGCGGCGAACACGGTGGGGAACGGGAGTGTGGCGATCCGGTCGGGGATCGCCAGCATCTCGTCGAAGAGCACCTTCGCCTCGGCGGCGCTCGACTGGGCGTCGAACAGGGAGACGTCCACCCCGCCGCTGACGATCTTGCCCTCGGCGCGGATGAGCGCCGCGCGCGGCGGAGTGGCCTCCAGTTCGCCGATCGCCTCGCCCAGTTCGCGCTGCAGGTCCGCCGTGTAGAGGTTCAACGGCGGCGAAGCGATGGTCAGGACGGCGAGGTCGTCTTCACGGTCGAGGCGGATCGAGGTGGCCAAGGCGGATTCCCTCCGGTGGGTCGGTTTCCCGTGACCCTAGCCCGAGATCGCCGCGAGTTCGTCCCATTGCGCCTGTGCTTCCGGTCGCCATTCGACGTGCTTGCGGTGGAAGAGGTCCGCCGCGCGCACGCCGCTCCAACCGTCGGGGAGGAGTTTTAGCGGAAGGCGTGGATCGAGGAACGGGAAGCTGCGCCATTCGTGTACGAGTTCGGTCTGCGCGCGCAGGACGCCGTTTTCGCCGGAGGGACGCAGACCGGTGAAGCGGTCGATGAAGTCCTCGTAGCGGTCTTTGAGTTCGCTCAGATCCCAGGACCGCGCGACCATCGTCTCCTGGTCGCCGACGTCGCCGTAGGCGGCGGTGAACGACATCGCCTGGGCGTCGAGGCCGAGGTCCTGCACGATCTGCTGGGCTTCCCGCTGACGGCTGAGATCGGGGCTGACCCAGACGCCCGCGACCGGGGAACCGAATCCGGCCCACGTCAGGCGGGTGCGGAGCCGGTGCCGGAGATCTCGTTTCGCTTCGGGGACCGAGACGATCAGCATCAGCCAGCGTCCGTCCCAGGCCTTTTCCTCGTTGCCGAAGGCGTAGATCCGTTCCGCGCCTTCGGTCAGCAGGCGCCTGCCTGGTGGGGTGAGCGACCAGCGCACTCTTCGTCCGACGCGTTCGGAGACCACCCAGCCTTCGGCGGAGGAACGGGCGAGCGCCTGCCGGGCGGACTTCTCCTCGATGTCCAGCACCCGCAGTGCCTCGACCAGCGTGGACGTCCAGATCGCCTGGTCACGGGGCAGGACGTACTCGCCGAGGATCGTCATCAGCAGCGACCGCGCGCTGGCATGACCGACTTCCCGCCGCCTGCTCAATGTCGGCCTGCGGGTACCGCCTTTCTGCTGGTGGACGACGGGGACCGGGGTGGCGGAGTCCGCCATTTGCTGTCACCGACCTCAATGCTCGGGGGATTCGTTCGGGTCCAGAAGAACAACCAGGTTACCCACGTTCCGTGATCGCTTGGATACTTGCCACTCTTCCGAGGGACCACGAGCTGTTCAATCGGTCCCCGTAGACTTACCGATCTCATGAGCGCCACACTCGTTGCCAAGGATCTCGCCGCCGGCCACGGCGACCGTGTTCTGTTCTCCGGTCTCGACCTGGTCGTCGCGCCGGGCGAAGTGATCGGTCTCGTCGGGGTGAACGGCGCGGGCAAGTCGACCCTGCTGAAGACCCTCGGCGGCCTCGTGCCGCCGGAAGAGGGCAGTGTCCGGCTGAACCCGCCGACGGCCACCGTCGGTCACCTCCCGCAGGAACCGGAACGCCGCGAGGGTGAGTCCGTCCGCGCGTTCCTCTCCCGGCGTACCGGCGTCACCGCCGCCCAGGCCGCGCTCGACGCCGCAACCGAGGCGCTCACCGCGGGCGAACCCGGCGCGGACGACGCCTACGGGCTGGCCCTCGACCGCTGGCTCGCGCTCGGCGGGGCCGATCTGGACGACCGGGCGGGGGAGGTCGTCGCGGATCTCGGCCTCACCGTCAACCTCGACCAGCCGATGCTGTCGCTCTCGGGTGGGCAGGCGGCGCGCGCCGGGATGGCGTCGCTGCTGCTGAGCCGGTACGACATCTTCCTGCTCGACGAGCCGACCAACGACCTCGATCTCGACGGCCTGGAACGGCTGGAGCGGTTCGTCACCGGGCTGCGCGCCGGGACCGTGCTGGTCAGCCACGACCGGGAATTCCTCGCCCGCACCGTCGATCGCGTAGTCGAGCTCGACTACGCGCAGCAGCAGGTGCGGACCTACGGCGGCGGCTACGAGTCGTATCTGGAGGAGCGTGCCGTCGCGCGACGGCACGCCCGGGAGGAGTACGAGGAGTACGCGAACACCAAGGCGTCGCTCGAAGCCCGTGGTGCGATGCAGCGTTCGTGGATGGAGAAGGGCGTCAAGAACGCCCGGCGCAAGGCCACCGACAACGACAAGGTGGGTCGTAAGTTCCGGAGCGAGGCGACCGAGAAGCAGGCGTCGAAGGCACGCCAGACCGACCGCATGATCGAGCGGCTCGAAGTCGTCGAAGAACCGCGCAAGGAATGGGAACTGCGGATGGAGATCGCCGCGGCGCCCCGGGCGGGCGCGGTCGTGGCGACCCTGCGCGGCGCGGTGGTGCGGCGGGGCGGGTTCACCCTCGGCCCGGTCGACCTGCAGATCGACTGGGCGGACAAGGTCGCGATCACCGGGGCCAACGGCGCCGGGAAGTCGACGCTGCTCGCGGCGTTGCTCGGGCGGGTCCCGGTCGACGAGGGCGCCGCCTCGCTCGGTTCCGGTGTCGTGGTCGGGGAAGTCGACCAGGCACGGAAGCTGTTCCTCGGCGACCTTCCGCTCGTCGAGGCGTTCTCCAGGGAGGTGCCAGAACTCGCCGACGCCGACGTGCGGACGCTGCTGGCGAAGTACGGGCTCAAGGCCGCGCACGTCCTGCGGTCGGCGGCCACGTTGTCGCCGGGGGAGCGGACGCGGTCGGCGCTGGCGCTGCTGCAGGCGCGCGGGGTGAACCTGCTGGTGCTCGACGAGCCGACGAACCACCTCGACCTGCCGGCGATCGAGCAGCTGGAGTCGGCGCTCGCGGACTATCCGGGGACGCTGCTGCTGGTGACACACGACCGGCGGATGCTGGACGCGGTGGCGACGACCCGGCGGCTGGAAGTGGCCGACGGGAAGGTCACCGAACTCTGAGCGTTTAGTCCTCTGAATGCGTGCGCATTCAGAGGACTAAACGCGGAGTCAGCCCTTGGTCGCGCCCCCGGTGAGTCCCTTCACGAACTGCTTCTGCAGCGCCAGATAGAAGATGAGCACCGGCAGTGTCGCCAGGAACATGAGCGCGAAGACGCTGCCGAGATCCGCCTGGTACTGGCCGATCGAGCGGTAGATCCCGGTGGTGACCGTGGTCCCCTGGCTGGGGCCGAGGATGATCAGCGGATCGATGAAGTCGTTCCAGATCCACACGCCGAGGAAGATGAGCACACTCGCCGTGGCCGGGCGCAGCAACGGGAACATGATCCGCCAGAACACCTGTGCGCGGCTCGCGCCGTCGAGCCGGGCGGCCTCCTCGAGTTCCACCGGCACCCCGCGGATGAACCCGGTGAACACGAAGACCCCGAACGGCACGTAGTAGCCGACGTTGAACAGCACCAGACCCTGGATCGTCGCCATCAGCCCGGTCAGCCGCAGCACCTCGGTGACCGGGATGAGGATCACCTGCGGCGGGATCATCAAGCCCGCCAACAGGATCAGCGCGAGCACCCTGGTCCACCGCTTGGCCGACCGCGCCAGGTAGTGCCCGAGCATGGCCGAAAGCACCGTCAGCACGAGGATCGACAACAGGGTGACGAGCAGGCTGTTCGCCAGGCTCACCCAGAACAGGCCGTCTGGCCGGGTGAGGACGGCGTGGATGTTGGCCGGCGTCGGTGGCAGCGGGACCGACGCCGGCGTCCGGGCGATCTGATCACCGGGTTTGAACACGTTGACGAGCACGTAGTACAGCGGCACGGCGAACAGCGCGCTCACCAGGATCGCGGCGACGGGCCGGAGTTTCGCGGTCACAGGTCGACCTCCCGCCGCCGCAGGAAACGCAGCACGATCGTGGTCAGCGTCGCGACGATCACCAGCATCACCATGGCCATCGCGGACGCGTAGCCGACGTGGTTCGCGTCGAGGCCGGTGGCGAGGACGTCGAACGCGATGGTGGCCGTGGTCCCCGAACCCGGTCCGCCGTTGGTGACGACCTTGACGTAGTCGTAGGTCTTGAACGCCGAGATCAGCAGCACGACGGTGTTGATCGTCAGCGACGGCGCGAGCAGCGGCCAGGTCACCGCGCGGAACCGGCGCACCGGCCCGGCGCCGTCGATCTCCGCGGCCTCCAGCAGTTCGGCCGGGACGCCCTGCAGGCCCGCGAGGTACACGACCACACAGAACCCCAGCATCTGCCAGCACACGATCGACGCGACCGAGTACAGCGCCAGATCCGGGTCGGAAAGCCAGCCCGGCGGATGCTCGACACCGAGGGCGCGGAGCGCGTCGTTGACCGGGCCCCGGTCGTCGAGCAGTTTCGTCCAGATGATGCTGACGACGACCGAGCTGAGGATCACGGGCGTGAAGAACACGCTCCGCAAAGCGTTGTACAGCCAGCCTTTCCGGTCGAGCAGCACCGCGACACCGAGCCCGAGTACGTTCGGCACGACCACGACGATCACGGTCAGGATCGTGGTGACCCGGAGCGCGGTCAGGAACTGTTCGTCCTGGAACAGCAGCCGGTAGTTCTCGAGCCCCACGAATTCCGCGGGCGGGCTGAACGGGTTGTGGTTCGTCAGGCTGTAGCCGAAGCTGATGAGGATCGGCGCCATGACGAAGCACAGGTAGATGACGACGCCGGGCGCGCCGAACGAGGCGAAATGCCACACGCGCGGCAGGATCGGTTTTCTCCCCATCGTGGTGTCAGCGCGCCTTCGCCCACTCGGTGTCCAGGAACGCGCACGCGTCGGCCACCGTTCTGCGGCCGGTGATGACGTCCTGCGCGGCCTGGTACACCTTGTCCTTCATCCCCGGCAGGAGCCCGTCGTCCGCGGTCTCCCAGCTGAAGGCGTTCACGACGGCGTTCTTCGCGACGGCTTCCTTGTACAGCTCGTATCCCGCTTTGAAGACCGGCCCGACGTCGGCGGGCGGTGTGTAGCCCTTGATCGCGGGGAACAGGCCGTCGGCCTTGACCGAGGCGTCGATCTGCTCCTTGTCCAGCTGGAACGCGAGCGCGAACTTCCTCGCCGCGTCGAGGTTCCGCGACTTCGCGTTGACGACGATGCCGCCACCGGTGTACGCGGGCACGACGAGTTTCCCGTCCTCGGAAGGGAAGTTGAAGACGCCGATCTCGAACGGCGGCTTCTTGGCGTCGGCGCTCGCGGCGAACCAGTTGCCCATCGGGTACATCGCGCCCTCGCCGTTGAGGAAGGCCGCCTCGGTCGCGGAGTAGTCGCGCGACACCTGCGTCTTGTCGAGGTAGCCCTTGGCCACCAGATCGGCGAATTTGCCGAACGCCTGCTGGAAGGCCGGGTCGGCGAACTTGACCTGGTCGGCGCGCCGCTGGGAAAGCCAGTCCGGTGTCTTGCCGTAGACCTCGACGCTGACCAGGCCGTCCAGCAGCATCGCGGATGGGAACCCTTCCTTGCCGCCGCCGATGGTGAACGGCGTGATGCCCTTGGCCTTCAGTTTCTCCGACGCCGCGAGGAGCTCGTTCCAGGTCGACGGCACCGACGTGATCCCGGCGTCGGCGAAGAGCTTTTTGTTGTAGTAGATCGGCGGGATGGTCTGGGTGTTGGCGGGCAGCTGGTGGTGCCCGCCCTTGATCGGGTTGGCGCCGGGGAACTGGAAGTCCTTGAGTTCCTCGGGTGTCCACGCGTAGAGGTTGCCCGATTCGGCGAACCCGGCCGAATCGACGGCGATCGCGACGTCGGGGAACTGGCCGGACTGCAGGAGTTGTTTGGCGTAGCCGGTGCGGTCGGTCGACGGGGCGACCAGCTTCTTCACGCTCAGGCCGGGATTCTTGGCCGTGACGCGTTTGATGGCGGAGTCCCAATAGGACGGTGGGAGGTTCGGCGTCTCGAACGTCAGGAAGGTGATCTCGCCGCCGGACGCGTCCGTCCCGCCGCCGACGGTGCAACCGGTGAGGCTCGCGGCGAGGAGTAGTGCGGCTCCCAACGCGAAGGACCTTCTCATACCCCAGTCACCCTTCTCGCGGCGATGCACGGCGTCTCATATACGACGGCATTCGATCGGATGTCTAGGGTGATGTCAAGCAGCTCTAGCAGGCTTCAGTGGGCGAAAAATGGCGATACATCTGATCTATCGGCGGGCTCAGACCTTCGTCAACCGGATCACCGCACTGGCGAAATCGCCGTCCGGAAGGCCCGGTAACAGGCCGTGTGCCAGGAGCGAGGCGCCGTGCCACACCTTTCCGGTGTCCTCGTCGCGGTAGCGGGCGGCGGGGTCGAGACCGTCGAGCCGGAGCGGTCGTTCGTGAGTGTGGAAATGTGCCGCTTGCCGGAACACGAACACCACCGCGCGTCCGCCGTCGGCCGCCACGTACTGCAGCGCGGAGACACCGTCGGTGGCAGGCGGCACGAGCCGGTGGAGCCTGCCGTGCTGGACGATCGGCCGGATGTCCTTGTACAGCGCGATCTGTTCGCGCGCGTAGAGCAGCTCCTCCTCGGGCCATTTCACGATGTCGCCGCCGATGCCGAGCACACCGGCCATCGCGACGTGGAACCGGAAACGCAGGGGAGTGGACCGCCGGGTGACGAAGTTGGGGTCGTCGGTCACCCACGCCGACATCGCGCGCGCCGGGTACACCTGACCGTAGCCGTGCTGGATGACGAGCCGGTCGAGCGCGTCGGTGTTGTCGGACGTCCAGACCTGATCGGTCCTGGCCAGCACCCCGAGGTCGATCCGCCCGCCACCGCCGCTGCACGCCTCGATCCGCAGCCCGGGATGGCGGGCGCGGAGGCGGTCCATGATCGCGTAGACCGAGCGGGTGTGCTCCACCCACAGCGTGTCCGGATCGACGGCGCCGGGCCAGCCCGCTTCGCTGAAGGGGCGGTTCATGTCCCATTTCAGGAAGTCGATGCCGTGTTCGCCGACGAGGGAGTCGAGCGTGCCGAACGCCCACTCGGCGACGTCCGGCCGGGCGAAGTTGAGCACCAGCTGCCGTCGCAGTTCGGATCGGGTCCGATGTGGATGGTGCAGGACCCAGTCCGGGTGGGCGCGGTACAGATCGCTGTCCGGGTTGACCATTTCGGGTTCGACCCAGAGCCCGAACCTCATGCCGAGCCGGTGCACCTCGCGGACGAGCGGCTCGAGACCGTCGGGGAATTTATCCCGGTTGACCTGCCAGTCGCCGAGGCCCGCGTGATCACCGCTGCGCGCGCCGAACCAGCCGTCGTCCATCACGAACAGTTCCACGCCGAGCGCCGCGGCCTTCTCCGCGAGCGCGCGTTGCCCGGCTTCGGTGACGTCGAAACCCGTTGCCTCCCAGGAGTTGTAGAGCACCGGCCGGAGTTCGCCGGGATGCGGGAGGACGTGGTCGAGCGTGTACGCGTGCCAGGCGCGGCTCGCGGCGCCGAATCCGCCGTCGGTGTACAGCCCGGCGAAGACCGGGGTGGTGAGCGTGTCGCCGGGTGCGAGCCGGGGGACGACGCCGTCCTGGCCGAAGCCGCCGGTCACGGTCAGCCGGCCGGTGGAGGAGCGGGTGGTGGTGATGCGCCACGAACCGCTCCACGCGAGTGCGGCGCTGTAGACCTCGCCGTGCCGCTCGGTGGCTTCGCCGTCGTCGAGCATCACCCACGGATTGGCGTGATGGCTGGTGATGCCGCGCCTGCTGCCGAACGTGGTCTCGCCGTGGGGGACGGGCTCGCGGAGCAGCTGGCTCTCGGCGGCCCAGCGGCCGGTGACGTGGCTGATCCGGTAGTCCGCGCGGATCGGCGCGACCCAGGTCGCCGAGTCGGCGCGGATGATCTCGATCGGGCCGTCCGTACCGTCGTGGGCGAGTTCGGTCCAGCGCTCGATGACGTCCGTGCCCGCCGGGACGCGGTAGCCGAGGGTGATCCGCAGCGGGTAGTGGCGATCGCGGAAGTGGACGCGCAGGCTTATGCCGTCGATGTCGTGGCCGAGGTAGCGCCATTCGAGGGCGCGGGTTCCGTCGGCGAACCGGACCTGAAGGGCGGGGGTCCAGTACCGGGTGCCGCCGTCGGCGGCGAGTTCGTCCAGCCCCTCGGCGGGATCGTTGAAGGCGTCCCAGCGTTCCTCGGTCCGGCTGAGGACGTCGGTGAGCTGATCGGCGGTGAGCGCCGGACCCCAGTAGACGTGGGACGGCGCGTCGTCGTCGGCCAGCCGGAGCGCGTAGCTCGTGGCTGCCGTGCGGATGAGCCAGGAACGAGTGCTGTCGTCGAAAACGATCTCGGCCACGGGCCCATCCTGACGCCCGGCGCCCGCGGTGACCAGTGGCTCCCGCTCGGCGGTACATGATGGCCCCCTTCCTGTACCTAGGCGCAAGGAAGGGGGCCTTCATGTACTTGGGAAGCGGTCAGCCGCCGACCTTCGCGATGGCCACGAAGTGCTCCGGCCGCACCCGCACGATCACCTTCCCCGGCGACGTCGCGTACGCCAACCAGCCGTCGATGACCTCCTGCCCCGCTTCGCCGAGGTACCGCCGGGCGATCAGTTCCGAGCCGAGACGGACGCCGTCCGGATCCGAAACGATCTCCGCGACACCCTCGACGCTGACGAACGAGTACGGCGGGGCCGGGTCGTCGGCGACCACCGAAACCCGCGGATTCTCCTTGAGCGCCTTGCCTTTGACCGTGTCCGCACCCAGGTTGACCAGGATGTCGTCCCCGTCGAGGGCGAACCAGACCGGTACCGCGTGCGGCCTGCCGTCGGGGCGGACCGTCGCGAAGACGGCGGTGCGGGTGCCTTCGGCGAGGAAGGCGCGGCGCTGGTCGTCGGTCATCTTCTCCGGCATTACTTTCCCTCCAGGGTGGCGTCCAGGCCGAAGGCCGGGAACAGGTGACTGTCGAACGTGGTGAACTCCGCGGCCTTGCCGTCGACGACGCGGACGAGGTCGAGCTTGAACGCGCGGAAGACGGTGTCGCCGGGACGCCGCAGGTACGAAGCGAACGCGGGCATTCGGTTGGCGTCGACGGGCACGGCGCGCCATTCGCCCATCTCTTCGGCGATCCTGCCGTGCCGGGCGAGGTGTTCGAGGCCGATGTAGCAGTGGGGTTCCGGCGGCATGGTCACGCGGACGTCGTCGCGGACCAGACTGCTCAAAGTGCTGAAATCGCCGCTGTCGTGGGCCTCGACGAGCCGTCGGACCAGTGCCCGTTCCTCTTCGGAGGGAGCCGAGACCGACCATTCGCCGCGCTGCTGCGGGAGGCGTTCACGCAGGGTGGCGCGGCCCCGTTGCAGGGCGCTGTTCGCGGCGGGGACCGAGAGGTCGAGCAGTTCGGCGGTTTCGGCGGCCTGCCAGCCGAGCACGTCGCGCAGGATCAGCACCGCGCGTTGCCGCGGCGGCAGCATCTGCAGGACCGCGAGGAAGGCGAGTTCGATGGTCTCCCTGGCGATGGCGAGTGCGTGCGGTTCGGCCTCCGACGGCGCGATCTCGTCCAGCAGGCGGTCCGGATACGGCTGGATCCAAGGGACTTCGGCGAACGAACGGACCGATGGGACCCGGCGGTCCTTCTTGCGGATGGCGTCGAGGCAGGCGTTGGTGGCGATCCGGTACAGCCACGCGCGGAAGTTGCCGCCGTCGAAGGTGTCCAGCCCGCGCCACGCGTTGAGCAGCGCCTCCTGGACGGCGTCTTCCGCCTCGTCGAACGAGCCGAGCATCCGGTAGCAGTGGACGTGCAGTTCCCGGCGGTGTCGTCCGGTGAGCGCGGCGAAGGCGGTTTCGTCTCCCGCCTTCGCCGCGGCGATCGTGTCGGTCATGGCGCCTCCCATCGAGTGTTCTTACCCGATGTAACGGCGCCTTTCGCCGGAACTCATCGGTCCCGCGATGACTTTTTCGCGGGACCGGCGTATCCGCAGGTCAGGGGCGAGCGGTGAGGTATCCGCCCATGGTGCGGAAGTACTCGGTCGCGGCCAGTTCGGTGCCGTCCTCGGTCCGCACCCGCTCGATGACGAGTCCGTGCGACCGGCCGCGGCGCGAGTCGGGGCCGGCGACGATCACGACGCCTTCACCCTCTCGGATGAAGATCCGGCCCGGGGTGCCGCCGTACCGGCCCACCGACACCGAGGAGCGGATCACGCGCAGCTGCTTGCCGCGGTGGTAGGTGAAGGCGTTGGGGTACGGGTCGGACTGGGCGCGCACCAGCCGCTCGATCTCGTCCGCGGGCCACGACCAGTCGATGAGGCTGTCTTCGAGGGCGCGCTTGTGGAAGAAGCTGGCCTTCGACCTGTCCTGTTTGACCGGGGTGAAGTTGCCCTTCGCGATCAGCTCGATGGCTTCGGTGGTGATCGGCGCGATGAGGTCGACCGTCCGGTGGAACAGATCGGTCGTCGTGTCCTTCGGTCCGACCGGGACGGAGCGCTGCAGCACGATGTCGCCCGCGTCGAGGTCGCCGTCCATCATGTGGGCGGTGAGGCCGACTTCCTTCTCGCCGTTGATGAGCGCCCAGACCAGCGGCGAGAAGCCGGCGTAGGCGGGCAGCAGCGAGTCGTGGACGTTCAGCGTCCCGTACCGCGGCATCTCGAAGATCTCCGGTGGCAGCCAGGTGCGCCAGTTGTTGGCGACGATCAGGTCGAGATCGGCTTCCTTCAGCTCCGCCAGCAGTTCCGCGTCGTCGGGACGCTGCCGCAGCAGCGCGCGGATCCCGTTCTCCTCGGCGAGGTCCGCGACGGAGTCGGACCAGATCTTCTCGTAGGCGTGGTCACTCTTCGGGTGGGTGACGACGAGGGCGACCTCGTGGCCCGCGTCGATCAAGGCCCGCAGGGTGCGGTGTCCCCAGGTCTGGTATCCGAACATGGCGACCCGCATGGGACCGGCCTCCTCCTGGTCGAGGGATGAACATCACCACTGAAAGTACTAGTTGAGCCTCACCTAACTTAGGTTAGGGTTCCCTGGTCTTTGTTGCGAAGTACCGAGATGCGGCTGAGCCGCGCTAGGGGTTCAAGATGGCACGAGCAGTGGTCGGTGAACGGGTTCCGGTCTACGACGTGGTCGGGGTCGGGTTCGGTCCCTCGAACCTCGCGCTCGCCATCGCCGTCACCGAGCACAACGCCGCGCCAGGGGCCGAGACCGTCACGGCCCACTTCCTCGAGCGCCAGGCCCGTTTCGGCTGGCACCGCGGGATGCTGATCGACAACGCGACCATGCAGGTGTCCTTCCTCAAGGACCTCGCCACGATGCGGAACCCGACCAGCTCGTTCAGCTTCCTGTCGTATCTGCACAGCAAGGACCGGTTGGTCGATTTCATCAACCACAAGAACCTGTTCCCGTTGCGGATCGAGTTCCACGACTACTTCGAATGGGCGGCGGAGAAGGTCGACGACCTGGTTTCCTACGGCACGGAGGTCCTTTCCGTCACGCCGGTGTTCGACGGCGACGAGATCGTGTTCTTCGACGTCCACGCCCGTACCGACGGCGAACTGGTGAACCTGCGCGCCCGCAATCTGGTGATGGGCACCGGGCTGCGGCCGAATCTCCCCGAAGGTGTGACGCCGGGTACACGGATCTGGCACAACAGCGAACTCCTGCACCGGCTCGAAGGCCTGGCCGCCGAGGAGCCGCGCCGGTTCGTCGTCGTCGGCGCCGGTCAGAGCGCGGCGGAGGTCAGCGCGCTGCTGCACGATCGCTTCCCCCGCGCCGAGGTGTGCGCGGTGTTCGCACGCTACGGCTACAGCCCGGCCGACGACAGCGCGTTCGCCAACCGGATCTTCGACCCCGAGGCGGTCGGCCGGTTCTACGAAGCACCGGAAGCGGTCAAGGACCGCCTGATGCGCTACCACGGCGCGACCAACTACTCGGCCGTGGACATCGAACTCATCGACGAGCTGTACCGGCGCGTCTACCGCGAGAAGGTGCAGGGGATCGAGCGGCTGAAGCTGATCAACGTCTCCCGGCCCACCGAGGTCACCGACACCGGCTCCGAGGTGCGGGTCACCGTCGAGGCGCTGGAAACCGGTGAGCGGACCAGTCTCGACGCCGACTTCGTCGTGTACGCCACCGGGTACAGCCCGGCGGACCCGACCCCGTTGCTCGGCGAACTCGCCTCCACCTGCGCGCGCGACGACGAGGGCAGGCTCCGCGTCGAACGCGACTACCGGATCGTCACCGAACCGCCGCTCGACGGCGGGATCTACCTGCAGGGCGGCACCGAGCACACGCACGGCATCACGTCTTCGCTGCTGTCCAACACCGCCGTCCGGGTCGGCGAGATCCTTCAGTCCATTGTGGACCGGCGCGCGGCCGGCGCGTCCCGGCCCGCGTACGCGGTGAGCGGGTCCGGGCCCGCCTGAGGCCCGGACGATCCCGAGCGTTTCCGAACGGTGGAGGCAAAACCCGATGAACCGCGGCTTTCCCCTGACCCCGGCACAGCAGGGGATCTGGCTCGCCCAGCAGCTCGACCCGGCCGATCCGGTCTATACGATCGGCTGGGTCGTGGAGCTTCGCGGCGACATCGACCGCACCCGGCTGGGCGACGCCGTCCGGCGGGCGGTCGCGGAGGCGGAGTGCCTGCACGTGACGGTCGGGCTGGACGGCGACACGCCGGTCCAGCGTCCGGTCGCTCCCGGTGAGGTCGCCGTTCTCGACTTCAGCGGTGAGCCGGATCCGGAGCGGGCGGCCGGCGAATGGGCACGTGGCGAACTCACCGTGGCGGCCGACCTCGAACGGGGTCCGCTCACCGCGCACACGCTGCTGATCCTTGCCGGGGACCGGGTCCGCTGGTTCCAGCGCTACCACCATCTGGTGATGGACGCGCACGGGCAAGCCGTCCTGACCCGCCGCGCGGCGGCCCTCTATTCGGGCACAGTCGAGGAGGTCTCCTGGCCGCTGTCCGGACTGGCCGAGGCCGGCTACGACGGGAAAACCGACCGCGACTACTGGCTCGGCGAACTCGCGGGCAGGCCCAACCCGGTGCGGCTGCTCGATCGCGCGTCGGCGGGCCGCGTCCGGCTCCGGCGGCATTCGTGGGAACTGCCCGCGGCCGAGGCGGACCGTCTGCGGAAGTTCGCTCTGGACGCGGGGACTCGGCTGTCCCGGGTCGCGATCGCCGCCGTCGCGGCGTACGCCCATCGCGTGACCGGTGCCGAAGACCTCGTCCTCGGTCTGCCGGTTACCGCGCGCACCACCCGTGCCCTGCGTGAGCAGCCGGGCATGGTCTCCAACGTCCTGCCGCTACGGCTGACCGTGCGGCCCGAGACGACACCGGCGCGGCTCGTCGCCCAGGTCGCGGAGAAGGTTTCCGCGCTGCTGGAACACAGCCGATACCGCGGGGAGGACCTCGCCCGCGAACTCGGCGCGAGCGGCGGGGTGCACGAACTCGTCGGGCTGAGCGTGAACTACATGGCCGTCGACGGCGAACTCGCGTTCGGCGACGCGAGCGCGACGACGCACAACCTCGAACTCGGGCCGATCAGCGACGTCGCCATCGCCGTGTACGACGCCGGCGAGGGACGAGGTCTCCGCTTCGACTTCGACGCAGATGCGGCCGTGTCGTCCGACGACGAACTCGCCGACCATCGCCGCCGGTTCGCCGCCGTACTGGACGCCCTGCTGGAAGGCCCGGACCTGCCGCTGGCCGCCATCGACCTGCTCTCGGCGGAAGAGCGGGCCCGGGTGCTGGAGCTCGGGATCGCGGTCGCGGACTCGCCCGAAGTGTCCTGGCCCGAGGCGTTCGCGCGGGTCGTGGCGCGGAAACCGGACGCCGAGGCCGTCGTCTGCGAGGACGTCCGGATGACCTACGCCGAGGTCGACGCCGCCGCCAACCGGCTCGCGCGGCTGCTGCGGCGGCGCGGGGTCGGTGACGAGGACGTCGTCGGCGTGGCCATGCCGCGTTCGGCCGATCTCGTGGTCGCCCTGCTCGGAGTCATGAAGGCGGGGGCCGCGTACCTCCCGCTCGACCTGGACCACCCCGAGGACCGCCTCGCGTACATGCTCGCGCACGCGGGTACGACGATCGTGGTGTCCACTGTGGAGGAATCCGTCCAGCTCCCGTCCGGGGTGGACGTCGAGCGGATCCTGCTCGACGACCCGGAGATCACCGCCGAGCTAGCGGAGCTCGACGCGTCCACTGTGGACGTGCGCGGGATCGCGCTGAGCCAGGCCGCGTACGTCATCTACACGTCGGGCTCGACGGGCAAGCCGAAGGGCGTGGTCCTGTCCCACGACGGGATCGGCAGCCTGATCAGCACGGCGACCGAACGGATCGGCATCGGCGAGGACAGCCGGGTGGTGCAGTTCGCCTCCACCGGATTCGACGTGACGGTCTGGGATCTGGTCATGTCGCTGTGCGTCGGCGGGACGCTGATCGTCGTGCCGTCGCACCGCCGTGTGGCGGGCGTCGAGCTGACCGGCTACATCGCCGCCAACGCGGCGACGCATATGATCCTGCCGCCGTCGCTGGTCGCGGCCCTCCCGGCGGACTGCGAGCTGCCGCAGGGCGCGGTGCTGATCGTCGGCACCGAGACCGTCCCGCCGGAACTGATCGCGCGCTGGGCCGAAGACCTGAAGGTCGTCGCCGCGTACGGGCTGACCGAGGCGACGGTGAACTCGACGTTGTGGGCGGCCGAGCCCGGCTGGAGCGGGCCGATCCCGATCGGTGTCCCGGATCCGAACACCCGCTGCTATGTCCTCGACACCGCGCTGCGGCCGGTCCCGGTCGGCGTCGAAGGGGAGCTGTACGTCGGCGGACGCGGTCTCGCCAGGGGTTACGCGGGGCGTCCGGGGCTGTCGGCGGAACGCTTCGTCGCCGACCCGTTCACCGGTGGTGGGGAGAGGATGTACCGCACCGGCGACCGCGTCCGCTGGCGCGCGGACGGAAACCTCGACTTCCTCGGCCGTACCGATCACCAGGTCAAGATCCGCGGCTTCCGGATCGAACCCGGGGAGGTCGAATCCGCGCTCGCCGCGTATCCCGGGGTCGAGCGGATCGCCGTCGTGCCGCGTGAGGTCAAGCCGGGGGACCGGCGCCTGGTGGCGTATGTCGTCCCGCGGGCGGACGGCTCGCCTTCGTTGCTGAAGGACCTGCGCGCCCACGCGGAATCGGCGTTGCCGCACTACATGGTGCCGTCGGCCTTCGTGGAACTCGACCGGCTGCCGATCATGCCGAACGGCAAACTGGACCGCACCTCGTTGCCCTTGCCCGATTTCGGTGCCGCCGCGACCGGCCGCGCACCGGGCACCGAGCGGGAACGGATCCTCTGCGACGTCGCCGCGCGAGTCCTCGGCCTGGCCACGGTCGGCGCGGACGACGACTTCTTCTCCCTCGGCGGCGACAGCATCCTGTCCATCCGGCTGGTGCTGGGCGCGGCGGAACACGGCCTCGCCATCACCCCGCGCCAGGTGTTCCAGCACCGGACTCCCGAAGCGCTGGCCGTCTGTGCGGAAACAGTGCGCGGCGAGTCCACTGTGGACGACAGGTCACTACTGGAGCTGACCCGCGCCGAACGTGCGTCGCTCGCCGAATACGCCGAGGTCCTGCCCGTGACACCGTTGCAGGAAGGCTTCTTCTTCCACGCGGAATTCGAAGGCGGTTCGGCCGCCGACATCTACACCGTCCAGGAGGTGCTGGACCTCGAAGGCGATGTCGACGCCGACAGGTTGCGCCGGTCCGTGCAGACGCTACTGGACCGGTATTCGTCGCTGAGGTCCGGTTTTCGGCAGCTCGACGGCGGCCGCGTCGTCCAGACGGTGGCACGGCACGCCGAACTGCCTTGGCGCGAGGTCACCGCCGAAGACGCCGAGGCGGCCTTCGAGGCCGACCGTGCGCGCCGGTTCGACTTCGCCCGGCCGCCGCTGCTGCGGGCGACCTTCACCCGGCTCGGCGAGGATCGCGCCAAACTGGCGCTCACGTTCCATCACATCATCGCCGACGGCTGGTCGGTCGTGGTGCTGCTGCGCGAACTACTCGCGGCGTACGGGGGAGCGCCCGTGCTGCCGGAAGCGGGCACCCGCGCCGACCACCTGCGGCGGCTCGCCTCGCGTGATCACGAGGTTTCCCGCGAGGCCTGGCGGACGGCCTTGTCCGAAGTGGACGAACCCACCCGGCTGATCGACGAACGAGCCGGAGCGGCGAGACGGCCGTCGCGGCTGCACCTGAGCCTCGGCGAGCGGGCGACGACGGCGTTGTCCGCGATGGCCCGCGAGCACGGGCTCACCCTCGGCACCGTCCTGCACGGCGCCTGGGGGCTGCTGCTCGGTGGGCTCACCGGACGGGACGACGTGTTGTTCGGGAGCACGGTCTCCGGCCGCGACACCGGCGCCGCCGGCCTCGAATCGGCGGTCGGCCTCTACATCAACACGGTGCCGGTGCGGCTGCGCTGGTCGGGCGCCGAGACCGTCGCCGCCGTGCTGCGGCGGCTGCAGGACGAGCAGGCGGCCCTGCTGGACCACCAGCATCTCGGTCTCGGCGAACTGCAGCGCCTCGCGGGCGCGGGGCAGGAAGAACTGTTCGACACGCTGGTCGTCGTCGAGAACTTCCCGCGCGACGACGAGCGTGCCTCCGGGCCCGTCCGCCTCGCCGGCGTCGAAGTCACCGACGCCGTGCACTTCCCGGTCGCGGTGATCGCGACACCGGGCGAAGATCTGGCATTCAGCCTCAAATTCGACGCCGCGAGGATCGACGCGGTCGCGGCCGGACAGCTCGCGGAACGGTTCGCGCGGCTGCTGGAGACATTGACCGCGAACCCTGGTCTCCCGGTCGCCGCGCTCGACCTGCTGTCGCCCGCCGAACGCGGCCGCCTCGCCGAACTCAACGCGACCGCGCACCCCGTACCGGAGCGCACGCTGGCCGAGGCCCTCGCCGCGCAGGTCGCCAAGACGCCTTCCGCGACGGCGGTGATGTTCAAAGACATCGAACTGTCCTATGCGGACCTCGACGCCCGCGCGGAGAACGTGGCGCGCAGGCTGCGTTCCCTGGGAGCCGGTCCCGAAGAGGTCGTGGCCGTCGCCGTGCCGCGGTCGGCCGAACTGATGGTCGCGTTACTGGGTGTCCTCAAGGCCGGGGCCGCCTACCTGCCGATCGACCTCGATTATCCGGCCGACCGGCTCGAATACATGCTGGCCGATTCCGGCGCGCGTCTCGTGCTCTCCGAACCCGGGACGGCCGCGAGGATCCCGGACGTCGCCGGGCTGAAGCGGGTCCCCGTGACCGGCGAGCCCGTGGACGACGTCGAGGGCGCGCCCGCAGGACCGGACAACACCGCGTACCTCATTTACACGTCGGGTTCGACCGGGCGGCCGAAGGGCGTGGCCGTCACACACCGAGCGATCGTCAACAGGCTCGCGTGGATGCAGCACGAGTACCGGCTCACGCCCTCGGACCGCGTGCTGCAGAAGACGCCGTCGAGTTTCGACGTGTCGGTGTGGGAGTTCTTCTGGGCGCTGTGCGAAGGCGCCACGGTGGTGCTGGCCGAACCGGACGGCCACCGCGATCCCGCCTATCTGGCGCGCGTGATCCGGGACCGGCGGATCACCACCCTGCACTTCGTCCCGTCGATGCTCGCCGCCTTCCTCGGCAGCGACGAGGCCACCGGCGATCTCGGATCGCTGCGTCAGGTGTTCTCCAGCGGCGAGGCGCTGTCCGGCGAGGCCGCCGCACGCTGGCGCTCGCTCACCGGTGTCCCGCTGCACAACCTCTACGGCCCCACCGAGGCCGCCGTGGACGTGACCTTCTTCGCCTGCACCGGCGCCGACGGCGGCACCGTCCCCATCGGACGTCCGGTGTGGAACACGCGGCTGCACGTCCTCGACGGCTGTCTCCGCCCGGTGCCCGACGGCGTGGCGGGCGAGCTGTACCTCGCCGGTGTCCAGCTGGCCCGCGGCTACCACGGACGGCCCGGCCTGACCGCCGAACGCTTCGTCGCCGACCCGTTCGGCGAGCCGGGGCAGCGGTTGTACCGGACCGGCGACCTGGTCCGCCGCCGCGCCGACGGCGAGATCGAGTACCTCGGCCGCACCGACCGACAGGTGAAGATCCGCGGCAACCGGATCGAGCTCGGCGAGATCGAAGCCGTTCTCGCCGCGCAGCCGGAGGTCATGGCCGCGACCGTCGTGGCCAAGGACGGCGCGCTCGTCGGCTACGTCGCCGGGAGCGCGGATCCGGAGAGCCTGCGGACCGCGCTCAGTGAGGCACTGCCCGCCCCGATGGTCCCGCAGGCGTTCGTCGTCCTCGACGAATTCCCCTTGACCCCCAGTGGGAAGCTCGACGTCCGGGCCCTGCCCGCGCCCGAGACCGGTCGGACCGAAGCCACACCCGGGAACGATCAGGAGCGCGCGCTCGCGCGGATCTTCGCCGAGGTCCTAGGCCTGGAGACCGTCGGCGCCGACGGCGACTTCTTCCTGCTGGGCGGCGACAGCATCTCGTCGATCGCCGTGTCGAGCCGTGCCCGGCGAGCCGGATTCGAGCTGAGCCCCAAGGACGTGTTCGAACTGCGGACCCCGGCAGCGCTCGCCGCGTCCGCCACACCGGCCGAGCCGGTGGCCGACGCCGACGGCATCGGGGCCGTCCCCCTGCTGCCGGAAATGCTCCGGCTGCGTGAGCTGGGCGACGCGGTCCAGCCGGAGTCCGTACTGCTGACCGCGCCCTCCGGAGCCGACCTCGAGACGCTCGCCGCGGCCCTGCAGCTCGTGCTCGACCACCACGACGGCCTGCGGCTCACACTGTCGCGGGTCGCCTCGGTACTGTGGTCGCTCGAAGTCCGTCCACAAGGGACTGTCCAGGCCGCGGACCTGCTCCGTCACGCATCCGCTTCCCTCGAAGACGAGTTCCGGGCCGCTGCGGGCAGGCTGACCGACAATCTGTTGCAGGTCGTCTGGTTCGACGAGCCGGGCAGGCTGCTCCTGCTCGCGCATCCGGTCCTGCTGGACGCGCGGAGCCTGACGACGCTGTCCGCCGATCTCGCGAGCGCCTGGCAGGCCGTGACCGAGGGCCGCCCGCCGGTGTTCACGCGAGCGCGGACGTCGTTGCGGACCATCGCCCGCCGGATCACCGACGCGGCGCAGGATCCCGCGCTGCTCGGCGAGATCGAGCACTGGGTCGAGACGCTGACGCCGGTCTCCTTCGAGGTCCACGGCGATGTCGCCGAACGCCGGATCACGCTGTCCGTCGAGGACACCCGGACGCTCGTCGGCGCGCTGCCGTCCGCGGTGCACGGCGACGTGACCGACGTCCTCCTGACCGCGCTGAAGATCGCCGTCGACGGTGACCTGCTGGTCGATCTGCACGGCCGGGTCGACCCGTCGGACACGATCGGCGCGCTGACCTCGGTGCGCCCGGTGCGGATCACCGCGTCCGGCGAACCGCTCGCGATGCTCAAGGCCATCAAGGAAACCGTCCGGAAGACGCCCGAGGGTTACGGCCCGCTGCGCTACCTCAACGCCCAGACCGGACCGCTGCTCGCCGGGCTCGCGAAGCCGCAAATCGCCCTGCGGTACGACGGCCGCGTCCCGGCCGGGGCTGGAGACTGGCAGGCCGCCGGGTACGCGGCCACGCCGCCGTCCGGCGACCATGCGGTGCGGATCGGGGTCGCCTGCGAAGAGACCGAGGAAGGTCCGAGACTGACGGCGACGTTCGCGGGCGGTGACCTGGCCGAACGCTGGGCCGCCGCCCTCGTCGACCTCGCGGCCGTGGACACGACGGCACCGGTGGGACTCACACCGTCCGACCTCGAACTGGTGTCGCTGACGCAGGAGGAGATCGACCGCGTCGAGCAGTCCAGCCCGGTGCCGGTCGCCGACGTCTGGCCGTTGTCGCCGCTGCAGGAAGGCCTGTTCTTCCACTCCAGCTACAACTCCGGCCGGGTCGACATCTACACGATCCAGGAGGCGATCGACTTCGATCACCGCCTGGACGCCGACAAGCTGCGGACGGCGGTGGCCGCGCTGCTGCGGCGGATCCCGAGTCTCGGCGCCGGTTTCACCAGCGAGGGGCTGCGCGGACCGGTCCAGTTCGTGGCGGCCGAAGTCGAGCCGCCTGTGTCCGAAGTGGACCTTTCGGCGCTGCCTGAAGACGAGCGGTCTGAACGGCTCGAAGCACTGATGGCCGAGGACCGCGCGACGCGGTTCGACCTCGGTGCCCCGCCGCTGTTCCGGCTGAAACTGGTGCGGCTCGGCGACGGCCGCGACCGCGTGGTGCTGAACCGGCATCTGCTGCTCTGGGACGGCTGGTCGGCCTGGCTGTTCATCGAGCAGCTGTTCACGCTGTACGACCTCGGCGGCGACGACCGGACGCTACCCGCGGCCGGGTCCTATGTGGACTTCCTGCGCTGGCTGGACCGGCAGGACATCGAGGCCGCCACGAACGCGTGGCGCGAGGCGCTGTCCGGCCTCGCGGAGCCGACCGTCGTCGGGCCCGAGGGCCGTGACTTGGCCCCGGCGACCCCGGTCAACCTGGACACCGTGCTGCCCGCCGGCCTCAGCCTCAAGTTGCGCGAGCAGGCCCGCAAGCACGGTCTCACGGTGAACTCCGTGCTCAACGCAGCCTGGGGCCTGGTCCTGTCGACCATGACCGGACGCCACGATGTCGTGTTCGGCGCCGCGGTCGCGGGCAGGCCCGCCGCCGTGCCCGAGATCGAGAACACCATCGGCCTGTTCCTCAACACCGTGCCCACCCGGGTGCGGCTTTACCCTGCCGAGTCCGTGCTGGACCTGGTGCGGCGCTTGCAATCCGAGCGGATGGACCTGACCCCGTACGAGTTCATGAGCCTCGGGGTGCTGCAACGCGAAGCCGGGCACCGTGTCCTCTTCGACACGCTGTTCGTGCTGCGCAACGCCGACGGTGACGAACGGCGCGACGGGCTCCGTCACCGCCACGGCATCACCGACCTGCTGAACATCGACGCCACGCACTATCCGCTGACGCTGGTGGTCACCCCAGGCGAGGAAACGCGGGTCACGCTGTCGTACCGGGACGACGTCATCGACGCCGCCGAGGCCTCGTCGGTGCTCGACCGGTTCACGTCACTGGTCGCGCAGATCGTCGACGATCCGGCGAAACCGGTCGCCGCGCTGGCCACGGTGTCCACTGAGGACCGTGCGGCGCTGGAAGCGGGCTGGGCCGAAGCCGAGCACCCGGTCATCGAGGACACGATCGCTGATCTGCTCGCCGTCCAGGCGGAGCGGACCCCTGACGAGACCGCCCTGGTGTTCGGCGAAGAACAGCTGACCTACGCGGAACTCGACGCGCGCATCAACCGGATGGCCCGGCTGCTGCTCGCCAAGGGCGCCGCACCGGAACAGGTGATCGCGCTCGGCCTGCCGCGTTCGATCGACATGGTCGTCGCGCTGTTCGCCGTACTGCGGACGGGTGCGGCGTACCTGCCGCTGGAACTCGACTACCCGGTCGAGCGGCTCGCGATGATGCTGGAAGACGCCGGGCCGCTCTGCCTGGTGTCCACAAAGGACGTATCGGCGACGCTGCCCGATGCCACGCCCCGGGTGCTCGTCGACGACCACGAAGACAGGGCGTTCGGCGACGGCCCGATCTCCGACGCCGAACGCCCGCTGTTCGCGCGGAGCCGCGCGGACCGCATGGAACACCCGGCGTACGTCATCTACACCTCGGGCTCGACCGGCAAACCCAAGGGCGTCGTCACGCCGTATCGCGGCCTGACGAACATGCAGCTCAACCACCAGGGCGCGATCTTCGCCCCGGCCATCGCTTCGGCGGGCGGACGGCGGCTGCGGATCGCGCACACCGTGTCGTTCGCCTTCGACATGTCCTGGGAAGAACTGCTGTGGCTCGTGGAGGGGCACGAGGTCCACGTCTGCGACGAGGAACTGCGCCGCGACGCGCGGGCGCTCGTGGCGTACTGCGACGAGCACGAGGTCGACGTCGTCAACGTGACGCCTACGTACGCCCACCTGCTGATCGAGGAAGGACTGCTGGACGGGCACCGGCCCGCGCTGGTCCTGCTCGGCGGCGAAGCGGTGTCGGAGTCGGTGTGGAACCGGCTGCGCGAAACCGAGGTGACCTACGGCTACAACCTGTACGGCCCCACCGAGTACACGATCAACACGCTCGGCGGCGGCACGACCGACAGCGACACCCCGACCGTCGGCAAGCCGATCTGGAACACCCGCGCGTACATCGTCGACGCCTGGCTCCGGCCGGTCCGCGACGGTGTCGCGGGTGAGCTCTACATCGCGGGCGAGGGCCTGGCCCGCGGCTACCTCGGCCGTCCCGGTCTGACGGCCGAACGGTTCGTCGCCGATCCCTTCGTGCCCGGTGGCGGGCGTATGTACCGCACCGGTGACCTGGTGCGCCGCCGCCCCGACGGGAACCTCGACTTCCTCGGCCGCACCGACGACCAGGTGAAGATCCGCGGCTACCGCGTGGAACTCGGCGAGATCGAGACCGCGCTCAGCCGCTACCCGGAGGTCGCGCAGGCCGCCGTCATCGCGCGGCCGGACCCGTCGGCACCCGGTCTGCAGCGGCTCATCGGTTACGTCGTCCCGGCCGAACTGAGCGGGGACGCGCGCGCCGAGGCGGAAGCCGACCAGGTCGGCGAATGGCAGCAGATCTACTCGGACGAGTACACCGAGATCCCGACGGCGTTGTTCACCGAGGACTTCGCAGGCTGGGATTCCAGCTACGACGGCGATCCGATCCCGGTGGAGCACATGCGGGAATGGCGGCGCGCGACCGTTGACCGGATCGCCGAACTGAAGCCGGAACGCGTGTTGGAGATCGGCGTCGGCACCGGCCTGCTCATGGGGCAGATCGCGCCGCTGGTCCAGGAGTACTGGGGTACCGACCTCGCCGCGCCCGTGATCGCGAAGCTGAACCGCGAGCTGGAACAGGATCCGGAGCTGGCGGCCAAGGTGAACCTGCGCGCCCAGCCGGCGCACGTGTTCGACGGCCTGCCCGCCGGCCGGTTCGACACGATCGTGATCAACTCCGTCATCCAGTACTTCCCGAGCGTCGACTACCTGACCGACGTCATCACCCAGGCGATCGGCCTGCTCGCCCCCGGCGGCGCGCTGTTCGTCGGCGACGTCCGGAACCTGCGGCTCGCCCGCGCCTTCCACACCGCGATCCAGCTCACCCGCGCCGACGCCACCTCCGACGTCGCCCAGGTGCGCCGCGCGATCGAACGCGGTGCCGCGCTGGAGAAGGAACTGCTCATCGACCCGGACTACTTCACCGCGCTCGCGCGGCGGCTCCCGGACGTCGCGGCGCAGGTCCGGATCAAACGGGCCCGGCTGCACAACGAGCTGAGCCGGTACCGGTACGACGCGGTCCTGGTGAAAGAGCCCGCCGAGACCTTCTCGGTCGCGCAAGCACCGCGGTCGTCCTGGGACGAGGTGGGCTCGCTCGCCGCGTTGGAGGACCGCCTCGGCGGCGTGGAAACGCTGCGGGTGAGCCGGATCCCGGACGCCCGCCAGACTCCTGAGGTCGAGGCGACGCGGGCGCTGGACGCCGGCGCGCCGCTCATCGACGTCCTGGACCTCTTCCGTGCTCCGGCCGGGATCGAGCCCGAGGACGTGCACGAACTCGGCGACCGGCTCGGCTTCCGGGTGTACTGCACCTGGTCGGCCGACGGCGCGTTCGAGGCCGTGTTCATCCACAAGGGACAGACGGACGCGCTGGTCACCGGGGTGCATCAGCCGGTTTCGGTGGGCACTAGCCTGGCCAAGTACGCGACGAGCCCGACGGCGGCGCGTGGTGGCGGCGAACTCGTGCAGCGCCTGCGAGACAGGCTCAAGACGGAACTGCCGGACTACATGGTCCCGGCCGCGTTCGTCACGCTGGGCGCCTTGCCGCTGACCGACAACGGCAAGCTCAACACCCGCGCGCTCCCGGACGCCGAACAGGCGGTGCGGCTCGCCGAAAGCCGTCCGGCCGAGACCGCCGAGGAAGAGACGCTGTGCGCGCTCTTCGGCGAGGTCCTCGGCGTGGAGGGGGTCGGCGTCGAGGACAACTTCTTCGACCTCGGCGGCCATTCCCTGCTCGCCACCCGGCTCATCAGCCGGGCCCGCACCGAACTCGGCGCCGAACTGGCGATCCGTGACCTGTTCGAGGCACCGACGGTCGCGGAGCTGGCCGCTCGCGCGGGTGGCGGCGAACCGGCGCGGCCCGCCGTGGTCCGCGCCGAGCGCCCCGATCGGATCCCGCTTTCCGCCGCCCAGCGCAGCCTCTGGCTCGTGGACCGGATGGAGGCGAACGCGGTCGCCTACAACTTCCCGCTGACCTTCCGTCTGCGCGGAGCCCTGGATCTCGACGCGCTGCGAGCCGCGCTCGGCGACGTGCTCGGCAGGCACGAAGTCCTGCGCTCTGTCTTCGAAGAGCACGACGGCGAGCCCTACCAGCGTGTTCTCGACGCGCCGGAGATCCCGTTCGCCGTCGAGGACTGCGACGAGGCCGGGCTGGATGTCCGGATCGCCGAGCTCTCGCGGACGCCGTTCGATCTGGCACGGGAGATCCCGGTCCGGCTGCGGGTGCTGCGGCTCGGTGAAGACGACCACGTGATCTCGCTGGTCCTGCACCACAGCGCGACCGACGAATGGTCCGACCGGCCGTTCCTGGGCGACCTCACGTCGGCCTATCAGGCGCGGCTCGCCGGTGACAGTCCCGTGTGGACGGCTCTCCCGGTGCAGTACGCCGACTTCGCTCTGTGGCAGAAGGACTTCCTTGATCGGCACGGTGCCGCACAGGTCGCCTACTGGGCCGAATCTCTGCGCGGGGCACCGGACGAGCTGACCCTGCCGCTGGATCGCCCGCGTCCGCTCCAGCCGACAGGCAAGGGCGGCAAGGTGAAATCCGCGCTGTCCGAGGAACTGTCGGCCGCGGTGCGCGACCTGGCGGCGAAGGCGGGAGCAAGCCCGTTCATGGTGCTCCACGCGGCGGTGGCCGCACTGCTGCACCGGACCGGCGCCGGCGACGACATTCCTCTGGGCGCCCCGATCGCCGGACGGACCGACGCGGCGCTCGACGATCTCGTCGGGTTTTTCGTGAACACGTTGGTACTGCGGACCGACCTCTCGGGCGAGCCGACGTTCGCCGCCCTGCTCGAAAGGGTGCGCGAGGCCGACCTGGCGGCGTTCTCGCACGGCGACCTGCCGTTCGAAAGCGTCGTCGAACGGCTGAACCCGCCCCGGGTGCCGGGGCGGAACCCGCTGTTCCAGGTGATGGTGGGTTACCACCGGCAGAGCGGCGCGCACGACGTGCTCGGGCTGCCCGCCGAGTGGTTCGAGATGGACACCGGGATGGCGAAGTTCGACCTGCACTTCACGATGGTCGACGACGGCACGACCGCGACGTTGATGCTGGAGTACGCCGAAGACCTCGCCCGCGAGACGACGGCCGTGCGCCTGCTGGACCGGCTCACGTCCGTGCTGGAGCAGGTCACCGCCGAGCCCGAGCGGCCGGTCGCCGCGCTCGACGTCCTCGTCGGTGATGAACTCGCGCAGCTCAGCGGCTGGAACCGCACTTCGCACGGCGTCCCGGCGAGCACGTTGCCGGAGTTGTTCGAGGCGCAGGTGGCCCGGACACCGGATGCTCCCGCTGTGGTGTTCGAGGACGTCGAGCTTTCGTATGCCGAGTTCGACGCGCGGGCGAATCAGCTCGCGCGGTGGCTGGTCGAGCAGGGTGTGGGTGCGGAGTCGGTGGTGGCGGTGTCGCTGCCGCGCTCGATCGACCTCGTGGTCGCGCTGTACGCCGTGCACAAGGCTGGTGGCGCTTACCTGCCGGTCGACCGCGACTATCCGGCCGATCGCATCGCGTTCATGCTCGAAGACGCCGCCCCCGCGGTCGTGCTCGAAGAACTGCCCGTTCTCGAAGGGTACTCCTCCGAAAGCCTCGGGCGGATCGTCGACCCGTCGTCTCCGGCGTACGTGATCTACACGTCGGGTTCGACCGGTCGTCCGAAGGGTGTCGTGGTGCCTCATGCGGGTATCGCGAACCGTTTGCTGTGGATGCAATCCGAGTACGGTCTGACGGCTGATGACCGGGTGTTGCAGAAGACGCCGTCGAGTTTCGACGTGTCGGTGTGGGAGTTCCTCTGGCCGCTGATCACGGGCGCCACGCTGGTGGTCGCCAAACCCGAGGGACACAAGGATCCGGCGTATCTCGCCGAGCTGATCCGCACGGCCGGCATCACCACCGTCCACTTCGTCCCGTCGATGCTCGCGCTCTTCCTGGAGACAGCGGAGTGCACCGGCCTGCGGCGCGTGATCTGCAGCGGTGAGGCACTGCCGTCGGACCTGGCGGCCCGCGTGGACGTCCCGCTGTACAACCTGTACGGCCCGACCGAAGCGTCCGTCGACGTGACCGCTTGGCGGGCCGGTGCCGAGACGACGCCGTCCGTCCCGATCGGGCGTCCGGTGTGGAACACGCGGACGTATGTGCTGGACGCGAGGCTGAACCCGGTTCCGCCGGGTGTTCCCGGTGAGCTCTACCTCGCCGGTGTTCAGCTCGCACGCGGGTATCTGGCCCGGCCCGGGCTGACCGCGGAACGGTTCGTGGCGAACCCGTTCGTCGCGGGGGAGCGCATGTACCGCACCGGGGACCTCGCGCGCTGGTCGGACGACGGTGTGCTGGAGTTCCTGGGCCGCGTGGACGACCAGGTCAAGATCCGGGGCTTCCGGGTCGAACTCGGCGAGGTCGAGGCGGCGCTGACCGCGGTCGAGTCCGTCACGCGCGCGGTGGTCGTCGCGCGTGAAGACCGGCTGGTGGCGTACGTCGTCGGTTCGGTCGACGGGCTGCGGGAAGCGGTGGCCGCGAAGCTGCCGGACCACATGGTGCCGTCGGCGTTCGTCGTGCTCGACGAGATCCCGCTGACCCCGAACGGCAAACTCGACCGCAAAGCCCTTCCCGCCCCCGAGTTCGCGACCGCCGAAGGCCGCGAGCCGAGGAACGCGCGGGAAGAGGCGCTGTGCGCGTTGTTCGCCGACGTGCTCGGTGTCGAACGGGTCGGGATCGACGACGGTTTCTTCGCCCTCGGCGGGCATTCGCTGCTGGTGATGCGCCTGGTCAGCCGGATCTCGGCGAGTCTGGACGCCACGGTGTCGGTCCGTGACGTCTTCGACGCGCCGACGGTCGCGGCACTGGCCGAACGGCTCGCGGAACCCTCGGCCCAGCCGGCCCTGAGCGCGGGGAACCGGCCGGAGCTGCTGCCGCTTTCGCCCGCCCAGCAGCGGTTGTGGTTCCTGTACCGGCTCGAAGGGGTCACGCCCACCTACAACATCCCGCTCGCGTGGCGGCTGCACGGTGAGCTGGACGCGGAGGCGCTGAGGGCGGCGATCGGCGACCTCGTCGAGCGGCACGAACCGCTCCGGACGGTGTTCGTCGAAGAAGGCGGCGTCGCGGCGCAACGCATCCTGACCGACGCGCGCCCGGAGGTCCGTTTCGAGGAAGCGGGCGACCTTTCGGCGCAGTTGGCCGCCGAAGCCGGTCGCGGATTCGCTCTCGACGAGGAACTCCCGATCCGGGCCACGGTCTTCGCCTTGTCACCGCGGGAACATGTCCTGCTGCTGGTGATCCACCACGTGGCGACGGACGAGTGGTCGCAGGGGCCGCTCATGGCCGACCTCGCCACCGCGTACGAGGCGCGTCTCGCCGGAAACGATCCACAGTGGACAGAGCTGACGGTCCAGTACGCGGACTACGCCCTGTGGCAACGCGAACTGCTCGATTCGACGGCCTCCGGGCATGTCCGGTTCTGGCAGGCAGCACTGGCGGATCTGCCGGACGAACTGCCGCTGCCCGCGGACCGGCGGCGTCCGGCCGAATCGAGCCATCGCGGTGGTCTCGTCACCTTCCCGATCGACGCCGCGCTCACCGCGCGGCTGCGTGCGGTGGCCCAGTGGCACGACGTCAGCATGTTCATGCTCGCGCAGGCCGCGGTCGCGGCACTGCTGCACCGGCTCGGCGCCGGGGACGACATCCCGCTCGGCGCCCCGAGTTCCGGCCGCGTCGACGAACGGCTGGAGCCGCTGATCGGCTTCTTCGTGAACTCGCTCGTGCTGCGCACCGACCTGTCCGGCGAGCCGGCGTTCGGCGAACTGCTTTCGCGGGTGCGCGCGACCGACCTCGCCGCCTTCGAACATCAAGAGCTGCCGTTCGAGCGCCTGGTCGACGCCGTCAACCCGGAACGTTCGCTGGCCAGGCACCCGCTGTTCCAGGTGATGGTGGTGTACCTGCCCGAAGCCGAGGACGGGCTGAAGCTGCCCGGGCTTCGTGCGGAGCAAGAGGACTTCGCGCAGGGTGTCGCCAAGTTCGACCTCGAGTTCGGTTTCCTGGAGAACGGCGACGGGATTTCCGGCGCGATCGAGTACAGCGCCGATCTGTTCGACCACGCCACCGCCGAGTCGTTCGCTCGACGACTGGTGAGGGTCCTTGACCAGGTGGCCGCCGATCCCGCGATCCCCGTCGGCGAACTCGACGTCCTCGCCGAGGACGAACGCGCGTTGCTCGGGAAGTGGAACGACACCTCGCACGACGTCCCGGCGAGCACGTTGCCCGAGTTGTTCGAGGCGCAGGTGGCGCGGACGCCGGATGCTTCGGCTGTGGTGTTCGAGGATGTCGAGCTTTCGTATGCGGAGTTCGACGTACGGGCGAACCGGCTGGCGCGGTGGCTGGTCGAGCAGGGTGTGGGTGCGGAGTCGGTGGTGGCGGTATCGCTGCCACGGTCGCTCGATCTCGTCGTCGCGCTGTATGCCGTGCACAAGGCGGGCGCGGCCTACCTGCCGCTCGATCCGGACTATCCGGCGGATCGCATCGCGTTCATGCTGGAGGACGCCGCCCCGGCGGTCGTTCTGGACGAGCTGCCGGTGCTGGAGGGCTACTCCGGCGAGAGCCTGCGGCAGGCCATCGATCCCGCGTCCCCGGCGTACGTGATCTACACGTCCGGATCGACCGGGCGCCCGAAAGGTGTCGTGGTGCCGCACGAGGGCATCGTGAACCGTCTACTGTGGATGCAGGACGAGTACGGTCTGACGGCCGACGATCGTGTGCTGCAGAAGACGCCGTCGAGCTTCGACGTGTCGGTGTGGGAGTTCTTCTGGCCGCTCATCACCGGCGCCACGCTGGTGGTCGCCAAACCGGACGGGCACCGGGATCCGCGGTATCTCGCGGAGCTGATCCGCGACCAGGGGATCACGACCCTGCACTTCGTCCCGTCGATGCTGGAGGCGTTCCTCGCCGAAGAGCCGGAGTGGCATGGCGTCCGCCGCGTCCTGTGCAGTGGCGAGGCGCTGCCGCCGGAGTTGGCCGCTCGCGTGGATGTCCCGCTGCACAACCTTTACGGGCCGACAGAGGCTTCGGTGGACGTGACCTCGTGGGAGGTCATTGACGGCACCGTCCCCATTGGACGTCCGGTGTGGAACACGCAGGTCCACGTGCTCGACTCCCGGCTGCGGCCGGTTCCGCCGGGTGCGGCGGGGGAGCTTTACCTGGCGGGCAAGCAGCTCGCGCGCGGGTATCTCGGCCGGGCCGGGCTGACTGCGGAACGGTTCGTGGCGAACCCGTTCGCCGCGGGGGAGCGCATGTACCGCACGGGTGACCTCGCGCGGTGGCGGGCCGACGGCGCGCTCGACTACCTCGGCCGCGCCGACGACCAGGTCAAACTGCGCGGGTTCCGGATCGAGCTGGGCGAGATCGAGTCCGTGCTCTCCGCGCGGGTGGTCCTGCGGGAGGGCAGGCTCGTCGCGTACCTGACCGGGGATGCCGACGTCGAGGAGGCCCGGCGCCTCGCCGAGGCCACCCTGCCGGAGTACATGGTGCCGTCCGCGTTCGTGGTGCTGGACGCGTTCCCGTTGACGCCCAACGGGAAGCTCGACCGCAAGGCGTTGCCCGCGCCGGACTTCTCCGGCGAGGTCACCGACGACGCCCCGCGCACGCCTCGCGAGGAACTGCTCGCGTCGCTCGTCGCGGGAGTGCTCGGGCTGGAGAAGGTCGGTGTCCACGACGACTTCTTCCGCCTCGGGGGCGACAGCATCGTCGCGATGCAGCTGGTCGGCCGCGTGCGGAGTGCCGGGCTGTTGCTGAGCCCGCGTGACGTCTTCCGGCACCGGACCGTCGCCGCCCTGGCCGAGGTCAGCGCGGTGCGGCTCGACGCACCCGCGCCCGGGAGCGGGAAACCGTTGGTGGAGCTCGACGCGGGGGAGCGCGCGGAGATCCTCGACGTCGCACCGGACACGGCCGAGGTGTGGCCGCTGACGCCGTTGCAGGCCGGGTTGCTCTTTCACGCGACGATGGACGGCGACGGACCCGACGTCTACACCGTCCAGGTGTCTTTCGATCTCGACGGGCCGCTGGATCCGGCACGGTTGCGCGACGCCGCTCAGACACTCGTCGACCGGAACGCCGTCCTGAGGACGGGCTACCGCTACCTGGCGTCCGGTCGGCCTGTCACGCTGGTGGCGCGTTCGGTCGCGGTTCCGTGGCGTTTCGTGGATTCGCCGGACGCCGTCGAAGCGGAGATGGCCCACGACAGGCGCCGCTTCGATCCGGCGGCCGCGCCGGTGCTGCGGTTCCTGCTGCTCGCCCTGCCGGACGGACGCCACCGGCTGGTGTTCACCCACCAGCACGTGCTGCTCGACGGCTGGTCGGTGCCGCAGCTGTTCGCGGAGCTGTCGCAGCTCTACGCCGGCGCCGAGCCGGCGCCCGCCCGGGACTATCGCGACCATCTCGCTTGGCTCGGAGAGCAGGATCAGAAAGTCGCGGAGTCCGCGTGGCGGCAGGCCCTCGACGGCCTGACCGAGCCGACCCATCTCGTCCCGCACGACCCGCAGCGGGTTCCGGCCCTGCCGGAGCGCCTGTCGCTGGAGTTGCCGGAACAGGCGACCGAGGCACTCACCGCACTGGCCCGCTCACGCGGCCTGACCGTGAACACGCTGGTCCAGACGGCGTGGAGCATCGTGCTCGGCAGGCTCACCGGCCGATCGGACGTCGTCTTCGGCGCGACGGTCGCCGGGCGCCCGCCCGAACTGGCCGGGGTCGAGCGGATGATCGGCCTGTTCATCAACACCATCCCGGTGCGGATCGTGCTCGACCCGGCCGAGAAGCTGGGCGACCTGCTCGACCGGGTCCAGGACGAACAGTCCGGATTGCTCTCGCACCAGCACTTCGGGCTGGCCGACATCCAGCGCGGCGCGGGGCTGGGAGAGCTGTTCGACACGCTGGTGGTGTTCGAGAGCTATCCGGGCGCGGACGAGGACGGGACGGGTGCCGGGTTGCGCGGGGAGATCGTGCGCCACGACGACTCCACGCATTATCCGCTCACCTGGGCGGTGGAGCCGGGAGCACGGCTGAAGCTCACCGCGGAGTACCGCGCCGACCTCTTCGACGCCGGCCTGCCGGAACGGCTCCTGCCCGCGATGGAGCGCGTGCTCGCGACGATGGTGTCCGATGTGGACGCTCCGGTCGGCCGGGCCGACATCCTGGGCGAGGCCGACCTGGACCTGATCGTGCGTGAGTGGAACGGGACGGCGCTGGACGTCACACCGTCCACTGTGGCCGGTCTGTTCGAGGACCAGGTCCGGCGCTCGCCCGACGCGACAGCGGTGGTGTCCGGTGCGGTCGTCCTGACCTTCACCGAACTCAACGAGCGCGCCAATCGGCTGGCCAGGGCGCTGGTCGCCCACGGGGTGGGCCCCGAGGACTTCGTCGCTTTGGCGTTGCCGCGTTCGGCCGACGTGCTGCTGGCGATCCTCGCGGTCCACAAGGCGGGGGCGGCGTACCTGCCGCTCGACCCGGACTACCCGGCCGAACGGCTGGCCGCGATGCTCGCCGACGCGCGACCCAAGGTGATCCTGACCGAGCCCGAGCTGCTGGAGTCGTTGCCCCGGACGGAGATCGAGACGCTGGCGCTCTGCGCGCTCGTCACCGAGGACCGGCAGGCACACGACCTGACCGACCGGGATCGCGTCCGCCCGCTCGTTCCGGAGCATCCGGCGTACGTGATCTACACGTCGGGCTCGACCGGGACGCCGAAGGGGGTCGTGGTCCCGCATCGCGGCGTGGTGAACCTGTTCCACAGTCACCGCGCCACCTTGCACCGGCCCGCGGTGGAGGCCACCGGCAAACCGCATCTGCGGGTCGGGCACGCGTGGTCGTTCTCCTTCGACGCCTCCTGGCAGCCGCAACTGTGGCTGCTCGACGGGCACGCCGTGCACATCGTGGACGAGGAGACGCGGCGCGACCCCGAGCTGCTGGCCGCGATGATCGAACGGGAGGGCTTCGACTTCATCGAGGTCACGCCGTCGTTCTTCGCGCAGATGGCGGACGCGGGCCTGCTCGACGGCGACCGGTGTCCCCTCGCGGTGATCGGTGTCGGCGGTGAGGCGGTGCCCGAGAGCCTGTGGCGCCGTCTGGCCACTTTGGACGGCACGGAAGCCTTCAACCTGTACGGGCCGACCGAGTCCACAGTGGACGCGCTGGTCGCTCGGATCGGCGACAGCGAGAGGCCGCTAGTGGGCCGTCCGGTCGCGAACACCCGCGCCTACGTGCTGGACGCGGCGCTGCGGCCGGTGCCGCCCGGGGTCACCGGTGAGCTGTACCTCGCCGGTGCCGGGCTTGCCCGCGGCTATCTCGGCCGGACGGCGCTGACGTCGGAGCGGTTCGTGGCCGATCCGTTCGGTCCGGCGGGAGCCCGGATGTACCGCACCGGAGACCTCGCGCGCTGGACCGCGGACGGACGCCTGGACTTCGGCGGGCGAGCCGACGACCAGGCGAAGATCCGCGGGTTCCGGGTCGAGCCGGGCGAGATCGAAGCCGTGCTCGAACGGCACGGCGACGTCGCTCAGGCAGTCGTCCTGGTGCGTGAGGATCGCCCTCGGGTCAAGCAACTCGTGGCGTACGTGGTGTCCACTGTGGATCGGGACGAGCTGCGGCGGTTCGCGGCCGATACGCTGCCGGACTACATGGTCCCGGCGGCGTTCGTCACGCTCGACGCGCTTCCCACGCTGTCGAACGGGAAGCTGGACCGCAAGGCGCTGCCGGCGCCGGACTACTCGGAGCTGGCCGGTGGCCGCGCGCCCGAGACCGCGCTGGAACGGACTTTGTGCGCACTCTTCGCGGAAGTGCTCGACGTGCCGGAACTGGGTGCCGACGACGACTTCTTCGCTCTCGGCGGGGACAGCATCGTCGCGATGCGGCTGGTCGGCAGGGCGCGCGCGGCCGGACTGAAGATCACGCCGCACGACGTGTTCGCGGGCCGGACGGTCGCGGCGCTGGCCGAGGTCGCGGAACGGATCGAGGACGACGGCGCGATCGCACTCACGCCGATCATGCACGCGCTCCGGGAGCTCGGCGGTCCGATCGACGGTTACCACCAGGCCGCGCTGGTTCGGACACCCGCCGGGATGACCGGCGAGCAGCTGAAGACCGTGCTCGACGCGCTCGTGGCGAGGCATGACATGCTGCGCGCGCGCCTCGACCGGTCGGTCGAGGGCTGGGTGCTGCGGGTGGCCGATTCGGTCGAGGTGCGCGTCGAGCGTGTCGACGCCGAGGACGGCGATCTGTTCACGCTGATCGAGCGGTACGCGGTGCCGACTCGTTCCCGGCTG
Organism: Amycolatopsis sp. WAC 04197; assembly: GCF_003947475.1. NCBI lineage: Bacteria > Bacillati > Actinomycetota > Actinomycetes > Pseudonocardiales > Pseudonocardiaceae > Amycolatopsis > Amycolatopsis sp. WAC 04197. The sequence continues at coordinate 785,754 of NZ_QHJK01000003.1, read as the reverse complement.
GACCCGGACGCCGGCGTGATGCTGAGCGCGACGTGGTTCGACGCGGGCTCGTCGGGTTCCGGCCGGTTGCTGCTGATGATCCATCATCTGGCCGTCGACGGTGTCTCGTGGCGGATCCTGCTGCCGGACCTCGCTTCCGCGTGGGAATCGGTCGCGCGCGGCGAGACACCCGAACTGTCCCCTGTGGGCACTTCGTTCCGGCGATGGGCACGGGCGCTGTCCACACAGGACCGTTCGAGTGAGCTGGACCGGTGGAAGTCGGTGCTGGGCGGTGGGGATCCGATCCCGCTGGAGCGGTCGCTCGACCCCGCTCGGGACGTGCAGGCGACCGTGCGGAAGGTGTCGCTGAGGCTGCCCACCGAACGGACGGCCCCGCTGCTGTCCAGGGCGACGATCAACGACGTCCTGCTCACCGGTCTCGCGCTCGCCGTCGCCCGCTGGCGCAGTGATGGGGGACAGGCGGTGCTGGTCGACGTCGAGGGGCACGGCCGCGAAGAGGAACTGGCGGACCTTTCGCGGACGGTCGGCTGGTTCACCAGCGTCGTCCCGGTGTGTCTGGACCTGGGCGATGTCGACCTGGACGACGCGTTCGCGGGCGGGCCCGCCGCCGACGACGCGCTGAAACGGGTCCAGGCTCATCTCGATGGGTTGTCGGACGGCGGTATCGGGCACGGCGTGCTCCGCTACCTGAATCCGCGCACCGGGCCTGAACTCGCGAAGTTCGCGAAGCCGCAGATCGAGTTCAACTACCTGGGCCGGATCGGCGTCCCCGAGGCGACCGACTGGTCGTACGCGGCGGAGGCCGAGGCGGCCGAACTCGGTGCCGACGACGGGATGCCGGTCTCGCACGCGCTGACGGTCAACGTCGTGGCCGAAGACCGCCCCGGCGGTCCCGAACTGAGCGCAGACTGGTCGTGGCCGGAGGCCGTGCTCACCGAAGACTCGGTGCGGGAACTCGCGGAAGGCTGGTTCCTCGCGCTGGACGCGCTCACTCGCCGGGCTGATTCACCGGCCGTACAGAAGGAGAACAAGGAATGACGAACCCGTTCGAGAACCCCGACGGCACGTACCTGGTGCTCGTCAACGACGAGGGACAGCACAGCCTGTGGCCCGAGTTCGTCGAGGTCCCGGCGGGCTGGACCACGAAGTTCGGCCCGGCCTCGCGTCCGGAGTGCCTCGAGTACGTCGAGACCAACTGGACCGACCTGCGGCCCGCTTCGCTCGTCAAGGCCATGGAGTCCTGACCCGCTTCGGTCCGTGAAGGCCTCCTTGAGGGACTCCTGGTCCCTCAAGGAGGCCTTCACGGACTTGCGTTGTTCAGAAGCACGACCGAATCCGGCCATAAAACGTGAGTAGCGTTCGGGTTATGGATCGAAGAGCGTTCATGGTGGCCGCCGGTGGTGCGGCCGCGGGAGTGACGATGCTGCCGGGACAGGCCGAGGCGCAGGGGAAGTGGGGACCACGCGGGCCTGTCGTCCGCTTCAACATCCTCAGCGACATCCAGGGTGACCTGACCGATTTCGGCAAGGCGCTCGACGACCTGCACGCGATCAACCCGGGCAGTGCGGGCCTCGGTATCGCGGGTGACCTCACGCCGCGCGGCTACGACTTCGAGTACGCCCAGCTCCGTTCGACCTTCGACAAGCACCCGCATCCGCGCGAGGTCGCGTGGGCCATCGGCAACCACGAGTTCTACGTCCCGAAATGGCGCGATCCCGACACCCTCGCACAGGAGACCTGGCCCAACGGGACGACCGAGGACTCGCTGTTCCGCAGCTTCTACCGGTTCGCGGGCCGCAACACGGTCTACAGCGAGACGTCGTTCGGCGGGGTTCCGGTGCTCTGCCTCGGGACCGAGCGGTACGCGAAGTACCACGACCCCAAGCTGTGGGACGAGGTCTGGATGAGCGACGGCCAGTTCACCTGGCTGGAGCAACGGCTTCGGTACTGGTCGAACCGGCGCAGCCCGGTGATGGTGCTGACCCATCATCCGTTGCCCAACACGGTTTCCGGTACGCACAACAAGCTCTACCGGTCCGACTACCTCCAGCCCGACCGGCTGCTTTCGATCCTCGGCCGTCACCGGGACGTGTTCCTGTTCTCCGGGCACACGCACTGGGATCTCAACCTGTCGGACTGGGTGGTGCGCCGGGTGGTCCCGGGCACCGGCAACCTCGAAGGGTTCACCGTGGTCAACACCGCGGCCGTCCAGACCGGGTGGACGGACGACGGCAAGGGCGGGGAAGTGTCCCTCGGCGGTGCGTTCAACCAGGGACTGCAGGTCGAGGTCTCGTCGGGCTCGGTGGTGATCAAGGCCCGCGACTTCACCACGAAGACCTGGCTGAAGCAGATCACCGTTCCGCTGCACAACTCCTGGGGCTTCCCGCACTGAGCGGGCGTCGCGCCTACGGGTTCGGTGGGGCGGTTGCGAAAGCCACTTTCGCAACCTTCAACGTTGCGAAAGTGGCTTTCGCAACACCTCCGGCCAGGCGTGGCAGCACCCAACGGGACCTCCAAGTACGTGAAGGCCCCCTTCAATGCGCCTGGCGCAATGAAGGGGGCCTTCACGTACTTAGCGAGGGGCAGACCTCAGCTGGCCGGCTTGACCTCGGTCTTCGGGTCACCGTCGACCGCCGCGGAAAGCTGCGGGACGATCCGGTCGATCACGTACGGCAGGCTCAGCACGGTCACGAAGGAGACCGCGCTGCCGTAGTTGCCTTCGTTCTCGATGAAGACCTCGCGCTTTTCCTTCGCCACCTTGAGGCCGGTGTAGAGCGCGTCCTTGCCGAGGATCTCCTGTGCCTTGGCCGGGGTGTCGATCAGCCACACGAGCGCGTCGCGGTCGAGGAGGTCGGTCCGTTCGGCGCTGAGGCTCTTGCCGAACTTGTCGCCGATGACGGCGTCGAGGTCGGCGGGCAGCTTGAAACCGAGCGATTCGAGGATGTGCGAGCGGCCGTCCTGGCTGCCGTAGACGAAGTAGCCCTCGTAGGTCGACGCCATCAGCGCCGACTTGCCCGCGAATTCCGGGTGCTCCTTGCGAGCCTGGGCGAACTTGTCCTCGACGGCCTTGACCAGTTCGTTCGCCTTGGTGGCGCGTCCGACGGCCTGGCCGACCTTCTTGGTCGCCTCGTTCCACGGGATGCCGTAGTCGTTGTACTCCTTGGGCTGCGCGACGACCGGGACGCCGATCTGGCTCAGCTTGTCGTACTGCTCCTTGGTGAGCCCGGAGTACAGCGCGATGATCAGATCCGGCTTCAGCGCGGCGATCTTCTCGTACTGCGGCCCGTCCACGTCCTTGAGCACCTCGGGCAGCGCGGCACCGCCGAGCTTGTCGGTCGCCCACGGGCCGATCGTGCCGGGGAACTTGCCGAGCCATTCGGTGACCCCGACCGGGACCACGCCGAGGGCGAGCAGCGCGTCCTGTTCGGTCAGGCCGACCGTGACGACGCGTTTGGGCTCCTGGGTGATGGTGGTGCTGCCGTACTTGTGCTCGATGGTGGTCGGGAACGCGTTCGCGTCGACCGCGGAGCCGGCGGAGTTCTGCGCGGCCGGGGTGGCCGACTCGCCGCCTCCTCCGCACGCGGTGAGCGAGGCGGCCAGCACCAGGGCGGACGCCAGTACGCCGGCGGTCTTCAGGCGCCCTCGCGCGGCGGAGAGGGTGGGGATTCGGGCCATCATCCGTCCTTCGTGATCGGAGGTCCGGCGGTATGCCGGATTAATCGAGAATCAGGTTTGGCTAACCTAAGACGCCGACCGGCCGATTGCAACCGGTGACGCTGCGTCCCGGATCACGTCTGTGAACGGTTGTCCGACCAGGCCGCCCAAAGCGTTGCGTATTGACCATCCGCGGCCACGAGTTCGTCGTGTGTCCCGCTTTCGACGATCGCGCCCGCGTCGAGCACGACGACGCGGTCCGACGCCGCCGCCTGCGTCAGCCGGTGTGCGACGACGAGACCGGTCCGTCCCTCCAGGGCGGCGGCCGCGGCGGCTTCGAGGACTTTCGCGCCCGCGCTTCCGGCTTCCGCGGTCGCCTCGTCGAGGATCGCGATCGGCGGATCCGCGAGTACCAGCCGCGCCAGCGCCAGCTGCTGCGCTTGGGTCACCGTCAGCCGATGCCCGCCCTCGCCGACGACGGTCGCGAGACCCAGCGCCTCCGCCCAACCTCGTGCGCCGACCTTTTCCAGTGCTGCCAACAGGTCCGCGTCGGACGCGTCCGGACGGGCCAGCCGGAGGTCGTCCGCCAGCGAGCCGGCGAAGACGTGCACCTCCTGGCTGATCAGCGCGACCGCCCGCCGCGTGGCGGACGGCCCGAGCTCGTCGAGCGGGACCCCGCCGACGCAGATCGTTCCCGAAGCCGGGGCGTGGATCCCGGCGATCAACTTGGCCAGCGTCGTCTTCCCGGCCCCGCTCGCCCCGACCAGCGCGACCCGCTCACCGGGGGAGAGGTCGAGGTCGACGTCCCGCAACACCGGATGTCCGTCCACATAGGAATGGGAGATCCCGGCCGCCTTCACCGACGCGTCGACGGGCCTCGCCGGCCGCTCGGGTTCTTGCGGCGCGGGCAGGTCGGCGACGCCGATCAGCCGCGCGAGACTCGCGGCGGCCGCTTGCGCGTCGTCCACCAAGGCGAGCGCGGTGTTGATCGGGCCGAACAGGCTGTGGAAGTACAACGCCGCCGCCGTCGCCGCGCCGACGGTCACCGCGTCCGCGCCCACCAGCAGGAAACCGGCCGCGAGTACGGCCGAGAGACCGATGAATTCGGCGAGGTTGAGCCGGGCGAAGAACTTCGTCATCAACCGCACACCGCGCAGCATCAGGTCCATCGCGCCCTCGGACCGCTGCCGGACGCGCTCCACATGGGCGTCGGCGAGCCGAAACGCGCGGACGGTCTTCGCCCCGCCGATCGTGTCGAGCAGTTGCTGCTGCTGCGAACCGGTCGCGATCCGCTGCTTCGCGTACAACGGGACGGCGTTGCGGACGTACCAGCGCACGGTGTGCAGCTGGATCGGCGCCGCCAGCAGCGCGGCCAGCAGGAACCGCCAGTCCAGGACGGCGAGCGCGCCGAGCGTCAGCACGATGGTGAGCACCGAGCGGCCCAGTTCGGGCAGGGCTTCGCGGACCGCCCTCGCGACCACCGTGACGTCGTTGGTGACCCGGGCGGTGAGGTCGCCGGAGCCCGCGCGTTCGATCTGTTCCAGCGGGAGCCCGAGCGCGCGGTCGACGAACCGTTCGCGCAGTTCCGCCAGCAGTGTTTCGCCGAGCTTCGCGGTGAGCGAGACACCCAGCGCTGTCGCGATCGCCTGTGCGACAGCGACCAGGACCAGCGCCACCACCGGTGTCGCCAGTTCGGTGGCCGGTCGTTTTTCGATGACCAGGTCGACGATGTGGCCGAGCAGGCGGGCGGTGAGCAGCCCGATCGCGGTGGCGCCGACGAGCATCGTGAGCGCGCCCACGGCACGGGCCTTCGAAGTGCGGAGCAGTTCACCGAGGACCGCACGGATCCGCTTGCCGTCGGCGGTGGGCAGGAGTTCGCGGGTCATGACAGCACCGCCGCGCGGTAGTCGGCGCGATCGCGGACGAGTTCGGCGTGGCCGCCTTCGCCGGTGATCCGGCCGCCGTCGAGCACGACGACGCGGTCCGCCACGGAGAGCAGGGCGGGGCTCGTGGTCACCAGGATCGTGGTCCGTCCTCGTCGTAGCCGGGCGAGCCCGGTGGCGATCTTCGCCTCGGTCACCGTGTCGACCGCCGTCGTCGGATCGTGGACGACGAGCACCGGAGCGTCCGCGGCGAGCGCGCGGGCGAGCGCGACCCGTTGCCGCTGGCCGCCGGAAAGGGAACGTCCGCGTTCGGTGACCGCGGTCCCGGTGCCGTCCGGCAGCGCGGCGGCGACCTCGTCCGCCGCCGACGCGGCCAGTGCCTCGTCGAGCGGGCGGTCGCCGGCGTGGACGTTCTCCGCGAGCGTCCCTTCGAACAGGTCCGCGTCGTGCGCCGCGACCAGGACGACCTCCCGCACCCGTTCCGGGTCCACAGTGGACAGATCAACGCCGTCGACGTCGACCCTGCCCTCGGCGGGGTCGCCCGCGCGGCCGAGGCAGTCGAGCAGATCGGTCGCGGCGGCCGGATCCGCGGCGACGACACCGATCAGCTGCCCGGCCGGGATGTCGAGGTCGACACCGCGAAGGCTGCCGTACGAGACCGCGGAGAGCCGTACGTTTCCGGCGGCGGGCGATGGAAGTTCGCCGTCGCCCGATTCGACCGCGGCCGGGGTGGTCAGCAGGTCGGCGACCCGGGACGCGGACGCGCGGCCCTGCGCGAGTTCGCCGTTGACCCACGAGAAGATCAGGAACGGCGTGAGCAGGAACTGGGCGAGCCCGACGGCCGCGACGAGGTCGCCGACGCTGATCGAACCCGACGACGCGAGATGGCCGCCGACGAGGGCGACGATCGCGATGAAGACGCCGGTCAGCGCGAGCACCGCGCCGTCGTGCCAGGCCTTGGCCCGCGCGGCGCGCAGCGTCGCCTTGAGCGAATCCTGGCTCGTGTCGCGGTAGCGGGCGACGGCCGCGGGTTCGGCGCCGATGCCTTTGAGGACTCGCAATCCGGAGACCAGGTCCGTGGCGACCCCCGAGGCGTGCGCGGACCGTTCCTGTTCCGCCTCGCTGCGGCGTTCGAGCGGCTTGCCGATGAGATGCGCGAGGTACAGCAGTGGTGGCGTGCCCAGCAGTACGAGGAGACCCAGCGGAAGCGAGATGCGCAGGAGGGCGACCGCGCTGACCAGCACTCCGGCCAGTGCCGCGATCCCGAACGGCAGCACCGCGTTCACCACGCCGACGCGTTGCGCGTCGCTGGTGCCGATGTTGACCAGTTCCCCGGCGAGCTTGCCGTTCTCGGCGCCACCGCCGGGATGCAGGACCCGGCGGCTGATCGCGATGCGGAGGTCGTGCGCGGCCCGCAGCGACGCGCCTTCGGCCGCCCGCGCGGCGAACCGGTAGCTGTAGGACAGTCCCGCGAAGACCACGGCGAGCACGGCGAGCCAGAACACGAGTGTGCCCACGGAACCGCCGTCGACCGCCTGGTCGATCACCACGCCGATGATCACCGGGACGAGTGCTTCGCCGCCCTGGTGCCCGGCGGCGAGCACGGACGCGAGCGTGACCTGCCGTCGTTGCCCGGAAATCGCCTGGCGCAGGACGCTTCGGCTGGTGGTGGCCGTTGCGGTCACCGGCGCCTCCTAGTGGGGAGTAGGTAAGGCTAGTCTAAGTAGGTAGCTCGTTGAGGTGAACTCCGGCGTTCGGTTAGCCTCGCCTCACTCGAAGGAGGTCCCGTGGTCGTCACCGAACGCCCGCCCGAAGCGGCGTCCCCGCCCAGCGCGGCGGCACGGACGTTCCGCGCCGGCGGTCTGGTGGTCGGGCTCGCGCTGCTGGCGCTCGTCTTCCTGCTCAGCATCTGGGTGGGGTCGAAGAGCATCCCGTTCACCTCCACCTGGTCGGTGCTGTGGCACAACGACGGCTCGACCGACGCGGTGATCATCCACGACCTCCGCATCCCGCGGACCCTGCTGGGCCTGGTCGTCGGGGCGGCGCTCGGCCTCGCGGGCGCGGTGATGCAGGCGCTCACCAGGAACCCGCTCGCCGACCCCGGCCTGCTCGGCGTCAACACCGGTGCCTCGGCCGCCGTCGTGTCGGGGATCGCGTTCGCCGGTGTCACCAGCGTGCTCGGCTACATCTGGTTCGCCTTCGCCGGAGCCGCGATCGCCTCGGTCGTGGTGTACGCCCTCGGCTCGGCGGGGCGCAGCGCCACACCGGACCGGCTGGTGCTCGCCGGCTCGGCCGTGATGGCGGTGCTGCAGGCGTACATCGTCGGTGTGCTGCTGCTGATGCCGGAGACGTTCAATCAGTTCCGGTTCTGGAACGTCGGCTCGCTCAGCGGCCGCAAATGGGACGTGTTCCTGCAGATCTCGCCGTTCGTCGTACTCGGCGTGATCATCGCGCTGCTGCTCGCCCGTCCGCTCAACGTCCTCGCGCTCGGTGACCAGACCGGCAAGGCGCTCGGCGCCCACGTCGGCCGCACCCGGGTGCTGGGCGCGGTCGTGGTGATGCTGCTCTGCGGCGCGGGCACCGCGGCGATCGGACCGGTCCTGTTCCTCGGGCTCGCCGTTCCGCACGCCGCGCGGATGCTGGTCGGCCCGGATCAGCGCTGGGTGCTGCCGTACTCGATGCTGCTCGCGCCGATCGCGCTGATCGGCGCCGACGTCGTCGGCCGCGTGCTGAACCCGCCGGAGGAACTGCAGGCGGGGATCGTCGTCGCGTTCCTCGGGGCGCCGGTGTTCATCGCGCTGTGCCGCCGCCGGAAGCTGGCCCGCCTGTGAACGCGATCAAGGAGCACCCCCGGATGAGCACCCGTGTCCTGCGCACCCGGGGCGGTGGGCTTTCCCTGCGCGTCACCCCGAGGGCCGCGATCGTCGTCACCCTGCTGGCCGTCGCCGTGTTCTTCGTCGGCGCGGTCAGCATGACCACCGGCGACTACCCGCTGTCCGTCGGCGAGGTGATCCAGACGCTGTTCGGTTTCGGCGACCGGGCCACCGAGTTCATCGTGACCACCCTGCGGCTGCCCCGGCTGCTGACCGCCCTGCTGGTCGGCGGCGCGCTCGCGGTCAGCGGCGCGATCCTGCAGAGCCTGTCCGGGAATCCGTTGGGCAGCCCCGATTTCATCGGCTTCACCGAAGGCGCGGCGGCCGGGGCGCTGCTGACGATCATCGTGGTGCACGGCGGCATGCTCCAGGTGTCGCTGGGCGCGCTGGTCGGCGGTGTCGCGACGGCGGCGTTGATCGCGTTGCTCGCGCTGAAGGGCGGCGTGCACACCTTCCGCCTGATCCTCGTCGGCATCGGCGTGAACGCGATGCTCATCGCGTTCAACTCCTACCTGATCACCAGGGCGGCCTGGCAGGACGGGCTCGCGGCGCAGGCATGGCTGGTCGGCGGGCTCAACGGACGCGGCTGGGAGCACGTCGTCCCGGTCGCGATCGCCATCGCCGTCCTTCTGCCGCCCGGGTTCGTCTACGGCAGAAGGCTTTCGCTGCTGGAGATGGGTGACGATTCGGCCATGGGGCTCGGCGTGCCGGTCCAGCGGAGCCGGATCGTGCTGCTCGGCGTCAGTGTCGGACTGTGTTCGATCGCGACGGCGGCCGCCGGGCCGATCGCGTTCCTGGCCCTCGCCGCACCGCAACTGTCGAAGCGGCTCACCCGGTCTTCGGGCCCGGGGCTCGCCGCCGCCGCGCTGATGGGCATGCTCCTGCTGGTGACGAGTGATCTGGTCACCCAGCAGTTCTTGGCGGGCCTGCCTGTCGGCCTGGTGACCGGGGCGATCGGCGGGCTGTACCTGGCCTGGCTGCTGGTTTCCCGGCGCGGGGTCAGCCGGGCTGCGCGCTGACCGGCTCGATCGGCGCGGGCTCGCCGAAGCGGGCCAGCGCGAGCGCCGCGGAGACCGCGAGCGCGAAGCCGACGACCGCCACGGCCGCGAAACCCGGTCGCGTGGTGTCGCCCAGTACGAGCACGCCGATCAGGGACGGGAAGACGGTCTCGCCGATCACCATCATCGCGGTCGAGGTGGTGACACTGCCGCGTTGCAACGCGGTGGCGTAGAACAACATCGCCAGCGCGCCCGCCACCCCCAGCGTGTACGTGGCGGGGTCGGTCAGCAGATCCAGCGGGGCGAGGCTGGTGAGCGCGCGGCCGGAAAGCGCGACGACGCCGAAGCACAGGCCGGCGATCAGGCCCAGCGCCGGTGTCCGGATGCGCCGTGCCGCGCGGCCGGCGAACATCCCGGCCGTGCCGAGGACGACCACCGCGCCGATCAGCACGAGCCGGAAACCCAGCCCGGTCGGCTCCGAACCCTCGCTCTCCGCCGACATCCCGAGCAACGCGAGCCCGGCGCAGACGACCGCGACCGCCGTCCACTCGCGACGGCCCAGCCGGACGCCGAGTGTGCGCGCGGCGACCGCGGTCACCGCGAGACTGCCCGCGAGCGCCGCCTGGACCACGAACAGCGGCAGCACGCGCAGGGCGGCGACCTGGGCGACGAACCCGATGACGTCCAGCGCCAGTCCCGCGACGAACTTCCACTGCCGCAGCACCCGCACGAGCAACCGGGGATCGACTCGGTCTTCGGTGCCCGAAGTCGCCTTCGCGGCGATCGCCTGCTTCACCGAAGCGACGCCGTAGGCACAGGCCGCGAAGAACGCGCAGATCAATCCCCACCACATGAAACGAGCCTAGCCCTGTGGTGCCCACGCGTGATCAGGCGCGTAATTCGCGTGATTGAAGGCGGATCATCGAGTTCCGCCTTCAATCACGCGAGTTCGCCGCCCAATCACGCGAGATCGCGGTCTGATCACGTGAGTTCGCCGTATGTGTACAGTGCCCGTATGTCGAACACGAGTTCGAGACCCGCCGAGCCGGTGGAGCGGGCCTGGCCGGACGGGATCGCCGAGGACGAGATCGGGATCCAGTGGGACTTCCTGCGGTTCCTCCGCGCGACGGCGGTCAACAAGGTCGCCGGGCTGACCAGGGAACAGGCGGCCGCGACACCCTTGCCGTCGTCCCCGCGGATGAGCGCGCTGGGGGTGCTCAAGCATCTGACCGCGGTGGAACGCTGGTGGCTTTCGATCGAGGCGGGCGGTGCCGAGCTGCCGTCGCTGTGGGAAGGCTCACTGGATCCGAGCTGGGATCTGTCCGAGGACGACGATCCGCGCGCGGTCGTCGAGGCGTACCGCGCCGAGTGGGCGTTGTCGGAGTCGTCGCTGGCGGGGGTCTCGCCGGACGACCGGGCGCGCAGGTCGGGGAAGTTCACCGTGCGCTGGGTGCTCGCCCACGTCCTTCAGGAGACCGCGCGCCACGTCGGGCATCTGGACGTCTTGCGGGAGCTGGCCGACGGAACCACCGGCGAATAGCACCGTAAGGTGTGCGCCATGGCTGACAGGCTGTACTTCCGGCAGTTGCTCGCGGGCCGCGACTTCGCGGTGGGGGATCCCGTCGCGACGCAGATGGTCAATTTCGCGTATCTGATCGGCGACCGGGAGACGAACGAGGCCGTCATCGTCGATCCGGCGTATGCCGTCGGCGATCTGCTGGACCTGCTGGAAGCCGACGGCATGCGGCTGACCGGTGTCCTCGCCACGCATCACCACCCAGACCACGTCGGCGGCGAGATGATGGGGTTCTCGCTGCCGGGCATCGCGGAACTGCTGGAACGCGTCCAGGTGCCGATCCACGTCAACGGCGCGGAAGCCGAGTGGGTCCGCCGCATCACCGGCGTCTCCGGCACGGACCTGCGTTCGCACGAGCACGACGAGGTCGTGGAGGTCGGCGCGGTGCCGATCCGGCTGCTGCACACGCCGGGCCACACCCCGGGCAGCCAGTGCTTCCTGGTCGACGGGAAGCTCGTCTCGGGCGACACGTTGTTCCTCGAAGGCTGCGGCCGGACCGATTTCCCGGGCGGAGACGCGGAAGCCATCTACCGGAGCCTGCAGTGGCTGGCCGGGCTGGACGGCGATCCGGTCGTCTACCCGGGGCACCAGTACTCCGCCGAGCCGTCGGCGAACCTGTCGCGGGTGAAGGACACGAACTTCGTGTTCCAGCCGAAGTCGCTGGAGGAATGGCGGCTGATGTTCGGCGGCTGAGGCGCATTCAGAGGACTAAATGCGTCCAGATCGCGGGACGCGGAGCCCGCCGATTGACCCGGCCCGCCCCGGAAGCCGAAGCTCGGAACCGTGACGCTCAAGCTGCATTGGTTCCTGCCCACCACCGGGGACGGCCGGACGATCGTCGAGCACTTCCACGCCAGCCGCGCCGCCGGAGCGTCCTCCGCGCGTGAGCCGAGCCTCGACTATCTCGCCCAGGTCGCCCGCGCCGCCGAGGCCAACGGTTTCGAAGGCGTGCTGACGCCGACCGGCACCTGGTGCGAGGACGCCTGGCTGACGACGGCGGCGCTGATCCGTGAGACGCGCAGCCTCAAGTTCCTCGTCGCGTTCCGGCCAGGGACGATCTCGCCGACGCTGGCCGCGCAGATGGCCGGCACGTTCCAGCGGATCTCGCAGGGGCGCGTGCTGCTCAACGTCGTCACCGGCGGCGACGCGGTCGAGCAGCGCCGGTTCGGCGACTGGCACGACCACGACGAGCGTTACGCCCGCACCGGCGAGTTCCTCGAGATCGTGCGCGGAGTGTGGAGTGGCAAGCCGTTCGATTTCGACGGTGAGCATCTCAAGGTCGAGGGCGCGACCACGCGCGCGGCGCCGGATCCGGTCCCGCCGATCTACTTCGGCGGGTCGTCCGCGGCGGCGCTGCCGGTCGCGGCGGCACACGCCGACGTCTACCTGACCTGGGGCGAGCCGCCCGCGCAGGTCGCCGAGAAGATCGCGAAGGTCCGCGAACTCGCCGAGGAACAGGGCCGCAAGATCCGCTTCGGCATCCGGCTGCACACCCTTTCCCGTGACACGTCGGCGGAAGCCTGGGCGGAGGCGGGGAAACTCCTGGACGCCATCGACCCGGAGCGGATCGCCCACACCCAGGAACAGTTGTCCGCCAGTGAATCCGTCGGCCAGCGACGGATGGCCGCGCTGCACGGCGGGAAGACCGACGGCGGCGTCCGCGGCTTGGAGGTGTACCCCAACCTGTGGGCCGGGATCGGCCTGGTTCGCGGCGGAGCGGGCACCGCGCTCGTCGGCAGCCACGGCGAGGTGGCCGACCTCATCGAGGAGTACCACGCGCACGGCATCGAGGAGTTCGTCCTGTCCGGATACCCGCATCTGGAAGAGGCGTACTGGTTCGGCGAAGGGGTGCGGCCGGAACTGGCCCGCCGCGGGCTCGTCGCGTAAAGCCCTTACAGGGTGCGGGAAAGAGCCAGAGCGGCGGTCCGGACGGCCGGCGCGACGCGGTTGGTGTGCATGCGATTCGCCCAGCCGGAGATCGACAACGCCGCCACCGCGACACCGTGCGCGTCGAGCAGCGGGCTCGCGGCGCAGACGACGCCGACGCCGGACTCCTCCCGCTCGAACGCGATCCCTTCGCCGTGGATCTTGGCGAGCTGACGGCGCAGCAGGCCGGCGGCGGTGATCGTCCGCACGCTGACGCGGGGCAAACCGGCGTCGATCACTTGTGTCACCACGGATTCCGGGGAGAAGGCGAGGATCGCCTTGCCGACGCCGGTGGCGTGCGCGGGAAACCGGCCACCGATCCGGGACGGGAGCGACGGCGCGTCCGGTCCCCGCAGGATGTCGAGATAGACCACCTCGGTGCCTTCCAGCACGGCGAGGTGCACGGTGTTGCGGGTCGCCTCGCGCAGATCGGCGAGATACGGCCGCGCCGCCTCGACCAGCCCGCGGCGCCGGACGGCCAGCTGCCCGATCTCGAACAGTTTGAGCCCGAGCCGCAACGCCGCGCCCTCGCGTTCGAGCAGACCGGTCGCGACCAGATGTCCGGAGAGCCGGTGGACGGTGGACTTCGCCAGCCCGGTCCGCCGTGCCAGTTCGGAGACGCCGAGCGCGTCGTCGCCGGGCCGGAAGGCGGAGAGCAGCGCGGAGATCCGGGCGGCGACGAGGCCGTCCGCTCCGGTTCGTTCGGTGTCGTCGTTCCGCCCAGCGGCACGCATGGGTTGAGTGTGCCCTATCCGCTCGGGGAGCGTCACCTGGCATGGCGCAACGGAAAGCGGTGGCCGCGATCGTCGGTCCCGGGAACATCGGCACCGACCTGCTCGCGAAGCTGAGGCGCAGCGAGCACGTCGAGGTGCGGTACATGGTCGGCGTGGACCCGGATTCGGACGGGCTGGCGAAGGCCGCGGAGCTCGGGTTGGAGACCTCGGCCGGTGGTGTCGACTGGCTGCTGTCGCGGGACGAGCTGCCGGACCTGGTCTTCGAGGCGACCTCGGCGAAGGCGCATCTGGCGAACGCGCCGCGGTACGCCACGGCCGGGATCCGCGCGATCGACCTGACCCCGGCCGCGGTCGGCCCGTTCACCTGCCCCGCGGTGGGCCTGCCCGAACGGCTCGACGTGCCCAACGTCAACCTCATCACCTGCGGCGGCCAGGCCACGATCCCGATCGTGCACGCGGTGTCGCGGGTGACGCCGGTGCCCTACGCCGAGATCGTCGCGTCCGTCTCGTCGCGTTCGGCCGGGCCGGGCACGCGCGCGAACATCGACGAGTTCACCGCCACGACGGCGCGCGGGATCGAACTCGTCGGGGGAGCGAGCCGCGGCAAGGCGATCATCATCATCAACCCGGTCGAACCGCCGATGATCATGCGCGACACGGTGTTCTGCGCGATCGACCCGGACGCGGACTTCGACGCGGTGAGCGAATCCATCCACCGGATGGTCGAGACCGTCCAGGGTTACGTGCCGGGCTACACGCTCAAAGCGGATCCGCAGTACGACCCGCCCCGGCCGGGCTGGAGCGGGCAGGCGCGGGTCGCGGTGTTCCTGGAGGTCGCCGGGAACGGGGACTTCCTGCCGAAATACGCCGGGAACCTCGACATCATGACGGCCGCGGCCGCCCGTGTCGGTGACCTTCTGGCCACGCAGGAGGTGGCGGCATGAGCTGGGACGACGTGAACCGTGAGGTCCGGCTGGTCGACACCAGCCTGCGCGACGGCAGCCACGCGATGGCGCATCAGTTCACCGAGAAGAACGTGCGCGACACCGTCCGGGCGCTCGACGACGCCGGGGTCTCGCTGATCGAGGTCAGCCACGGCGACGGGCTCGGCGGCTCGACGTTCAACTACGGCTTTTCCCTTGTGGACGAACGGAAACTGATCGAGGCGGCGGTCGACGAGGCACGGCGGGCGAAGATCGCGGTGCTGTTGCTGCCGGGACTCGGCACGGTCGGCGACCTGCGGGTGGCCGCGGACCTCGGCGCCGGCGCGGTCCGGATCGCGACCCACTGCACCGAGGCCGACGTCTCCGTCCAGCATTTCGGCGCGGCGCGCGAGCTCGGGCTGGAAACGGTCGGTTTCCTGATGCTGTCCCATATGTCCACGCCCGAGGCGCTGGCGGAACAGGGCCGGATCATGGTCGACGCCGGGTGCCAGTGCGTGTACGTCGTCGACTCCGCAGGGGCGCTGATCCTGGAGGACGCGGGCGAACGCGTCGCCGCGCTGGTCGCGGAATTCGGGGACGAGGCGCAGGTCGGCTACCACGGGCACCAGAACCTGAGCTTCGGCGTCGCGAACTCGGTGCTCGCGTACCGGGCGGGCGCGCGGCAGATCGACGGTTCGCTCGTGGCGCTCGGCGCGGGCGCGGGCAACTCGCCGACCGAGGTCCTCGCGGCGACCTTCGAGAAACTCGGGATCCGCACGGGCGTCGACAAGGACGTGCTGATGGACGCGGCCGAGAACGTCGTGAAGCCCTACATCACGCGGCTGCCGGTGATGGACCGGTCGTCGATCGTGCAGGGATTCGCCGGGGTGTACTCGAGTTTCCTTCTGCACGCCGAGCGCGCCGCGGAACGCTACGACGTCCCGGCCCACGAGATCCTCTACCGCGTCGGCGCCGCGAAGTACGTGGGCGGGCAGGAGGACATGATCATCGACATCGCCCTGCAGTTGGTCGCCGAACGCGGTCAGGGTTGACGGTCGGCGCCGAGCACGAGGCGGACGCAATGCTCGATCAGGCGCTCGCGGCTCACCTTGAGCGAGCCGTCGAGGTAGGCGATGAACACGTTGCTCAGCGCGCCCACCAGCCCGATCGAGGTCATCTGCCGCTCGGCCGCGTCGCCGTGGGACAGCTGCCCGCTGACCAGTTCGGCGAACGAGGGGAGGAGCGCGATCCCGCGCGTCGTCAGCGCGGGATCGGTGATCGGCGCGAGCAGGAGCACCCGGCCCTTGCGCGGGTCGTCGAGCATCAACTCGACGAAGGCGCGGACGGCGGCCTTCGCCCGTTCGGCGGGTTCGGCCGTGTCGCTGACCGCGTCGACCAGCGCTTGCCGGGCCTGCTCTCCGATGTGCTCGTAGACCGCGACGACCAGTTCCTCGCGGTCTGTGAAGCTCTCGTAGAAGTACCGCTCGGTCAGCTTGGCGTGGCGGCACACCGCGCGGACGCTCACCCCCGCGCTGCCCTGGGTGCCGAGCAGGTCGAGGCCCGCGTCGACGAGCTGTCCCCGCCTCGCGGCCTTGCGGTCGTCCAGGGTCGTGCCTGCCCAGCTGCGGCCGGCCATGATCGGCTCCTCTTGTTGACTACGGCCGTTGTCAACTTTAACCTGACAACAGTTGTGGTCAATTTAACCAGCTCATTGAGGAGACCGGGGATGACACAGCCGCGGCCGCTGGGACCGGATTCGCTGACCTGGAAGTACTTCGGCGACTGGCGCGGGCTGCTCATCGCGCTCTGGGCCGGATCCATGCAGAACATGCACCCCGAGCTGGGCGCGGGCGTCGAAGAGCACTCGCGGTTCTTCGAGGAGCGCTGGCAGCGGCTGTTCCGCTCGCTCTACCCGATCGGGGGAGTGATCTACGACGGCCCGCGGGCGCGGCAGACCGCGCTGGAGGTGCGGGGTTACCACGATCGGATCAAGGGCGTCGACAAACACGGGCGGCGCTATCACGCGCTCAACCCGGACACGTTCTACTGGGCGCATTCGACGTTCTTCGTGAGCGCGATCCTCATCGCCGACAACTTCTGTGGCGGCATCGGCGAGGCCGAGAAGCGGAAACTCTTCGAAGAACACGTGCAGTGGTACGAGATGTACGGCATGAGCATGCGCCCGGTGCCGGAGTCGTGGGAGGACTTCCAGCTGTACTGGAAGCGCATGTGCGAGGACGTGCTGGAGGACAACAAGGCCACGCGTGACGTCCTCGAGATCCAGGACATCGCCAAACCGCATTTCCTGCCCTGGTTGCCGGATTTCGCGTGGAACCTCGTGCGCGGGCAGGTGGCGCGGAACTTCGTCTGGCTGACGATCGGCCTGTACGACCCGCCGATCCGCGAGCGGCTCGGCTACACCTGGACCGAACGCGACGAGCGGCGGCACCGCCGGGTCGGGAAGCTGATCAACGCGGCGTTCAAATTGGTCCCGCGCGATCGCCGCTACCACCCGCGGGCGAGGGCCGGCTGGCGCCGCGAGCGTGGCGAACTGGCCCCGGACGCGCCGTTGGTCGAGACTCCCGCGAGGAACCTTCCGCCGCTTTCGGAGCGGGGCAAACCCGAGCACTACTCACCGAACGTCTGACGAGGAGCCTCGATGAAGCTTGGTTACCACCTCGGTTACTGGTCCTCCGGCCCGCCGGAAGGCGCGCTGGACGCGATCCTGCGGGCCGAAGAACTCGGCTTCGATTCGGTGTGGACCGCCGAGGGCTACGGCTCGGACGCGTTCACCCCGCTCGCCTGGTGGGGTGCGTCGACGAGCCGGATCAAGCTCGGCACCAACATCGTCCAGATGTCGGCACGCACCCCGACCGCGACGGCGATGCACGCGCTGACGCTGGACCATCTGTCCGGCGGCCGGTTCGTGCTCGGGCTCGGCGCGTCCGGGCCGCAGGTGGTCGAAGGCTGGTACGGGCAGCCGTATCCGAAGCCGCTCGCGCGCACCCGGGAGTACGTCGACATCGTGCGGAAGGTGGTCGCTCGCGAGGCGCCGGTGACCCACGACGGGCAGCACTTCCAGCTTCCGCTGCAGGGCGGTACCGGGCTGGGGAAGCCGCTGAAGTCCACAGTGCACCCGTTCCGCAAGGAGATCCCGATCTTCCTCGCCGCGGAGGGGCCGAAGAACGTGGCGCTGTCGGCGGAGATCTGCGACGGCTGGCTCCCGTTGTTCTTCTCGCCCAAGAGCGACGCCTTTTACCGGACGGCGTTGGAGGAGGGCTTCTCGCGGCCCGGTGCCCGGCGCGGTTTCGACGACTTCGAGGTCGCGGCGTCCGTTCCGGTGCTCGTCCACGACGACGTCGAGGAGGCCGCGAGCTGGATCAAACCGTCGCTCGCGCTCTACATCGGCGGTATGGGCGCGAAATCGGTCAACTTCCACCACGACGTCTTCGCGCGGATGGGGTACGAGGACGTCGCCGACAAGGTCCAGGAGCTGTATCTGGCCGGGCGCAAGGACGAGGCGACGGCCGCGATCCCGACTTCGCTGGTCGAGGACACGTCGCTGATCGGGCCGGCGGAGAAGATCCGCGACGAACTCGCGGCGTGGGAGGAGACCGTGGTGACCACGCTGCTGCTGCGCGGGGATGCCGCGACGCTCACGAAGGTCGCCGAAACCCTCGGGTAGCGGTCGCTCGAGAAACGCGCGTGTGTCATGAAAGGGCCGTTCAGGACATATTTCGTCCTGAACGGCCCTTTCATGACACTTCCGGTCAGTCCCGAAGCCTCGGCCTTTAGTGGGGTTGCGGCATGCATTTAGTCCTCTAAATGCGGGTGGCAGTTGGACGACGCGACCGCGCGTGAAGGCATCCTTCCCTCGGCTCAGCCGAGGGAAGGAGGCCTTCACGCGTTGCCAAGTACATGAAGGGGACCTTCATGTACTTCAAAGCGAGGGCGGAGGTGGCGGGGCGGGTCGCGCCTTTCGCGGGGTTGCGGCAGTGAGGCCCATCACGTAGCGTCCCGGCCACGAACATGAAGTCGGTTCATGTTCGTGGCCGGGAGGTGCGACTCATGACGGTGAGCCGGAGGCGGGTTCTCGCGGGTGCGGCGGCGTTGCCCGTCGCGGCGAGCATGCTCGGCGCCCAGCAGGCGCAAGCGGCGCCGTCGAAGGGTTTCCGCGTCGGCGTCGGCATCTCCGATGTCACCGGCCCGGCCGCCGAAAACGGCATGATGGGCTACTCGATGCCGCAGCAGCAGACCGCCGGCATCCACCTCCGCACCCGGGCGCGGGCCTTCGTGGTCGACGACGGGGCCAAGCGGATCGCCTTCGTCACCGCCGACCTCGGCGCGCTGTTCCAGTCGGTCCACCAGGGCGTGCTGCGCAAGCTCCAGGCCGCGTACGGCGACCTGTACACCGAGCAGAACGTGCTGCTCAACGCCACCCACACCCACTCCGCTTGCGGCGGGGATTCCCATTACGCCGCTTACGATCTGGCGATCCTCGGCTTCCAGCAGGAGGTCTACGACGCCGTTGTCGAAGGGATCTTCGAGGCGATCGGCCGCGCGCACGCGAACCTCGCGCCCGGGTCGATCCGCCTCGGCCGTGCCGAGCTCACCAAGGCGAGCGTCAACCGTTCCCGCAAGGCCTTCGACCTGAACCCCCAGGCCGACAAGGACCATTTCCCGCAGGCGATCGACCCGGCCGTCACGGTGCTGCGGTTCAGCCAGAACGGCGTCGACGTCGGCGCGATCAGCTGGTTCGCCACACACGGGACGTCGATGAGCAACGGCAACCACCTGATCAGCGGTGACAACAAGGGGTACGCCGCCTACGAGTGGGAGCACGACCACGCCGGCGTGCGGTACCTCGACGGGAACCCGCGGTTCGTCGCCGCGTTCCCGCAGACCAACACCGGCGACATGAGCCCGAACCTCAACCTCGAACCCGGCACACCCGAAACCGAGTTCGAGAACACCCGTACCATCGGCGACCTCCAGTTCCGTGCGGCGAAGAGCGCCTTCGACGCCGCGGCCGAGGCCGTGACGGGCGGCGTCGACCACCGGATGTGCTACGTGGACATGTCCGATGTGGCCGTCGACGCGAAGTACACGCCGAACGGGCGGCCGCAGCGCACCTGCACGGCCGCGATCGGCGTCTCGATGCTGGCGGGCAGCCGCGAGGACGGCCCCGGCCTGCCGCTCCCGGAAGGGGTGAAGAACCCGTTCATCGACTGGCTCGGCGGCATCGACGCGCCGATCCCGCAGGCACTCGCCGACGCGCACGCGCCGAAGGTGATCGCGGTGCCGTTCGGCGCGATGAAGCCGTATCCGTGGACGCCGGAGGTCCTGCCGCTGCAGCTCGTCCGGATCGGGCAGCTGCACCTCGTGGCCGTGCCGGCCGAACTGACCATCGTCTCCGGGCTGCGCTTGCGCCGCACCGTCGCCGCCGAACTCGGCGTCCCGCTGGAGAACGTGCTCATCCAGGGCTACTCCAACGCGTACAGCCAGTACGTCACGACACCCGAGGAGTACGACTCGCAGCAGTACGAAGGCGCGTCGACCCTCTACGGCCGCTACACACTTCCCGCGTACCAGCAGGAATTCGCCAAACTGGCGGCCGCGATGAAGGCGGGGACGTCGGTTCCGCACGGGCCGACGCCGCGGGATCTGCGCGGCAAACTGATCAACTTCCAGCCCGGCGTCGTCTTCGACAGCCCGCCCGCGTTCAAGAGCTTCGGTGACGTCCTGGTCGACGCGAAGAGCACGTACGCGCGCGGCGAACAGGTCGCGGTCGAGTTCGTCACCGGGCATCCGAAGAACGACCTCCGGCGCGGCGGCACGTTCCTGGAGATCCAGCGGCTGGCCGACGGCAAGTGGGTCCGCCACGCCGACGACGGCGACTGGGACACGAAATACCACTGGGCGCGGACGTTCGTCGCCGAATCGAAAGCCGTCGTCCACTGGAAGATCCCCGCGAACGCCCCGATCGGCAAATATCGCGTGGTCCACTTCGGCAACTGGAAGAACGGCTGGAACGGGGCGATCTCCGCGTTCAGCGGGACTTCGCGGACGTTCGTCGTTTCCTGACACCGAAAGGGTCTTTCGTGCGGAAGCTCGCCGTACTCGCCATCGCCGCCGCCCTGTTCGCCGGAACCGCCGTCCCCGCCCAGGCGGCGGTCACGGTGAAGGTCATGGCGTTCAACATCTGGCAGCTGCCCTGGATCGCCAGCCCGAACACCTCGGACAAACAGGCGCGCGCCCGCGCGGCGGAGGCCGTCATCCGCGCGAACGACGCCGACGTCGTCGTCCTGGACGAGGCTTTCAGCGCCCAGGCGGAGGAAATGCGGAACCGGCTGAAGGACGTCTGGCCGCATCAGACCCCGCTCGTCGGCCAGTACTGCTCCACGTCACCGGGCTGGACCACGGTGAACGGCAACTGCTCGAATTCCCCGGTCGTGGTCAACGGCGGGGTCACCGTGCTGAGCAAGGCACCGGTGACCGAACAGCACCAGCTGGTGTTCCGCAATTCCTACTCCGGTACCGCGGACTATCTGTCGAACAAGGGTGCCGCGCTCGCCCGTCTGGTCGTCGCCGGGAAGCCGGTCTGGATCGCGGGCACCCACATGCAGGCCGACGAGGCACCGGAGACGCTGCCGAAGGCGCACGACGTCCGGATGGCCCAGCTCGGCGAGATCCGGGACCTGGTCACGAAACACGCCCCCGCCGGCGAGCCGGTCGTCATCGCGGGCGACCTGAACATCGAGTACTGGGCGGGACAAGCGCGCAAAGATTCCCTCGGCCGGACCCAGGTTCAGCAAGGTGAGGCCTTCCTCGACGGCGTTCTCCGCACGACGGGCGAAGGCGCGTACACCTTCGACGCGGAGACGAACCCCAATGCGGCGAAGTCCGTTCCGGCGACCTACCGCGACTCGCTGGACTACGTCGGAGCCGTCCGCGCGGGCGGCCGTCCACTCGCCGCTGTCGGGCCGGTACAGCTCGTGCATTACGACGGTGGCACGATTCCCTCCGACCACTACCCGGTGGTGGCCAAGATCCAATACTGAGGCCTTCATCGGGAGAATCGCCTCGAGGAGGATCATGGCATCGCTGCCAGCACGGACGAGGTACCGCTACTCGCTCGGCTCGTTCGTCACCGGCGCCTTCGGCACGGTTCCCGGCCTGCTCCTCCTGAAGTACCTCACCGACACGATGGGCGTCGCGGCGGGCGTGGCCGGCCTGATCGTCTTCGTTCCCAAAGCGTGGGACGTGCTCTTCAACCCGATTGCAGGACGGCTCTCGGACGCGGACATGGTCCGCACCGGGAGCCGTCGCCGTTTCCTGCTCTACGGCGGCATCGGCGTCGCGATTCTCTTCGCCGCGCTGTTCGCGCATCCCGGCTTCGGCGGCCCGGTGCCCGACGCGATCTACGTGATCGTCGTGTTCCTGTTGTGCGCCACGGCGTACGCCTTCTTCCAGGTACCGTTCAACGCGTTGCCCGCCGAGCTGACGGACTCGGCCGAAGAGCGCACGAAGCTGACCAGCGTCCGGATCGGTTTCCTCGCGGTCGCCATCCTGGTGTCCGGTGGCGGCGCGCCCGCGATCACCGACCTGATCGGCGGTGTCGCAGGCTACCGGGTGATGGGCCTGTTCATCGCCGTGGTCATCCTGCTTGCGACGCTCGGCGTGTACTTCGGGCTCAAGGACGCTCCCGTCGGCGCGCTGCGGCCGAACACGGTGAGCCCGCGCGAGCTGCTCCGGACGCTGGCGCAGTGGCGGCCGTTCCGCTGGCTGCTCGGGGTCTACTTCATTCAGGCGCTCGGCATCGGCACGGTGCTGGCCGCCATCCCGTTCTTCGCCGAGCGGATCCTCGGCAGCTCCGGCTACTCGACGGTCCTGTTCGTCGGCTTCGTCGGTCCGGCGCTGCTGACCATGCCGCTGTGGCCGAAACTCGGGGCGAGCGTCGGGAAACTGGCCGGGTTCCGGATCGCGACCGCCGCGTTCGGGATCGGGCTGCTCGGTCTTCTCGGCGCGAAAGTGTTCCCGTTCCCCGTCACGATGGTGTTCGTCGCCTTCTGCGGCGTCGGGTACGCGGGGATCTCGGTGTTCCCGCTGGCGATCCTGCCGGACCTGATCAGCGACGAGGAGGAGCGGACCGGCGAGACCAGGGCCGGGGTCGCGGCCGGGGTCTGGACCGCGTCCGAGACGCTGGGGCTCGCGCTCGGGCCGGGGCTGTGGGGGCTGGTGCTGCAGTTCGGCGGCTACCAGTCCAGTCTCGACGCCAAGGCCGCGCAACCGGACAGCGCGCTGACGGCGATCCTGCTCGGCGCGTCGATCCTTCCGGCCGTGCTGATCGTGCTCGGCATCCCGTTGCTGCGCAAGTCGGTGCTGGAGCGCCGGCCGTGACCGCCGAGGACGTCCTGAAGGAGCTTCGGGAACTGCGCGCGGGAGACCTGCCGACCCACGGCGGCCGGACGCTCGCGTACGTCTACGACAGCGGTCTGTCCGAAGTGGACGAACTCGGCGCGGCGGCGCACGCGCTGGCCTCGTCGGCCAACGGGCTCGATCCGACGGCGTTCCCGAGCCTGCTGCGGATGGAGAACGACCTCGTCGGCACGGCCGCCCGGTTGCTGGGCGGTACGGCGGACACGGTCGGCTCGGTGACGTCGGGTGGCACGGAGTCGTGCATGCTCGCCGTCCTGGCCGCCCGCGACGCGCGTCCGGACGTGTCCTCGCCGAGCATCGTGCTGCCCACGACCGCGCACGCCGCGTTCCACAAGGCGGCGCATTTCTTCGGTGTGCGCGTGGTTTCGGTGCCGGCCGATCCGGTGAGCTTCCGCGCCGTTCCCGAGGCGATGGCCGCCGCGGTCGACGACAGCACGGTGCTCGTCGTCGCGAGCGCGCCGTCGTACGCCCACGGCGTCCTCGACCCGATCCCGGAGATCGCCGCGTCGCTGGACGGCGTCCGGTTCCACGTCGACGCGTGCATCGGCGGCTGGGTGCTGCCGTATCTGGGGCTCGGCCCGTTCGGGTTCGACGTCCCCGGCGTCACCAGTGTTTCGGTGGATCTGCACAAGTACGCGTACTGCCCGAAAGGCGTGTCGGTCCTCTTGCACGCCGACGCCGGGCTGCGCCGTTCGCAGTACTTCGCCAGTGCGGACTGGCCCGGCTACACGATGCTGAACACCACGCTGCAGAGCACGCGGTCCGGCGGCCCGCTTGCCGCGGCGTGGGCTGTCGTGCGTCATGTCGGCGAAGACGGTTACCGCGAACTGGCCTCGGGGGCGCGTGAGGCGGCTGTCGAGATCCGCGCCGGGATCGAGGCGCTGGACGGGTTGCGGGTCCTCGGCGATCCGGTGTCGACCCTGCTCGCGTTCACCGTGGCGGACGGCGCGGGCTTCGACCTGTTCACCGTCGCGGACGAGATGCGCGAGCGCGGCTGGTACGTCCAGCCGCAGTTCGCCCACGAGTCGTCGCCCGCGAATCTGCACCTGACGGTGACGGCCGCGAACCGGGGGAGCGAGAAGGATTTCCTCGCCGATCTCACCGCTTCTGTATCGGCCGCCCGGGAGGCCGGGCCGGTCGTCGTCGATCCGCAGGTGGCCGGGTTCGTCGCCGCGCTGGATCCCGCGACGCTGACGCCGGAGCAGTTCGCCGGACTGCTCGCCGCGGCGGGTCTCGGCGGCGACGCGGGCCTGCCCACCCGGATGGCGGAGATCAACGCCCTGCTGGCCACGGCACCCGGTCCGCTGCGGGAGCGGCTGCTGCTCGAGTTCCTCGGCGCGCTGTACACGGCTTCCTGAACTTCCCTTGACGCAATCAGTCGGTTGCTATACAAAGTTATAGCAACCGACTGATTGCTACTTGTGGAGGCTGTCGTGGGATTCCCCGACCGGATCGAACGCACCGTCGAGATCGCCCATCCGCCCGCGAAGGTCTGGGCCGCGCTGACCACGGCCGAAGGGCTGGGCACCTGGTTCGGCAACCAGGCCAGCATCGACCTGCGGCCAGGTGGCGACGCCGAGATGAAATGGGACGAGGGGCACAAGGCGGTCATGCGCGTCGAGCGCGTGGAAGAGCCGGAGGTCTTCGGCTTCACCTGGAACATCTACGGCCTGCCCGAGGACGACCCTCGTCGTACTTACGTCGAGTTCACCCTCGCTCCGAACGGTGAAGGCACGCGGCTCACCGTCGTCGA
Source organism: Amycolatopsis sp. WAC 04197 (assembly GCF_003947475.1). Lineage (NCBI taxonomy): Bacteria > Bacillati > Actinomycetota > Actinomycetes > Pseudonocardiales > Pseudonocardiaceae > Amycolatopsis > Amycolatopsis sp. WAC 04197. Next base: position 760,995 of record NZ_QHJK01000003.1, on the reverse strand, counting down.
GACCGGTTTCTCCCAGCTGCCGGAAGACGTCCACCAGGTCGCGTTCGAAGGGAACACGAAGGGGTGGGCGGCCGAGCTGGGCGAACTGATCGAATACCTCGATGCCGCCTGACAACGAAGCGATCGCCGAACAGGTCTTCGTCGCACTGGCCGACCCGAGCAGGCGGAGCATTCTCGCCGTCCTCGCCTCGGGCGGCCCGGCCACGGCGACCGACCTGGCGGACCGGCTGCCGATCACCCGGCAGGCCATCGCCAAGCACCTCGCACTGCTCACCGACGCCGGCCTCGTGATCCCGGAGCAGGGGGAGCGGCGCCGCGTCCGGTACCGCCTGCACTCGGCGCCGATGCAGGTCGCGCAGCAGTTCCTCGCCGCGCTCGCCCGCGATTGGGACGGGCCGCTCGCGGCGCTGAAAGACCATCTGGAGGGTTCAGCATGAGCTTCACGACGAGTTTCACCGTGGACCGGACACCGCAGCAGGTCTACGACGCCTTCACCGACGTCCGCCGGTGGTGGTCGGAAGAGATCGAGTACACCGGCGACGAGTTCGAGTACCACTACGAAGAGGTCCACCGCTGCCGGATCCGGATCACCGAGTCCGTGCCCGGCCGCAAGGTGTCCTGGCTGGTCCTCGAGAACCACTTCGACTTCACCCGCGACGAGACCGAATGGGTCGGCACCACGATCACCTTCGAGATCGAGGAGAAGGACGGCAAGACCGAAGCGCGCTTCACCCACCACGGGCTCGTCCCGGAGTACGAATGCTTCGACGTCTGCCACAAGGCGTGGACCTTCTACGTCGGTACCAGCCTGCGGGACCTGATCACCACCGGCGAGGGGCAGCCGAACCGGCAGAGCGTGCTTCCCGCGGAGCTGGCGCGATGAACACGGTGTCCGCGGCCGAATGGGAGGAAGCGCGCCTTCGGTTGCTGGTGAAGGAAAAGGAGCTGACCCGGGCCCGCGACGCGCTCGCGGCCGAGCGGCGGCGGATGCCGTGGCTCGCGATCGGGAAACCGTACGAGTTCGAAGGCCCATCCGGGACGGTGAACCTGCTCGACCTGTTCGAGGGACGCCGTCAGCTGATCGTCTACCGGGCGTTCTTCGATCCCGGAGTGGAGGGTTTCCCCGACCACGCCTGCAAAGGCTGCTCGCTGGTCGCCGACCAGGTCGCGCATGTCGCGCATCTGAACGCCCGCGACACCACGCTCGCCTTCGCCTCGCGCGGTACGCAGCCGGACATCGCGCGGCTGAAGACGCGGATGGGCTGGACGATGCCGTGGTACACGATCACCAGCGACTTCGACGTCGACTTCGGCGTCGGCGAGTGGCACGGCACCAATGCCTTCATCCGCGAGGGTGACCAGGTGTTCCGGACGTACTTCGTCAACGATCGCGGCGACGAGACGATGGGCGGCACGTGGAGCTACCTCGACATCACCGCGTTGGGGCGGCAGGAGGAATGGGAGGACTCGCCGGAGGGCTACCCGCAGACGCCGCCGTACGAGTGGTGGAACTGGCACGACGCCTACGAGGATTCCGCTTCGTCCGGTGGAGGGTGCTGCTCGGGGTCGTGAGCCTGGGTTAGGGTCCGGCCGGTGGAGAGTCTGTTTCTGACCAGGGTGCTGGACGCGCTGCGTTCGGGTGGCGACGAGGTGCTGTTCGTCCAGGACGGCGTCGAGACCGGCTACCGACAGGCGCTGGAACTGGTACGCCGGATGTACGCGGCACTCCCGGACGGCGGCGTGGTCGCCATCGACGCCGGCAACCGGCCCGAAACCGTTCTCCTGCAGATCGCCGCCCAGCTGCGGGGTTCGACGGTTCTGCTCGTCGCCGCGTCGGCGAGTGCGCCGGATCGCCTCGCCGCGATCGAGGCGGCCGGGGTCACGACCCTGGTGGCCGAGCACGCGGCGGACTGGCCGGACGGAGTGACCACGCTCGACGAACTGGTGGACCGTGACGGTGCCGACCCGGCGGAGCTGCCGCGGTCGGTCACCGTCGTCTTTCCCACCGGCGGCACCACCGGAACGCCGAAACTGATCCGGCACAGCGGGATCTACGACGGGATGGCCCATATCTTCGCGCCGGATCCGGCGGGGCCGGGGCGCACCCTGCTGATCGCGCCGATGACGCATATGACCGGCAACGCCACCGTGCTGGGGGCGATCCTGCGGCGGGAAAGCGTGGTACTGCTGCGGGACTTCGACGCGGGCGGGGTCCTGGACGCGATCGCGGAGCACCGGATCACCACGTTGTCCCTCACTCCCGCGCGGCTCGCCGCGGTACTCGACCATCCGGCCATGGCGTCGACCGATGTCAGCAGTGTGCGCGGACTGTCGCTGGGTGCCGCCCCGCTTCCGCCGCGGCGGCTGGCCCAGGCACTCGACATGTTCGGGCCCGTGGTCGGGCAGGGATACGGGCTCACCGAGGCGCCGATGATCGCGAGCATCTCCGCGGCGGAACTCGACGGGCGCCCGGACCGGCTCGAATCCGTCGGCCGGATCGTCCCCGGTATGGAGGCACGGATCGACGAGGGGGAGGTCCTGGTGCGCGGACTGTCCATGATGGACGGTTACCACGGGTCGGCGCCGATCGGGGACGGCTGGCTGCGGACCGGCGATCTCGGGCGGTTCGACGACGAGGGGTATCTCTACCTGCTGGACCGGGCGAACGACGTCATCATCACCGGCGAGCACGGCACCAAGGTGTACTCGACGGTGGTCGAGAACGCCCTCGCGCGACATCCGCTGATCCGTTCAGCGGCCGTTTTCGGAGTACCGGGCGACGACGGCGAGGGCGAGCGGGTCCGCGCCGTGGTGGTGCCGGTCGCTTCCGGAGCGCTGTCGGCCGAAGACGTCCGTGCACAGGCCCGGGAGTTCTTCGGGCGGGAGCATTTCGTACCGTCCGATGTGGACTTCGCCGAGGCGCTGCCGCTGACGGCGATCGGGAAGGTCGACAAGCGGGCGCTGCGGGCGCCGTTCTGGGCCGGGCACCGCCGCGGCATCGCCTGAGCCGACCTCCGCCGATCGTGCCGCGGGCCGTCAGTGGACGTGTACCGCCTCCCACTCCGGAAACGGATCCGCGCCGCCCGAACCGGCGGCCAGACAGGCCTCAAGCGAGTCCAGCAGCGCGTCCTTCTCCAGTCCCACCCCGATGAACACCAGTTCCTGCCGCGGCGCCTCCTCGACGCCCTGCGGCTCGAACCGGGCCACCGAACCGGCCTGCGACCACAGCCCGGTCACCCCGGGCCGCGACGCCAGCGAGAAGAACCCCTTCGACCGCAGGACCGTCCCGAACTCCCCGGTGTCGAGCCGCCCGACGAAGTCCCACAGCCGTTCCGGATCGAAAGCCGCCGAGGCGCGGAAGACGACGCTGGAGATCCCGTACTCCTCCGTCTCCGGCACGTGATCGCCGTTGAGTTCCGCCACCCACCCGGGTGCTTCCTGCGCCCGCTCGATGTCGTAACGCCCGGTGCCGAGCACCCGGTCGAGCGGGACGCGGCCGTGGGTCGCGACGACGACCTCGGCGGCCGGGTTGAGCCGCCGCAACACCGCCGACAGCCGGTCGAGGGAGTGAGCCGGGACCAGGTCCGCCTTGTTCAGCAGGAGGACGTCCGCGAACTCGATCTGGTCCATCAGCAGGTCGCTGACCGTCCGCTCGTCCCCGTCGTACTGGTCCAGCCCGCGTTCGGTCAGCTCGTCCCCAGCGGCCAGTTCCCGCTCGAAGTTCACCGCGTCGACCACGGTCACCATCGTGTCGAGCCGCGCGGAATCCAGGAAGCTGAACGTCGCCGCCACGGGCATCGGCTCGGAGATCCCGCTCGATTCGATGAGCAGGTAGTCGAACCGCCCGTCTTCGCACAGCCGCGAAACTTCCTCCAGGAGGTCGTCGCGCAGGGTGCAGCAGATGCAGCCGTTGGTCATCTCGACGAGCCGTTCCTCGGTGCGGGACAGGCTGTTCCCGTCCCGCACCAGCGCGGCGTCGATGTTGACCTCGCTCATGTCGTTCACGATCACCGCCACCCGCAGCCCGTCGCGGTTGGCGAGGACGTGGTTGAGCACGGTCGTCTTGCCCGCACCGAGGAAACCGGACAGCACCGTGACCGGCGTCGTCACTTCCCACCTTCGTGAAAATGCTTCATCAGCTTGCGCGGCACGAGTTTCGTCTCGCCGTTCACCTTGATCGGCACCAGATCCGGCACGGCCGCCTTCCACTGCGAACGACGAGACCGGGTGTTGCTGCGCGACATCTTCCGCTTCGGGACGGCCATTACTTCGACCCTCCGCGACGGCCGTAGCGGCGGTGGAACTTCTCGACCTGGCCGGCGCTGTCCATGATCCGCTGGTTGCCGGTCCAGAACGGATGCGACCACGAGCTGATCTCGACGTTCACCAGCGGGTAGGTGTTGCCGTCGCTCCACTCGATGGTCTGCTCCGACGTGGCGGTGGAGCGGGTCAGGAAGGCGTCCCCGGTGGAGAGGTCCTTGAACACCACAGGGTGGTAGTCGGGGTGGATACCCGGTTTCACTGCGATTCGTCCTTTCGGTTCGACGCGTTCACGTCGTGCTTCTCGGGGTCGGTTTCCGTGTCCTCGCACGGTTCTTCGTGCCACTCGCCGAACGGATCCGGATAGCGGAGCCATTCCTGCTCACCGGCGGCGAGTTCCTCCTCGGTCAGCAGCGCCCCGTTCAGGGCGGCTTCGATCTCGTCGGGGGTGGCCTGATCGGTGACGACGACCAGTTCCTGCGCGCGGTCGCCGAAGAGCGGGTCCCAGCGCAGGGAGGCGAGGGTGCGGCGTTCGGGGGAGACGGCGGCCCAGTCCGGGCCGTCCGGGGCGGCGAGCCACGGCCCGGCGTGCCCGACGCCGAGACCGCCGCCCGCGGATTCGATCCACAGCGCCATGTCCGGCTGGCTCGCCACCCAGAGCCGTCCCCGGGTGCGGACGACGCCGTCGAGCAGGACGTCGATCGCGTCGTGGAGGCGCTCCGGGTGGAACGGGCGCTGCGAGGTGAAGGTGAGCAGCCCGATCCCGCAGTCGGTGTGCAACGGCGGCTGACCGCGCAGCAGCGGCCCGTGCATGTCGGTGACCTCGCCGCGCCGGGCGTCGGCGGGGACGGCGTCGAGCACGGTCTTCCCGTCCACTGAGGACAGTTCGACGCGGGGGATCGACGGCGCGACCCGGTCGAGTACGGCCGAGGCCTTCGCCGCGGACCAGGCGTCGGTCGCCGCGCCGGCGAGGACGAGCAGGTCGGCGAACTCGACCTGGGACAGCGCGACCTGCGCGACGGTGCGCTCGTCCTCGGGGCTGGCGAGCAGGTTCCGTTCGGCCAGCGTGTCGTCGCCGGTGCTGTCGGCCAGCCAGCCCGCGCAGTCGACGACCGTCAGCACGGCCCGCAGGTCGACGTCCTCGATCACCGGCCGCTCGCCGACGAGGACGTTGTGCAGCGCCCAGCTGACCGGCTCGGGCTCCATCGCCTCGTCGAGCCGCACCACGATCCGCCGCACCTGCGGCATCCGGGAGAGCTTGCGCAGCAACGGCAACAGGTCTTCGCGCAGGGTGCACGAGACGCAGCCGTGCGCCAGTTCGAGCACCGTCAGCTGGTCGCGGTCGGCGAGCCGGATGCGCCGTCGGACCACGCCGGAGTGGATCTGCCTCAGGTCGTGATGCACGACGGCGGTGCCGGGTTCGGCGAGGCGCAGCCGCTCGGCGAGGTCGGCGTTCGGTCCCGGTGCGAGGCCACCGATCAGGACGAGGGGCACACGGGGGTTGTCGGTCACTGAAGCTCCGGGGCGTCGAGGGCGTTCTGGTTCGGCTGTGTAGAGTAAATGAAAACGACAACCGATATCAACTTGGGAGGGTATATGTCCGCCGTGTGCCAGGTCACCGGCCGCAAACCGGGCTACGGGAAGCAGGTGTCGCATTCGCATCGGCGCACGTCCCGGCGCTGGGAGCCGAACCTGCAGGCCAAGCGGTACTTCGTGCCGAGCGAAGGGCGCTGGGTCCGGCTGCGGGTCTCGGTGAAGGGCATGAAGACCATCGACAAGCGGGGGATCGAGGCCGTCGTCGCCGAGCTCCGCGCGAAAGGGGTGAAGCTCTGATGGCCAAGAGCACCGACATCCGGCCGATCATCAAGCTCCGCTCGACCGCCGGCACCGGCTACACCTACGTCACCAAGAAGAACCGCCGGAACGACCCGGACCGCATGGTGCTGCGCAAGTACGACCCCATCGCGCGCAAGCACGTCGAGTTCAAGGAGGAGCGCTGATGGCCAAGAAGTCCAAGATCGCCAAGAACGAGCAGCGCAAGGTCGTCGCCGCCCGCTACGTCGAACGGCGTCGTGAGCTGAAGGCCACCATCGCTTCGCCCTCCGCGTCGCCGGAGGAGAAGGCCGCCGCCGTGTCGGCCCTGCAGGCGATGCCGCGGGACGCCAGCGCGACCCGGATCCGCAACCGCGACGCCGCCGACGGCCGTCCTCGCGGCTACCTGCGGAAGTTCGGGCTCTCGCGGGTCCGGATGCGGCAGATGGCGCACAACGGTGAACTGCCCGGCGTCACGAAGTCGAGCTGGTGAGCGCGATGGCCAAGCCGAACCGCGACCGTCCGTACAAGCGCAAGACGAACCTGTTGCACGCCAACAAGATCACCGAGGTCGATTGGAAGGACGCCGACCTGCTGCGGAAGTTCATCTCCGACCGCGGCAAGATCCGTGCCCGCCGGGTCACCGGGCTGACGCCCCAGCAGCAGAAACAGGTCGCCACGGCGATCAAGAACGCCCGCGAGATGGCGTTGCTGCCCTATCCCCACGCGGGGCGCTGACACCGCCGGTCCGGGCGGTGCGACGTGCCGCCCGGACCGCGTCCGGCGTGGAAGAATCGGCCCCATGACGGAGAACCCCGGAAAGGCCGAGGAATTCGATCCCGAACTGCTGGAGTTGTGGGCCAAGGTGTTCGGCTTCGCCCGCTCGGGCGCGACGGCCGAGCTCGCCGCGTACGTCGACGCGGGGATCTCGGCGAACCTGACCAACGACCGGGGCGACACGCTGGTCATGCTCGCCGCCTACCACGGTCACGCGGAGACCGTCGCGGCGCTGATCGAGCGCGGCGCCGATCCGAATCGGGAGAACGACCGCGGCCAGAGTCCGCTCGCCGGCGCGGTCTTCAAGAACGAGCCCGAGGTCGTGAAGGCGCTCCTCAAGGGCGGTGCGGACGCGACGGCGGGGGAGCCGTCGGCGATCGACGCGGCCCGGATGTTCGGCAACACCGAACTGCTGGAACTGCTCGAGCGCTGAGGCGGTTCTCACTCGGATCGCGGTCCGGGGCGCTGAATCCTTACACTGCCCCGCATGGATGACCCGCATTACCTTTCCGGCCTCGACCTGGCAGGCCGCCGTGTCGTGATGATCGGTGGCGGGACGGTCGCCCAGCGCCGCCTGCCACGGCTGATCAGCGCGGGCGCGCGGGTCGAACTGGTCTCGCCGCACACCACGCCGTCGGTGAGCGCCATGGCCGACGCCGGCGAGATCGTCTGGCACGAACGCCGCTACACCGAGGGAGACCTCGCCGACGCCTGGTACGCGCTGGCGTGCACGAACGATCCCGAGGTCAACGCCGCCGTCTGCGCCGAGGCCGAACGCGCGCGGGTGTTCTGCGTCCGCGCCGACGACGGCGATCGCGGCAGCGCGGTCACCCCGGCGTCCGGCAGGCACGGCGGGCTCCTGGTCGGCGTGCTCTCCGGCGGTGAGCCGCTGCGGTCGGCGACCGTCCGGGACAGCGTCCTCGACGGCCTCCGGGCCGGTACCGTCGCCGACGGCCGGGTGCCGGACGCCCACGACGACCTCCCCGGCGTCGCCCTCGTGGGCGGTGGCCCCGGCGACCCGGAACTGATCACCGTCCGCGGCCGCCGACTCCTCGCCAGGGCCGACGTCGTCGTCGCCGACCGGCTGGCCCCGCGCGAACTGCTCGACGAACTCGCGCCCCACGTCGAGATCGTCGACGCCGCGAAGATCCCGTACGGCCGCGCCGCGAGCCAGGACGTGATCAACTCCACCTTGATCGAGCGGGCCAAGGCCGGGAAGTTCGTCGTGCGGCTCAAGGGCGGCGACCCGTACCTGTTCGGCCGCGGCTTCGAAGAAGTCCTCGCCTGCGCCGAAGCGGGTATCCCGGTGACCATGGTCCCCGGCATCACCAGCGCGTTCTCCGTTCCCGCCGCGGCGGACGTCCCGGTGACCCACCGCGGCGTCGCGCACGAGGTCGTCGTGGTGTCCGGTCACGTCGCGCCGGACGACGAGAAGTCGCTGGTGGACTGGGATCAGCTGGCGAAGATGCGCGGCACGATCGTGCTGATGATGGGTGTCGAGCGGTTGCCGCTGTTCGCCAAGGCGCTCCAGGCGGGGCGGCCGGGTGACACGCCGGTGGCGATCATCGAGGACGGCACCATGCGCACGCAGCGGGTGCTCCGCTCCACTTTGGACAAGGTGGTCGAGGACGCGGCGGCGGCCGGGGTGCGGCCGCCCGCAGTGATCGTCTTCGGCCCGGTGGCGGGGCTGGCTCAGCCTTCGTAGCCGGGATGCGACACGTAGAACCAGTCGGTGCCGTCGTCGCCGGGGGTGTCGAGGTGCTCCGCGCGGACCAGCCCGGCCCGTAGCGCCACTCGCTGCGACGCGACGTTCTCCGGCCGGACGCGGGCGATCACGAGGTCGTCCGGCCGGTGGACCCGGGCCCAGTCCACCGCCGCCGTGGCGGCCTCACCGGCGTACCCGGAACCCCAGGAGGCGGGGAACAGCCGGTAGAAGAGGTTCAGGACCGGGCGTTGCCGGAAACCGACGATCTTCACCCCGCAGAACCCCAGCGTCTCCGCCGAGTCGTGGCGCCGGATCGTCCAGTACCCGAAGCCGTACCGGTCCCACTGGTGCGACCAGCGGAGCAACAGCAGCTCCGCGTCCTTGCGTGTCTCCAGCAGATCCGAAGGGTTGTGCGCGCAGGCCTCGGGATCGGTGTGGAGGGCGAAGATCGCGTCGAGGTCGTCGGGCCCCGGTCGGCTCAGGCGCAAACGCCCGGTCCGCAGCTCTTCCGCGCCCACGTCCCGGGTCGGGACCGGCTCAACGGTCATGACAGCGCGCGGAGAAGTCGGCGATGGTGTCGGTCAGGCGGGTCGGATCGAACCGCAGCTCGACCGGGCTGCGGGCCTGGACGAATTCGGCCGCCGGCATGTCCGCGGCCAGCGTGTCCGCGTCGCCGAAGGGGTGGATCGGGTCGCGCTCGTGCCCGATGACCAGCGCCGGGGTCTCGATCGTGCACCGGATCGACTTGGGCGGCGCGATCCGGCCGAAGAGCACGCCGTGCAGGAGCGCGGCCATCGGCGCCGGCTGCTGGGACAGCGTGTCGGTGACGACGTCGACCCACTGGTTGCCGTGCGGCACGAGTTTCGCCGCCAGCGCGACCCCCTGCACGGTCACCGGCAGGAACCGGGCGGCCATGAGCAGGGGCGCGAACGTGATCAGCCCGGCGACGATCGCGTTGTCCAGCACGGGCATCTCGACGACCAGGCCGAGCGCGCGTTCCGGCGCGGCGACGCCGACTTCGAGCGCGACGTTGGCGCCCAGCGACGTCCCGCCGATGACGGCGGCGTCGATCTCCAGGTGGTCGAGCAGCGCGACGGTCTGCTCCGCGAACGCGGGCATCGAGTACAGCCAGGAGTCGGTGGGCCGGTCCGAATCGCCGTGCCCCAGCAGGTCGAGGGTCACCGCCCGGAAACCGGCGCGGGCCAGCCTGCGGGCGAGCGGGGCGTGCATCCGCCGCGTCAGCATGATGCCGTGGGTGAGCACGACCACCCGGTCGCCGGAGCCGAACTCGGTGTAGGCGAGCCGGTGACCCTCATGGGTGAAGGATCCCGACAACTCGATCGGCCGGGAGGATCGTTCCCGTCGCCGTCCGGGGGTCGGCGCGGGCAGGTCGGCGACCGCGGTGGCGCTGCTGGCCGGGCTCATATCCCACCGTCCTTCGTCGATTGCCGGTACTCACCGGTAGTTCTCGCTGGTACCAGGAAAGCATCTCAGGCGCGGCCGGGCACAGTGGCCGTTGGCAGCCTGTCAATCACATGAGTCAAGATGACCTCATGACCGCTACAGCTGACAGTCTTCCCGATCTCGTTTCGCTCAAGGTGGAGATCGACGGGCACGTCGCCGAAGTGACGCTGCTCGGTCCGTCCAAGGGCAACGCGATGGGCCCCGATTTCTGGCGTGAGCTGCCGATCGTCTTCCGCGCGCTCGACGCGGACCCCCAGGTCAGGGCGGTCGTGCTGACCGGGAGCGGCAAGCACTTCTCCTACGGGCTCGATCTGCCCGCGATGATGCCCAGCTGGGGCGAAATGCTCGGTGGCGACGCGCTCGCGGGCCCGCGCACCAAGTTCCTCGACGAGGTCCGGACCCTCCAGGCGAGCGTGTCCTCGGTCGCGGAATGCCGCAAACCGGTCATCGCGGCCATTTCCGGCTGGTGCATCGGTGGCGGCGTCGACGTGATCGCGGCCGCGGACATCCGGCTGGCGAGCGCCGACGCGAAGTTCAGCGTCCGCGAGGTCAAGGTCGCGATCGTCGCCGACCTCGGCAGCCTCCAGCGGCTCGCCCCGATCATCGGTGAGGGGCACCTGCGCGAACTGGCCCTGACCGGCAAGGACATCGACGCCGCCCGCGCCGAGAAGATCGGCCTCGTCAACGACGTCTACGCGGATCAGGACACCCTGCTGGCCGAGGCCCGCAAACTGGCGGCGGAGATCGCCACGAACCCGCCGCTGGTCGTGCAGGGCACCAAGAACGTCCTCTCGGCCAACACCGAACGTCAGGTCGCGGACGGCCTGCGTTACGTCTCGGCCTGGAACGCGGCCTTCCTGCCCAGCAAGGACCTCGGCGAGGCCGTGCAGGCCTTCCTCGAGCGCCGCGCGCCCGAGTTCAAGGGAGAGTAGAAAGAACCGGCGGCCCAACCAGCGGACCAGGAGGACGATCGTGAGCGCTTCGGAGGCATACCGCACGTTCCGCGAGGCACGGGACTATCTGCAGGCCCATCGCGAGGACTACGAAACCGCCTATCGGGACTTCACCTGGCCCCAGCCCGCCGAGTTCAACTGGGCGCTCGACTGGTTCGACGTCGTCGCGGCCGATCCGGCCAATCAGGACCGGTACGCGCTGTGGATCGTCGAAGAGGACGGCATCGAGAACCGCTGGACCTATCCGGAGATGGCGCGGCGGTCCAACCAGGTCGCGAACTGGCTTCGCTCGCTCGGCGTGGCCAGGGGCGACCGGCTGATCCTGATGCTGGGCAACCAGGGTGAGCTGTGGCAGACGATCCTCGCCGCGATCAAACTGGGCGCCGTCATCATCCCCGCCTCGACCCTGCTCGGCCCGGCGGATCTCACCGACCGGGTCGAGCGGGGCGCGGCGAAACACGTCGTGATCCGGTCCGTCGACGCGCACAAGTTCGAGAACGTCGAGGGCGATTACACGCGCATCGCCGTCGGTGAACCGGTCGAGGGCTGGCGGTCCTTCGTGGACGCCTACGAGGAGGCGGACGCCTTCACGCCCGACGGCCCGACGGCGGCGGAAGACCCGCTCCTGCTGTACTTCACCTCGGGGACCACCGCGAAGCCGAAACTGGTGCAGCACACCCAGGTCTCGTACCCGATCGGCCATCTGTCCACAATGTACTGGATCGGCCTCGAACCGGGCGACGTCCACCTCAACATCTCCTCGCCCGGCTGGGCGAAACACGCGTGGAGCAACGTCTTCGCGCCGTGGAACGCCGAGGCGACGGTGTTCCTCTACAACTACGCGCGGTTCGACGCGGTCTCGCTGATGGCGCAGATGGAACGGTGCGGTATCACCAGCTTCTGCGCCCCGCCGACGGTGTGGCGGATGCTGATCCAGGCGGATCTGACCGTGCTTAAGACGCCGCCGCGCAAGGTGGTCGGCGCGGGTGAACCGCTCAACCCCGAAGTGATCGACCAGGTCGAAAAGGCTTGGGGCGTCACGATTCGCGACGGTTTCGGGCAGACGGAGAGCAGCGTCCAAATCGCCAACACCCCCGGACAGGACGTCGTGCCGGGGTCGATGGGCCGTCCGCTGCCCGGCTTCACCGTGGCACTCGTGGACCCCGTGACCGGGGAGCGCGCGCAGGAGGGCGAGATCTGCCTCGACCTCGCCAAGCGGCCGGTCGGGCTGATGGCCGGATACGCCGACGACGAGGAACGCTCAGCCGCCGCGTTCGCGAACGGCTTCTACCACACCGGTGACGTCGGTTCGATCGACGAACGCGGCTACATCACCTACGTGGGCCGGACGGACGACGTCTTCAAGGCGTCGGACTACCGGATCTCGCCGTTCGAGCTGGAAAGTGTCCTGCTGGAACACGAGGCGGTCGCCGAAGCGGCGGTCGTCCCGGCGCCGGACCCGATCCGGCTCGCGGTCCCGAAGGCCTACGTCGTCCTGACGAACGGGCACGAGCCCACAGCGGACACGGCGGTGTCCATCCTGGCCTTCTGCAGGGAACATTTGGCCCCGTACAAGCGAATCCGGCGGCTGGAGTTCACCGACCTGCCGAAGACGATCTCCGGCAAGATCCGCCGCGTCGAACTGCGCGGGCGCGAGAACGAAGCCGACGGCCGGCCGGCGGGGGAGTTCCGCGAAGAGGACTTCCCGCAGCTGAAGGGCTGATGGCCCGGTCTCGAACTCCGAACTCGCGTGATTGGACACGGAACTCATGTGATTGAGGGCGGAACTCGCGTGATCCGGCGCGTTCCGCCTCCGATCACGCGAGTCACGGCTCCGATCACGCGAGTTCCGGGTTCGGGCGTGTGGGTCGAACGACCCACAGCGCGGTAACCGGAACCGCGTTAGCATCCTCGGCAGTGAATCGTTGACAACCCGTGGGGGTCACGGGTCTCACCTTCCCTGCTTTGAAAGGTGTTCCTGTCATGCGCATTCGTTTCCTCCTGCCGATGCTCGCCCTGGTGGCCGGGCTCGGTACCGCGGTGGCCACCCCGGCCGCCGCCGATCCAGGCCCGGTGACAGCGGGCGAAATGTCTGTCGCCGACGCCTGCTACTCCTGGGGACGCACGTTGTCGGAAGGCGCGTCCGGTGAGGACGTCCGGCAACTGCAGATCCGTGTGGCCGGGTACCCCGGCTACGGCGGCGTGCTCGCCCTCGACGGCCAGTTCGGCGCGGGGACCAAGGCCGCGGTCACCCGCTTCCAGCAGGCGTACGGGCTGGCGGCGGACGGCATCGCCGGTTCGGCCACGTTCTCGAAGCTCTACGCGTTGCAGGACGACGACTGCACGCCGATCAACTTCACCTACGCGGAACTGAACCGGTGCAACTCCGACTGGTCGGGCGGCAACGTCCCACCGGCGACGGCGAAGGCCAACGCGCTGGTCTCGATGTGGAAGCTGCAGGCGATGCGGCACGCCATGGGCGACCGGCCGATCGACGTCAACGGCGGTTTCCGCAGCGTCGCCTGCAACAACGCGGTCGGCGGCGCGACCAACAGCCGTCATCTCTACGGTGACGCCGTCGACCTCGGCGCCGGCTCGCAGGGCTTCTGCGGATTGGCGAAGCAGGCCCGTAACCACGGGTTCGCCGAGATCCTCGGGCCGGGCTACCCCGGCCACAACGATCACACGCACGTGGCACACCGGTCGACGCGCTTCTGGTCGGCGTCCTCCTGCGGGATCTGAGTCACTCCCAGCGCCACAGCGACGGCGGCCGTCCTCCCTTGGGGAGGGCGGCCGCGTGTTCGGTGGTACGCCGCAGACCGGGGACCCGCTCCATCGTCCGGCCGAGATTGGCCGGATAGGGGCGGTCCCCGGTCAGCGCTTCGGTGGCGTCCAGCGCCTGTGCCGTGGTGAAGATCGGTCCCAGCAGCCCGGCGGTGAAGGCGACGTCCCGCCACAGCCGTTCGGCCAGCATCGGACGGCAGTCGGCGACGATCCGGTCGTGGTCGAAGGCCAGCGGCGGGACCTCGTCCAGCGGCACCCAGACGACGTTCCCCGGGACGTCGAGCGCGGGATTCACGGTGGCCCACAAGGCGATGGAGAGAGTGGGACCTCGCGGGTCACGGTTCGGCTCGTCGAAGGTGGCGAGCTGTCCCGTCGCCGAGACCGCGTCGGGCGGGAGGCCGAGTTTGCCGACCACCGCCCGGCTCGCCGCCTCCCGCAGCCGTTCCCCGAGCCCCAGCAGCACCCCGGGCAGGGCGAGCTCCCCTTCGAACGGCTCGGCCGCCCGCGGCGCGATTCCCAACAGGACGTTCCTGGTGCCGGGGGCGAACCGCACCACGAGCACGTCAACGGACACCGGCGTCGAATCGATCACGCGTTGATTGTCGACCGTGCCTTGGCGACGCGGTAACCGGCCCTGTCCGGGCCGTACCCCATGACGGCCACCGGCAGCCGCGCGCCGAACCACGCCAGCGGATCCGGCAGGTCGACGGCGGGGGAGCCGTCACGGGGCACGACCTTCAACCCGGTCGCGTCGAGGTGGGTCACCGCGAGCGCGTCCACGCCGTCGCAGGCCGCGATCGCGTAGTCCAGTAAGGCCGCGTCGAGATGCCCCGCTCGCCAAGCGCCCTGGAATTCGCCGGTTTCGTTGTGCCGCTCAGGGAACCGGGCGAGCACGGCGGCGGATTCGGTCGGCAGTGGCCCCGCGCCGTGCCGGGTGAGGTACGTCCGCGTCACCCCCACGACGGTGTGCGGGCGCCCGCCCAACAGGGTGCGGGCGTTGTGCGGCGTGGTCGTCGACCAGGTCGTATGCGGATGGAACCCGTGGTACTGGTCGAGGAGAGCCCCCTGCGCTCCCTCGAACACCAGCCGCCCGGAATCCGCCAGCCGCCCCGTTTCGTCCCCGTCGGTGATCCGCACCGCGCCCGCGAAATCGCGGTACAGCGCCACCAGTTCGTCGACGCTGTGCGGCGGCGTGGCGAGCGGCGCGTAGAACCGCGCGAGCGCGTCCAGTTTGCGTCGCAGCACCGACGGCCGGGCGCAGTCGGCGACCGTGGGCGCTTCCCCCGGCCTCCCGATCACCTCCTGGTTCTCCACCACGTCACCCGGCGCGGCCCCGGGCAACAGCGAGTACCAGACGGTCTCGCCGATGCCCTTGCCACACGAACCGTGCCGGTTCACGCCACGGGCCTCCTCCCTGGCCCGGTTGGCGTGGATGTGGAACGGCGTCGTGAGCAGAGCCCGGCCGTCCACACTCAGCAGTGAGAGCGGATTCCGGACGCCGACCGCTTCGAGCCGTCGAGCTTCCGCGGCGAGCGCGAACGGCTCGACGAGCACGAACCGCGACAGATGGGTGGGCACGCCGGCGAACGTGCCCGCCCCGAACTGGCTGAAGGTGTGGTGCCGCCCGTCCACGACGACGTTGTGCGCGGCCTGCGCGCCCCCGTTGAAGCGGACCACCGCGGTGGTGGGCCGGGCGGCGCAGAGCGCGTCGACCACCGCGCCCTTGCCTTCGTCGCCGAAGCCGAGCCCGACCACCACCACGTGACCGTCCAGGAGACTCATCGCAGCACCACGTCGCTCGGCCCGCCGGCCTCGGGCACCGCCGACGTGACGACCGATTTGGTGCCCAGCTTGGCCAGCGCCTTGCCGACCGCCTTGCTTTCGGCGACCGAGCCGACGTCCGCGAGGTCGGCGAGCGCCCGGTCGACGTCCACCACCCGCTCTTCCAGCCCGATGGTGGCGGCGATCAGCTCGCACACCGCGCCCGGGTCGTCCAGCTTCAGGAAGTTCTGGCCGAGCAGATCGCTCCAGTGCTCGCCGATCTGCGGGTCGTTGTAGTACGAAGACTGGTTCGGCAGCACGAAGTAGACGTGCCACTTGCGAGCCAGCTCCCGGTACACCGAGGCCGGGTCGATGTCCTCCCGCACGTCGTCCCCGATCACCCGGCGGATGTGGCGGGCCTCCAGTGCGGGCTTGTTCAGCTCGTCGCCGATGATGAACAGATAACCCTTGCGGCCGCGGTTCTGCCACGCGTCGGTCACCACGTGCCGCGCCATGAAGTACGCGGCCAGTTCGTAGGACTCGCTCTTCTGCCCGCCGCCACCGCCTTCGAGGAACATCGTGCGCAGCTGCTCGTCCATCCGGTTGTCCGATTCGAACTGCCCGACCTGCAAGGGAACCCGGTCGCTGTCGGCGTCGCCGATCGCGCCGAACAGCACCTGCGGGTCGGCCAGATAACCCCGGCGCTTCAGCAGGCCGTGCAGCTTTCCGAGCTTGCCCTGCATGATCCGCGGCACCCGGCGCATCGAACCGGTGACGTCGAACAGCACCGCGATCGGCGTCGAATCGCTGTGGTCGGCCGAATCCCGGCATTCCCGCACGGCGTTCAGCGGGTCCAGCGCGGGCGCGACCTTCCATTCCTTCGCGGGCTTGGAACGGAGATCGGCGGTGTAGCCGAAATCGTCCTCGCCCTTGGCCGCGCGGAAGGTCTTCGCGGCGGCGTAGGCGTTGTCGTCCCAGTGTCCGTGTCCCATGGTCAGGCTCCTGTCTCGGGGATGATGAACGGTCGGAAGGTGCGAGGGCCGTACAGGTCGGCGAGCAGTTCGTCGTACTCGTCGAGCAGATCGGCGGCCTCGGGTCGTTGTGCCGGGATCTCCTGGAGGCACCACTTGGCGAATTCGCGCTGGCGGGTTTCGCCCGGTGCCAGGAGTTCCAGCATCATGTGGTGGAGCATGTGGACGTCGGTGGCGGCGGTCATCGGCTGTCCTTTGTGGACTTCCGGTGGATAGTGGACGGATTTGTCCGCCGCCAGCGGGAGCGCACCGTCTTCGACGGCGAACGACCAGCCGGTCACGACGATGCCGTGCTGTCCGGGATGGACGAGCACGTTGTCCGCGGTGAGATGGCCGTGGACGACACCCGCCCGGTGCGCGCCGGCCACGGCACGCAGGAGGCGACGGTGCATCCAGGCGTAGTCGCGGCCGTCGAGCCCGCCGGGGAAGGCCTTCCCGATGTCGGCGAGGGTGAGGAAGCCGTCGACGAGCGGGTCGAGGACGCTGAACGCGCGATCGCCCCTCGCGACCGGCCCCGACGTGTCGAGCAGCCGCGGGTAGTAGGGGCGGAGCCATCGATGCCGTTCGGTGAAGCCGTCCAGTGCGCGCAACGCGTCCCATTCGGCGTGGATCAACGGGTTGAGCGCCGGATCGCGGACGAGTTTGACCAGATGTGGGCCGGTGGTCCGGTAGGTCGTGGCGACACTGCCCACCGCGTGCGGTGCGACGAGGGTGTAGGCCGACGTCGCCGTGGTGACCGTCTGCCGCCGGGCCCGCTTCCACTCGTCGTGGAGGCGGTTGAGCGTGGCGGCCGCGCGGTGGGCCCGCACGTCGCCGGGGTTGCGGTCGGGGTGGAGCACGGCCGCCAGTTCGCGGTAGCGATGGCGGGCGAACAGCGCGGCCGGACCGGCCGCGTCCTCGACCGCCTTCATGGCGTCTTCCCTGGTGAGCATAGTTTGAGTCTAGACGACTCTTACTTCGGCTGGCAAGGGGGTGGGTACAAATCCCGTGCAGCTCCGTCGCTTCGGCGAATAGCCTGGAACGGCCGAGAAGAAGGGACTTTCTTGTCAGGTGAACCGGGAAATTCCAGGATTCCGCTGCGAACGCTGCTGGGCGGGATCCCGCTCGTTTTCCTGTTGTGGGTGACCGGGGGCGCCCTCGGTGACCGCGTGCGTGAACTGAACACCGGAGAGGACGTCACGGTCACCGTCGTCTCCGGATGTGTCGAGGACGGGCCGCCGATGAGCGGCCGGTTTCCCTACTGCGAGGCCGGGTGGCGGTTCGACGACGGGCGCACCGGACAGGGGAGGATCAACGGCGAGAGCGTCGCGGAAGGCGACAGGATCTTCGCCGGTGACGGATTCGCTTACCCGTCAAGGTCGAATCGGGTTTTGAGCCTGGTGATGGTCGCGTTGTGCGGCCTGGTCCTGCTGGGCATGCTGATCGGACTCGGTGTCCTGTACCGGAAGACCCGGACCTGGCGGCGTCGCGGGAAGTGACGCCGCCGTCCGTGCTCAGCTCCGGGTGGCCTCGATCTGCCGCTCGTCCTCGGTCGAACAGCTCGTCACCGGATCGTTCGGCCCGCTGCCGCAGGTCCAGGCCCCGACCACGACCGGACCTGGCCCCTGCGGCGACGTCGCTTCGGCGGGTGTCAGCTTGGCGAAATAGTCCTTGAGCACCTGCGTAGCCTCGGCACAGTCGGTCTTCCCTCGGACGACGACCTTGTTCTTCGCGCCTTGGTATCCGGCGACCTCTCCGCACGGCGATCCGGCGAGGGCCTGGTCGGCGGCGGCGGGGGAGGAGGACGGGGGCGGTGCGGCCGCGGGCGCGGGATCGGCGCCGCAACCGCTCAGCAGGACGACGGCGAACGCGGCGGGAAGCACGGCGAGGCTCTTCATGGGCCCTTCTTCTCGGGATGG
Organism: Amycolatopsis sp. WAC 04197; assembly: GCF_003947475.1. Classification (NCBI taxonomy): domain Bacteria; kingdom Bacillati; phylum Actinomycetota; class Actinomycetes; order Pseudonocardiales; family Pseudonocardiaceae; genus Amycolatopsis; species Amycolatopsis sp. WAC 04197. The sequence goes on along the minus strand of NZ_QHJK01000003.1, from coordinate 742,550 downwards.
TTCATTCGACGGGGACGACGGCGGCGAACACGTTCTGCTCGCCCTTGCTGCAACTCGTGCCGCCCTGTGCGGCGGGAGCTCCGGAGACGCACAGCCAGCCGTCCACGGTCTCGCTGACCGGCTCGTCCGAGCCCGCGGACTGACGGCCGGCGATCCTCTTGTGGAACGCGTCGACGATCCCGGTCGCCTCCGCGCAGGAGACGCCGGGTCCGTTGAGCACCTGCAAGGTCAGCCCGCTCGCCGCGGTCACCGTCCCGCAGGAACCCTGTACCGGTTCAGCGGGTTTCGGTTTGGGGGCGGGAGTCGGGGCGGCGGACGGACTCGGCGCGGTTTGGGACGGGATCGGCGGCACCGAAACGCTGGACGCGGTCGTGGGGATCGCGGGCGATGAGACCGGCGTCGAAGTGACAGGCGGTGGCGGGGCTTCGCCCGAACAGGCGGCGAGCGTTCCGGCGACGGCGCAGACCGCGAACAGGCGCCGCCACGTCCCCGTGGTCGTCGAGACGGGCAAGGCGATCCTTTCGTCGGCCGGTCGTGGCCGGCCCATTCTGACCCGGCCGGGCCCGATGTCGTGGCATTGAGCCACGTTCGGTTCGCGGGAGGCTATCGCGGCCCCGTCGCCGCGATACGCGAGGACCGGGCAATCACTGTCCACTGTGGACAATTAATATGCCGTTCACGGCGCGGCAACACCCTGCTGTCGTCGCGAACCGATCGGACGAATCCGGCGCCGAGCCGTTAACGCGCGGCCCCGTTCTGCCGAAAAGACAAGTAGCGCTCCGGCGTGTCCCAGTCCCCGTCACCGAAACCGTGAGAGCGATGAAGACCGACGAACAGACCGACCCCGCGTCACCCCAGGCCACCGCACCGGCGAGCACGGAGCTTCCCCCGACGGCCCCGTGCACCGTCGTCTGGTGTGGCGGCCGCCCGTACGTCCTGGAGAACTCGGCGGGCCACCATCGCTGGATGGGCACCGACCACCGGGGCAGGCCCGTGGCGCTGACCAGCGCGGACCTGCAACGCCGCGGCTGGACGCACACCCGGGCCAGCTGACGCGGGAGGACCTGCCGCCGCTGGCTAGGCTGAGCGGGTGAGTACGCCCCCCGAACCGAGCGTGACCAGCGAAGAACCTTCCCTGCTGCGGCAGGCCCTGAACGTCCCCAACATGCTTTCGATCCTCCGGCTCGCCGGGGTGCCGGTCTTCCTGTGGCTGCTCCTCGGCCCGAAGGAGGACGGCTGGGCGCTCGCGCTGCTGGTGTTCAGCGCGCTCACCGACTGGCTCGACGGCAAACTCGCCCGCTGGCTCAACCAGATGTCGCGGCTCGGCCAGCTGCTCGACCCCGCGGCCGACCGGCTCTACATCCTCGCGACCCTCATCGCCTTCCTGATCCGCGACATCATCCCGTGGTGGCTGGTGGTCCCGCTGGTCGTCCGGGAGGCCGTCCTCGGCGTCTGCGTCCTGCTGCTGCGGCGGCGGGGGTTCGCCCCGCCGGAGGTCACCTACATCGGCAAGGGCGCCACCTTCGTGCTGATGTACGCCTTCCCGTTCCTGCTGCTCACCCAGGGCGGCTCCGACATCGCCGCGATCGCCCGGCCGATCGGCTACGCCTTCACGGCATGGGGTGCGGTCCTGTACGTCTATTCAGGCGTGCTGTACGTCGTCCAGACCGTACGGGCGCTGCGCCCGGCCGCTCCCGGCGTGTCGCGGGAGGCGCCGGGCGCGTGACCCGGCGGGATGGGAAACTGCGCGCGTCGGTTTCGAGTGAGGGCATCAGAAAGGGGAGCGGCGTTGTCCACTCCAGAAGAACTGCGGTACACCGAGGAGCACGAGTGGGTCTCCGTGCGCGACGGCGGGCTCGTGCGCGTGGGCATCACGGAGTACGCCCAGGACCAGCTCGGTGACGTGGTGTTCGTCGAACTGCCCGAGGTCGGCAAGCAGGTCGGCTCGGGCGACGCGTTCGGCGAGGTCGAGTCGACCAAGAGCGTCTCGGAGCTGTTCGCCCCGCTCGACGGCGAGGTGGTCGCGGTCAACGACGCGGTGACCGAGTCGCCCGAGCTGATCAACAGCGACCCGTACGGCGAAGGCTGGCTGATCGAGCTCCGTCTCGACGACGCGAGCTCGGTGGAATCCCTGCTGGAGGCCGAGGCGTACCAGGCGCTGATCAAGGAATAGCCGCAGGCCGTGGCCCTTCGGGAAGAGTAGGGGGAGCCGCGGGCCGGAGATTCGATCAGGCACGGTACGTTTGACCTCCACACGTTCTTGAGTAGTGGCAACACACATGCGTTAGGAGAGCTCAGGTGAGCACGAACGACGGGCCCGGCGTTCCCCCGGAGCAGTCTCCGGAGCGGACTTCTGTCTTCCGGGCCGACTTCCTGGCCGACGTCGAAGGCACTGAGGCTCCTCCGGCTGCCGAGGCCCCCGTCCAGGGTGTGGACGCGCTGCCCGCGGGTTCCGCGCTGCTGGTCGTCAAGCGGGGCCCGAACGCGGGGTCGCGCTTCCTGCTGGACCGCGACACCACCAGCGCGGGACGGCACCCGGACAGCGACATCTTCCTCGACGACGTCACGGTCTCCCGGCGGCACGCCGAGTTCCGCCGTGAGGGCGGCGAGTTCGTCGTCATCGACGTCGGCAGCCTCAACGGCACCTACGTCAACCGCGAGCCGGTCGACCAGGCCGTCCTCGCCGGTGGCGACGAGGTGCAGATCGGCAAGTTCCGCCTGGTCTTCCTGACCGGCCCGGGTTCCGGGGGCCAGGGGGCACGGTGACGGCGGCCGGGCGGCCTGATCGGGATGCTTCGCAGCGCGATGGGTTGAGCATCGGGGCCGTGCTGGCGCAGCTGCGCGGCGACTTCCCCGATGTCACCATCTCCAAGATCCGGTTCCTCGAGGCGGAGGGTCTGGTCCAGCCGGGCCGGACCCCGTCGGGGTACCGGCAGTTCGCTCCGGCGGACGTGGAGCGGTTGCGGTTCGTCCTGTCCGCCCAGCGGGATCACTACCTGCCGCTGAAGGTCATCAAGGAACAGCTGGACGCGGCGGATCGGGGCGCCGCGCCGGAAGCGGCGATGCCGAGGCTGCCGCGGAAACTCGTTTCACTCGACGCCCCCGGGGAGAACGGCGGACTGCCGTCCCCCGGGGACTTCGAGACCGATCGCGAGATCAGGCTGACCGAGGAAGATCTGCTCCGCCAGGCCGGCATCGACGCCGCCACCCTGGCTGAGCTGCGGCAATACGGTCTGGTGCGCCCAGGTGCGGCGGGGTTCTTCGACCCCGACGCGGTCCTCGTGGCGAAGACCGTGAAAGCGATGACCGAATTCGGTATCGAGCCGAGACATCTGCGTGCCTTCCGGGCCGCGGCCGACCGCGAGGTCGGCCTGCTGGAGCAGATCGTGACCCCGGTGTATCGGCATCGTGACGAGGACGCCCAGGCGAGGGGCGACGAAGTCGTCCGGGAGCTCGCCGCCTTGACCGTGGCGTTGCACACGCTCTTGGTGAAGGCCGGAATACGGGCTGTCACGGGCGGTTGAACGGTTCCAGGGGACCGGGAGCCGTTGTGCGGCCACTTGTCAATGCCTGAATGTTCGGCACCCTATGCCGTACCGTGAGAGTCGGGTTTGCCACGGGCGAACCGAGAATGTCGGAGACAGCGAGCACAGCGCTCGGAAGACGGGTAGCGTCGGGACTACCGTCGCTTGGTCGTCGAGACAAGCGTTGCAGCCCGTGCGCACGAGAGGGAGGCGAAGCCCGATGAGCGAGATGCGCGTCGTCGGCGTGCGGGTGGAGCTACCCGCGAATCAGCCGATCTTGTTGCTGCGGGAAACCGAAGGCGAGCGTTACCTGCCGATCTGGATCGGCTCGGTGGAGGCCACCGCCATCGCCTTGGAGCAGCAGGGAGTCCGCCCGGCCCGTCCGCTGACCCATGACCTGCTCAAGGAGGTCATCGGCGCACTGGGCCGTGAGCTGGAACAGGTCGTCATCACCGACCTGAAGGAAGGCACGTTCTTCGCGGAACTGGTCTTCGACGGGGACATCCGGGTTTCGGCGCGGCCGAGCGATTCGGTGGCGCTGGCGCTGCGGGTGGGGGTGCCCATCCACGCCGTCGACGCGGTGCTGGAGGAGGCGGGCCTCATCATCCCCGACGAGCAGGAGGACGAGGTCGAGAAGTTCCGCGAGTTCCTCGACTCGGTCTCGCCGGAGGACTTCCGCGGCGCGGACACCTGATCCCGAGAACTCGATCGAAGGGGCGGCGCCTGGTGGTGCCGCCCCTTCTTCGTATGCGTTTAGTCCTCTGAATGCGGATCAGGCGGCGGTCGCCTTGAGGAACAGGTCCGCCAGCTCCCGGCCGTACCGCTCCAGGTCCAGTTTCGGATCCGCCGCGAACTTCGCCGCGACGCCGTCGATGGCCTGCGCGATCGACAGCGCCATCACGTCCGCCGCGAAGTCGCCGAAAGCGCCTTCCTGCTGGCCCTGGCGCAGCTGACGTTCGAGCCGTCCGGTCCGGAACTCCTCGACGAGCGGCGCCGACATGAACCAGCCCTCGGCGTCCGAGCCGCTCGAAGCCATCTCGACCATGACCCGTACCAGTTCCGGGTACGAGCCGAGGAAGGCGATCTCCGCCTCGATGTAGCCGCGCAGCAGCCCGGCGCGGTCGGTCGTGCCCTCGATGCGCTCCTCGAGGAACTTGTCCTTCATCCCGGTCGCGGTGGTGACCACGGCCTGCATCAGGCCGGCCTTGTTGGTGAAGTGGTAGGAGATGATCCGGGTGCTGGACAGCCCGGCCCGCTCCTTGATCTTCGCGAACGACGTCTTGTGGTAGCCGAAGTCGGCGATCGTCGCGATCGCGGCCCCGACGATCTGGGCCCGCCGGGCCGCCTCGGTGACCGAGAGCCCCAGCTCCGCCTGGACCTCTTGCAGGGCACTCTGGGTGGAGGGATTTACTTGCATGAGTAAAAATTAACACGGCTGAGTAAATCCGGCAACCATGCGGCCGAACGGGGGACTGTCCTCGACAAGCCTCAAGAAGAGCTTGAGGCCGACCGCGCGTCGCGTTGACCGGTTTGCCGGACGCGCTTACCGTCAATGAAGGTGAATCGCCAAGGTGTGATTCGGATGTCTGGGGCATTCGTCTTGACGAGGAACTCCGGTGCGGACTCCCGTGGGTCCGCGCGGCTTTGTTCGCCGGCCGCCAGGTCGGGCGAGGGGAGGCATGGCGTGGTCGAGGCTGGTAGCCCTCAAGAGCCGCTCGTTCCGGTCGCTGACGGCGAGCAGGGCGAGCTGTTCCCCGACTCTTCCCTCCCGGACGAACTCGTCGGCTACCGCGGCCCGGCCGCCTGCCAGATCGCCGGGATCACCTACCGGCAGCTCGACTACTGGGCCCGTACGAAGCTGGTCGCGCCGAGCATCCGCACGGCGCACGGTTCCGGTTCGCAGCGGCTCTACTCGTTCAAGGACATCCTCGTCCTGAAGGTGGTCAAGCGGCTGCTGGACACCGGCGTCTCCCTGCAGAACATCCGCGTCGCCGTCGACCACCTGCGCCTGCGAGGCGTCCGCGACCTCGCCAAGGTCACCCTGTTCTCGGACGGCACCACCGTCTACGAGTGCACCTCGCCCGAAGAGATCGTCGATTTACTCCAGGGCGGGCAGGGCGTCTTCGGCATCGCGGTCAGCGGGGCGATGCAGGAGATCAGCGGCACCATCCACGAGTTCCCGGCCGAACGGGCCGACGGCGGCGTGATCGAAACGGTCACGCCGGACGAGCTCACGCAGCGCCGCAACGCCCGTCGCACCGGCTGATCATGAGGCCGCGCGAGCGGCAGGGTAGGCTCACTTCCGCGGTCGACGAATCCGCGCGGGAGAGACCGAGTCGATAACCGTTGAGCTCGGCGCCGAAGGAGCAAGTCCTCCCCGGAACCTCTCAGGCACCCTGGACCGCGCGGAAGAGACGCCTCTGGAAAGTGGTTCGCCAGGTCACAGCCTGGCGGCCCCGCCGACGGTGCAAGCCCGGCTCAACACTCGGGCGAAACTCTCAGGCGCCCCCTCGGGGGTACGGACAGAGTGGGGAGGGCCAGGACAATCCGTCCCGGCCCCACCCCCGCGTCTTGGGAGGTCCCCGATGGAGCCTGTTTCACTGGCCGCTCTCGAATCCGGAACCCCCTTCGCGGACCGGCACATCGGTCCCGGTGCCGAAGAGCTCGCGCGCATCCTCGACGTCGTCGGCGTCACCTCCCTCGAAGAGCTCGCCGAGCGGGCCGTCCCCGCGTCGCTGCGGGAGTCCGCGACCCCGCCGGATCTGCCGCCACCCGCCACCGAGACCGGCGCGCTCGCCGAGCTCCGCGCACTGGCCGCGCGCAACCGGCCGATGGTCCAGATGATCGGCCTCGGCTACCACGACACCGTGACCCCGCCGGTGATCCGCCGCAACGTGCTGGAGAGCCCGGCCTGGTACACCGCGTACACGCCGTATCAGCCGGAGATCTCGCAAGGGCGCCTCGAAGCGCTGCTCAACTTCCAGACCATGGTCGCCGATCTGACCGGGCTGCCGATCGCGAACGCGTCCATGCTGGACGAGGCGACCGCCGCGGCCGAGGCGATGACGCTGGTCCGCCGGGCGGGCAAGGCGAAATCGAGCCGGTTCGTGGTCGACGAGGACACCCTTCCGCAGACGATCGAGGTGCTGCGCACCCGTGCCGAACCGCTGGGCATCGACCTGGTGACCGCGGACCTGTCCCAGGGCATCACCGGGCTCGGGCTCGGCGGCGACTTCTTCGGGGTGCTGCTGTCGTATCCGGGCGCCTCGGGGGTCGTCCGCGAATGGGACCACACGATCGCCGAAGTCAAGGCGCTCGGCGCCGCCGTGGTGATGGCCGCGGATCCGCTCGCGCTGACCCTGCTGCGGTCGCCCGGTGAACTCGGCGCCGACGTCGCCATCGGGTCGACGCAGCGGTTCGGGGTCCCGATGGGCTTCGGCGGGCCGCACGCGGCGTACCTCGCCGTCCGGCAGGGGCTCGAACGGCAGCTGCCCGGACGGCTGGTCGGGGTGTCGAAGGACGCCGACGGCGCTCCCACGTACCGGCTCGCGCTGCAGACCCGTGAACAGCACATCCGCCGCGAAAAGGCGACGAGCAACATCTGCACCGCCCAGGTGCTTCTGGCGGTCATCGCGTCGATGTACGCGGTGTACCACGGTCCCGAAGGGCTGCGCGCCATCGCGAACCGCGCGCACCGGATGGCCACGGTGCTCGCGGCGGGCCTCGCCGAAAGCGGTGTCGACGTCGTGCACTGCGAATTCTTCGACACCGTCACGGTTTCCGTCCCGGGCCGCGCGGCGGGGATCGTCGGCACGGCGCGGGAACTCGGGGTCAACCTGAGGCTCGTGGACTCCGACCACGTCGCCGTCGCCTGCGACGAGACGACCAGTCGTGAGCATCTTTCCTTGGTGTGGAAGGCGTTCGGGGTCGCGGTGTCCGATGTGGACTCGCTCGACGCGGACACCGCGGACGGCTTCCCGCCGGATCTGCGCCGCACCAGCGACTACCTGACCCATCCGGTCTTCCACGCGCACCGTTCGGAAACTGCGCTGCTCCGGTACCTGAGGGCGTTGTCCGACAAGGACGTCGCGCTCGACCGGAGCATGATCCCGCTGGGCTCCTGCACGATGAAGCTCAACGCCACGGCCGAGATGGAGCCGATCACCTGGCCCGAGTTCGCCGGTCTGCATCCGTTCGCGCCCGCCGAGGACGCGGCCGGCCTGCTCACCGTCGTGAAGGATCTGGAGCGCTGGCTCGCTGGGATCACCGGCTACGACGCGGTCTCCCTGCAGCCGAACGCCGGAAGCCAGGGCGAGTTCGCCGGGCTGCTGGCCATCCGCGCGTACCACCGCGAACACGGGAACGCCGCACGTGACGTCTGCCTGATCCCTTCCAGCGCGCACGGGACGAACGCCGCCAGCGCCGTGATGGCCGGAATGCGGGTGGTCGTCGTGAAATGCGACGACGAGGGCAACATCGACCTCGGTCATCTCAAGTCCACTATGGACGAGCACGCGGACGACCTCGCCGCGATCATGATCACCTATCCCTCCACGCACGGCGTGTACGAGGACACCGTCCGCGAGGTCTGCGCGCTGGTGCACGACGCGGGCGGCCAGGTGTACGTCGACGGCGCGAACCTGAACGCGCTGATCGGGGTGGCGCAGTACGGGAAATTCGGCGCCGACGTCTCGCATCTCAACCTGCACAAGACCTTCTGCATCCCGCACGGTGGCGGCGGGCCGGGCATCGGGCCGATCGGCGTCCGTGCGCATCTGGCGCCGTACCTGCCGAACCATCCGCTGCAGCCGGACGCGGGCCCGGCCACCGGGGTGGGGCCGATCAGCGCCGCGCCGTGGGGGAGCGCGTCGATCCTCCCGATCTCCTGGGCCTACGTCCGGATGATGGGCGCCGAAGGCTTGAAGCGGGCGACGCTGACCGCGGTCGCGAACGCCAACTACGTCGCCAAACGTCTCGCCGCGCACTACCCGGTGCTGTACTCCGGGCACGACGGTCTGGTCGCGCACGAATGCATCCTCGATCTCCGCGCGCTCACCAAACGGACCGGCGTCACCGTGGACGACGTCGCCAAGCGCCTGGCCGACTACGGGCTCCACGCGCCGACGATGTCCTTCCCGGTCGCGGGAACGCTCATGGTCGAGCCCACCGAGAGCGAGGATCTCGGTGAACTCGACCGGTTCTGCGACGCGATGATCGCGATCCGCGGCGAGATCGAGAAGGTCGCCGCGGGGGAGTGGCCGCTGGAGGGAAGCCCGCTGCGGAACGCGCCGCATACCGCGCGCTGTCTCGCGGGCGAGTGGGATCGCCCGTACAGCAGGGAGATCGCGGTCTTCCCGGCCGGCTTCACCGCGTCGAAGATCTGGCCCCCGGTGCGGCGGATCGACGGGGCCGCGGGGGACCGCAACCTCGTCTGCTCCTGTCCGCCGCCGGAGGCCTTCGCCTGATCGTCAGCCGGGCATCTTGTCGAGAAAGCCCAGCACCTGCTTGATCCGGCCGTCCTCGACGGTGATGACGTCGAACCCGATCGCCAGCGGCTCCTCGGCGCCTTCCGGGCCGAGGTACCACTGGAACCGCGCGATGTCGTGATGCGCGTCGGGCGCCGCGGGCAGGCTGAACTTCAAGCCCGCGAACTGGGCCTGCGCGCCGGCGATGAAGCCGTCGACACCGTCGTGGCCGGTCACGGCACCGAGCGGGTCGGTGTAGGCGGCGTCCTCGGTGAAGACTTCGGCGATCAGGGCGCGGCGCTTGTCCGCGTCGGTCTCGTTCCACACGGCGATGTACTGCTCGGCGACGCGCTGGATGTCCGACATGGTGTCTCCTCGTTCTGTTGTGGGGTAACCGATGCCGCAACTCTGTCGGCCGGGAGCGGGTCCCGTCGATTACGCCTGAGGTAATGGCGGCTCCGCGCGCGGAGCCGTAGGTTCGTGATCGTGACGACCACAGTGAGCGCGGGCCGCCCCGTCGGCGAACTCCTCCGTGAATGGCGTGACCGCCGCCGGATCAGCCAGCTGGATCTCGCCATCTCGGCGGACATCTCCACCCGGCACCTGAGCTTCGTCGAAACCGGCCGGTCCAAGCCCAGCCGCGAGATGGTGCTGCGGCTCGGCGAACATCTGGAGGTGCCCTTGCGGGAACGCAACCAGCTGCTGCTGGCCGCGGGATACGCGCCCGCGTACGCCGAAACCGGTCTGGCCGCCCCGGAGCTGGAAGCGGTCCGCAAGGCGGTGCGCCAGCTGATGACCGGCCACGAGCCGTACCCGGCCGCCGTCGTCGACCGCTGGTGGAACCTCGTCGACGCCAACGCGAGCATCTCGCTGATGACCGACCTGGTGTCGCCCGCCTTGATGACGCCGCCGGTCAACGTCCTGCGGGTGACGCTGCATCCGGACGGGATGGCGCCACATGTGCTGAATCTGGGGGAGTGGCGGGCCCATCTGCTCGGCAGGCTGCGGCGTCAGGTGATCCAGACCGCCGACCCGATGCTGACCGAACTGCTGGAGGAACTGCGCGCCTATCCGTGCGCGGATCCCGTCCCCGAGGTGGAGGTCCCCGGACCGGGTGACATCTTCGTCCCGCTGAGACTGCGGCACGAGGACGCCGAACTCACGTTCTTCAGCACGGTCTCCACCTTCGGCACGCCGCTCGATGTCACGGTCGCCGAGCTGGTGATCGAGTCGTTCTTCCCGGCGGACGCGGACACGGCGGAGTATTTGCGCGCGTATGCCGCGCGCGGGGTGGAATGATGCGTGGCAAGAAGCCCTGCCGCCGAACCCAGTGAGGATTTCCCTTCCATGGCCGTGCCTTCCGTCGTCCTGAACAACGAGGTAGCCATCCCACAACTCGGTTTCGGCGTCTGGCAGGTGCCCGCGGGCGATACGGCCAAGGTCGTCCGGACCGCCATCGAGGCCGGGTACCGCAGCATCGACACCGCCGCGTCGTACCGGAACGAAGCCGGTGTCGGTGAGGCGATCCGCTCATCGGACGTCCCTCGCGAGGAACTGTTCATCACCACGAAACTGCCGAATCCGGGCCACGGTTACGACGAGGCGCTGCGGGCGTTCGACGCGAGCCTCGCGGAGCTCGGGCTGGACCACGTCGACCTCTACCTGATCCACTGGCCGATGCCCGCCCGCGGGAAGTATGTCGAAACCTGGCGTGCGCTGGAAAAGCTCTACGCGGACGGCCGGGTGCGCGCGATCGGGGTGTCGAACTTCCACGTCCCGCATCTGCGGCGGCTCTTCGACGAGACCGGGATCGTGCCCGCGGTCAACCAGGTCGAGCTGCATCCCCGGCTTCAGCAGAAGGCGTTGCGGGAGTTCCACGCCGAGCACGGCATCGTCACCGAGGCGTGGAGCCCGCTGGCGCAGGGATCTTTGCTCTCGGACGCGACGCTGACCGCCCTCGCCGCCAAATACGGCAAGAGCCCGGCACAGCTCGTGCTGCGCTGGCATCTGCAACTCGGCACGGTCGCGATCCCGAAATCCGTGACACCGTCCCGGATCCGCGAGAACTTCGACGTCTTCGACTTCGAACTCGCCGAAGACGATCTCGCCGCGCTCGCCGAGTTCGACGACGGGACGCGCACCGGCCCGGACCCGGACACCTTCTCCTCGTGAGTGTTGAGGACGGCTCTTACCGTCCTCAACACTCACGAGGCTGGGACCGAATCGGGAGTCTCGCGTGATCAGGTGGACGACACGCGTGATCGGACGGACAACACGAGTGTCTGGAGGGACATCACGCGAGTCGTCCGTCTGGGCACGCGTGTCGTCCATTCCGTCACGTGTGTCGTCCGTCGGATCACGCCGAACCGTCGGACACGGTTGGTGCTAACCGCTCTCACCACTCACGAGGACTTGGCCCGCTGGTACTGGCGTCCTGGGTACATGAAGGCCCCCTTCACTGCGTCTAGCGCAGTGAAGGGGGCCTTCATGTACTTGGGAAGGTGCGAAGGTCGAGTTCAGCAGAAGTCCAAGACACCCTTGGTTCTAACCGTCCAACGCTCACGAGGCGGAGGTACGGGAAAGGCCCCTTCCCGAGCGGCGAAGGGGCCTTTCCCGTGGTTCGGGGCCTCAGGTGGCCTTGATACCCGCGGCCGCGAAGTCGGCCTGCTGGGCGGGCTGCTGGAGGTACTGGCGGAACGTCTGCGCGGCGCGCATCTGGACCTCGTCGATGTTCTTGCCGGCGAGCCCGACGAGCGGGTAGTCGGCCGAACGCGCCGTCGCGACCGACTGGGCGGGCGAACCGACCAGCTCGGGCTTGGCGGTGTTCAGCTCGGTCACCCAGTAGGAGGACTCGGGGATCCAGGCGGCGGGCAGGCCGCCGATGGAGTCGAGGTTGGTCCGTCCGACGAGGCCGTCGAGCACCGAAGCGGAGGACAGCGCGTCGATCTGGATGATCACGCAGTGGTCGCGGACCACGGTCGCGGCGTTGTTCCACCGCTCGGCCGCCGCGCGGACCGGCTTCTCGATGCTGGGGGTGACGATGACCCGCATCGGGGTGTCGCCGGCGCTGCACGCCTTGGCCTGGGCTTCGGCGCGGGTGTTGAGCTCGCCGTCCGCCCAGTTCCAGCCCAGCACGCCGATCGCGACCAGGACCACGAGGACCAGGCAGGCGATGGGCCATTTGGCGATCCGCCGCCGCGGGGCCTTCTTCCCGACGATCCGGTGCGAACCGGTCGCCTCACCGCGACCCTGAGGCCGCTTCGGCGGGTCGAGGGGATGCGGCACCGGCTCCTCGACCGCGCTGTGTCGCCCCATCGTTGTCCTTTCGAAACGTGCGCGCTCGCGCTGCGTATGCAATCAAACCGTTATCACTCTAACAGGGGAGGATGTTACGGGGAATGCGACGACTCACAGTTGTTTTCCGCGTGTCGCGGGAACTTTCCTTAACTCGGCCAGGAGCCGTTGGCAATGCGCTATCAGGTGCTCACGCAGCGGCGCCGCCCGCCGGGCGAACGCGGCCTGCGCGCGGGCGTACTCTGCACGGCCTTCCGTGGTCTCGATCCGTACGGGCGAGTACCCGAACGACGCCAGATCGTACGGGCTGGCCCGCATGTCCAGCTCACGGATGTCCGCGGCCAGCTCGAAGCAGTCACCGACCAGCTCGGCCGGGACGAACGGATCGAGTTTGTACGCCCACTTGAACAGATCCATGTTGGCGTGCAGGCAGCCCGGCTGCTCGAAGTCGACCTGGTCCTCCCGCGCCGGCCGCAGGGTGTTGAGCGGCCGGGCGGGCTCGGTGAAGAACCGAAACGCGTCGAAATGTCCGCATCGGATCTCCAGCGACTCGACGACGCCGTCGGTCCCGGCCGAGCCGAGCCGGAGCGGAAGCTGTGAGTGGCGAACCTCATTCGCCGATTCCCGGTAAACCATTGCCCATTCGTGAAGCCCGAAACAACTGAGTCTCGGCGAGCGGGACGCGGTCGCGGAAAGCAGCCGGAGAACGAATTCCGCGGTCTTGGCTCGGCCTTCGGTGAAGCCAGCCGGATCGAGCATGACGCCGTCCGGAGTCTCCACGTAGCCCTTCCGCTCCAGGAACCGGTGCGCGGACGCGCCTTCGAGCACGACACCCGGACCCGGCTGCCAGCGCTCCAGATGCCCTGGCCGGTGCGAGTAGTAGCTGAAGAGGAAGTCGAGCACCGGATGCTTCTCGCCCCGCGAGCGGCGGCGCTGGTGCGGTGTCGTCCAGCGCCGCATCCGCGTGACGTGGTCGTCCTCCCGAGCCCGCCACACGGACTCGGGAAGGACGATCAGGCCGGTCATGACATGACGTGGGTACCGTCGCGGACAGTTCCCACGTATTCCTCGACGAGGTCCTCCAGCGCGACGACGCCGACCGCGGCCCCGGCCGGGCTCAACGCCCGCGCGAGGTGACTGCCTTCCTTGCGCATCGCCGACAGCGCCTCGTCCAGCCGGGCGTCGGCGTGCAGTTCGGTGAGCGCCCGCGTCTTGTCCGACGGCACCACGGTGGTCGGGTCCTCGCCCACGAGGTCGAGGATGTCCTTGACGTGGATGTAGCCGGTCAGCGTCCCGTCGTCGGTGCACACCGGGAAGCGGGAGAACCCGGTCGAGGACACCGCGCGTTCGACGTCGCCCAGCGTGGGCGAGCAGGGCAGCGTGGTCAGCTGGGCCGTCGGGACCAGCACGTCCGCGACCGTCTTCTCCACCGAGGACAGCGTCTTGCTCAGACGCTGGTGCTCGGAGTGCTCCAGCAGGCCCTCGCGGCGCGACTCGCTGAGCAGTTCGGCGAGTTCGTCGGAGGTGTAGGCGGTCTCCAGCTCGTCCTTCGGCTCGACCTTGAACACCCGCAGCAGCGAGTTCGCCACGAAGTTCAGCAGCCAGATGAACGGGTTGGCGACCTTCACCCAGGCCACGTGCACCGGGACCAGCCACAGCGCCAGCCGTTCCGGCTCGGCGATCGCGAGGTTCTTCGGCACCATCTCGCCGATGAGGACGTGCAGGATGGTGATGAACGCCAGCGCGATCGCGAACGAGATCGGGTGCAGCAGCACCTCGGGGATCCCGAACAACTCGAAGAACCCGGCAAGCCGGTGCGCGACGGCGGGCTCGCCGAGCCGTCCCAGCAGCAGCGAGCAGATGGTGATGCCGAGCTGCGCGCCCGCGAGCATCAGCGAGACGTTCCTGCTCGCGTTGATCACGATCCTGGCGCGGGTCTTCCCTTGCTCCAGCAAGGCTTCCAGCCGGTCACGCCGCGACGAGATCAGCGCGAACTCGGCACCGACGAAGAACGCGTTGGCCAGCAACAGGACCACGACGAGGAAGATGTTGAACCAGTCGCTCATCGGGCGGGCTCCTGCTCTGCGGAGGTCGCGGTTTCGCCGACCCGGCGGACTTCGACCTCGGCGATGCGGAGACGGTCCATTTTGGTCACCGTGAGCCGCCAGGCGTCGAGTTCGGTGGCGTCACCGGGGGAGGGGATCCGGCCGAGCCGTTCGAGGATCAACCCGGCGATGGTCTCGTAGTCGCCGTCGGGCATCCGGAACCCGGTCTCGTCGGTGACCTCGTCGGCGCGAAGCTGTCCGGACACGAGCCAGTTGTCGGCGCCGACCTGCTGGGAGGACGGCGCTTCACGTTCGTCGTGTTCGTCGCGGACGTCGCCGATGATCTCCTCGACCACGTCCTCCAGGGTCACCAGGCCCGCTGTGCCGCCGTACTCGTCGACGACGATCGCGAGCTGGAAGCGGGAATCACGCAGCCGGTTGAGCAGCGAGTCCCCCGGCAGCGATTCGGGCACCGTCGGGATCGGCCGCATGACCGAACCGATCCGTACCGTGGCGCGCTGGGCGGCCGGGACGGTGAACGCCTGCTTGATGTGCACCGCGCCCTGCACGTCGTCGAGATCCTCGGTGTAGACCGGGAAACGCGAGAAGCCGGTGCGGCGCGAGATCTCGATGAGGTCGGAGATCGTGTCGTCCACGGTCAGCGATTCGAGCTGGACGCGCGGCGTCATCAGCTCGTCGGCCGTCCGCTCGCCGAAGCGCAGCGACTTGTCCAGCAGTTCGGCCGTCGACGTGTCGAGCGTGCCGCTTTCCGCGCTGGAGCGCACGATCGAGCCGAGTTCCTGCGGCGACCGGGCCGACCGCAGTTCTTCCTGCGGCTCCACGCCGAACTTGCGGACGAGGAAGTTGGCGCTGTTGTTCATCAGGGTGATGAGCCAGCGGAACAGGGACGAGAACCGCGAGTGGTACCCCGCGACGGCACGCGCGGTCTGCAGCGGCCGGGCGATCGCGAGGTTCTTCGGCATCATCTCGCCGAGGATCATCGACAGCGACGTGGCCAGGATCAGCGCGACCGCCAGCGAGACGCCGTTCGCCACGCCTTCGGAGAACCCGACGGCGGTGAACAGCGGATGCAGCAGGTCACCGATCACCGGTTCCGCGAGGTAACCGGTGATCAGGGTGGTGATGGTGATCGCCACCTGCGCGCCGGAGAGCTGGAACGAGAGCGTGCGGTGCGCCTTCTGCACGGTGTGCGCGCGTTTGTCGCCGACCTGGCGGACGTTCGCGTC
Source organism: Amycolatopsis sp. WAC 04197 (assembly GCF_003947475.1). Classification (NCBI taxonomy): domain Bacteria; kingdom Bacillati; phylum Actinomycetota; class Actinomycetes; order Pseudonocardiales; family Pseudonocardiaceae; genus Amycolatopsis; species Amycolatopsis sp. WAC 04197. The sequence goes on along the minus strand of NZ_QHJK01000003.1, from coordinate 726,975 downwards.
GACCGTGCTGCGCTCGAGCGCGGTGAGGGAGAACTCGGCGGCGACGGCGAGGCCGGTGCCGACGGTCAGCAGGAGGAACAGGAGAATGCCGAGAACGGCGAGCAGGATTTCCATCATTTCCTGCCGGCGGGGTCGGCGGGAAGAGCCGCGGAACAGCCGGGTGTGCCACCCGGCTCGATACTGTCACCAGGTGACTGCGCGTCGCGCACGAAAAGAGTCACTCCTCGATCGGAATCAACTGACACCGCCGCTGTACTGCGGCGATGGGACAATCTTAACGTGTTCCCCCGGCCGCGTGGGCACGGTGCCGCCGCACGCTCTCCTCGACCAGGTCGAGAACGGGGCCGAGATCGTCTCCGGGCTGGCCCATCGCGAGGTGGGAGACGAGACCCTCGAGAACGAGTTCGAGGTATGCGGTCAGGACGTCGACGTCGACGTCGTCACGCAGGATCCCGGCGTCGCGCTGGCGCTCCAGGCGGCGGCGGGTCGCGGCGGTCAGCTGGTGGGACCGCTCGGCCCAGCGGGCCCGGAACTCGGGGTCGGTGCGCAACCGCCGGGAGACCTCCAGCCGTGTGCCGAGCCAGTCGGCGGGGTGCTCGCTGCGGTTCGTCAGCAGTTCGCGCATCACCTGGACGAGGCCCTGCTCGGCGACGATGTCGGCCATGCGCACCGCGTCGTCCTCGGCCAAGGCCAGGAAGAGGGACTCCTTGTCGCGGAAATGGTGGAAGATCGCGCCGCGGGACAGTCCGGTGGCTTCTTCCAGCCGCCGGACGGTGGCACCCTCGTAGCCGTGGCGTGCGAAACACACGCGGGAGCCGTCGAGGATCTGGCGCCGGCGTGCGTCGAGGTGATCCTGGCTGACCCGTGGCATCCTGGGATCCTGTCACCGGGAACCCGGTCAATGCAATCCGTACGTACGTACTGTGACCAGTTCGCGGGATGATCCGCCCGACCGGGAACCGGACGGCTCCGAGACACGTCCGACCACTCGGCCGGATCGGCTGACACGCCGTCCGCCGCTTGGCTACTCTTTGTCCATCACCGTGTGTGAGTGCTGAGGGGAAGGTGCGGGTTGAACATCATCGGCGACGCCGCGAGCGCGATCAAGGCCGTCTGGGGTGACCTCACCACGCCGAAGGAACCGACCGTTTACGGCGGTGGGGGCGGCGGTGGCGGCGGGTTCGAGATGAGCCCCGAGGAGCTGAAGACCGTCATCGGGCTGTGGCAGGACGAGCTGAAGAAGGTCTCCGAAGACGGTATGAAGATCGAGGACATCCTCGCCGATCTGAGTCCGCCTGGCCGGGACGAGGCCAGCTCCAGCTATGTCGATTCCGGCGTCGATTCGCTGCTCGCCTTGCAGAAGCAGAACGACTCGATGAAGGAATACATCACCGGCTACATCGCGAAGCTCGAGATCGCCAGGACGAAGACGATGGTCACCGACCAAGCCAACACCATGCGCACGACCTGAGGATGCCGAACGTGTTGAGGAAACGCGCCGCCGTGGCGGCGCTCATGCTTGTATCCGTCGCGGTGGCGGGCTGCACGGGGGAGAACCCCGGGAAACCGTCGCCCAGCAGTGGGTCGGCGCCGTCGTCGGAGTCTTCCGCCGCGCCGGAGGATCCGAACGTCCCGAAGGTGGCGAATCCGCTGGACGCCTCGGCGTACGTCGGTGACGCCTGCAAGCTGCTTCCCGCCGCCTCGGCGGCGGAGCTGGGGTTCACCGAGCCCGGCGAGCCCAGGTCCGAGTCGAGCAATCCGAGCTGCGGTTGGTTCATCAGGGGCAAAGGCGAGACGCTGCAGGTCATCCTCGGCAGCGGAAACCGCGAAAAGGGCACGGGCGGCCTGGCCGGAATGTACAAGGCCAAGGAATCCGGGCAGCTGCGGTTTCTGGAGCCGGGCCCCGAGGTCGACGGCTACCCGACCGTCTATTACGGAATCCAGGACCGGCGGGCGCGCGGTAACTGCGATCTCGCGGTGGGCGTCGCGGACGACCTGACGATCAACACCCTGGCCGCCGGCTACGGCGACGAACAGAATTCGTGCGGGACCGCGCAGAAACTCGCGTCGGCCGTGATCAAGACACTCAAGGGGGCATGAGAGTGGACGGCAAACAGATCTTCGAGAACTTCACCCAGGGCGACACCCGCAACCTGCGTTCGGCGGCCGATCGCATCGCCGAACTCTCGGACGCCTACGTCGAGCGCGGCATGGCCATCAAGTCCCTGCAGACGCGGATGACGGCGTCCTGGACCGGTTCCGCGGCCGACGCGGCGAACGCCGGTGCGGGCCCGCTGGAGCAGGCCTTCAAGGAGACCGCGGAGCCGCTGTTCCAGACCAGGGATTCGGTGACGACGCAGGCCGACAGCTTCGACGACTCCGGGCAGACGGTCGTCCCGGTGCCGCCGAAACCGGACAAGCCCAACCCCTGGACCACCGGCCTGAAGGGCGCGATCCCGATCGCCGGGCCGTTCATGGTCAACAACGACATCAAGAACTACCAAGAGGGCGTCGCGAAACACGAGGCGGCGAACCAGAACAACGTCCGCGTGATGGACCAGTACGACTCGGTCACCAGCAGCACGAGTTCCAGCCTGCCGACCGATTACGGCGTGTTGAAGAGCGACGGCGCGGACGTCAGCGTCAAGACCCCCGGCGGTACGCCCCCGGTCCACCCGCCGGTCATCCCGGTCAAGCCGATCAGGAACGGCGGCGGGGACGACAACGACGGCACCGACACCAGCGGCACGGACGACAACGGCACCAACCCGAATCAGAACAGGCCGGGCGGCGACGATCGCACCCCGACCAAACCGGGCCCCAACGACGACCGCCCGGTGATCCCGAGGGACCGGCCCGACCCCACCATCCCGCCTCCCACGACGCGCAAGCCGGGCGACGGGGACGACACCACACGCCCGACCGGCGGTGGCAAGGGCAAGCCCGGGCCGACGACCGAAATCCCGGGCAGGATCCCCGGACGGGGTCCCGGCGGCGACTCGGACAACGTCATCGGCCTGCCGAACGGCCCCGGCCAGAACTACAACCCGAACGGTCCCGGCCAGAACCCGCCGGGAAGCACCGGCGGTCGCAACGTGCCCCCGTCCAACAGCGCCGCGGGCAGGCTGCTCGGTGGCGAGGGCGGCACCGGCGGCCGGGCGGGCGCTCCCGGTTCCGGCGGTCTCGGCTCGGGCAGGGGCTCCGGCATGGGCGGTCTCGGCGGCATCGGTGGCGCGGACCACCTGGCCGGCGGTCGCGGAGCGGGCGGTCGTGGCGGCGGGCAGATGGGTCCGATGGGTGCCGGCGGCCGGCGTGCCGACGGCGACGAGGACGACGAGCACCAGCGTCCCGACTACCTGATCGAGGCCGACCCGGACGCGATCTTCGGCACCGACCAGCGGACCAGTCCGCCGGTCATCGGCGAGTAACGGATGACCGTGAGAACAGGCCGGGTGGACGTCCCGGTCGAAGCCTTGGCGGTGCTCGCCGAACGCGAACGCGTCGGCGAACTGCACATCACGCTGCGTCCCGAACCGCGCTGGCTGTCCAGGACGGCCCGCGCGGAGGCGGACAAGCGCGTGGAAGCGGCGCTGGCACAGGCCGGGCTGCTGGATTCGAGCGGCCGCGCGTCGGTCGACTTCCTGGACTGGCTTCCGGTGCTCACGAAACCGGCCATCGAGTACTACGGCTGGGTGAACACCGGCGGCCAGACCTACGGCGTCCTCGCCGCTTCGCTGGGGCTGCAGGCGGTCCTGGCGGTGGCGTCGGACGACTGGGTCGGGCTGCAGGAGATCGATCGGCGACGGCTGCCCGAAACGCTGATCGAGCAGCTGCCGCCCGTCCCGGCGGGCGGCGGAAGGTTGCGCACTGTCCGCGCGTACGAGCTCGAAGAAGCGGCTCGCCGCGGCCCGGACACGCATTCGCTGCCGCCGGTGATCGCGGACATCGTCAGCCTCGTGCAGCGGCCGGTCGAGGGGAGCGGCGAGCTCTACGTCGGCAAGCGGGACGAGGTCGGCAGGCATATGGCCGCCGAGGATCCGCTCCATTTCGCCGACACGGACTGGGGCCGGTACCTGAGCTACACGACCGGCCATGGCAACGACGCCGTGGTCCACATCGGACCGGCCGGCCCGGCGGAGCTGGCAGACGCGCTCAAGCACGTCTCCAGCACCTTGGCTGGCTAGGCCGTCACCACGGAAACACCGCCCTGAGCGCGGCCGAGATCGGTTCGAGGTCGGCGACGAGACGCTCGAGTTCTTGGGCGTTCAGGGCGTTGTACGGCGTCTCCGCGAGCCTGTCGGTCATGGCCTCGACGCGTTCCTTCGTGGCGCGCCCAGCCGGGGTGAGCCAGCCGTCCGTCCCGATGAGACCGCGGTCGCGCATACCGTCGACGACCGCGGTCAGCTGGGCGGCGGGAAGGTGCCAGACCCGGCCGAACTCGTTCGCGGGGGTGCCGACGGACAGGGCGTGGAGCACATGGGACTCCGTGCCGCCGACGCCTTCGGCCAGCAAAGCGACGGTGTGGCCGTCGCCGCGGTGTTCACGCAGGAGAGTGGCGGCGTGCCAAAGCCTGGCCACGGGCTCCTGCGGGACCGGGACAGTGCGGAGGGCGGCGTAGAGGGCACGCCCCTCCACCGGCGCGCTGGTCGCCGCCTTCAGCAGGAGGTCGCCTGCGCGGGTGACTCCGGGGGCGTCGGCGAGTTCGCCGAGGATCCGCCGCATCCCCGCGACGCATCCTCGTTCGCGGGCGGCCAGCGCCTCCTCGGGTGTGGTCAGCTCCCAGACCTTCGGGATGTGCCGGGCCACCTCGCCGGGGGCGAAGTTGTAGAAGATCGCGTGGATCACCTCGGCGGGCACCGACCGGCCGAACGGCGCGGCACGGCCGGCGAAGTAGGCGTCCCACGGGCCGCGCAGGCCGAGCGCGATCAGGGCCTCGTCCGACTCGTCGGCGAAGTAGGGCACCAGACCGATGGGCTCGACCAGGTCGTACATGCGGCGGGCGTTCGACATCTCATCCCCTGGGGCTTCGTGGCGGCGCTCTCGTGGCGGCCGCTCACCTTGTCCACGAATCACTGGCGCCGGAACAGACACTCGGTGCAGGGAATTTCGCGGAAGATCGGGAGCGCCAAGTCCGTGAAGGCCTCCTTGAGAGACCCAGAGTCCCTCAAGGAGGCCTTCACGGACTGCTTAATCCCGCGCGCCAGGACACGCTCCCCGCTATTGTGACAGCGCTGTTGTATTTCTGGCGGGGTCTGGGAGGACGAGAACGTGACACGGCTGTATCCGGAAATCGAACCGTACGACCACGGGATGCTCGACGTCGGCGACGGGCACCTCGTGTACTGGGAGGTCTGCGGGAATCCCGACGGCAAACCCGCCGTCACGCTGCACGGCGGTCCCGGGACCGGCTGCAGTACCGGCCTTCGCCGGTACTTCGACCCGGCCAAGTACCGCGTCGTGCTGTTCGACCAGCGAGGCTGCGGCCGGAGCACCCCTCACGCAGGGGAGCCTGAAGCCGACCTTTCCGCCAACACCACCGACCACCTGATCGCCGACATGGAACGCCTTCGTGAGCATCTGGGCATCGAGAAGTGGCTGCTCTTCGGCGGTTCCTGGGGCTCGGTGCTCGCGCTGGTCTACGCCGAGCGTCATCCGGACCGGGTCACGGAGATGGTCTTGATGGGCTTGGCGACCGGACGGCGGAGCGAGACCGATCTGCTCACCCGCGGCCTCGGCGGCGTCTTCCCCGAGGCGTGGGCGAAGTTCCGCGACGGCGTACCCGAAGAGGATCGCGACGGTGACCTGGCGGCGGCCTACCTCAAGTTGCTGATGGACCCCGATCCGGCGGTGCACGGGAAGGCGGCGGCCGACTGGTGTGCCTGGGAGGACGCGATCATCCCGACTTCCCCGCCGTACAAGAGCTTCGAGAGCCCGGAGTTCCGGCTCGCCTTCGCCAGGCTGGTCACGCACTACTGGAGTCAGGGGTCCTTTTTGGACGAGGGCGTGGTCCTGCGGGAGGCCGGGAAACTGGCCCACATCCCGGCCGTGCTCGCCGAAGGATGTCTCGACCTGGGCAATCTCATCGGCACCCCGTGGGAGCTGGCGCACGCTTGGCCCGGCAGCGAACTGGTGGTCATCGACGAGGTCGGCCACAGCACCCAGGACGAGCCGATGCGCGAAGTCCTCATCGGGGCGACGGACCGCTTCGCTTCTTGAGCCACGGATCGCGCGTGAAGGCCTCCTTCCCTCGGCTCAGCCGAGGGAAGGAGGCCTTCACGCGCAATCTCAGGGGATGACCAACGCGGGGGCGGTTTCGGGAGTGGTGGCGTCCGAACGGGTGGTTTCGGCGAGCCGCAGCCCGGTGGTGCGGGGTGCGATCCGGTCGAGGTTCCACGAACTCAGCAGCAGCGCCACCTTCGCCCGCATCTCGGTCCTCAGGCGCAGGAACGAATCCGCGGGATCGGCGCCGACCTCGCCGAGCAGGAGCCACCAGGCCCACGCGGCCGCGCCGGCGTTCGCGACGAAGTCCGGGATCACCGGGATGCCACGGGCCGCCAGACCCGCCTCGGCGTCGGGCGTGGTCGCCGCGTTGGCCGCTTCGATGACGACCTTCGCCTTGACGACGCCCTGGTTCCCGGCGCGCAGCGCGTAGGAGATCGCCGCCGGGACCAGGATGTCCGCCTCCGTCGCCACGATCTCGTCGCGGGGGAGCAGCCGGACGTCGGCGGGGAGCCGGCTCCGGTCGATCTCGCCGTAGGAGTCCCGCAGTTCCAGCAGCGCTGGGATGTCGAGACCTTCGGGCCGGTACAGCGTCCCGGCCGCGTCGGCGACCGCGACGACCTTCATCCCGGCTTCGTGCAGGTACCAGGCCGCGCCGCCGCCCATGGTGCCGATGCCCTGGATGGCGACCGTGGTCTTCTCGGCGGCCCATTCCCACGCGTCGGCGACACCGAGGCAGGCCTGTGCGACGCCGTAGCCGCCGATCACGTCGCCGAGCAGGAGCCCGCCGGGGACCGGGGTGTTCAGCCCGGCCTGCACCCGGCGAAGGGTGTGCGCCGGATCGGCCGAACGCCGGATCGCGGCGTGGTACGACTGCTCGAGCCCGAGCTTCGCGAACACCTCGTCGATCAGGTGCTGGGGCACGCCGAGGTCTTCGGCGGTCACCCAGTGGTTGTCGATCCACGGCCGCAGGAACGAGCAGAACCGTTCCAGCACACCGAAAGCACGCTCGTCCTTCGGATCGAAGTCGATACCGCCCTTGGCCCCGCCGACCGGCAGGCCGAAGGTCGCGGTCTTGTTCGCCATCCCCCTCGCCAGGTCCTCGACCTCGGTCATCGTGCAGCCCGCGCGCATCCGGGTCCCGCCGGTCGCGATACCGGAGACCAGGCTGTGCACTACGAGGTAGCCGGTGGCACCGGTGACGGGGTCGGTCCAGACGAGCCTCATCAGCGGTTCGGCGTTCCTCGCGGTCATGCGGCCACCTCCTTCGTGGATTCGGGGTCGTTCCTGCGCCACTTCCGAGGGTGCGCCCCGGCGGGCGCGCGCGTCCATTTACCGAATCTGAACGATGATGTGCAGAGAAACTGGTGTAACGCGTCACCCGGCGTGCACGATCGCACCCGATTACGTTGGGGCCATGGAGCTTTCGTTGCACCGCCTGCGGATGCTCCGCGAGCTGAGCAGGCGCGGCACCGTCACGGCGGCCGCCGCTTCGTTGCATTACACCGCTTCGGCGGTATCGCAGCAGCTGGCTCAGCTGGAGCGGGACGTGGGCGCGAAGCTGTTCGAACGATTCGGCAGACGGGTGCAGCTGACCGAACTGGGGTTGCTGCTCACCGAACACGCCGAGGAGATCCTGGGGTCGGTCGAACGGGCGACACTGGCCTTGGAAGAGGCGCAGGAGACCGTTTCGGTGCGCCTCATGGCCGGAGTGTGGGCGTCGGTCGCTTCGGGGCTGTTGCCGCACGCTTTGGCCGCGCTCGCGGGTGAGCATCCGGGCATCCAGGTCCGGACCCGTGAGCTGGCTCCCGAGGACACCGCCGACGCCGTGCGTGACGGCGAGCTGGATCTGTCGTTCGTCCTCGACTACTCCGACGCGCCGATGCCGTGGGACGCGGGCCTGGAGCGCGCGGTGATCGCGGTCGAACGGCTGCACGCCGCCGTACCCGCCGGCGCGGTGCCCGCCGGAAGCGCGTCTTTACTCGAACTGGGTGAACATCCCTGGATCCTCGCCAGCCCGAAGAGTCATTTCGGCCGCGCGGTGCGCACCGCGTGTCACCGGCACGGGTTCGAACCCAAGATCAACCACGAGGTCGAGGAGCAGTCCACGGCGATGGCGATGGTCAGGGCGGGGCTCGGGGTGACCCTCGTTTCCGACCTCGGGCTCGGGCTCCGGCCGCCGGGGATCGACGTCGTCGCGTTGACCACACCGTTGCTCCGGACGGTTTCGATCGCCTACCGGACGACCTCGTCGCGGCGCCCGGCGCTGCAGCTGGTGATCGAGGCGGTGCGAAACGCGGCGGCGGCGCTGGGCCTGGGCACGGAGCCCGCTTTGCCCTGATCGTCCCGTCCCGGAACGTGGTCCGGCGATCCTGCCCGGCAAGAACCGGACTGATTTTGTCGGACCCCGCGTGTAGCGTCCGAAGTCAAGGCATCTCAGTTATCGGACAACCGACTGGACGGCGGAAAGATGACTACTGTTCATGATTTCCCCGAGAAGTCCGGGAGCGCGTCGAACGCGACGGCGAAGGTCCTCTCGGACCGCGCCGAAGGTGAGGCGTATGTGGCTTCCGTGTGCTTCAAACACGGGCCGCCGAGACTTCTCGGCGTAGAGCTGGAATTCACCGTGCACTACGCCGACGAACCCGCCCGGCCCCTCGATCCCGACGATCTCGCTGCCGCGCTCGGCCCGCACACGCCGCGGACGCTGCGCCCCGACAGCCCCGCCCTCCCGCTTCCGGCAGGTTCACCGCTGAGCCTCGAGCCCGGATGCCAGGTGGAGATCTCCGCTCAACCCCAGACCACGCTGCGCCACCTGGACGCCGTCGTCTCGGCCGATCTGGCCCATCTCGAAAGTCTTCTCGCCGCACGAGGCCTGTACCTGGGGGACACCGGGATAGACAGGTATCGTGCCCCCGCCCGCAAGCTGGGCACCCCGCGCTACGCCGCGATGGAACGCCGCTTCGCCCCGATGGGCGACGGCGGCGCCACGATGATGTGCAGCACCGCGGGCCTGCAGGTCTGCGTGGACGCCGGTGAGGCGCACGATCTGCCGGTGCGCTGGGCGGCCGTCCACGCGCTCGGTCCGCCCCTGCTCGCCGCCTTCGCCAATTCCCGGATCCACGCCGGACGCGACACCGGCCACGCGTCCGCACGCTGGCTCGCCGTCATGGAAACGGAAAAGGCCCGCACCCGGTCGGCGGAACCGGGCAAGGATCCGGCCGCGGAATGGGCGGGCAGGATCATGGACACCCCGCTGATGGTCCTTCCCGGACCGGACGGCCGCTGGGACGCGCCCGATTCCCTGACCTTCGCCGACTGGATCGACGGCCGGGGCGAGGGCGCCGGGCTCGGCAGGCCGACCGAGGACGACCTGGCCTACCACCTGACGACGTTCTTCACCCCGGTCCGTCCACAGGGGTATCTGGAGATCCGCTACCTGGACGCCCAGCCCGCCGCCAGCTGGCTGCACCCGGTGGCCCTGCTGGCCGCACTGCTCGCGCGCCCGTCCACAGTGGACAAGGTGCTCGAACTGTGCGAACCGGTCATAGGCCGATGGGAGTGCGCGGCCCGGTTCGGCCTCGCCGACCGGGCGATCGCCGACGTCGCGAGCAAGGTGGTGGACCTCGGTTGTGCCGAACTGGGCACGACCGGTCTGCCGCCGGAGACCATCACCGAGATCAGCGAGGGCGTGCAATCCCTCGTGAGGGGTTCGAGGAGCCACCAGTCATGAGCGTGGAAAGCACTGAGACCAACCCGCTTCGCGCGCTGAGCCCGCAAGACCTGCGGGCTCACGCGGCCGAGGCCCTCACCAGGGCCCGTGAGCGCAGTGTCGCGCTGACGAGCGTCGACGACGAAGACCTGGTCCGCCAGCATTCGAAACTGATGTCACCGCTGGTCTGGGATCTCGCGCACATCGGCAGCCAGGAGGAGCTCTGGCTGGTGCGCGACGTCGGCGGCCGCGAGGCGCTCAGGCCCGACATCGACGACATCTACGACGCGTTCCAGCACGCCCGCGCGGATCGCCCGGCGTTGCCGCTGCTGGGCCCCGAGGAGGCTCGCAAGTACGTCCGCGAGGTCAGGGAGAAATCCTTCGACATCCTGGAAACCGTTCCCCTGCAAGGCAGGCGGCTCACCGAGGACGCCTTCGCCTTCGGCATGATCACCCAGCACGAGCAGCAGCACGACGAGACGATGCTGGCCACCCATCAGCTGCGCAAGGGCGATCCGGTGCTGCACGCGCCCGCCCCGCCGCCGTCGCGGTCCGGGCCGCTGCCCGCGGAGGTGTTCGTACCCGGCGGTGCCTTCACCATGGGGACCTCCGCCGAGCCGTGGGCCCTGGACAACGAGCGTCCGGCGCACGATGTCGTGGTGGAGGCGTTCTTCATCGACACCACGCCGGTCACCTGTGGGGCGTATGCCGAGTTCCTCGACTCCGGCGGTTACGAAGACCCGAAGTGGTGGAGCGAGCGCGGCTGGGCGTACCGCAGCGAGCACGGCATCGACGCGCCGCGGTTCTGGAAACGGGAGCAGGACGGCTGGTGGCGGACGAGGTTCGGCGTCTACGAGAAGGTGCCCGCCGCGGAGCCCGTGGTCCACGTTTCCTTCCACGAGGCTGAGGCGTACGCGGCCTGGGCGGGACGGCGCCTGCCCACGGAGCCGGAATGGGAGAAGGCCGCCCGGTTCGATCCGGCGACCGGCCGGTCGCGCCGGTTCCCCTGGGGCGACGAGGAACCCACCCCCGACCACGCCAACCTCGGGCAGCGGCATCTGCGGCCCGCGGAGGTCGGCGCGTACCCGGCGGGTGTGTCGCCGCTGGGCGTCCATCAGCTGATCGGTGACGTCTGGGAGTGGACCAGCAGCGGTTTCGAGGCGTATCCGGGATTCGCCGCCTTCCCGTACAAGGAGTACTCGGAGGTGTTCTTCGGCGGGGACTACCGGATCCTGCGCGGTGGCTCGTTCGGCACGGACGCGGCGGCCATCCGCGGCACGTTCCGCAACTGGGATCACCCGATCCGGCGGCAGATCTTCTCCGGATTCCGCTGTGCCCGGGACGCGCGGCCGAGCGAGGTGGCCTGAGCGGCATGTGCCGTCACGTCGCGTATCTCGGCGAGCCGCGCTCGCCCGCCGAGACGCTTTTTCACGCCCCTCATTCGCTGCTTGTGCAGTCGTACGCCCCTCGCGACATGCGGGGCGGCGGCTCGGTCAACGCGGATGGATACGGCCTCGGCTGGTACGCCGAAGGCCCCGAGCCGCTGCGGCTGCGCCGGTCCGCTCCCTTGTGGACGGACGGGGATCTGCCCGCCCTCGCCGGATCGGTTCGGTCGCACGCCTTCCTGGCGGCGGTCCGCAACGGTACGACGGGGATGCCCGTGGTCGAGGCGGCGAACGCGCCGTTCACCGGCGGCGGCTACCTCTTCAGCCACAACGGGCTGGTGCGGGGCTGGCCGGACTCGATGGCCGAGCTCGCCGCGAAGCTGCCGATCACCCGGCTGCTGACGCTGGAGGCGACCACGGATTCGGTACTGCTGTGGGCTTTGCTGCGTGAACGGCTCGAGGCGGGCGAAGACCCGCTCGCGGCCGTCACCTGGCTGACCGGAGTGGTCGAGGAGGCGGGCCCGGGTTCCCGGCTCAATCTCCTGCTGACCGACGGCCGGACGCTCATCGGTACCGCGTGGACGCATTCCCTGTCCTATCGGGACACCGGAGACGGTGTGCTCGTCGCGTCGGAACCGTGCGACGACGATCCCGGCTGGACCCCCGTTCCCGACCACCACGCCGTCCGGGTCACCGGCGCCGGCGTGGAGATCCTGCCCCTCGAAGCCGATCGGAGCCCTGAGGCACGATGACCGAACTCGACCTCGACGTACACCACAGCGAATCGGATATCACCGAGCAGCTGCGCGCGGACGTCCGTGCCGGCCTGGAGGCGGACCAGAAGTGGTTGTCGCCCAAATGGTTCTACGACGCGCGCGGCAGCGAGCTGTTCGAAAAGATCACCGCCCTTCCCGAGTACTACCCGACCCGGAGCGAACGGGAGGTGCTCGCCACGCGCGGCGGCGAGATCGCCGAAAGCTCGGGCGCGCACACCCTCGTCGAACTCGGCTCCGGATCGAGCGAGAAGACGAGGCTCCTGCTCGACGCGCTCACGAGCCACGGCACGTTGAAGGAGTTCGTCCCGCTCGACGTCTCCGAGACCGCGCTCGCCGAGGCCGCGGAAGCCATCACCGCCGACTACCCGTCCCTCGAGGTCCGAGGCGTGGTCGGTGACTTCACCCAGCATCTGGACCTGCTGCCGGGCGACCGGCCGCGGATGGTGGTCTTCCTCGGCGGCACGATCGGCAACTTCCTCCCCGCCGACCGCGCCACCTTCCTGCGCTCGGTCCGGGAGGTGCTCGACGAAGGGGAGTGGTTCCTTCTCGGGACGGACCTGGTGAAGGACCGGGAGACCTTGGAGCGTGCTTACGACGACGCCGCCGGGGTGACCGCCGAGTTCAACCGCAACATGCTCCACGTGATCAACAACGGCCTCGGCGCGAACTTCGACCCGGCCGCGTTCGACCACGTCTCGTATTGGGACGAAGAGAACGAATGGATCGAAATGCGGCTGCGGGCACGTGAGCCGCTGACCGTCGACATCCCGGGTGCCGACCTGCAGGTGAAGTTCGACGAGGGCGAATACGTGCGCACCGAGATCTCCGCGAAGTTCCGGCGGGAGGGAATCGCCGCGGAACTGGCCGAAGCCGGTTTCTCCGTGGAGAAATGGTGGACGGACTCGGAATCGCGGTTCGGGGTGAGCCTGGCAAGATCTGTCCGTGGCTAACCCTCTCACTTCGCTCGCCCGCGTGCTCGGCACCAAACCGTGGCTGATGGGGCTCGCGGGCGGGATCATCTGGGTGGACAAGAGACTCCACCGGCTGTTCAAGGGGAAGGTGAGCCTGGTCGCGCTGGCCGGGCTCCCTTCCCTGCGGCTGACCACGACCGGCCGGAAGAGCGGGCTGCCCCGCAGTACCAATCTTCTGTACTTCCCGCACGAGGAAGGTTTCGTGCTCGTCGGCTCCAATTGGGGGAGGCCGAACGATCCGGCGTGGACGCACAATCTGCGCTCGCATCCCGACGCGGTCGTCGCGCTGGCGGGCAAGGAGATCCCGGTCAGGGCCAGGGAACTACTCGGAGACGAGTACGAGGCGATGTGGAAACGGCTGCTGGAGTTCTGGCCCGGTTACTCCATGGAGGAGAAAGCCGCTTGCCGTGTGTTACCGATTTTCGAGTTGAAGACAACCACTCGATAGGTTCGTACCATCCTTTCGGCCGGTGACTGGGTTACCGGCCTGTGCGAGGCTCCTTGGGTGTTACGCGCCGTGACGTCGGCGGCGCATCGCGCGACGTGGTCCGACACGTCGCCAGCCGAGGGAGGAGTCGTTTTGCCGAGATCCACAAGGAGGCCGGTGCGCGGTTTCGCACTGGTAGGGGCACTCGTGGCCGGCGCCGCGCTGACCGGGGCGTCCGGGACGGCGGTCGCCGCCCAGGAGGCCGGGCCGCCCGCCGCCCAGGTCGGTGCGACGGCGCCGGTGAACTGGGGTGCCTGCACGGCGGACCAGCTCCGCGGTGTTCCGGCCGATCAGGTGAAGTTCTACAGCTGTTCGCGGTATCGCGTGCCGATCGACCACGACAACGCGGCGCTCGGCACGATCGACATCGCGATGCTGAAGCGGGCGGCGAAGACGCCCGACAAGAAGGTCGGTTCGCTGTTCCTCAACCCGGGCGGCCCCGGCGGCTCCGGGTTCCGGATGCCGATCGGCGCGGCGAACTACTTCCAGCCGCAGGTGCTGGACCGGTTCGACCTGATCGGGTTCGACCCGCGCGGGGTCGGCGCCAGCAACCCGCTCAAATGCTTCACCACGCAGGAGGACGCGGACGACGTCTTCGCCGCGCAGGTCCCCGTGCCGCTGTCGCGACAGGAGATCTCCGGGACGCTGGCCTCGTACCGTGACTACGGCCAGTTCTGCAAGAACAACGCGGGCGCGCTGCTGAACCACATGTCCACCAAGGACGTCGTGCGTGACCTCGACAAGATGCGGGCGGCCGTCGGCGACCAGAAGCTGACCTTCGTCGGCTTCTCGTACGGGACCCTGATCGGGTCGACGTACACGTCGATGTTCCCGAAGCAGAGCCGGGCGATCGTCATCGACGGCAACGTCGATCCGGCGCTGCGCACCAGCGACGGCGTGCAGTACGACCGCGAGCGCGCTCGCGGGTTCGAGATCGCGCTGGACGCCTTCCTGCGCAAGTGCGCGCAGGTCGGGCCGAAGTGCTCCTTCAGCGCGGGCACGCCGCGGGCGAAGTTCGACGAGATCCGCGACCACCTGCGGCAGCAGCCGGTCAAGCTGCCGGACGGGAGCAGCTACGACATCAACGCGTTCACCAGCACGGTGGCCGGGGTGTTGTACTCGCCGACGTCGTTCCCGCCGCTGGCCGACGATCTGCAGGCGCTGTACAACGTCGTCCACCCGCCCGCCGCGCAGGCACAGACGGCTCAGGCCGTCGAGCTGAAGGTGCTGCGGTCCGGGGCGAACGGGCGCGCGGACGCGAACCCGGACAGCCCGTACACCGGCGACGACTCGTACTTCGCCGTGAACTGCTCGGACAAGAAGATCACGATCAAGCAGGAGAAGGTCCCCGAGATCGCCGCGAAGTGGGAGAAGGAATCGCCCACTTTCGGTCGCTACCAGGCGTTCTCGGACGTGGCGGGCTGCCCGGTGTGGCCGGTGAAGAAGCCGGACGTCTACCGCGGCCCGTGGCAGGCCAAGACCGACACCCCGGTCCTGGTCGTCGGCAACTTCTACGACCCGGCGACCCAGTACCTGTTCTCGAAGCGGATGGCCGACGAGCTGGGCAACGCCCGGCTGCTCTCGGTCGACGCCTTCGGGCACTGCATCCTGGGCGACTCGCTCGGGGTGGACAAGGTGACGGCCGACTACCTGATCGATCTGAAGGTCCCGGCCAACGGCCAGGTCTTCCAGCCGAACGTCCAGCCGTTCGAAACCGCCTGATCCCGGGCTGAACACCGCGAAGGCCACCGTCTCGGCGGTGGCCTTCGCGGCGTCCGGGGACCGGTCCCGAACTTCCGGCCCTAGGGTTCCGGACGGGGAGGGCCGGATTGGCCGGACGATTTGCTCGTCCAGGAGATCCGGGTGGGTAACCAGGGCACCGGCTTCGGCTTGGTCGCGGCCGCCGGTGCGCCTGGCTCACCCATCGGGCTCAGGTTTCGACGCTCGCGTAGGCGTCCAGACCGTAGTTCGTGGCATACGCGTTCTCGACCCCGACCAGGAGGTCGACCACCTCGAAGTACCGGTCCCAGAACGGCGTCTCGCGCAGCGCCTCGACGAGCAGCTGGTACGAGTGGTGGTCGTCGGCCTCCCACACCCATACATCGGTCACTCGCGCGGAGTAGAACTCGGTGTCGAAGAAGCGGGACCGGACGCCCTTCACTTTGCTTTCGATGGCGGGGAGGACGTCGGTCTTGAAGGCCGCCACCCGTTGTTCGACGGTGAGGCCGAGCCACTCGGGTGTGGTCTTCACCAGCATGAAAGCGGTCACTGCCGACATGGTGCTTCCTCTCGATCAGGCGTAAGCGCCGGCTTCGATGTCCTCGGCCAGGCTCGGTCCGGACGGGGTCCACTTCAGGAGTTCGCGGGTGCGCGCGCTGGACGCGGACATGTCCAGCGCGAAGAACCGGCCGACGAACCCGAAGTGCTCGGCGGCGTTCTCCGGTGCCACGGACACCACCGGGACGTCGAGCGTCCGTCCGATGGCTTCGGCGATCTCCTTCGTGGTGACGGCTTCTTCCGCGACCGCGTGGAGCAGTGAGCCGGTGGGCGCGCCTTCCAGTCCCAGCCGGACGAGCCGGGCCGCGTCGGTGCGGTGCACGGCGGCCCAGGCGGCGGTGCCGTCGCCGAGGTAGCCGGAAACGCCATGCTTGCGGGCGGCCGCGACGAGGGCGGCGACGAAACCGTGGTCGCCCACGCCGTGCACGGACGGTGCGAAGCGGGCACTGATCACCCGCATGCCCTTTTCGGCGTACTCGAGCGCGAGGTTCTCGGCGCCGCCACGGTGGGAGTCGGGGCCGACGGCGGGGGAGAGGTCGGTCTCGGTGGCGGGCCGTCCGGTGGCGAGGGTCGAGAGGCCCGCGGCGAGGACGAAGGCCCGGCCGGTGCCGGTCAAGGCATCGGCGAAGGTCTGGACGGCCGCCCGCTCGGCCCGGTTGGACTCCGCGGGGTCGCCCCAGTCGTGCTTGTTCGCCAGGTGGATGACGGCGTCGGCCGCCTCGGCTCCCGCGCGGAGGCCGTCGAGATCGTCCAGGTCGCCGCGACGGATCCGGGCGCCCTTCCGCTCCAGCGTGGCGGCGGAGTCGTCCGATCGGGCGAGGCCGGTGACTTCGTGGCCGGCGTCGAGCAGTTCGTCCACGACGGCCGAGCCGATCCAGCCGGTCGCTCCGGTGACGAATACGTGCATGGGAAATGCTCCTTCTACTTGGTGGTGCGGGAAAGTCGTGATTGCAGGACGACGAGCGTCCCGAGGATGAGCACGCTCACCCCGATCACCCGGAGTGCCGTGCTCGCGCCGGTGACGAACGCGGAGATCACCTCGGGCGAGCGGCCGGGTACGGCGGCCAGCGCCTGCGCGACGGTGTGCGGATCGTGGGTCTCGCGGATGTCTTCCGGCAGCGCCGCGACGAAGCGTCCGGTGAGGACGGTGCCGATGACCGCGACCCCGAGCGCGCTGCCGAATTCGCGCGTGGTGGCCTGAAGTCCGGCGCCGACACCGGCCTGCGCAGGGGGCAGTGAACCGGAGATCGCGGCGGACAACGTCGAGAGGGCCAGCGTGACACCGATCCCGGTCGCCACGAGCCAGGCCGCGTAGACCGGATACGGCGTCGAAGTGTCGCTTGTGGACAGTCCGATGAGGCCGCAGCCGCAGAAGAGGA
Source organism: Amycolatopsis sp. WAC 04197 (assembly GCF_003947475.1). Classification (NCBI taxonomy): domain Bacteria; kingdom Bacillati; phylum Actinomycetota; class Actinomycetes; order Pseudonocardiales; family Pseudonocardiaceae; genus Amycolatopsis; species Amycolatopsis sp. WAC 04197. The sequence continues at coordinate 709,769 of NZ_QHJK01000003.1, read as the reverse complement.
ACGCGATGGCGACGACGACGTCGACGCCGAAGCGCTGGACGAGCTTGCCCACGTGCCGCGCGCCGAGGACGACCGGGACGGTCAGCGGGATGATCCCGAGCCCGGTCGGCAGTACCCCGAAACCCTTGCCGTACTGGAGGAAGGACGCGTTGACGTAGAACAGCGCGAACATCCCGAAGAAGATCGCGGTCATGCCGAGACAGGCGCTGCGCAGCGCGGGCACCCGGAACAACCGGGGATCGAGCAACGGGTGCTCGGCCTTCAGTTCCGCGAACGTCCACAGGGCGAACAACACGAGCGAACCGGCGAATCCGCCCAGGACGATCGGGCTGGTCCAGCCTGCTTCCGGACCTTCGACGATGCCGAGCAGCAGCGCGACCGACGCGCCGACGAGCAGGACGGCGCCGAGCGGGCTGAGCGGCCGCTCGTGTCGCGGGGAGACCGGCGCGATCCGGGCGACGAGCGCGGCGAGCACCAGCGAGAGCGGGACGGCGGCCGCGAACAGCCAACGCCACGATCCGCTCGTCAGTACGGCACCGCCGCCGACATTCCCCACGACACCGCCAATCCCGGTCATCGAGGCCCAGGTCGCGATGGTCACGCCCTTGCGCTCGGCGGGGACGGCGTGCAGCAGGACGGCGAGCGTGTTGGGCAGCACCGCGGCGGCCCCGATCCCGGTGATCGCCCGGCCCGCCAGCAGGAAGGGCACGTTCGGCGCGATCGCCGACAGCAGTGCGCCGAACGCGAGAAGCGCCAGGCCCGCGAGCAGGACCCCCTTGCGGCCGAAGCGATCGCCCGCCGCTCCACCGGGAATCACCAGGCAGGCGAAGAAAACGACGTAGGTGTCGACGATCCAGATCAGCGCCGACGCGGACGGGTGGAGGTCGCTCGCGGCGAGCATCGGGACGGCGAGGTTGATCGCGGCGACCATCCCGACGACGAGTACGACACAGGCGCACATGGCGGTCAACAGGCCGCGTCGGTTCGCCGCGGTTTCGGGAGCGTCGCGGATTTGGAGTCGGAGTGGCATGTCCACGACGCTATGGGACTGCGGGTTCTTCGCGCCACGCAACATTGGCAACAGTGAGTTGCGTACAATGCAACTATGGCCGATCAGCTGGATCTGAACCTCTTGCGGGTGTTCGACGCCTTGCTGCGGGAGGGCAGCGTGACGGCGGCCGCCGAACGACTGCATCTGTCGATCCCGGCGGCGAGCCGGGCGCTGGGCCGGTTGCGGCGCGCGATGGGGGATCCGATCCTCGTGCGCGCCGGCCGCGGGATGGTGCCGACGCCGTTCGCGCTCCGCACGGCCCCGCGGGTGCGATCGCTGCTCGACGAGGCGTCGGCACTGATCAGCGCGGACCGCGAGTTGTCGCTCGGCGACCTCGAACGCACTTTCACCATCCGCATCAACGACGGCGTCGCCGCGACACTGGCGACGGCCGCCGTCGAGGCGACCGCCGCCGTCGCTCCGGGCGTCGTCCTGCGCTTCGTCGCGGAAGGCAGCGAAAGTACCGAAGCCTTGCGAGACGGTTCGGTGGACCTGGACATCGGCGCGGGTGACATCACGGCCCCCGACATCCACTCGGAGCTGCTGTACCACGAACGTGTGGTCGCGATCGTCAGGGCGGACGGTCCGCTCGGCGGTGTACGGCGTCCGACGCTGGCGCAGCTTTGCCGCTATCCCCACGTTTCCGCGTCACGGCGGGGCCGGGGCAGGGGACCGCTCGACGACGTGCTCGAGGCGGCCGGACTCCAGCGCCGGGTCGCCGCGGTCGTCCCCACCTCCGCGGTCGCCGCGTTCCTGGTCGCGTCGAGCGACTACGTCGGGCTCGCGCCCCAGCGGCTCGCCGAGCACTACGGCCGGTCACTCGGCATCCGCTGGTTCCCGATCCCCGCCGAGCTTCCGCGGATCGAGGTCTGCCAGCTCTGGCACGCGCGGCTCGACGCCGATCCGGCCCAGCGCTGGCTGCGTGACACGATCCACGCCGCGCTCGGGCCGTCCGGTGGTAGAGTCCCGAAGGTTGATCAACACCGATCGAGTACGAAAGCGAGGTGAGCGGCACATGCCGGAAGACAGTTCTGGACCGACCGGACGTGGTCGCCGTTCACCCGGGTGCGCGGTGCGCTGACCTTCTCCGGTCTCCTTTCCCTGTCTGGCTTTGTGTACGCACGCCAGAAAAGAGCCGGAATCATGAACACCTTCGAAATGCTGCTCAGGGTCGGCACCGGCGTCGGCCTGGGCGCCGTCATCGGCATCGAGCGCCAGTACCGCGCCCGGATGGCCGGACTCCGCACCAACGCCCTCGTCGCCGTCGGCGCGACACTCTTCGTCCTGTTGTCCGCGCACGGTTTCGGCGGGCTGAACACCAGCGGTGACGCCGACCCGACGCGAGTCGCGGCCCAGATCGTCTCCGGGATCGGTTTCCTCGGCGCCGGCGTGATCCTGCGCGACGGCCTGAACGTGCGCGGGCTCAACACCGCGGCCACCCTCTGGTGCTCCGCCGCCGTCGGATCCCTTGCGGGAGCGGGACTTTACGTCGTCGCACTCGCCGGGACGGCGGTGATCGTCGGGGTCAACGTGCTGTTGCGCCCGCTCGGCCGCGTCGTCGACCGTCGCCCGGAGAACAGGGAAGACGACCTCGTGAGTGGTAAGGACGCTTAGAAACGTCCGGTGTTCGGTCCGTGAAGGCCTCCTTGAGGGACCCAGAGTCCCTCAAGGAGGCCTTCACGGACTTGCGGAACGCCACTCACGAGCAGGAAAGGAAATCCAGCAATATCCGGGAGAACTCCGCGGGCTTCTCCAGATTGATCATGTGCGCGACCCCGGGGACGACCAGTTTCCGGGCGTCGTGTGCCTCGTTTTCGATCTGGTCCGCGATGGCGATGATGTCCGAGGAATCCAGATCCCCCACCAAGGTCAGGGTGCGCGGGGTCAGCTCGCCGGTGCGCTCGATGGCCCGTAGCTCGTCCATCAGCGTGAAACCGGCGAGTCCGTGGCGCACGATCGTCTGCGTGTACATCTCCTGGCACAGCAGCCGGACCCGTTGATCGACGTCCGCGGGCGCACGCCGGGGCCCGTCCACCCACATGCGCAGGAGGCACTCGATGGCGGCGGGAAGATCGCCCCGCGCGCCCGCTTCTTCGAGTTTCTTGTTCTGCTCCAGGACGAACGGATCCTTCGTCACCATCGCGCTGAGGCCGGTCGCGACGAGGACGAGGTTCTCGACCAGCTCCGGATACGTCAGCGCGAAATCGACCGCGATCCGCCCGCCGCCGGACAGGCCGACCAGTGACGTGCGGGGGAGTTCCAGCGCGGTCATCAGCGCGCGGAGGTCCTCGTAGTGCCTGAACCGTTCCGTCGGAGTGGACGACTCGCCGTGTCCGCGCGCGTCGTACCGGATGACGGTGTGGTGGCGTCCGAGTTCGCGCATCTCGGCATCCCACATCCGGGAGTCGAGCATGCCGCCGTGGAGCAGGACGACGGGATCACCCTCGCCCCGGATCTCGTACGCGAGCTCGCCGTTCCCGACCTGGATTCGACCGTGGGCCATACGTCCACGCTACCGAAGAACGCACGAAGGCCCCTTTCCCGAAAGTGCGGGGAAAGGGGCCTTCGCGGGTGTGCTTACGCCTGGGTCATCTTCCGCAGGACGTACTGCAGGATGCCGCCGTTGCGGTAGTAGTCCGCCTCACCCGGGGTGTCGATGCGGACGTCCGCGTCGAACTCCACCTTGGTGCCGTCGGTCTTCGTCGCGGTGACGTGGACCGTGCGCGGGGTCTCGCCGTCGTTCAGCTTCGTGATACCCGAGATGTCGAACGTCTCGGTGCCGTCGAGGCCGAGCGACGAGGCCGACTCGCCCGCCGGGAACTGCAGCGGGATGACGCCCATGCCGATCAGGTTCGACCGGTGGATGCGCTCGAACGACTCGGTGATCACCGCGCGCACGCCCAGCAGGCGCGTGCCCTTGGCCGCCCAGTCACGCGACGATCCGGAGCCGTACTCCTTGCCGCCCAGGACGACCAGCGGGATGTCCTGCGCCGCGTAGTTCTGCGCCGCGTCGTAGATGAACGCCTGCGGGGCGTCGGCCTGGGTGAAGTCGCGGGTGTAGCCGCCCTGCACGTCGTCCAGCAGCTGGTTGCGCAGCCGGATGTTCGCGAAGGTGCCGCGGATCATGACCTCGTGGTTACCGCGACGCGAGCCGTAGGAGTTGAAGTCCTTCTTCTCCACGCCGTGCTCGGTCAGGTACTGCGCGGCCGGGGTGCCCGGCTTGATCGCGCCGGCGGGGGAGATGTGGTCGGTGGTGACCGAGTCGCCCAGCTTCGCCAGCACGCGCGCGCCGGCGATGTCGGTGACCGGGGCGGGCTCCGCCTGCATGCCCTCGAAGTACGGGGGCTTCCGGACGTAGGTGGACTCCGCGTCCCAGTCGAAGGTCTTGCCCTCGGGGGTCGGCAGCGACTTCCACCGCTCGCCACCGTCGAAGACGTCGGCGTAGTCCTTGGTGAACATCTCCTGCGTGATCGCGTAGTCGATGGTCTCCTGGATCTCCTTGGCCGACGGCCAGATGTCCTTCAGGAAGACGTCGTTGCCGTCGGAGTCCTGGCCGAGCGGCTGGGTCTCGAAGTCGAAGTCCATCGTGCCGGCGAGCGCGTACGCGATGACCAGCGGCGGCGACGCGAGGTAGTTCATCTTCACGTCGGGGTTGATGCGGCCTTCGAAGTTCCGGTTGCCCGAGAGCACCGAAACCGCGGTGAGGTCGTTCTCCTGGATCGCCGCGGAGATCTCGTCCGAGAGCGGGCCGGAGTTGCCGATGCAGGTGGTGCAGCCGTAGCCGACCAGGTGGTAGCCCAGCTTCTCCAGGTACGGCCAGAGGCCGGCCTTGTCGTAGTAGTCGGTGACGACCTGCGAACCCGGCGCCATCGAGGTCTTGACCCACGGCTTGACCGCGAGGCCCTTGTCGACCGCGTTCCGCGCGAGCAGCGCGGCGCCGAGCATGACCGACGGGTTGGAGGTGTTGGTGCACGAGGTGATCGAGGCGATCACCACGGCGCCGTGGTCGAGGATGAACTCGCCGCGGTCCGAGGTGCTGACCTTGATCGGGTTGGTCGGGCGGCCGCTGTGGCCGTTCGCCGCCGACTGGATGTCGACCGCGCCCTCGTCCTTGAAGGACAGGGCGGCCGGGTCGCTGGCCGGGAAGGACTCCTCGACGGCCTCGTCCACGTTGGTGTGCGGGACCTGCTCGCCACCCACGTAGTCGTGGATCGACTTGCGGAACGAGTTCTTCGCGTCGGTGAGCTCGATGCGGTCCTGCGGGCGCTTCGGGCCGGCGATCGACGGGACGACCGTCGACAGGTCCAGCTCGAGGTACTCGGAGTACTCCGGCTCGTGCGACGGGTCGTGCCAGAGGCCCTGCTCCTTGGCGTAGGCCTCGACGAGCGCGACCTGCTCCTCGGAGCGGCCGGTGAGCTTGAGGTACCGGACGGTCTCCTCGTCGATCGGGAAGATCGCCGCGGTGGAGCCGAACTCGGGGCTCATGTTGCCGATGGTGGCGCGGTTCGCCAGCGGCACCGCGCCGACGCTCTCGCCGTAGAACTCGACGAACTTGCTGACCACGCCGTGCTTGCGCAGCATCTCGGTGATGGTGAGCACGACGTCGGTGGCGGTCACGCCGGTCGGGATCTCGCCGGTGAGCTTGAAGCCCACGACGCGCGGGATGAGCATGGAGACCGGCTGGCCCAGCATGGCGGCCTCGGCCTCGATGCCGCCGACGCCCCAGCCCAGCACGCCGAGGCCGTTGACCATGGTGGTGTGCGAGTCGGTGCCGACGCAGGAGTCGGGGTACGCCTGGCCGTTGCGGGCCATCACCGTGCGCGCGAGGTGCTCGATGTTGACCTGGTGCACGATGCCGGTGCCCGGCGGGACGACCTTGAACTCGTCGAAGGCGCCCTGGCCCCAGCGCAGGAACTGGTAGCGCTCGCGGTTGCGCTCGTACTCGATCTCGACGTTGCGCTCGAAGGCGTCGGCCCGGCCGAAGACGTCGATGATGACGGAGTGGTCGATGACCAGTTCGGCGGGGGCGAGCGGGTTGACCTTGTCCGGGTCGCCGCCGAGGTCGGTGACGGCCTCGCGCATGGTGGCGAGGTCGACGACACAGGGCACGCCGGTGAAGTCCTGCATGATCACGCGCGCGGGCGTGAACTGGATCTCGATCGACGGGTCGGCCTTGGCGTCCCAGTTGCCGAGCGCGCGGATGTGGTCGGCGGTGATGTTCGCGCCGTCCTCGGTCCGCAGCAGGTTCTCGAGCAGGATCTTCAAGCTGTAGGGAAGGCGCTGGGAGCCCTCGACCTTGTTCAGGCGGAAAACCTCGTAGGAGGAGTCGCCCACCTTCAGCGTGTCTTTGGCGCCGAAGCTGTCCTTGCTGGCGGGTGCGGTCACTTCTAACTCCAGTGGCGGGTCAGTTCGGTGTGTTCTCCAGGTCGTTCGGGCCGACCCGGAGCGAGTGTTGCGCACCCCCACCGTAGGTCCGGACCCGGGATGGCACACCTCGTTCGTCCTTTCAAACAGTACGCCCGTCCTGTTTGGCTTGGCAAGCCGACACGCGGGTCGCGAAGGTCTCATCGACCTGCGGCCGTTCGAGTGACGAAACGTTCGTCTGTTCGTCCCCCGTTGAGGGGAAATGGTGCCTACGGTGTGTAAGTTCCTGGTGGTGCTTCTGGTAATGCTGTGACGGCAGTGGCACAGTGAGCTCATTGTTCAAGATCAGGAGGTGGGTGGATCGTGCGTGGTGAAGCCGGGTCGGGGACCGGTGCCCGCCGTGGCATGACCATCGGCGCCCTCGGCATCGCCCTGTTGCTCGGGGTGACGGGTACCGCCGTTGCGGTACCGCCGCCTCCGCCGAATCCCAGCGACTCCGAGATCAACTCCAGCAAGGCCGACGCCAACGCCAAGGCGGGTGACGTCGGCAGGCTCACGAACCAGCTGGCCCAGGCCGAGTCGAAGCTCGCGCAGCTCAACGACGACGTCGAGCTGAAGATGGAAGAGGCCAACAAGGCCAGGGTCGACGCGGAGACCGCGCAGGACGAAGCCGCGCAGGCCGATCGCGAGGCGCGGTCCGCGCGCACCGAATCCGACGCCGCGCAGGCGACCATCGACAAGGCCCGCGCCGATCTCGACAAATTCGCCGCCGCGAGCTTCCAGCAGGGCAGCACGATCGGCTCGGTGTCGGCGTACCTGACCGCCAACAGCCCCAAGGAACTCCTCGGCCGAGCCCAGATGCTCGACGCGGTCGGCGGCAGCAGGCTCAACGCGCTCGACGCGATGAAGCGCGCGCAGACGGACAAGTCCAACAAGGACGCGACCGCGCGCAAGAAGCTGGAGATCGCGCAGGAGCGCAAGCGCGCGGCCGAGGCGGCCAAGCACGAGGCCGACAACGCGCAGAGCGCCGCGCAGCACGCCCAGGACACCCAGGCCGCGCAGAACCAGAAACTCGAAGCCGACAAGGCCAGTGTCGAGAAGCAGCTCTTCGAAGCACAGCAGAAGGTCAACGGCCTGCAAGGGCAGCGGCAGCGCTACGAGGACTGGAAGGCGCAGAAGGCCCGCGAGGACGAGGAGCGCGCCCGTCAGGCCGCTCTCGCCGCGGAAAGGCCCAGTCAGGGCGGCGGTGGCCGTCCGTCCGGCAGGCCCGTCCAGTCGGCTCCGGCCGGGGCGAGCGTCGAGGCCGTCGTCCGGCGGGCGCTCGCGCAGCTCGGAGTGGTCTACGCGTGGGGTGGCGGCAACACCTCCGGCCCCACCCGCGGTATCCGCGACGGTGGTACGGCCGACCGCTACGGCGACTACAACAAGATCGGCTTCGACTGCTCGGGTCTGATGATCTACGCGTTCGCCGGGGTGAAGTCGCTTCCGCACTACAGCGGCTACCAGTACAACGCCGGGCGCAAGGTGCCGCTCTCCCAGATGCGCCGCGGCGACATGCTCTTCTGGGGCGGCAGCGCGCGGGGCATCCACCACGTCGCGATGTACCTCGGGAACGGCCAGATGGTCGAGGCGCCGCAGTCGGGCCTGCGGGTCCGGATCGCGCCGGTGCGGTACGGCGGCATCATGCCGTACGCGACCCGCTTGATCGGCTAGAGCGTGTCTCCCGAACTGAAGGCGGCAGGTCGGGCGAGGGCACGCGCGCGCGTTTCTTTTCGGCCGGAGGCCTCGGATTTGCGGAGGCGGGCCGCTGACACGGCTGAGCGAGTAGCTCCCCCATGCCGCGGCCCGGCTGCGGAAATCCGAAAGCGCGCTTCGAGAAGTAGAGGCTAGGTGTGGCGTACGCGGGGATCGTGCTGGCGGGCGGCGCCGCGCGCCGGCTGTCCGGTGTGGACAAACCCGCGCTCCCCGTCGGCGGGAAACCGTTGCTGGCCAGGGCTTTGACGGCCCTCGCGGACGCGGATCCGGTGGTCGTCGTCGGCCCGGAACGGCCGGGATTCGGCGACGTCGTCTGGACCAGGGAAACGTCGCCGGGAACGGGTCCGGTGGCCGCGCTGGCGGCCGGGCTCGCGCTGGTGCGCACGGAGCTCGTCGTGGTGCTGGCCGGTGATCTCGCCGGCGTCCGGAAATCCACTGTGGACCGCTTGCTGGCGGGGCTCGGCCGGGCCGCGGGGGCGGTGCTGGTCGACGCCTCGGGGGAGCGGCAGTGGCTGCTCGGCGCCTGGCGCGCGGAGGCCTTGCGCGACGCCCTGCCGGAAACGGTGGAGAACGCGTCGCTTCGGCGGACGTTGGGCGGGCTGGAGATCGTCGACGTGCCCGAAGAGCCCGGGGAGAGCGCCGACATCGACACGCCGGAGGATCTGGACCGGTTTTCCTGACCGAAGCCGGGGAACGCGGGCGGGCGGTTCGGCATCATGAGCCGGTGAGCGACCTGCATCCGGACGAGTACGAGTCGGACCTCCTGCGCGACGGCGAGGGTTTCATCGAGGATTTCGACACGTGGTCCGCGCTGCTCGCGTTGGAGGCCGTGCTCGACGAGGCGCTCTCCGAACCTGAGATCGCTTCGGGACTCCGCAGGGAGGGACTTCGCGCCGAAGACGCCCGCACGGCCGTGCTCGGCGACGTCACCGCGCTCGCGCGGATCCGGATGGAGCGGGAACGGGCGGACGTGACCTTCGAACGGCCCCGGCGCCTCCCAGTCCGGCGGGTGACCTTCCGTGAGGCGGGCTGGTTGCTCGTGACCTGCGCGCTTCTCGTCGGGTACCTCCGGATCCTGCAGCTGACGTGGTCGTCGATGCCGTTGCCGTTCCAGCTGGTCGGCGTGCTGGGACTCGGCGGCGTGATCGGGATGGCCGTCCTGGTCATCGGCCGCCGGATCCCCGGGCTCTTCGTCACCGAGGGCTGGCAGCGCACCGAGGAGTGGGCGCATCCGGAGATGGTCGGCTTGGGCGACCGGTGGGAGTTCGCGCTGCGCGAGATCGTCCTGCCCGCGCTCCGGGACCATCTGCGGGATCACCGGCGGATCCGCTCGGGCCTGGAGCTCGTCTTCGAGGAACCGGACGCCTCGGCGGAGCTGGAAGCGGGGCTCGTGCGGACGGCCGCGGTGAAACGGCTGCGGCGGATCGTCGATCGGGCCGACTCGGTGGCCGTCGCGCTCGCCGGGCACCGGGGGACCGGCAAGACCACGTCGATCCGCTCGCTGGAACAGGGCCTGCTGAGCCGGTCGGACCGGGCGGCGCCCCTGGTCGTGGTCGCCTCCGCGCCCGCCGCGTACGAGGCCCGCGACTTCGTGCTGCACCTGCACGCGTTGCTCTGCAAGGCGGTGCTGGCGAAGATCTCGAAGGGTTCGCGAACGGTGTCCGGCCGGCTCCGTCGTCGGCGGATGCTCGGGCGCTCATTCCGGAAGGCGTTGGCGTTCCTGGTGTTCTGGGGAGTGGCGGCGTCGGCCGTCTGGCTGCTGTGGGGCGGGACGCCGTGGCCGGACCTCTGGACGCTCGCCCTCGATGTCGTGAACGGGCGGGTGACGCCTCAGCAGGTGTGGACGGGACAGTCCACAGCGAAGCTCGTCGCCCTCGGGGTGGTGTCGCTGTTCCTGCTGCGGCTGGTGTTCGGCGTGGTGGTGGCCGGGGCCGCGGTCGTCCGGCTGCTGATCGCACGCCGCCGGGACATCCGCCTGGCGGGCTTCCGCCGCCTCACCGAACAGCAACTCGACCGGATCCGGTTCCTGCAGACCTACACGACCGGGTGGTCCGGGAAGCTCAGCATGCCGCTGAAGGGGGAAGCCGGTCGCACCTGGTCGACTCAGCGTGCGGAACAGCAGCTCACCCATCCGGAGGTCGTGGACAAGTTCCGCGAGTTCGCCGAAGAGGCGGCTCGGCGGCTCGACGTGGAGCGGGTCGCCGGCCGGGTCGTGATCGCGATCGACGAACTGGACAAGATCGGCGAGCCCGACAAGGCGCACCAGTTCATCAACGACGTGAAGGGTGTCTTCGACGTTCCGGGGTGCCTGTTCTTCGTGTCCGTTTCGGACGACGCCGTCCTCGGTTTCGAACAGCGGGGGCTCGGTGTCCGGGACGCCTTCGACAGCGCGTTCTCGGAGATGGTGCGGCTCGAACCGTTCACTTTGGACGAAAGCAGGCTCTGGATCGCCTTGCGGCTGCGGGGGATCTCCGAACAGTTCTGCTACCTGGCGCATTGCCTGTCGGGAGGCCTGCCCCGCGACCTCAAACGCTGCGCCACCGAGATGGTCGATCTCGCGAACGAGGTCTACCAGCCGTCTTTGGAGATCGTCGCGCGAAGCCTCGTCACGGGGGAGCTGGCGGGCAAGGCCCGTGCCTTCATCGCCACCGCGGCCACCTTGGACCGCTCGCCGGAACTGGTCGCGCTGACCACGGAACTGCTCGGCATCCCGGGCACGGAGGAGCCGGAAGCGCTGGCCGCGATCGCCGAACGGCTGGTGGCCGGCGGCGACACCGACGCCGCCGCGATCAGCGATCTGCGCTGGCACAGCGGCTGTTTCGTGCTGTTCTGCGCGACCGTGCTGGAGGTCTTCGACGACACGCTGACCGGCGACCGGCTGACGCCCGGCCTGCACCGGCTCGCCGTCGTCCGCCAGCGGATGGCGATGCATCCGAAACAGGCGTGGGACGACCTGGTGAAATTCCGCGGCGAGGCCCCTTCACAGCCGTCATACCGCTGATCGGGTTGGCTACCGTCACGAACGGCTGTGTCACCGACCACTACGGTCACATCCGGACGCAAGAACGCAAGCGGGGAACACAGGAGGCACGAGTGACCGAGCCCGGCTACGCCGACGGCGCGCAGCAGCAGCCCGGAACGCCGGCGCGGGACGCCCAGTTGCTGGAGCGGACCGTGTTCGAGGTCAAGCGGATCATCGTCGGCCAGGACAGGCTGGTCGAGCGGATGCTGGTCGGCCTGCTGGCCAGGGGACACCTCCTGCTCGAAGGTGTGCCCGGTGTCGCGAAGACCCTCGCCGTCGAGACCTTCGCGCGAGTGGTCGGCGGCTCGTTCTCGCGTGTGCAGTTCACCCCGGACCTGGTCCCCGCCGACATCCTCGGCACCCGGATCTACCGGCAGGGCGCCGAGCGGTTCGACGTCGAGCTCGGCCCGGTGGTGGCGAACTTCGTGCTCGCCGACGAGATCAACCGCGCGCCCGCCAAGGTGCAGTCGGCGATGCTGGAGGTGATGGCCGAGCGGCACGTGTCGATCGGCGGCCAGACCTTCCCGATGCCCGACCCGTTCCTCGTGCTCGCCACGCAGAACCCGATCGAGAACGAGGGTGTGTACCCGCTGCCCGAGGCGCAGCGTGACCGCTTCCTGTTCAAGATCGTCGTCGAGTACCCGACGGCCGAGGAAGAGCGCGAGATCATCTACCGGATGGGTGTCACCCCGCCCACCCCGCAAGAGGTGCTCAGCCCGGCGGAGCTCGTGCGGCTGCAGAACGTCGCTTCGCAGGTCTTCGTGCACCACGCGCTGGTCGACTACGTCGTGCGCCTCGTGCTCACCACCCGTACGCCGAACGAGCACGGCCTCGCCGACGTCGCGGGCTGGGTTTCCTACGGCGCTTCGCCGCGTGCCAGCCTCGGCATCATCGCCGCGGCCCGCGCGCTGGCGCTGGTCCGCGGGCGGGACTACGTGCTGCCGCAGGACGTGGTCGACGTCGTTCCCGACGTGCTGCGTCACCGGCTCGTGCTGTCCTACGACGCGCTGGCCGACGGCGTCCCCATCGACCACATCATCACGCGGGTGCTGCAGACCGTGCCGCTGCCGCAGGTCTCGGCCCGTCCGCAGGGCGGCGCCGGGCAGGGCGGCCCGGTCCCGGCCGGCGCACCCGTCAGGTAAGGAACTCGCGTGAAGAACGAGAAGGGCGAACGTCCTTCCTGGGCTCCGCCGGTACTCCGCGGGGAGCGGATGGAGGCGGGCCTGCGCACGCTCGAACTCGACGTGCGCCGCCGTCTCGACGGGCTGCTGCAGGGGAACCATCTCGGCCTGGTGCCGGGGCCCGGTTCGGAACCGGGGGAGGCCCGGCCGTACCAGCCCGGTGACGACGTCCGCCGGATGGACTGGGCGGTCACCGCGCGCACGACGAGCCCGCATATCCGGGAGACCGTCGCCGACCGCGAACTGGAGACGTGGCTGGTGGCGGACGTGTCCGCGAGCCTCGACTTCGGTACGGCGCTGTGCGAGAAACGCGACCTGGTCGTCTGCGCGACGGCCGCGGTCGCGCACCTGACCGGCGGTGGCGGCAACCGGATCGGCGCGCTCGTCTCCAACGGGGCGGGCAGCATCACGCGCATCCCGGCGCGCGGCGGGCTCCCGCACGCGCGGGGGCTGGTCCGCAAGATCGCCGAGACCCCGCGTGCCGAGGAAGGTGTCCGCGGGGATCTCGCGGCGGCACTGGAGAAACTGCGCCGTCCGCCGCGCCGTCGCGGGCTCGCCGTCGTGATCTCCGACTTCCTCGGCGACACCGAATGGCAGCGTCCGTTGCGGGCGCTCGGCGGGCACCACGACCTCATCGCCATCGAAGTCCTCGACCCGCGCGACATCGACCTGCCCGACGTGGGCACCGTCGTGCTGGCCGACCCGGAGACAGGGAAACAGCGCGAAGTGCACGCTTCGGCCTTGCTGCGCAAGGAATTCGGCGCCGCGGCGCACGCACACCGGCAGGAGGTCGCGGCCGCGCTGCGCCGGGCCGGTGCCGCGCATCTGGTGCTGCGCACCGATTCGGACTGGATCGCCGACATGGTCCGGTTCGTGGTGGCCCGCAAGCGCCGCTGGTCCGGTGGTGTCGCGTGAGCCTCACCGGATTCGCGTCGCCGTGGTGGTTCCTGCTGCTGCTGGCGGTCGCCGGGGTGGTCGTGGGCTACGTGCTGTCCCAGCGCGCGCGGCGCAAGCGCACCATGCGGTTCGCCAACCTGGAACTGCTGGAGAAGGTCGCGCCGAAGAGCCAGGGCTGGGTGCGGCACGTTCCCGCGATCCTGATCGTGCTCTCGCTGCTGGTACTCACCGTCGCGCTCGCCGGGCCGACGGCCGAGCAGAAGGTGCCCCGCAACCGGGCCACCGTGATGCTGGTGATCGACACCTCGCTGTCGATGGAGGCGACCGACGTCGCCCCGACCCGGCTGAAAGCGGCGCAGGAGTCGGCGCGGTCGTTCGCGCAGAACATGACTCCGGGCGTGAACCTCGGGCTGATCTCCTTCGCGGGGACGGCGACCGTGCTGGTCGCGCCGACCACCGATCGCGGTGGCGTGGTGAAGGCGATCGACAACCTGAAGCTGGCGCAGTCGACGGCCACCGGTGAAGGGATCTTCGCCGCGTTGCAGTCGATCGAGAGCTTCTCGGCGATCGTCGGTGGCGCGGAAGGACCGCCGCCCGCCCGGATCGTCCTGATGAGTGACGGCAAGCAGACCGTCCCGGACGACCTGTACGCCCCGCGTGGCGGCTACACGGCCGCGCAGGCGGCGAAGCAGGCGCAGGTGCCGATCTCGTCGATCTCGTTCGGCACCACGCACGGTTCGGTCGACATCGACGGCAAACCGCAGGACGTGAAGGTCGACGACGAATCGCTGGAGGAGATCGCGCGGCTTTCGGGCGGTGACTTCTACAAGGCGGCGAGCGCGGACGAGCTGAAACGCGTGTACGACGACCTCGGCGAGCAGATCGGGTACGAGCTCAAGGATGCCGACGCGAGTCGTCCTTGGGTCATCCTCGGGACTTTGGTGCTGATGATCGGGGCCGCGGCTTCGCTCTTCCTGGGGCAGCGCCTGCCCTAGCCGTCTCGCGACGTGTCATGAAAGGGTCGTTCAGGACAAAAGATGTCCTGAACGGCCCTTTCATGACATCCGGGCGGCTACGGGGTCGCGAAGCCGTTCTGCCGCCAAGCCTCGTACACGCTGATCGCAGCGGTGTTCGAAAGGTTCAGCGACCGGCTCGACGGCAGCATCGGCAGCCGCACCCGGTCCGTCACCTGCGGGGACTCCTGGATCTCGGCGGGCAGCCCCGCCGACTCCGGCCCGAACATCAGGACGTCGCCGGGCTCGTACGCGACGTCGGTGTGCAGCCGCGTCGCCGAGGCGCTGAACGCGTAGACCCGGGCGGGCAGCAAAGCCGCCCACGCCGCGTCGAGATCCGCGTGGACGTGGACGCGCGCGAGGTCGTGGTAGTCGAGCCCGGCGCGCCGCAACTGCTTGTCCTCCAGTGTGAAACCGAGCGGCTCCACCAGGTGGAGCTCGCAGCCGGTGTTCGCGGTCAAGCGGATCGCGTTACCCGTGTTGGGCGGGATTTCGGGGCGGTAGAACAGGATGCGGAACACGAGGGTTGATCGTCTTTCGTTCACGGGCGCTTCGCCTGAGCGCGGCCGGGCGGCCATCAAGCCGGACGAGCATGAGGCCCGCCCGTGACCATCCCACCACAGGAGGGCTTACATGCCTTCGCTCCCTCACCCCCTGTCGCGGCGTCGCTTCCTCGGTTATGGCTCCGCCGGCGCTGCCGCCGTCCTGCTGGGGACCGGTGCCTGGAACGCCGCCGGCGCGATGCCGCTCGCTCGCGGTGCCGGCGACCCGTTCACCCTCGGTGTCGCTTCGGGCGACCCGTTGCCTGGCGGCGTCGTGCTCTGGACCAGGCTCGCGCCGAAGCCCTATGAGGCCGACGGGTTCGGCGGTATGCCGCGCACGCCGGTCCGCGTCGAGTACGAGGTGTCGCTCGACGAGCGTTTCCGCGCCGTCGTCCGCCGCGGCTCCGTGGTCGCCACGCCCGAACTCGGTCACTCCGTGCACCCCGAGGTCCACGGTCTCGCGCCGGATCACGAGTACTTCTACCGCTTCCGCACGGGCGGCGTGATCTCGCCGGTCGGGCGCACCCGGACGGCGCCGGTCGCCTGGTCGTCGCCGCGTGAGCTGAACTTCGCGTTCGCGTCGTGCCAGAACTGGGAGGCAGGGCACTTCACCGCGTACGACCACATGGCGGCCGAGGACCTCGACCTGGTCGTGCACCTGGGCGACTACCTCTACGAAAGCGGTGTCACGGGGGTCGGCCGCGGGACGCCGGTGGGATCGCAGTTCAAGGGCGAGACCTTCGACCTGGCCCGCTACCGGCTCCAGTACGCGCTCTACAAGTCCGAAGCGCCGTTGATGGCCGCGCACGCCGCCTTCCCGTGGATCCACGTCAACGACGACCACGAGGTCGAGAACAACTGGGCCGGCGACATCTCGCAGATCGACAAGGAACCGGACCAGGACCGCGCGGTGTTCCGGCAGCGGCGGGCCGAGGCGTTCCAGGCGATGTACGAGCACCTGCCGTACCGCATCGCCCAGCTGCCGAAGGGGCCGGACGCGCGGCTTCACCGGCGGCTCAGCTACGGCACGCTGGCCGATTTCACCATGCTCGACACCCGCCAGTACCGCGACGACCAGCCGTGCGGCGACGGCCAGTCGGCGAACTGCACCGAGCGGTTCGACGAGAACCGCACCCTGCTCGGTTCGGAGCAGCGGCAGTGGCTGCTCGACGGGTTCTCGCGGTCCCGCGCGCGGTGGCAGATCCTCGGCAACCAGGCGCCGATGGGCCAGACCGACACCGACGCGGGCGAGGCGACGAACGTCTACCTCGACCCGTGGGACGGCTATGTCGCCGACCGCGACCGCGTGCTGGCCGCGGCGCAGGACCGCGGGGTGCGGAACCTGGTGGTCATCACCGGCGACAGGCACCAGAACTACGCCTGGGACCTCAAGCGCGACTTCAACGACCCCGGCTCACCCACCGTGGCGAGCGAGTTCGTCGGGACGTCGATCACCAGCGGCGGCAACGGCGCGGACATGACGCCCGGTGGTGAGACTCTGCTGAAGGCCAACCCGCACATGAAGTTCTTCAACAGCCAGCGGGGCTACGTCCGGGTGAACGTCAACCGGCAGCGCTGGCGGAGCGACTTCCGGGTGGTTCCGTTCGTCAACACCCCCGGAGCGCCGATCAGCACGCGGGCCAGTTACGTCGTCGAAGACCGGCGGCCCGGCGTTCAGTCCGCCTGAGCGGGCACGAAGGCGGCGTACGCCTCGCGTACCGCCGCGGGCGGCGCCGCCTTCGTGAGCGTCGACGGGTCGACGAAGACGTAGCGGGTCTTGACTTCCGCGCACAGCCGGCCGTCGCGAGTGATCTCGAAGTCGATGATCAGCGACGTCGTGCCGAGGTGGTTCAGGTACACGGCGACGACCAGTTCGTCGTCGTAACGGCAAGGCGCGCGGTAGCGGAGATTCGATTCGGCGACGACGACGTCGACACCGGCGGCCAGCGCCTCCTGGTGGGAGCCGAAGAGGGCCTTCTCCGCCTCGAACATCGCCATGTCCACGTAGGCGAGGTAGTGCGCGTTGAACACGATGCCCTGCCCGTCGCATTCGTGGTAGCGCACGCGCAGCGGCATCTCGACGATCGGTTTCCGTGGCACTGTCACGGTTCCAACCTACGTGAAGATCAGTCGGTGAACCGGACCTCGGGGCGGTGCGGCGACTCGTGCTCGAACAGGCGCCGGTCGCGTCCACGAAGGTGCAGATCGAAGAACGCGCCGACGTAGTCCCGTTGCGCTGCCACGGATCGACGCGGATCGATGGTGCCGACGAGCTCCCGCGTCCTGGCCGGCTCGATCAGCGAAGACAGCTGAGGCACCACGGCCTGCAGGTCGCTGTAGCCCAGGTGAGCACTCCCTCGGAGCAACAGGTCACGCTTCCAGCCTCGATGGTTCGTCCAGAACTCGGCCCAGCTGCGATCGTAGGGATCCGTGTGGGAGTGCCGGTCGACGTCGCCGGTGACCGGGTCGGTGAGTTCCGAGCCCATCAGCAGGAACGGCCGGTCCAGCCCGTGCTTCACCGCCTCGCCGGGAACGTACGGAGTGCCTTCCGGGAAGCCGAACGCGCTGGCGAGCACCCCGTCGAGGTTGATCCCGGCGGAGACGCGATCGTCCCGGTACATCGTCTCGGCCGCGGTGAAACCGCCGTAGGAGTGCCCGAACATCCCGACGCGGGACATGTCGAGCGAACGGCCGAGTCCCTGGGGAAGCACGTGACGCTCGGTGTCGCGGGCCAGGAGGGGCAGCCGGTCGAGGACGAATCGGCTGTCCGCCACTCGCGCGTCGACGGCCGTCTTCATGGTCCCGGGATTCACTTCCCGCGTCGGGGCCTGCTCGATCCTGCCGCCGGGGAACTCGACGGCCGAGGCTTCGTAGGTGTGCGAAAGCGAGACGACGGCATATCCGCGACTCGCGAGATCGTCCGTGAGGGCGGAGGCGAACTCCTTCGGCATGGAGAAGCCCGGTGAGAACACGACGACCGGGTACGGACCGTCCTCCGCGTTCGCCGGGGCCCCGGTACGGGCGTGCCGCCGCGCGGAGGTCCAGTCCACTGCTCCCGGCGGGATGCCGAGGCCGGCAAGGCCGTCGGGCCGGTCGCCCAGCGCGGCGGCCATACCGTCGGTGAGCCAGCGCGCCCGCGGGCCGTCGTGGCGATCCGCGGGGTAGGTCACGGTGGCCATGAGTTCTCTCGGGCGATCCGGTTTCCAAGGATCGGGCCGGGAGGTGTCGACCAGATGGAGTTCGGTGGTGCCGATCGTCAGGCCACCGGCAGGCGCGGGGATGGTGAGCTCGACGGGGGCCGCCGAGAGCGAGCCGGCCGAGCCCGAGGTGTGCCCCGATGACACTGAAAGAGCCCTTTCGCTCCGGGAAGACGACCGGACGGCCGCCTTCCCGGAGCGTGGCACAGCTCCCTAGTCGATGAAATCGATATTCGGATGACGCGGCGACTCGCCGTCGAGCAGGTGCCGGTCCCGGCCCTTCAGATGCAGATCGAAGAACGCGCCGATGTAGTCCCGCTGCGCGGCCACGGAACGGCGGGGATCGATGGTGCCGATGACCGCCTCCCGCTTCTCCGGCGTCACGCGCGAACCGAGCTGTGGCACGACGACCTGCAGATCGCTGTAGGCCATGTGCGTGCTGCCGCCGCGCAAGTACAGATCACGCTTCCAGCCCCGCTGGTTGGCCCAGAAATCCGCCCAGCTGCGGTCGAATTCGGGGTGCCGGTGCGTGTGTTCGAGCGGTTTGCCGGTCTCGTCGGTGCCCTCGGCGCCCATCAGCATGAACGGCCGGTCGAGGCCGCGTTTGGTGACCTCTCCGGGCACGTAGACGCTGCCCGGCGGGTAGCCGATCGCGCTCGCCATCGCGCCGTCGAGGTTGATCCCGGCATCGACACGCCGGTCGTGGACCATTGTCTCGCCCGCGGTGAACCCGCCATAGGAATGGCCGTAGGCGCCGACCCGCGACAGGTCGAGCGACCAGCCGAGCCCGCGGGGGAGCGGCCGGTTCTCCGCGTCCGGGTTCTGCCCGCGGGTGATCTTCGCCAGCTGGTCGAGGACGAACCGGCTGTCGGCGACGCGGGCGTCGAGCGCCTTCTTCATGAACTCGGGACCTTCGCCCGAGACGGCCGTTTCGAGCCTTCCGCCAGGGAACTCGACCGCGGCGCTCTCGTAGGTGTGCGAAAGCGAGACGACCACGTAACCACGGCTGGCCAGGTCGTCGACGATCGCCGTGTACGTCTCACGAGGGCCGCCGAAGCCCGGGGAGAAGAGCGTGACGGGCTTCGGCGCGCCATGCGCGACGGGCACGCCGAGTTCGGCCCGCCGCTTCGCCGAGGCCCAGTCGATGGAGCCCGCCGGCAGACCGAGGTAGTCCTCGCTCGCCAGCACCTGGTCGAGGACGGAGCCCACCCCGGGCGCGAGCCACGGCGCTCGCGGGCCGTCGGCGAACCGGTCCGCCGGATAGGTGACGGTGACCATGAGCTCCCGTCGCCGCTCCGGTTTCCATGGATCGGGGCGGGACGGGTCGACGAGGTGGAGGTCGGTGGTGCCGACGTCGTAGGGGCCGATGAGGGCCGGTGCGGTGAGCTTGGCCTGGTCGGCCGCGACGGCGGGGGCCGCCGTGGCGAGCCCGCCCGCGAGCGCGAGGCCCGCGATCAGCGCCGAACCCCGCACCACCCTGGTGTGTCTCGATGACACTGTCCTATGTCGGCCATGTTGCGACGACCGCATGAATCCGCCCACTGCTGGAGTCCTTTCGGATCGGAGCGGCCTGGTGGCCGCCTGTTTCCGACCCTGGCAGCGCCCGGGTGCGACGCGCATCCCTCTTGAGATGGAGCCGTGATCACCCGTGCAGGGCACGGTAGGCCGAAGCGGCTCCGGGATGCAGCGGGACCTTTCCCGTGCCGATCAGCGTCCGGACGTCGAGGAACTGCGTTCCCACCGCGGCCGCGGGGACGAGGTCGGCGGCGTGCCCGGCCAGTACGCGCGCCACCGCGGCCGCGACGTCGTCGGGCAGTGACGGAGCGGCCAGCAGCAGGTTCGCGACGCCGATCGTCCGCAGCTCGCCGACACCCTGGTAGGCCTGCGCCGGGACGTGGACCTGGTCGTACACGGGGCCGTAGCCGGCACGCAGGGCGGGAAGGTGACCGTCGAGCGGGAGGAGCGTGATCGGGGTGGTGCGGTTCAGTTCGGTGAGCGCGGGGGTCGGGATCCCGCCGGACCAGAGCAGCGCGTCGACCTCGTGCGCGGCCAGCGCGTTGATCGCTTCGCCCAGGAGCAGGTTCCTCGCCTTCACGGGCACCCCGGCACGGGCGAACAGGCGCGAGCTGAACACCGCGACGCCGGATCCGCTCGCGCCCATCGCCACCGGCCGCCCGGACAGGTCGGCGAGCGACCGCACACCGCCGTCCACCCGGACGACGAGCTGGTGGTAATTCTCGTAGACGCGGCCGATGGCCGAGAAAGCGATCGGGACGGAGAACGGCTCCGCGCCGAGGAAAGCGGACTCGGCGACGTCTCCGAGGACGAGCCCGAGATCTGCCCTGCCGTCCCGTAGCCGACGCAGGTTCTCGACACTTGCCTCGGTGGCGACGGCGCTCGCCCGCAGCCGTGGTTCCGCCCGGTTCAGCTGCTGGGCCAGGAGTTCCGCGAAGGCCAGATAGAACCCGCCGTTCTCGCCTGCCGCGATGACGACCTCTCGCTCCGGGCCCCGGTAGCCCGCGGTCGAACAGCCCGCGAGTGGCGCGAGCCCGGCGAGGAGTGCGGTGCGCCTGGTGACGGTCATGGCTTTTCCCCTGCCGCTAGAGGGAGTTCGACGCGGACTTCGAGGCCGTGCGGTTCCGCCTCGCGCAGTTCGAGTTTCCCGCCCCTGGCGAGCACGTGCTGGCTCGCGATCGCGAGGCCGAGACCCGTACCGCGCGGGGCGCCGTCGCCACCGGCACGCCAGAAGCGTTCGGTCGCGCGTTCTCTGTCCTCTTCGGACAGTCCAGGACCGTTGTCGGACACGAAGAGCGTCGCCGTCGTGTCGCCGGTTTCGTAGCCGGTGGTGATCGTGGCGCCGCGTCCCGCGTAGTGCACCGCGTTGTCCAGCAGGACATCCAGCACTTGGGCCAGTTCGCTTTCCTCGCACCGCACGGGCACCGGCTCGTCGTGGCCTTCCGACGCCGCGAGGCCCACTCCCGCGTCTTCGGCCGAGGGGCGCCACGCGTCGACCCGTTCCGCCAGGACGGCGGGGAGATCGCAGGGTTCGTCACCGGATTCGCCCGCGGCGAGCCGGGTCGCGGCGCTTTCGGCGAGCGCCAGTGCGAGCAGCCCGTCCAGCAGGGATTCCAGGCGCTCGACCTCCGCGACGGTCGCCCGGTAGGCCCGCTGGCCGTCGCCGTCGACCTGCGCGGCGAGCGAATCCACCCGCAACCGCAAGGCGGCCATGGGATTCCGCAGCTGATGCGACGCGTCCGCGACCAGCCGCCGCTGCTGTTCGGCCGACTCGACTACGGCGTCGGACATCCGGTTGAACGACGTCGCGAGCGACCGCAGCTCCCGGGGCCCGGCCCGCTCGGGGACCTGCGCGCGATGTCCTTCGGTCACCGCCTGCACGCCGGTCTCCAGTTCGTGCAGCGGCCGCACCATCCAGCGGGCCAGCAGGACCGCGAGCAGTACGAACACCGCCGCGACCAGCACCGCGCCCGCGACGATCGCGGCCCAGCGGGCGGCGACGTCGGCCGCCGCCGTGGTCACCGACGCGCGGAGCACGACCACACCGGCCACCCGGGTCCCGGTGCCCACCGGACGGGCGAAATGGACCGGATCAGCGGACCACGGGCTGAGCTGCTCCGGTCCCTTCGCGGGCTGGTTGCGCAGCGCCGCCTCGACGAGCGAGCGGACCACCGGTTCCGCGGCGGTCATCCCGCCGGTTTCGACCAGCGGCACGCCGCGCGCGTCGACCACCACGACCGCTTCGCCGTATAACGACGAATACCGCGCGGCGTCGACCGCCAGCGCGGTCGGGTCGGCGGCGTCGACCGCCTGCTGGGCGAGGACGACGAACCGGTCGACGTCGGCGTTGCGGGCGATCACGAGCTGCTGCGTGCGCTGTGCGGCCGTCGACCCGAACAGCGGGATCGCGAACGCGGCGACCACCGTCAGCGCGAGGGCCACGAGGACGACCAGCAGCCGGGTGCGCACCGGTCAGCCCCGGCCGAGCCGGTAGCCGAAACCCCGGATGGTGGTCAGCAGTCCCGGCCGGTCGAGCTTCGCGCGCAGCTGGGTCAGGTGCACGTCGAGCGAACGGGAGACGGCGAGGTACGCGTCGCCCCAGACCTCGTCCATCAGCTGCTGGCGGCTCACCGCGGTGCCCGGCCGGGCGGCGAGTACCGCCAGGACGGCGAACTCCTTGGCGGTGAGCCCGATGTCGTGCCCGTCGACCAGCACTCGCCGCGCGCCGAGGTCGATCTCGACGTCCTCGACACGCACGACACCGTCCTGCGGTGCCGCGGAGACGGAGGCACGACGGACGACCGCGTCCATCCTCGCCAGCAGTTCGGCGAGGCGGACGGGTTTGGTCAGGTAGTCGTCGGCGCCGAGCCGCAGCCCGCGCACCACGGACCGCTCGTCCCCGCTCGCGGTGAGCACGAGAACCGGTACCGGCGACACCTGACGGACCTTCCTGAGCACGTCGAGCCCGTGCATGTCGGGCAGGTTGAGATCCAGCAGGATCACGTCGGCGGCGCGATGCCGGTGCAGCGCGTCGCTGCCGCGGATCGCGTGGGAGACGGTGTGGCCGCGTGACTGCAGCGCTTCGGCGAGCGCGTCGGCGACACCGGCGTCGTCCTCGACGAGCAGCACCCGCACGGCCACACCTTCCCGCCTAGCCTTCGCGGCCGGACACGAGCTCGGACTCGGGCCGCTTCTTCTCCAGCTCCGAGGTCTTCGAGGTTTCCCGCATTGTGCCGTACACGATCAGCGACACCAGGACACAGCCCGCGACGTAGTAGAAGAACACCGATTCGTGGCCCGCGCCCTTCAGCGCCTGCGCGATGAGCTCGGCGGTGCCACCGAAGATCGCCACGGTGAGCGCGTAGGGGAGACCGACGCCGATCGCGCGGATCTTCGTCGGGAACAGCTCGGCCTTCACGATCGCGTTGATCGAGGTGTACCCGGTGACGATCACCAGCCCGGCCAGCATCAGCAGGAAGGCGAGCACCGGCTGCTTCGTCCCGCCCATCAGCGTCATGATCGGGACGGTCAGCAGCGTGCCGGCGATCCCGAAGAACATCAGCAGCGGACGGCGGCCGATGCGGTCGGAGAGCTTGCCCGCGAACGGCTGCAGGATCGCGGCGACGAGGATCGCGCAGAACAGGATCAGCGTGACCGTCCGGCGCGGGATGCCCGCGGTGTTCTCCATGAACTTCTGGCTGTAGGTGGCGAAGGTGTAGAACGACACCGTGCCGCCGAGCGTGAGGCCGACGACGAGCGCGATCTCCTTGGGGTACTTGATCAGCGCGCGCAGGGTGCCCTTGTCGCCCGCGTCCTTGCCGGTGCCGGAGGCCTTGGTCTCCTCGAAACTGGCCGACTCGTCCATCCCGCGGCGCAGGATCATCACCACGACCGCGGCGAGCGCGCCGACGACGAAGGCGATCCGCCAGCCCCACGAGGTCAGCTGCTGCTCGGTCAGCACGGCCTGCAGGAGCAGCTGGAGACCCAGCGCCAGCAGCTGACCGCCGTACAGCGTCACGTACTGGAAGCTGGAGTAGAAGCCGCGTTTGCCCGGAGTGGCCACTTCGGACAGATAGGTCGCGGAGGTCGAATATTCGCCGCCGACCGAGAGTCCTTGGATGAGCCGGGCCACCAGCAGCAGGATCGGCGCGGCGATCCCGATCGTGGCGTAGGTCGGCGTCACGGCGATCATCAGCGACCCCGTCGCCATCAACGTGACGGAAAGCACGAGTGCGCTTCGTCGCCCGAAGCGATCGGCGAACCGGCCCAGCATCCAGCCGCCGAGCGGCCGCATGAGGAAGCCGACCGCGAACACCGCCGCGGTGCCGAGGAAGGCCGCCGTCGTGTCCTTGGTGGGGAAGAAGGACTTCGCGAAGTACGTGGTGAAGGCGGCGTAGGCGTACCAGTCGTACCACTCGACCAGGTTGCCGATCGAGCCGCGCAGCACGTTGCCGACGACTCGACGTTCGCTCACGGGCGGCGACGCTTCGCCGATCCGGGTTGTCATCTTTGACCTCCTGTGTTCCGGCTCACGGTGAACAATCCGTGACCGCCGGGCAAGGTTTCGGCGCGGTTCCTAACATCCGCTTAGGACGGTCGCGGTTACCCGAAGGTAGGGGTGGCGCGGCTCCGGCGTGAACCTGGCGAGCCGATAACCTCAGTGCCGTCAGCGCGACAGGACGAGGCGAGGAGAGCTCTGTGGGACGGTCGGTACTGGTCACCGGCGGCAACCGCGGCATCGGTTTGGCGATCGCGAAGGACCTCGCGGCGCAGGGGCACAAGGTCGCGATCACGCACCGCGGTTCCGGCGCGCCCGAAGGCCTCTTCGGGGTGCAGGCCGACGTCACGGACGCCGAGCAGATCGACGCCGCGTTCAAGCTCGTCGAGGAGCACCAGGGCCCGGTCGAGGTCCTCGTCGCGAACGCCGGGATGACCGACGACACCCTCCTCATGCGCATGAGCGAGGAGCAGTTCACCCGCGTGGTCGACGCCAACCTCACCGGCGCGTACCGGGTCGCCAAGCGCGCTTCCCGCGGCATGCTGCGGGGCAAGTGGGGCCGCTACATCTTCATCTCGTCCGTCGTGGGCCTCACCGGTTCGGCCGGTCAGGTCAACTACGCGGCCAGCAAGGCGGGCCTCGTCGGTCTCGCCCGCTCGCTCGCGCGTGAGCTGGGCTCGCGCAACATCACCTCGAACGTCATCGCGCCGGGCTTCGTCGCCACGGACATGACCGACGAGCTCGGCGAGGACCGCAAGAAGGAGATCCTCGCCCAGGTTCCCTCCGGCCGGTACGCCGAGCCGTCGGAGATCGCCGCCGCCGTCCGCTACCTCGCCTCCGAAGAGGCGGGTTACGTCAACGGTGCGGTGCTGCCGGTCGACGGCGGCCTCGGCATGGGCCACTGACGTCCCCGTTTTCCCGTACCGATCGCAAACCACTCCGGACTGGAGGTCCCGTGCCAGGACTGCTCGAAGGCAAGCGCCTGCTGATCACCGGCGTCATCACCGACGCCTCGCTCGCGTTCCACGCGGCCAAGATCGCGCAGCAGGAGGGCGCGAAGGTCGTGCTCACCGGCTTCGGCAGGCTGTCGCTCGTCGAGCGCATCGCCAAGCGGCTCCCCGAGCCGGCGCCGGTGCTGGAGCTGGACGTCACCAACCAGGAGCACCTCGACTCGCTCGCCGACCGCGTGCGTGAGCACGTCGACGGGCTCGACGGCGTGCTGCACTCGATCGGGTTCGCCCCGCAGTCCTGCCTCGGCGCGCCGTTCCTGGACGCCCCGGGCGAGGACGTGAAGGTGGCCGTCGACGTCTCGGCGTTCTCCTTCAAGGCCCTGGCCGTCGCGACGCTGCCGCTGCTCTCGCGCGGTTCGTCGATCGTCGGCATGGACTTCGACGCGCGCGTCGCGTGGCCCGTCTACAACTGGATGGGCGTGGCGAAGGCGGCGCTGGAGTCGGTGAACCGGTACCTGGCGCGCGACCTCGGGCCGAAGGGGATCCGGGTCAACCTGGTCAGCGCCGGTCCGATGAAGACCATGGCCGCGAAGTCGATCCCGGGCTTCTCCGAGCTGGAGGAGGGCTGGGGCGACCGCGCGCCGCTCGGCTGGGACAGCTCCGACCCGGACCCGACGGCGAAATCCGTCTGCGCCGTCCTGTCGGACTGGCTGCCCGCCACCACCGGCTCGATGATCATGGTCGACGGCGGAGTGCACGCCCTCGGCATCTGAGTTCGCGAGTACATGAGGGCCCCCATCCTTGCGCCTGACGCAAGGATGGGGGCCTTCATGTACCTCAGGGCTGGACGGCGTTCGCGACGTGCCAGGAGTCCTCGAGCATCAGGTACTTGGTGATCCGGCCGTCGTCGTCCACTTCGAACTCGAGGCTGAAGGCCGTCTGGATCACCTTGCCGGTGCTGCGGATCGTCGAGCGCAGGCGGCCGACCGCGACCGCGTGCGGCCCGTCGACGAAGACGCGTTCGACGTCGAACCGGTCCTTGATCAGGCCCTTGTCGAGCAGGTCGTAGAACTCACGGATTTCCGCCCGGTTCCGGCGCGGGCCGATCCACGGGACCAGATCCGTCGCGCCGGGGATGTCCCACGCGACGCTGTCGGCGAAGAGTTCCGTGGCGCCGTCAGTGTCTCCTGTGGACATTCGGCGGAAGAACTCGTCGAGGGTGGCCTTGGTGCGTTCGGACATGATTCTCCTTACTGGGTAACGGGTTCGCGGAGCAGCCGGGTGTCGTCGGTGCGCTGGACACCGGCGGCGAAGGTGAGTGCGACGACGGTGGCGACCCCGAGCCCGACGCTCACCCACGCCACGCTCGGGTAGCCGAGTCCGGCGTCGATCGACTCGCCGCCGAGCCACGGGCCGACGGTGTTGCCGACGTTGAACGCGGCGGTCGTGCTCGCGCCGACGAGCGTGGGCGCGTTGCCCGCCACGGCGAAGGCGCGGACGTTCAGGGCGGGATTGACCCCGAACCCGGCGACGCCGAACAGGAAGACGGCGAAGATCGCGACCGGCGTCGCCGGACCGGAGACCGCGAGCAGCACCAGAGCGAGCAGGGCTACGGCTAGGCCGCCGTAGAGGGTCGCGAAGGGCCTCGCGTCGGCGAGCCTGCCGCCGGCGGTGATCCCGATCAGCGCGCCGAGCCCGAACAGGGAGAGCACGCCCGGCACCCAGCTTTCCGGCAGCCCGGCGACCTCGGTCAGCAGGGGCGCGAGATAGCTGAAGGTCGCGAAGATCATCGCCTGCGCGAGCGCGATCACGCCGAGCGCCAGCCAGAAGCGGCCGCCCCGGTAGAGCCGCAGTTCGGTCGCGACGTCGGTCTTGTCCTCACCGTTCTGGGTCTCCGGGACCAGGGCGAAGACCCCGATCAGCGCGATCACGGTCAGCGCCGTGACCGCCCAGAACGCCGCCCGCCAGCCCGCGTGCTGGCCGAGGAAGGTCCCGGCGGGGACGCCGGCGATGTTCGCGACGGTGAGGCCGCCGACCAGGATGGCCAGCGCGCGGCCGCGGCGCTCGACCGGGACGAGCGCGACCGCGGTGGCCGCCGCGACCGCCCAGAATCCGGCGCACGCGACGGCGCTGACGACGCGCGTCGCGAAGAGCAGGGCGTACCCCGAGCCCAGCGCGCCGACGACGTGCGAGAGCCCGAAGACGACGAGCAGGGCCATCAGGGTGGCGCGCCTCGGCACCCTCAGTGTCGCGATCGCGAGCAGGGGAGCGCCGACGACCATGCCGATCGCGAAGGCCGAGATGAGCAGCCCGGCCTCCGGGATGCCGACGTTCAGATCGGCCGCCATCCCGGGGAGCAGGCCGGTGATCATGAACTCGGAGGTGCCGAGCGCGAACACGCTCAGCCCGAGTACGCAGACCGCCAAAGGCACGGGAAATCCCTCCAGTTTTGTATCGTTCGGTCCAAAATGTGGGCAGCGTTGCGCACAGGGTTCGTTCGATCTACTTCGCGGCGATCGCATCCAGGGCAATGGCCGCGACGGCCTCCATGGCCGCTCGTCCGGCGCCGCGCCGGGACATCAGCCTGAGCCCGGCGACGGTGCTGTGCGCGAACTCGGCGACGGCGCCGGGCTCGCGACCGCCGTCGATCGTCCCGTCCAGCTGCCCTTCCTTGGCGCAGGCCGAAAGAAGGGCGATGTGCCGCCGGGTGTCGGCGTCGATCCGCGCCTTGATCTCGGGATCGCGCTCGCCGAACTCCGCCACCGTGTTGACCACGAGGCAGCCCCGGCCGGGATGCTCGACTTCCTCGTCGATCGTGTACGCGAACAGGGCGCGGAACCGCTCGACGCCGGTCCCGGATTCCTCCAGCAAGGCGGTCCTGGCCGTGATCCCGCGTTCGGCGTAGTGGTCGAGCGCGCGCATGAACAAGGCGTGCTTGCTGGTGAAGGTGTTGTAGATGCTGCTGCGGCCCAAACCGGTGGCTTCGCAGAGGGCCTGCGTCGACGTGCCCTCGTAACCGCGTGCCCAGAACGCGTCCATGGCGCGCCCGACCGCGGCGCGCTCGTCGAATTCCTTCGGCCTGGCCATGGAAGCGGCCGTACCAGGTTTTGGATCGGTCGGTTCAAAACGGGCCGGGTCAGCGTGCGGGGCGCCACAACGGCAAGATGGCGGGGTGGGTTACGACGCGCTGCTTTGGCTTTCGTTCGGTGGTCCCGAGGGACCCGACGAGGTGATGCCGTTCCTGGAGAACGTCACGCGGGGCCGGGGGGTCCCCCGGGAACGGCTGCTCGAGGTCTCCGAGCACTACCAGCACTTCGGCGGGGTGTCGCCGATCAACCGGCTGAACCGGGACGCGATCTCCGCGGTCGAGAAGCGACTCGCGGCGGCCGGGATCGATCTGCCCGTCCACTTCGGCAACCGCAACTGGCGGCCGATGGTCGAGGACACCCTGGCCGAAATCACCGAGGCGGGTGCTCAGCGCGTCCTGGTCTTCCCGACGAGCGCGTACGGCGGCTATTCCGCCTGCCGCCAGTACGACGAGGACATCGAGCGTGCCCGCGCGTCGGTTGGCGACGGTGCGCCGGAACTGGTGAAGCTGCGGCAGTTCTTCGATCACCCGCTGTTCATCGCCGCCTTCGCCGACGCCGTCCGGGCCGCGCACGCGAAGCTGGGGAACCAGCCCGGGACCAGGACGGTGTTCTGCGCGCACTCGGTGCCCGAGTCCGCCGACAAGGCGTCCGGCCCGCCTTCGGAAGGCGGACGGCGTTACTCGCGCCAGATCGCCGAAGCGGCCCGGCTCGTCGCGGCCGAAGCGGGGATCGAGACCTACGACGTCGTCTGGCAGTCGCGCTCCGGCCCGCCGCAGGTGCCGTGGCTGGAGCCGGACATCGTCGACCACATCGACGCGCTGCACGCGGAAGGCGTCACGTCGGTGGTCGTCTGCCCGGTCGGGTTCGTGTCCGACCACCTCGAGGTGATCTGGGACCTCGACAACGAGGCCGCCGAGCGGGCCGCGGAGCACGGTATGGGCTTCGCGCGGGCCGCGACTCCGGACACCGATCCGCGGTTCGCGGAGCTCGTCGTGGAGCTGATCCGGGAGCACATCGACGGGGCGCCGGCGCGGAAGCTGTCGTCGTTCCCGGCGGCCGGGTGCACGATCAACGGGGCGCCTTGTGCGGTCGGGTGCTGTGAGCCCGCGAAGAGGCCTGCGCGCCCGTAAGTGGCTTGAAGTACATGAAGGCCCCCTTCCTTGCGCTAGACGCAGTGAAGGGGGCCTTCACGTACTTGGGAAGGTGTGAAGGTCAGGCGGCGATCCTCGACAGATGCAGATCGATCAGGGCGATCGCTTCATTGCCGGACTGGTAGCCGAGCAGCACCGCATCACCGAGACCGGCGACCAGCGCCAGCAGAAGGGCGGCTTCGGCGGCCGGGTCGACGGACCGGGCGAGATCGCCGTCCGCTTGGGCAGCGGCGATCAGGGCCGCCACCGCGTCGCGAAGCAGTCCGTGGCCCGTCCGGAAGTGACCCGCGATCTCCGGATCCTTGAGCGCGCGCACCAGGAAGGCGTTGGCGACCAGCGCGTCGTCCCGCCCGGCGTCGTCGAGGGGGAGCAAGGCGACGAGCAGGTCGCGGACACGAAATGGGGTGGCGATGCGCTCCTCGATCCCGCCTCGCAGGGTGGTCGCCGCGAAGCGCAGCATGTCGTCCCGTGACGCGAAGTAATGCTGGACGAAGCCTTTCGAGATACCGGCTTCGGCCGCGACTTCGTTCAGGCTGACCCCTTCGAGTCCCCGGTCGGCCGCGATGCGGCGAACGGCCGCGGCGATCTGCCGCCGCCGGTCCTCGTGATCGACTCGCTTGGGCACCCACTCCTCCTTTTGGCAGTCCGATCGGATTGCAAACTTCTCACCGACTGTTTACAATCCGATCGTACCGTAAAGAGGAGGGGTGCGAATGAAGGTGGGCGGTTTCGCCTCGTTGGCGGCGCGAGCCGAGTACGAGGCCGTCTATGACCGAGGTTTGGCGGCCTTGCCCGCGCCGGCCGGTGTGCACGACATCCAGACGGCGTTCGGGGTGGCGCGCGTGTACCGGTTCGGGGAACCGGGCGGGACACCGATCGTGCTACTGCCCGGTCGCGCGGGCACCGCGGTGATGTGGGAGCCCAACCTCAAGGCGCTGCTCGGGCACGGCGAGGTCTACGCGGTGGACCTCATCGGTGAGCCGGGCCGCAGCGAACAGACCGTCCCGATCCGCGACGGCGCGGATCAGGCCGCATGGCTGACCACGGTGCTCGCGGAGCTCGACCTGCCGTCGGTGCACCTGATCGGGTATTCGTTCGGTGGCTGGCTCGCCGCCAACCTCGCGGTGCGGGCGCCGGAACGGCTGAGGTCGCTCACCGTGATCGACCCCGTGCTGACCTTCGGCGGACTGACCCCGGGACTCGTCGTCCGCGCCACCCTCACCGCGATCCCCGTCGTCAACCGCTGGGCCCGGCCGTCGTTCCTCAACTGGATCTCCGGCGGCGCGGAGGTCGACGCCACGGATCCGGTCGCGCGGGTGATCGACGAGGGAATGCGGACCTACCGCATCGCCCTGCCGTCGCCGAAGTTGTTCACCGACGAGCAGTTGCGCTCGCTGCGGATGCCCGTGCTGGCCCTGATCGCCGGGCGCAGCGTCATCCACGACCCGGACCGCGCGGCCGCCCGCGCCCGTGAGCTTCTGCCGCGGGGACAGGTCGAACTGTGGCCGTCGGCGACCCACGCCATCGCCGGGGAATCCGCGGCCGAGGTCAACACGCGGGTCCTGAAGTTCCTGGCCGACTGCGAAGCGGGCTCGTGACCGCGCGCGGCAGGAATCCCACGCTGTCGTTGCTGCTCTGGGACGTGGCGCTCCCGTTGGCCGCGTACTACGGGCTCCGGCTGGCCGGCCAGAGCGAGCAGGTTTCGCTGCTCGCCGGGGCGGGACTGGCGGCGGCGCGGATCGCGTGGGTCGCCGTTCGCGACCGGTCGTTCGACGGCTTCGCCGCGTTGCTGGCCGGTGTGCTCGGGGTCGGGCTCGTGCTCTCGCTGGTCACCGGTGACGCGAAGTTCTTGCTGCTGAAGGAATCCTTCGCCACCGCGACCGCCGCGATCGTGCTGTTGCTGAGCTGCTTCAGTCGCACGCCCATGGTGCTCGTCGCCGTGCGCGCCGGTTCCAGCGCTGCGAAACGCGCGGAGATCGACCGCCTCAGTGACGAGGTCCCCGCTTTCCGGCGGGCGTTCACCCGGATGTCGGCGGTGTGGGGAGTGGCGCTGCTGCTGGAAGCCGCGGTCCGGGTGCCGCTGGTCTACACCCTGTCCGCCGACGTGATGAACGCGCTCAGCGTGATCCTGCTGCTGGCCGTCATCGGCGGCCTTTCGCTGTGGTCCGTCCGGTATGCCGAACGGATCCAGCGCAAGCACACCGTGGCCGCCTGAACCCGGCTACGGGTGCCTGTCACCCTGCTCGGCGAACACCCGCACCGCTTCGTTGATCGCCGCGCACCGGGCGTTGCGGACGGCCTCGGTCAGCGGCCGCAAGGCCTCCGCCCGCCGAAGCGCCGCCGACGACGAGAGCGCGCCACCCGGGTCATCGGATTCAGCGATGGCGAGGATCGCCGCGATCTCCTGGGACCGCTGGAGCACCCGCAGCGCCCGGCTGGGCATTCCGGCGGGCCAGGGCGCGTCGGTGGCCGCGCGGAGCCGTGCCGAGAGCTCGGCACGCACCCCTGGCCGTTCGCTGGCGACGTCCAGCGTCTGCAGCGCACCCGCGCTCGCGCGGATCGCGTCGGTCAGGCCGTGTTCGGCCTCACCCAGCGGGCGGTATTCGAGGACGCCGGGCATGGGCACCGAGTACACGGTCCAGCGCATGAGACCTTCGGCGATCGCCTCGGGGACCACGCCGTAGCCGAGATCCGGCAGCACGACGGCCTCGCCGGTCCGCAGCGCCGCCTCGGCGAACGGCCCGCCGCCACCCAGCCCCCGCACGTCCCCGGGCACCGGGAGCACCAGCTGCATGCTCTTCGCCCCCTGCGAACGGAGGGCGAGCAGCAGCTGGACCGGGGTCGCGGCCCGGTTGAACGCGAGCGGCAGGTCGAACGCCTCGGCGGCGGCCGCGTCCGCGGCGACGAAGTCGTGGGCTTCGCCCCAGACCTGCAGGGCGTCAAGGATGTCGTCGGAGGCCGCGGCTCCGTTCAGCCACGCCGAGGACCAGACCGCGAGGGTCGCACTAGGACGGCACACCGGGCTGATTTTAGTCGTGCTTTCGGCGAAACCAGGAAAGGGTCGCGTTGGCCGTTCGCCGTGGAGCTGGAGTTGCTTCACGTCGACAGCGGCCACGCCCGCGACGTAGCGTCGAACGGGTGAACGATGTTCCCGCAAACCTGCCCCGGACCGCCGGGGACCTCCGCGCGGCGGGTCACCTGCCGCGGTCGATCAACCAAGAACTGCACGACAACCTGCTCGCCAAGCTGCGTGACGGCGAAGACGCCTGGCCCGGGATCGTCGGCTTCTCCCGCACGGTGCTGCCGCAACTGGAACGCGCGCTGCTGGCCGGCCACGACGTCGTCCTCCTCGGCGAACGCGGCCAGGGCAAGACCCGGCTGCTGCGCACCCTCGTGGGACTTCTCGACGAATGGACGCCCGTCATCGAGGGTGCCGAGCTGGGTGAGCACCCGCTCGACCCGATCACCCCGGAATCGCGCCGTCGCGCCGCCGAACTCGGCGACGCCCTCCCCGTGACCTGGCGTCACCGCGAAGACCGGTACACGGAGAAGCTGGCCACGCCGGACACCTCGGTCGGCGACCTCATCGGCGACGTCGACCCGGTGAAGGTCGCGGAAGGCCGCAGCCTCGGCGATCCCGAGACCATCCACTTCGGACTCGTGCCGCGCGCCCACCGCGGCATCGTGGCGATCAACGAACTGCCGGACCTCGCCGAACGCATCCAGGTCGCGCTGCTGAACGTGATGGAGGAACGCGACATCCAGGTGCGCGGCTACACCCTGCGCCTGCCGCTGGACGTGCTGCTGGTGGCGACCGCCAACCCCGAGGACTACACCAACCGCGGCCGGATCATCACCCCGCTCAAGGACCGGTTCGGCGCCGAGATCCGCACCCACTACCCGCTCGACGTCGAGGCGGAGATCGCGGTCGTGCGGCAGGAGGCCCATCTGGTCGCCGAGGTCGGCGAGCCACTGCTGGAGGTGCTCGCCCGGTTCGTGCGGAACCTGCGTGAGTCGCCGGTGATCGACCAGCGGTCCGGCGTTTCGGCCCGGTTCGCCGTCGCCGCGGCGGAAACGGTCGGTGCCGCGGCGTTGCGCCGGTCCGCGCTGACCGGTGAGGAGCCTGCGGTGGCGCGCCCGGTCGATCTCGACGCCGTGCCCGCCGTCCTGCGCGGCAAGCTCGAATTCGAGCCGGGGGAGGAAGGACGCGAGACCGAACACCTCGTGCATCTGCTGCGCCGGGCGGTCGCGGAGACGGCCCGCTCGCGGTTCGCCGGCCTGGACCTGCTGCCACTGGCCGACGCCGTCGAGTCCGGGCATCTTGTCGCCACCGGGGAACGCGTACCCGGCAAGGACGTCCTCGCCGCGCTGCCGGAACTGCCGGTCCTGCACGACGTCGCCGCGCGTGCGGGCGTCGCACCGGACGAACCGGCCGGGCGTATCGCGGCCGCGGTCGAGCTGGCGCTGGAATCCCTGTTCCTGTCGAGGAGACTCGCCAAGGACTCGGACGACTCGACGACCGTCTACGGCCGATGAGTTTCCTCCCGGAAGGCTATTCGTACGGGCCGTGGCACGACGGTCCCGATCCGCTGGCGCCGCCCGCGGATCTGCGGGACGCGCTCGACGAGATCGGTCGCGACGTCATGGCGGGCGCGTCGCCCCGATCCGCGCTCGAAGAGCTGCTGCGGCGCGGCACCCCGCGCACCGCCGGGCTCGACGAACTGACCAGGCGGCTCTGGCAGCGCCGGTCGGAGATCCAGCGGCGGCACCGGCTCGACGGCACGCTCCAAGAGGTTCAGCGGCTTCTCGACCAGGCGCTGGAGGCCGAGCGACGCGAACTGTTCCCTGATCCGGACGACGACGCCCGGTTCCGCGAGGCGCAGCTGGACGCGTTGCCGCCGGGGACGGCCGCGGCGGTGCGCGAACTCGCCGAGTACGACTGGCGTTCGCGGGAGGGCAGGGAGAACTACGAGAAGATCCGCGACCTGCTCGGCCGTGAGCTGCTGGATTCCCGGTTCGAGGGGATGAAGGAGGCGCTGCGGAACGCCGGGCCGGAGCAGGTCGAGCAGGCCAACCGCATGCTCGCCGACCTCAACGACCTCCTGGCGGCGCACGCCCAGGGCCGTGAGGACGTCCCGGAACGGTTCGCGGAGTTCATGCGCCGGCACGGCGAGTTCTTCCCGGAGAACCCGCAGAACGTCGAGGAGCTGATCGACGTCCTCGCCGCCCGCGCTGCGGCCGCGCAACGGATGCTGAACTCATTGACCCCCGAACAGCGGGCAGAACTGGCCGAACTGTCCCAGCAGGCGTTCGGCGACCCCCGGCTCGCGCAGCAACTGTCCACTTTGGATGCCCAGCTGCGGTCGCTGCGGCCCGGCGAGGACTGGACGTCTTCGGAACGGTTCCGTGGCAACGATCCGATGGGTCTCGGCGAGGGTGCCCGGGCGATGTCCGATCTCGCCGAACTGGACGCGCTGGCCGAACAGCTCGGCCAGTCGTATCCCGGCGCCAGGCTGGAGGACATCGACGTCGACGCGCTCGAACGTCAGCTCGGGCCGGACGCCGGTGTCGACGCGCGGCGGCTGTCCGAACTGGAACGTGAACTCCGGCGGCAAGGACTCTTCGAACGTGCTCCCGATGGCACGCTTCGCTTGTCGCCCAAGGCTTTGCGGCGGCTGGGCGAGACGGCTCTCGCGGACGTCGTGAACACGCTGCGGGGCAAGACCGGGCAGCGGGAGACCGAGTCCGCCGGCGCCGCGGGCGAACCGACCGGCGCGACCAGGCCGTGGCGGTTCGGGGACATGCAGCCGTGGGACGTCTCCAGGACGGTCCGCAACTCCGTGCTGCGCTCGGTTTCGGTGGGGGAGCGATCGGTCCGGATGGACGTCTCGGACGTCGAGGTGATCGAGACCGAGCACCGGTCGCGCGCGGCGGTGGCGTTGCTCGTGGACACCTCGTGGTCGATGGTGCAGGAGGGCCGCTGGCTGCCGATGAAGCGGACGGCGCTCGCGCTGCACCAGCTGATCAGCACCCGGTTCCGCAACGACGCTCTCCAGCTGATCACCTTCGGCCGTTACGCGACATCGGTCGAGCTGGCCGAACTGGTGGGCTTGGAAGGCGCTTGGGAACAGGGCACCAACGCCCACCACGCGCTGCTCCTGGCCGGACGGCATCTGCGGCGGCATCCCGACGCGCAGCCGGTGGTCCTGATGGTCACCGACGGCGAGCCGACCGCGCATCTGGAACCGGACGGATCGGCGGAATTCGACTATCCGCCCCAGCCGAGGACGTTGCTGAAGACCCTGTCCGAAGTGGACCGGATGGCGAAGCTTGGTGCGTCGGTGACGGTGTTCCGGCTCGGGGACGACCCGCGGCTGACGGAGTTCGTCGACCTGCTCGCCCGCCGCTCCGGCGGCCGGGTGGTCGCTCCCGACCTCGACGGGCTCGGTGCCGCCGTGGTCGGCGACTACCTGCGGACCAGGAAGCGCTGAACTCGCCTACGCTGGCCCGATGGGGTATCCGGTCGGGAAGGTGGCGGCGCTCTCGGGCGTCACCGTGCGCACGCTGCACCACTACGACGAGATCGGCCTGCTGTCCCCGAGCGGGCGGACGGCCGCGGGGTATCGCAGCTACAGCGACGACGACCTCGACCGCCTCCAGCGCGTCCTGTTCTACCGGGAACTCGGCTTCGGCCTCGAAACGATCGCGAAGGTGATCGAAGATCCGGGCGTGGACGCGCTGGAGCACCTGCGGCGTCAGCGTGCGTTACTCGCCGACCGGATCGGCGAGCTGACGCGGATGGCCGAATCCGTCGAGCGGGTGATCGCGGCGAAGGAGGCCGGGAACGCGCTGACCCCGGAGGAGCGGTTCGAGGTCTTCGGCGAGTTCCGTGAGCCGGAGGGCTACGCGGAGGAGGCCGTCCGTCGATGGGGTGATACCCCGCAGTGGCGGGCGGCGGCCCGGCCGCGGTCCAAGGAGGAATGGCTCGAAGCGGAGAAGAGCCGGGAAGACTGGGTCAGGCGGTTGCTCGCCGTCTTCGACTCCGGCGCGCCCGCCGACAGTTCGTCGGCGATGGACCTCGCCGAAGAACACCGTCGGATGCTCGCGGCGTTCATGGGCGACTGCGACCTCACGACGCACCGCGAGCTCGCCCGGCTGTACGCGACCGAACCGGTCCAGCTCGGCTTCCTGGTGCGCGAGCCGGACCAGCGGCCGGGCCTCGGCGAGTACATCCGGGACGCCGTTCACGCCAACGCGGACCGGGCCGCCGGATAGCGGTCCGGTTACTCCGGCCGTGTTCGTCTCCCACCGGGCGGGAACGGCGCGGCGGCTCCGCTTACAGTCGGGGTATGCAGACTTGGTCATCGGTCGACGTGCCCCGTATCCCCGGCACCCCCCGTCCGCTGCGGCTCCACGACACCGCGACGGGACAGATCCGTCCCACCGCGCCCGGGCCCACCGCCCGGATGTACGTCTGCGGCATCACGCCGTACGACGCCACCCATCTGGGGCACGCGGCCACGTACCTGACGTTCGACCTGGTGAACCGCCTGTGGCGGGACGCCGGGCACGAAGTCCACTACGTGCAGAACGTGACGGACATCGACGAGCCCCTGTTGGAGCGCGCCGAACGGGACAAGGACGACTGGGTCGTCCTCGGCATGCGTGAGACGGCGCTGTTCCGCGAGGACATGACCGCGTTGCGGGTGCTGCCGCCGCGGCAGTTCGTCGGGGCCGTCGAGAGCATCCCGGAGATCGTCGAGGTCATCGCCAAGCTGCTGGCCAACGGCAGCGCCTACCGCGCGGACGACGCGGAGTACCCGGACATCTACTTCGACCACAACGCCACCGGGCACTTCGGTTCCGAGTCGAACTACGACGCCGAGACCATGGCGAAGTTCTTCGCCGAACGCGGCGGCGACCCGGACCGTCCCGGCAAGCAGCACCCGCTGGACGCGCTGCTGTGGCGGATGGCGCGGCCGGGCGAGCCATCGTGGGAGTCCGAACTGGGCGCGGGCAGGCCCGGCTGGCATATCGAGTGCAGCGCGATCGCAGTCAACCGGCTCGGTCTCGGTTTCGACGTCCAGGGCGGCGGCTCGGACCTGATCTTCCCCCACCACGAGTACAGCGCCGCGCACGCGGAGGCCGTCGCGGGGGACAGGCCGTTCGCGCGGCACTACGTACACGCCGGGATGATCGGCCTCGACGGCGAGAAGATGTCGAAGTCGCGCGGGAACCTCGTGTTCGTCTCGCGGCTGCGCGCCGACAAGGTCGACCCCGGCACGATCCGGCTCGCGCTGTTCGCCGGCCACTACCGCGAGGACCGGCCGTGGACCGCGCAGTTGCAGTCGGATGCCGAGGCGCAGCTGGCGCGCTGGCGTGAAGCTGTCTCTCTCGCCACGGGCCCCGCCGCGGAGGACACCGTCGCGCGGCTGCGTGAACACCTCACCGACGACCTCGACACGCCCAAGGCGCTCGCGGCCGTCGACGCCTGGGTGGAGCAGGCGCTGAACCGCTCCGGCACCGACCCGGCCGCGCCCGGGCTGATCCGGAACGCGGTCGACGCACTGCTCGGCATCGAGCTCTGAGGAACGTCAGGAAAGGGTCGTTCAGGACATCTTTCGTCCTGAACGACCCTTTCCTGACATCCGTATAACGCCCTACACGGCGACACGACCGGCTTCCAGCCGGAGGTGGTCACCCGTCCAATCACGCCGCAGCCATCGGTCGTGAGACGCGATGACGACGGCACCCGGCGCGGAATCGAGCGCGGTGAACAACTCCTCAGCCAAGGTGAGCGAGATGTGGTTCGTCGGCTCGTCCAGCAGGAGCACCTCCGGCGGATCGGCGATGAGCAGCGCCAGCGCGAGCCGCCGTCGCTGCCCGACCGACAACGCGCCCACCCGGGTCCCGAGATCGCGCGGGGCCAGCAGCCCCAGCCCGCGCAACGGGGGAGCGTCCTCGCCGAGGGCTTCGGCGTAGGTCCGTTGCGCGGTCTTCTCCGGTTCGGCGAACACGACGTCCTGTGCCAGCAGGCCGATCCGCACACCGCGTCCGGAAAGGACGGTGCCGGAGTCCGGGGCCAGCGAGCCGGCGAGGACGGACAGCAGAGTCGACTTCCCGGCGCCGTTGCCACCGGTGATCAGGAGCCTCGACGTCGTCGTGATGTCCAAGGTCGACAACCGCAGCCGTCCCGCGATCTCGATGTCCCGTACCGAAATCGCCGTCTTCCCCTCACCGGGCTCGCCGGTCAGATCGCCCTGGAACCGCAGCGGCGCGGGCGGTTTCCGCACCTGATCGCGTTCCAGTTCGTCCAGCCGCAGCTGGGCGTTGCGGACCCGGCGCGAGATCTGCTTCTGCACCCTCCCGGTCTTGAAGTCGTAGAGCATCTTGGCGTTGTCACGCTGCGGCCGGTTGTGCGCGACGTTGCGCGCGGTGACGGCCACCGATTCCCGTAGTTCCTTGAGCTCGTCCTGCTCCTCGGCGTACCGCTGTTCCCAGCGCGCCCGTTCGGCCCGTTTCTGGTCCAGGTAGTCGGAATACGTGCCGCCGTACCGGGTCGGGCCGCCCAGCGCCGGGTCGAGGTCGACGATGTCGGTGCACACCGCGTCGAGGAACACGCGATCGTGCGACGACAGCACGAGGACCCCGGTCAGCGAAGCGAGATGCTGTTCGAGGAACTCCATCGCGGCGTCGTCGAGGTGGTTCGTCGGCTCGTCCAGGACGAGGGTGCCCGGCCGCCGGATCAGCAACGCGGCGAGGCCGAGCCGCGACCGTTGTCCGCCCGACAGCGTGCCCAGTTCGCGGGCCGGGTCGATCCCGGCCAGCCCGAGCCCCGCGCACACGACCTCGGCGCGCCGGTCGGCGTCCCACAGGTCGTGTGCCTGGGCCCATTCGAGCACCGTGCCGTACTCGTCGAGCACGGCGGCGTCGTCCGGATGGCGGGCGAGCGCCGCGGTCAGTTCGTCGAGTCTCGCCGACGCCCGCCGGATTTCGGCGAGCGCGTCGTCGATGACGTCGGAGAACCGCGCCGTGAGCGGGAAAGGCAACTCCTGCAAGAGGAATCCGAGGTCGTCGCCGCGGAGCACCTCGCCACCCTGCGGCTCTTCCACTCCGGCCAGCAGGCGCAGGAGCGTGGACTTGCCGACGCCGTTCTCGCCGACCAGCCCGAGCCGCTGCCCGGCCGAAGCCGTGAGGTTCACGCCGTCGAGGACGACGCGGGCACCGTAGGAGTGGACGAGGTCCTTGGCGATCAGGGAAAGAGACATACGACATCACCGTGTTTCTTCGGACATGGGAGAACCCCGCCGGGCTTCGTGGCTTGCGGGAGCTGTGCTCGACCGGAGCCGCCTCGGAACGGGGAAGGTGCGATGTCAGTTGTCCATGATGCGGAGAGTCTAACGCAACACCAGTAGCATTAGTCAACCCCCTTCTTGTGTGTCGAGACGTGACTTGCGTGCTTGGGCGCGGAACACGCGTGATTGGGGGCGGGATTCGCGTGACTGAGGGCGGAACACGCCCGGCTCGGGGGAGCTTGACAGCGCGGCGGTCGCCTGTGAATCTGAAAGAGAACTTTCGAAAGAAGTCTTTCAGATTGGATCGGGCGATGGCCGGGTTACCGCCGCGCAAGCGGATCGAAGACGTCGAGCTGATGCGGGCGTTGGCGCATCCGCTGCGTTCGGCGCTGGTGGACCACCTCATGGCGGTCGGCCCGCGGACCGCGAGCGAGTGCGCGGCGGCCGTCGGCTCGACCGCCTCGAACTGCAGCTGGCATCTGCGTCAGCTGGCGCGGCACGGCCTCGTGGAGCGGGTCGAGGGGGAGGACGGGCGGGAGCGGCCGTGGCGGGCGTGCCAGGTCGGCATCGAGTTCGGTGACGACCCGGAGCTGCACGGGGCGCAGCTGGCGGTCGTGGGCACCACCCTCGCGCGGGAAAAGGAGCTGACCGAGCGTTATCTCGACGCCGCCGACCGGCTCGGCAAGGAGTGGCGGGACGCGTCGGGGATCAACAACTACTCGCTGCGGGTGACCGCCGGCGAGCTGGACGAGCTGGTCCGGCGGATCGACGCGCTCGTGCGGCCCTACGTCGGCGCGATCCGCGAAGACGCTCCCGCGGAGGCACTCCCGGTCCACTTGGGGCTGCGGGCGTTCCTCCGCATCGACGCCGAGGGGAAACCGGGCAGATGAAACCGTTGAGGGAACCCGCGTTCGCGCGGTTGTGGATCGCCGCGTTCTTCTCCGAGACCGCCGAGTGGATGCTGCAGATCGCGTTGCCGGTGTTCGTCTTCCAGGCGACCGGTTCGGCGGCGACCACGGCGTTGAGCATCGTCCTGGGCCTGGTGCCCGCGGTACTGCTGAGCCCCGTCGCCGGCGTGATCGCGGATCGCTGGAACCGGCGGCTGGTGCTGTGCGTGGTGTGCGCAGGACAGGCGTTCGTGGCCTTGCCGCTGCTGTTCGTCGCGTCCGGCGGCCCGGTCCACGTGATCTACGCGGTGATGGCCGCGCAGGCGGGCTTGGCTTCGTTGTTCGAGCCCGCGCGCAACGCGCTCGTCCCCGAACTGGTCCCTCCCGGTGAGCTGATCGGCGCCAACGGCCTGATGAGCATCAACGGCAGCGTCGCTCGGCTCGCCGGTGGCTGGGCGGGTGGTCTCCTGCTCGGGTTCGGCGGCCTGGGCTGGGTCGTGGTTGCCTATCTCGGCGTGCTGGTGGTCGGCTCCGCCCTGCTGGCGCGCCCGTTCCAGCGCGTCGCTGCGCCGAAACCGGCCGGACCGCGCGAACCGGTGTTGCGAGCGTGGCTCGACGGGCTTCGCGAGATCGGCTGCGAAGGACGCCTTCGCCTCGCCGGCGTCGTCGTGGTCCTGACGTCGCTGGCACAAGGGATGTTCCTGGTGCTGTTCGTGGTCTTCGTGCTCGACATCCTCGACGGCACCGAAGGCGACGTCGGCCTCCTGCGCGGCGTACAGGCGCTCGGCGGGCTGGCCGCGGGATTCGCCGTCGCCACCGTCGCCCGCAAGGTCGCGCCCGCCGCACTGCTCGGCTGGGGCGGCCTCGCGCTCGGCCTGCTGTCGGCGTTGATCTGGAACCTGCCCGCGCTGACCGCTTCGCTGGGCGTCTTCATCGGGCTCTTCGGCCTGGTCGGCGCACCCGGTGTGCTCGCCGGATCCGGGTTGCTCTCGCTGGTCCAGACCGCCGCGTCCCCGGCACGCTCCGGTCGCGTGCTGAGCACTGTCTTCGCCGGGACCGCGGGGTTCACGGCGCTGGGCGCGCTGCTGACCGGCTGGCTGCTGAACGTGCTGGGCACGGGGGTCCTGCTGAACGTCCAGGCGGGTTTGCACACCCTCTCGGCGTTGATCGTGCTGGCCGTGTCGGCTTCGGGAAGGCTGCACGGTAAGGCAATTCCGGCGGTTCCCCGGACCGGGTGAAGCTACGGTGGTGGAGTGCCGCATCTCTTCGCCACCAGCGACCTCCACGTCACCCATGAGGGCAACGCCCCGCTCGTCGACGAGGTCGTCCCCAGGACCCCCGACGACTGGCTGCTCGTGGCCGGTGACGTCGCCGAACGCGCCGAATCCGTGATCGGGGTGCTCAAGACCTTGCGCGAACGTTTCGCGAAGGTCGTCTGGGTGCCCGGCAACCACGAGCTGTGGACCACCCAGAAGGATGAATGTCAGCTGCGCGGACAGGCGCGCTACGAGCATCTGGTGGAACGCTGCCGCGAGATCGACGTCCTCACCCCGGAGGACCCGTACCCGGTGTGGGAGCACCAGGGGAAACCGCTGACGATCGCGCCGCTGTTCGTCCTCTACGACTACAGCTGGCGGACCCCGCTGGCCGACGGGCTGCCGATGCTGGCGGCCATCGAGCAGGCGCGCGAGGCGGGCGTGCTGTGCACGGACGAGTTCTTCCTGCACCCCGATCCGTATCCCAGCAGGCAGGCGTGGTGCGCCGACCGGGTGAAGATCAGCACGGAGCGGCTGGAGGCGATCCCCGAGGACCACGGGACGATCCTCATGTCGCACTGGCCGCTGCACCGCCACCCGACCGAACCGCTGTACTACCCGGAGTTCGCGCTGTGGTGCGGGACGACCGAGACCGAGGACTGGCACCTGCGCTTCCGTGCCGAGGTCGCCGTCTACGGGCATCTGCACATCCCGCGCTCCACGGAGGCGGACGGCGTGCGCTTCGAAGAGGTCTCGCTCGGCTATCCGCGTGAGTGGCGGAAGCGGGCGCGGGGGCCGATCCCGCTGCGGCGCATCTTCTGACGCTTCAACGGGGGCGCGAGTCTCTAATGTCATGAAAGGGCCGTTCCTGACGAAAAACGTCAGGAACGGCCCTTTCATGACATTTGCGGCAGGAGGGTGCGCTCAGCCCCGTCCGGGACCGTCCTGGCCGGGACGGCGACGCCGCAGGTACCGCTCGAACTCGGCCGCGATCTTGTCCCCGCTGACGTCGTCCAGCGTGAACTCGGTCTCCGCGTCGCCGCGCTCCTCGAGCCCCCGGACGTACTCGCTGATCTCCTCGTCCTCCTCGGCCATCTCGGTGACCGTCCGCTGCCACTCCTCCGCCTGCTCGGGAAGGGCGCCGAGCGGGATCTCGACGTCGAGGACGTCCTCGAGTTTGTGCAGCAGCGCCAGCGTGGCCTTGGGCGACGGCGGATGCGAGACGTAGTGCGGCACGGCCGCCCAGATCGAGACCGCCGGGACACCCGCCTGCACGCAGTAGTCCTGCAGGACCCCGACGATGCCGGTCGGTCCCTGGTAGTTGTTCAGCTCCAGCCCGAACTGCGAAGCGGTGTCCTTGTCGTACGCCGTCCCGGTGACCGGGACGGGCCGGGTGTGCGCGGTGTCGGCCAGTAGCGCGCCGAGGGTGACGACGGTGGAGACTTCCAGCTGCTGGATGTGCTCCAGCAGTTCGGCGCAGAAGGCGCGCCAGCGCATGTTCGGTTCCGGCCCCTGCACCAGCACGATGTCCCGGCTGAAGCCCTCCGGGCGGCACACCGAGAGCCGCGTGGTCGGCCAGTCGACCCGCCGGGTGACGCCGTCCACCATGCGCACGGTCGGTCTGCTGACCTGGAAGTCGTAGTACTCGTCAGGACTCAGCTCGCTCAGTGGGGTCGCATCCCAGTTGAGCTGGAGATGCTCGACCGCCCGGCTGGCCGCGTCACCTGCGTCGTTCCATCCTTCGAAGGCGACGATCATGATCGGCTTGGTGTCATCCGGGTGGTCGCGGCCGGGCCGCTGGGTCTCGTCGACGGGCTCACTCACCGGACCAGCCTACGACCAGGCGGCCGTGCGCCGTTGGGCATGTCCGGTGGCGTTTCGCGGGCGCGAATCGCGCGGAGCCGACACAATGCGGCATTTCGGGCACCTACCTGGCCGTCGACATGAATCCGTCTCGGCTACCGTGGGCTCCGGAAGGCCTGACCGAACGTGAGGGGGAGCCGTGACCGAACCGTCCACACCGGACGGACTCGCCGCCGTGCTGTGGGACATGGACGGCACGCTGGTCGACTCGGAGAAGCTGTGGGACGTCGCGCTCTACGAGGCCGTCGAAAGCCTCGGCGGCAGCCTGACCGAGGAGCAGCGCCTGAGTCTCGTCGGGTCCAATATGGACGACACGGCCGCGTTCCTGCTCGAAGTGTGCGCCAGGCCCGTCACCCCCGAGTCGATCGCGGAGATGGGGGAGTGGATCCGCCGCCGCACGGCCAACCTCTTCGACGGTCCGCTCCCGTGGCGCCCCGGCGCGCAGGAGCTGCTCGAACTGTTGCGCGCCAACGGTGTCCCGATGGCGCTGGTCACCTCCACCGAACGGTCGCTGACCGAACTCGCGCTCAACACCATCGGCCGCGACTACTTCGCCGCCACGGTCTGCGGTGACGAGGTCGATGGTCTGAACAAGCCGCACGCGAGGCCGTATCAGCTGGCCACGGAGTTGCTGGGAGTTCCGGCTTCCCGGTGTGTGGCGATCGAGGATTCACCGCCCGGCGCGGCTTCCGCGGCCGCCGCGGGCTGCACGGTGGTGGTGATCCCGAACGACGTCGACGTCGAACCGGGACAGCGGCGGGTGTTCCGTTCGTCGCTGGTCGGGCTCGACGTGCCGGCGCTGACCGCGCTCCTGCCCTGACCGCCATGTCGCATTTCCGCTAGACCGCACCCGGTGCGGTCGGTGATGCTGGCCTGGTGCATGAGGATTTCGAACGCTGCGTCCGGGCGGTCCAGGCGAAGGACGCCCGGTTCGACGGCTGGTTCTTCACCGCCGTCCTGACGACGCGGATCTACTGCCGGGCGAGCTGCCCGGTCGTCCCGCCCAAGCCGGAGAACATGACGTTCTACCCGAGCGCGGCGGCCGCGCAGGAGGCCGGGTTCCGTGCCTGCAAGCGGTGCCGCCCGGACGCGAGCCCAGGTTCGCCGCAGTGGAACGAGCGCGCGGACCTGGTGGCCAGGGCGATGCGGCTGATCGCCGACGGCGTCGTCGACACCGACG
This sequence comes from Amycolatopsis sp. WAC 04197, assembly GCF_003947475.1. Taxonomy (NCBI): domain Bacteria; kingdom Bacillati; phylum Actinomycetota; class Actinomycetes; order Pseudonocardiales; family Pseudonocardiaceae; genus Amycolatopsis; species Amycolatopsis sp. WAC 04197. The sequence continues at coordinate 665,063 of NZ_QHJK01000003.1, read as the reverse complement.
GCGTGAGCGGGCTGGCCGCCCGGCTCGGCTACAGCGTCCGGCAGGTGGAGCGGCACGTGCGCGCCGAACTCGGCGCGGGCCCGCTCAGCCTCGCCCGTGCGCAACGGGCACAGACGGCGCGACTGCTGATCGAGACGACCGGCCTGTCGATGATCGACGTCGCCCTCGCCGCGGGATTCGGCAGCGTCCGGACCTTCAACGACACCGTCCGCGAGGTCTTCGCCCTGTCGCCGACGGAACTGCGGGCCCGTGTCCGCACCACCCCGGCGACCGCGCCCGGGACGCTCAACCTGCGCCTGCCGTACCGGAAGCCCCTGTTCCCGGACAACCTCTTCGGGCATCTCGTCGCGACCGGCGTCCCCGGTGTCGAGGAATGGCGCGACGGCGCGTACCGCCGCACGCTGCGGCTCCCGCATGGCGCGGCCGTCGTCGCGCTCAAGCCGGAAGACGGGTACATCGGCTGCCGGCTCACGTTGTCGGATCTGCGGGATCTCTCGACCGCGATCAGCCGCTGCCGCCGTCTGCTCGACCTCGACGCCGACCCGGCCGCGGTCGACGAAGCCCTGGGCGCGGACCCGCTGCTCGGCCCGCTCGTGGCCGCCGCGCCCGGCAGGCGGGTGCCGAGGACGGTCGACGGCGACGAGTTCGCCGTCCGCGCGGTCCTCGGTCAGCAGGTGTCCACCGCGGCCGCGCGGACCCACGCCGCCCGGCTGGTGCTCGCGCACGGTGAGCCCGTCGACGATCCGGACGGTGGCCTCACCCACGTCTTCCCGGACGCCGCCGCGCTGGCGGAAATCGACCCGGAAAGCCTCGCCATGCCGCAGAGCCGCAAGCGGACCCTGCTCGGCCTCGTCGCCGAACTGAACGACGGCGGGCTCGACCTCGGCGCGGGAAGTGACTGGCAGTCCGCCCGCGAGCGCCTGCACGCGTTGCCCGGCTTCGGCCCGTGGACCGTCGAGAGCATCGCGATGCGCTCGCTCGGCGACCCCGACGCCTTCTTGCCGACCGACCTCGGCGTCAAAGTCGCCGCGAAGGAGCTCGGGCTCGGCCCGGCGGCGTTCGTCGCGCACGCCGAACGCTGGCGCCCGTGGCGCGCCTACGCCGTCCAGCACCTCTGGGCGACCGGGGATCACCCGATCAACCGACTGCCCGCCGCCTGAGTCCGAGGAGCGCCATGCGCACGCACACCGTCATCGACAGCCCGTACGACAAGCTGACCCTGGTCGCGGACGGCGAAAGCCTCTGCGGGGTCTACATGGTCCAGCAGCGGCACCGTCCGGCCGAGGAGAGCTTCGGCCACCCGGACCCGGGCGCGCCGATCTTCGTCGAGACCGAGAAGCAGCTGAAGGAGTACTTCGCCGGACAGCGGAAGGAATTCGATCTTTCGCTGAGCTTCGGCGGCACCGAATTCCAGCGGATGGTCTGGGAAGGCCTGCTCGGGATCCCATATGGCGAGACGCTTTCCTACGGTCAGCTCGCCGACCGTCTGGGCAGGCCCACCGCGTCGCGCGCGGTCGGCCTCGCGAACGGGAAGAACCCCATCAGCATCATCGTGCCCTGCCATCGCGTGATCGGGTCCAACGGCGATCTCACCGGCTACGGCGGTGGTGTCGAACGGAAACGACACCTGCTCGACTTCGAGCGGGGCGGCGTCGCGCTGTTCTGAAGTGTGACGCGAGCGGCAACACACCGGCCCGGGGCAGCGCGACGCGGGCGCGGATGGAAGGATCTCCAGACCGTGAAGACCTTCGATGAGCTGTTCGCCGAGCTTGCCGAGCGCGCCCGCACGCGCCCTGACGGTTCCGGCACCGTCGCCGCGCTGGACGCGGGAGTGCACGCGCAGGGCAAGAAGGTGCTCGAAGAGGCGGGCGAGGTGTGGATCGCCGCCGAGCACGAATCCGACGACAGGCTCTCCGAGGAGATTTCACAGCTGCTGTACCGCGTACAGGTGCTCATGCTCGGCCGAGGACTGTCGACAGAGGACGTGTACCGGTACCTGTGATGCGTTCGCGTCCGGAGAACCAAGGAGAAGCAATGCTGCGTGTCGCCGTGCCGAACAAGGGAGCCCTCGCCGCCGCCGCGTCGGAGATGCTCGGAGAGGCCGGCTACCGCAAGCGACATGAGGCCCGCGACCTGACCGTGCTCGACACGGTCAACGAGGTCGAGTTCTTCTTCTTGCGTCCCAAGGACATCGCGATCTACGTCGGATCCGGCGAACTGGACCTCGGCATCACCGGCCGCGACCTCGCGCTCGACTCCGGCGCCCCGGTCGAGGAGATCCTCGGCCTCGGCTTCGGCGGTTCCACCTTCCGGTACGCCGCGCCGGCGGGCCGCGAGTGGCGGGCCGAAGACCTGCAGGGCAAGCGGCTCGCGACGTCGTACCCGCGGCTCGTGCGCGAGAACCTGAAGCAGCACGGGGTGGAGGCGGAGGTCATCCGCCTCGACGGCGCCGTCGAGATCTCGATCCAGCTCGGCGTGGCCGACGCCATCGCGGACGTCGTCGAGTCGGGACGGTCGTTGCGCCAGCACAACCTCGTGGCCTTCGGGGACCCGATCTGCGTGTCGGAGGCGGTGCTGCTGCAGCGGGCGGGCACCGAGCACACCCGGCCCAAGGATCAGCTGAAGGCGCGGCTGCAGGGTGTCGTCTTCGCCCAGCACTACATGATGCTGGACTACGACTGCCCGCGGTCGCTGCTCGACGCGGCCATCGCGATCACGCCGGGGCTCGAGTCGCCGACCGTCGCGCCGCTGGCCGACGCGGACTGGGTGGCCGTGCGGGCGATGGTGCCGCGCAAGGAGGTCAACCGGATCATGGACGAACTGGCCGAGACCGGCGCCAAGGCCGTCCTCGCTTCGGACATCCGGGCCTGCCGCCTCTGACTCCAGACGCCATGAAAGATCCTTTCCTTGCAAAATTTGCAAGGAAAGGACCTTTCATGGCATTGGCTAGCGGGGGCGGTTGGGCTTCTTGGGCATCAGGTCGTAGAGCTTCTTGCGCGCCCCGTTGTCCTTCGCGCTGCGGGTCACCGAGACCTCGGTGATGAAGTCCTCGAAGACGAACTCCTCGTCCGCGGGCACGATCGCCGCGGCCGGATGGTTCCGCAGGTAGCCGTCGAGCGTCTCCGCGATCTCCCGGAACGACAGTGCCTGTAGCGTTTCCGGCGCGTACGTCGTCACGGGAACGCCGTGCGCGGCGGCTTCGTTCATCACGACGCCGAGCGGGACGTGCGACAGCATCGGGATCCCGAACGCGTACAGCTCCTGCAACGCCGCGGCCGCGTAATGCGAGATCGGGCGGCGGTACAGCCCCGGCACGAGACCGTAGTAGGCGATCGGCGGACGGCCGACGGTCTGTTCGACGTAACGCACCTGGTCCGAAAGCAGGCGCAGCGCGCGGATGCTCGTCCGGTCCGGCTGCACCGGCACGAGGATCCCGTGCGAAGCGGCGAGCGCGTTGTTGGTCAGCACGTCGAGCGCGGGCGGGCAGTCGATGATGATGTGGTCGTAGTTGGCGAACTGGATGACCCTGGCCAGCTGCCAGCCGGGCACCCGGAACTGGTCCAGCCGCCGGATCAGGTCGAACATCCCCGGCGAGGTCGGGATGACGTCGAACGCGCCGCCCCGCCCGAGATTGCTGCGCGGATGCCGGACGACGAGTTCCTCGATCGGGCCCTTCCACACCTTGGTCAGGGCTTTCGCGAGGCTGGGCATGTCCGGTGCCACCTCGTCCAGGCCGAGGAGTTCAGTGGTCGCGTGGCCCTGTGGGTCGAGGTCGATCAGCAGCACCCGGCGGCCGCGTTCGGCCAGTGCGGCCGCCGCGCCCACGCTGAGTGAGGTCTTGCCGACCCCGCCTTTCTGGTTGACCACCGAGGTGATCTGCATGCCGAAGCGCTCCCTGTGTCTGTTGTTCCGGGAAGGCTATTGGAAACCCGCCGAGAAAGCGCGTCTATCAGCCCGCCTGTCGCGGTCGCACCAGCAAGGCCTGCGCCCCGGAGGCGATCGGCCCCGACGCGTCGTGCAGCGTCGTGGTCGCCGTGCCGATCCCGTTCGGGCCGACCAGGGTGGCCGCGTCGACGCCGATCCAGTCGCCGAGAGGCGGGCGGCGGAGGTGCACCGTCAGCTCGGAGTTGATGAACCACCACTCCCGTGGGTCCAGGAAGTTCGAGATCCCGTTGCCGGAATCCGCCAGCACGAACAACCGCTGCAGCGGGCTGGGCTTCTCCCCGTCCACGAGCGCGACGCGCTGCCTGCCCCAGACGGTCGCGGGGCCGGGTTCGTCCAGCGCACCCTTGACGCTGCGCCACTCGACGGCCTGCAGGTACCCACCGAGCCAGCCCTCCGGCCAGTTCGACGCGGGCAGCCCGTCCGGCGACGGCAGCGCGGGAGCATCCGCCGTCGCCACCGCGGTGGTGTCCGACGTCGCGATGCGCCACGCCGAAGCACGGGCGACGACCCGCTCGCCGTGGGAGAGCTCGGCCGTCAGCCTCTCGACCGACCGGCCAGGTCGTTCCACCCGGGCCCGTACCGACAGCTCCTTCAGCGGCGCGGGCCCGAGGATCTCGACCGTCACCCGTGCCAGCTGGCTCGCGTGGGGCGCCTCGACCTCTTCGAGCGCGCGGACCAGCAACGCCGAAGGCGGCCCGAAGTGCTGCGCGTCCGGGGTCCACGGGCCGGCGGTGTGCGGGGTCGGGAGGAAGACGCTGTCACCCGACGGCACGTAAAAAGCTTCTGTCACAGAAGCACTCTAATCCGCACGGTCCAATACGGACTCCTCGCCGGGATCCGGCTCCGGCCAGCCCGGGTACGGCGGGGGAGTGCCGCCGTACTGCGGGCAGAGGGCCTGGTGATCACACCACGCGCAGAGTTTGCTCGGATTCGGCCGGAAGTCGCCGGTCTTGCCCGCTTTGAGGATCGCCTGCCAGATCGCCTCCAGCGTGCGCTCGAAGCGGATCAGCTCGCCCTCGTCGGGCGTGTAGGCCAAGGACTGCCCGTCGGTGAGGTACATCAGTTTCAGCTGGCGCGGCACGACACCGCGAAGCCGCCAGAGGACCACGGCGTAGAACTTCATCTGGAACATCGCCTTGGCCTCGCCGATCTCGCGAGGCGCGGCACCGGTCTTGTAGTCGACGACGCGGATCTCGCCGGTCGGCGCCACGTCGAGCCGGTCGACGTAGCCCCGGAGCAGCACTCCGGAGCCCAGTTCGATCTCGACGTGCAGCTCACACGCTTCCGGCTCCAGGCGGCGCGGATCCTCGAGGCCGAAGTAGGTGTCGACGAGCTGCTCGGCCGACGCGAGCCACGACGTGACGGCCTCGGGATCCTCCTGATCGAACAGCTCGATCCACTCCGGACGCTCCGAAGACAGCTCCTCCCACGCCGGCGCGAGCAGCTCCTTGGCCTGCGGCGGCGTGCGATCGGCCTGCGGAAGGGAGAACAGGCGCTCCAGCACGGAATGCACCAGCGTGCCGCGCAGCTGGGCCTTCGTCGGGATCTCGGGCAGTCTGTCGACCGCGCGGAAGCGGTAGAGCAGCGGACACTGCTTGAAGTCGCTGGCACGCGACGGGGACAGGGCCGGCCGACGGCGCGGGACTTCGGCGCCGGGCGGCGGATCGGCGGTGACCGTGTCGGTGTCGGGCATGGGGGAAGCGTATCGCCGGGTACCGACAGTTTCGGGACCGCAACGGACCGAAGCGGCATGACCGACACCACCCGGACGGGAAGGGCGGGTTACCGGCACCCCACACCTGGGCATCTACGCTTCGACACATGGCGGTGACGGGTGAGCAGGGCCCGCCTCGACGAGGCGTGGCACCAGAGGGTGGGCTCCTGCTGTTCCGGGTCGCCGGGATCCCCGTGCTGCTGGCCCCTTCGTGGTGGATCGGCTCCCTGATCATCGTGGTGCTCTACACGCCACTGGTCGGCCGGATCCTGCCCGGGGTCACCACGCTGACCTCCTGGCTGCTGGCCGCCGCGTTCGCGGTCCTTCTCGGACTGTCGGTGCTCGCGCACGAACTCGGGCACTGCCTGGTCGCGCTGCGCCTCGGCATCCCGGTCCGGCGCCTGCGGTTGTTCCTGCTCGGCGGCCTCTCCGAGGTCGCCAGGACTCCCCGTCAGCCTCGGCAGGAAGGGCTCGTCGCCGCCGCGGGACCGGTGGTTTCGTTGCTGCTCGGCGGATTCTGCGGGCTGCTGATGTTCGCCGTCCCGCCGGAGAGCGCCGCCTGGCTGCTCATCGCCGAATGCGCCGTCGCGAACTTCGCCGTCGGGATCTTCAACCTCCTTCCCGGACTTCCGCTCGACGGCGGACGGCTGGTCCGCGCCGGGGTCTGGGCCGCCACGGGACGCCGCGAGAAGGGCACGCGCGCGGCGGTCGTCGGCGGCGGTGTCGTCGCGGCGGGCCTGGTCGTCTGGGCGCTGTGGGGGTTGGCGGCGGGCAGCGAGGACCGTTGGCTCCGCCTCGGTGTCTGCGTCGTGACGGCGTGGTTCGTGGTCCTCGGCGCGCGAAGCGAACTCGCCGCCGAAACACGCCGAGGCTGGCCGGAAGGCGTACGGCTGAGCGAACTCATCCGGCCCGTTCTCCAGCTTCCCGCGGAGAGTCCCGTTTCGGACGCGCTGGCCGCTTCCGCGGGCCGCGGGGTGGTCCTGGTGCGCGCCGACGGCGTCGCGGCCGGGCTGCTCGACGAGACGGCCGCCGCGCAACTGGCCGGAACGTCGCCGCACGCGCCCGCGGAGATGGCCGCGGAGCCGATCCGCGCCGACACCGTGCTGCTCTCCTCGGAGTCGGGGGAGGAGATCGCCGAGCGGGTCAGGGAAACCGCCGCGTGGCAGTTCCTCGTCGTGGACGACGAAGGCAGGCCCGCGGGGGTGCTGCGGCGGGAAGACCTGCGCGCCGCGATGACCCGGAGCCGACCCCCGGCGTAGCGCGGCACGGCCACCTGCGAGGATCGGTCGTCCCGTCCGAGGCACTCTTTCCCGCCGAGGACGCATGGGCTCAGCATTCGCGTGTATGGAGGTTCAGTGTCGGTCCGTGGGCCGTTTCGTGTTGGTGACCGGGTTCAGCTGACCGACTCCAAAGGGCGGCACTACACCATGGTGCTCGCCGAGGGACAGCAGTATCACACCCACCGCGGCGCGCTGGCGCACGACGACGTGATCGGTGCGCAGGAGGGTTCGGTCGTCACTTCGGCCGGCGGCAGCCACTATCTGGCGCTGCGCCCGCTGCTGCCGGACTACGTGTTGTCGATGCCGCGTGGCGCGCAGGTGATCTACCCGAAGGACGCCGCGCAGATCGTGATGTGGGGCGACATCTTCCCGGGGGCGCGGGTGCTCGAGGCGGGTGCCGGTTCCGGCGCGCTGACCTGCTCGCTGCTGCGCGCGGTCGGTTCGGAAGGGACCGTGCAGTCCTACGAGATCCGGGACGACCACGCCGAACACGCCGAGCGGAACGTGGAGAAGTTCTTCGGCCACAAGCCGGACAACTGGTCGCTGACGGTCGCGGACCTGTCGACGCACACCGGCGAGGTCGACCGCGTCGTCCTCGACATGCTGGCGCCTTGGGACCAGCTGGAGACGGTCGCCGCGCATCTGGTGCCCGGCGGCGTGCTCACGGTCTATGTGGCGACGGTCACACAGCTTTCGCGGATCACGGAAGCCCTGCGGGATCAGCAGTGCTGGACCGAACCGGAGTCGTGGGAGACCCTCATGCGGCCGTGGCACGTCGTGAGCCTCGCGGTGCGACCGGATCACCGGATGGTGGCGCACACCGCGTTCCTGCTGACGGCGCGCCGTCTGGCGGACGGGACCGTGTCGCCGCGGGTCCACCGTCGCTCCGGCAAGGGCTAGCGGCGAATCACCTCACGCACCACTTGCCGTCGTGCTTCTTCAGCGGGAACGGCGTGTCCTTCTGCCCGCCCGCGCCCTCGACGTGAACGGTCACGGAGGCGGAGTCGCCGCTGATCGACGGCGGATCGGGGACGGTCGCGGTGATCTTCCCCGCGGCCGCCCACTTCCGGCCGAGCTCGGCCAGATCGGCCGAGGACTGCTGGACACAGGTCAGCTTCCCGAACGCGGTCGCGTCGTGGTTGACGATGGCCGCGGCGATCGACTTGCCGACGACCTCGACCGCGGCCACGTCCGGATCCACCGGCACCGGACGGGACGAACCCGGCCGCGGCTCGGGCGTGACAGTGCTCGACGCGGCCGGGTCGGAGCCGGACGGGGCCACCAGCAGCAGCCCCACCACGACCCCGGCCACGACCGCGCCGCAAACCACCGCGACGGCGGTCAGCTTGTGGCTCACCGTCACGGGTAGGTCACTTCTTGTCGGCCTTGATGTCCTTGAGGCACCACAGGTCCGATTCCTTGGCCGCGGTGATGGTGCCTTCCGCGGTCTTGGTGCCCTGGGTGGCGCGGTAACGCCCGGTCGCCCGGTCGCCGCTTTCCTTGGCGGGCTCGATGATTTCGAGCTTGATCGGGTCGAGCGGCTTGCCCTCGTCCTTGGTGTTCTCGCTACGGCAGATCAGGTCGAGGAACGTCTTCTTGTCACCCGCGCTATAAGACGTCGCGGCGCCTTCGAAGACCTCCTGCGGCGTGGCCTTGCCACCCGGCGCCGGACCGGAGCTCTTGGTCGACGACGTGCTCGGCGAGCTGGACCTGGTGCGCGTCGAGCTCGGCTTCTGCGACGAGGACGGGGCCTCGGACGGGGCGGCGCTGCTGGAGGGCGGCGCGGCGACCGGGTTGTCGTCGCCGGAGTTCAGCGCGATGACCAGTGCGGTGACACCGCCACCGACCAGCACGACCGCGCCGATCGCGATGCCGACGATCAGGCCGGTCTTCTTTTTCTTGGGTGGCTCTCCGCCGCCGTAACCGCCTTCCTGCGGGTACGCGTTGAAGCCGCCCTGCTGCCCGTACGGATCCGGTTGGCCGAACTGCTGCGTGCCACCGGGGTATCCCTGCTGGGGCTGAGGACCGCTCTGCGGGTAACCACCTTGCTGCTGGCCGTACGGGTCCTGTTGTCCGTACTGGCCGGCGCCGGGGTATCCCTGTTGCGGCTGGGGGCCGCTCTGCGGGTACCCGCCCTGCTGGCCGTACGGATCCTGTCCGTAGCCGCCGGGCTGCTGCGGCGGGTATGTCATGGCTGGTGCCCCCTAGCTGTTCTGCGAAAATGCTCAACATGACCTGCGGGTCCGCCTCCCCGGCGAACGTCGCCCGATGCTAGCCATCGAGCCGGATCGCCGCTCGATTAGGGCCGAACTGAGACCGGAAACCCGTTTGCACCCGGACGGAGCCGGGTATTCCGTCGCAGGTCAGGCCAGGTGGACGGATTGTGACCATGAGTGCGCCGGACCCGGCACCGGGATGGCCCCTTGCGCGTCGCGAAGGTACGTGCTGGCGGGTCGTCCGGAACGCGACGCGCCGATCTTGTGATGCGGAAAGGCCTTTTATTGTCGGTGATCGCCGGTACCGTGGAATGAAAAGCACTCCGAGGAGGTGCCCGATGCATCATGACCTTCCCGGAGGTCGGCGCGAGGAGGCCGACCCTTCAGAAACGACCGGAGCTGGAACCACGTCCGACGAGCAGGCACGTCAAATCCGCTTCCTCGAGGAGGAAGTCGCCCTGCTGCGCCGGAAGCTCACCGATTCCCCACGTCAGAACCGAGTGCTGGAGCAGCGACTCGCCGAGGCGTCGGAACGCGTGAGCCAACTCACGGAACGCAACACGAAACTGGTCGAGACGCTCCGCGAGGCGCGTGGCCAGTTGCTCGCGTTGCGGGAGGAGGTCGACAGGCTGGCCCAGCCTCCGAGCGGTTACGGCGTGTTCGTGACCGCGTACGAGGACAACACGGTGGACGTGTTCACCGCGGGCCGCAAGATGCGGGTTTCGGTCTCACCCGCGGTCGAGGTCTCGTCGCTGCGGCGCGGACAGGCGTTGCGGCTCAACGAGGCGCTCACCGTCGTCGAAGGCGGTGACTTCGAGCGGATCGGCGAGGTCTGCGCGCTGCGCGAGGTGCTGGCCCCGGACGTCGAGGGCGGCAGCCCCCGTGCGCTCGTGGTCGGTCACGCGGACGAGGAGCGGGTCGTCCTGCTCTCCGACCCGCTGGCCGAACAGCCCCTCAAGCCGGGCGATTCCCTGCTGGTGGACTCGAAGGCCGGTTACGCCTACGAGCGCGTGCCGAAGGCGGAGGTCGAGGATCTCGTGCTGGAGGAGGTGCCCGACGTCCGCTACGAGGACATCGGTGGCCTCACCCGGCAGATCGAGCAGATCCGCGACGCCGTCGAGCTTCCGTTCCTGCACGCGGATCTGTACCAGGAGTACCAGCTGCGTCCGCCGAAGGGCGTGCTGCTCTACGGGCCTCCTGGCTGCGGAAAGACCCTCATCGCCAAGGCGGTGGCCAACTCGCTCGCCAAGAAGGTCGCGGAAGCCCGCGGCGACTCGGCGGACGGGAAGTCCTACTTCCTGAACATCAAGGGTCCGGAACTGCTGAACAAGTTCGTCGGGGAGACCGAGCGGCATATCCGCCTGATCTTCCAGCGGGCTCGGGAAAAGGCATCCGAAGGCACCCCGGTGATCGTGTTCTTCGACGAGATGGACTCGATCTTCCGCACCCGCGGTTCGGGCGTGTCCTCCGACGTGGAGACCACGATCGTCCCGCAGCTGCTTTCGGAGATCGACGGTGTCGAGGGCCTGGAGAACGTCATCGTCATCGGCGCCTCCAACCGCGAGGACATGATCGACCCGGCGATCCTGCGGCCGGGCCGGCTCGACGTCAAGATCAAGATCGAGCGTCCGGACGCCGAAGGCGCGAAGGACATCTTCTCCAAGTACCTCTCCGACGGTCTCCCGATCCACGCGGACGACCTCGCCGAGTTCGGCGGGGACGTGAAGGCGACCTTCGACGCGATGATCCAGCACACCGTCGAGCGGATGTACGAAGAGACGGACGAGAACAGGTTCCTCGAGGTCACCTACGCCAACGGTGACAAGGAAGTCCTGTACTTCCGCGACTTCAACTCGGGCGCGATGATCCAGAACATCGTGGACCGGGCGAAGAAGTCGGCCATCAAGTCGGTGCTGGAGACCAAGCAGCCCGGCCTGCGCGTGCAGCATCTGCTGGACGCGATCGTCGACGAGTTCGCGGAGAACGAGGACCTGCCCAACACCACCAACCCGGACGACTGGGCCCGGATCTCCGGCAAGAAGGGCGAGCGGATCGTCTACATCCGCACGCTCGTCACCGGTAAGAACCAGGATTCGGGGCGGGCGATAGACACCGCCACGAACACCGGTCAGTACCTGTAGCACGAGCCGAAGGGGCCCTTCGCCGCATACGTTGCGGTGAAGGGCCCCTTCGCGTCACACGGCTACGGCTTCTTCGACCTTCTTGCGCGGGCTCAGCCGTCCGTGCGCGGCCAGAATGCCCAGGACGACGAGCAGCGCGCCGACGGGCTGGTTCCACGCCAGGGGTTCGTCGAGCACGAGAACGCCGAGCAGGACACCCACAACGGGTGTGAGGTAGGTCACTGCCGAAGCGTTCGACGCGCCCCACGCCGCGATGATCGACGCGTTCCAGGCGTACGCCAGTCCGGTGCCGAGCGCCCCGAGCGCGATCATGCTGAGCACGATCGGCGTGTCGAGGCGTACCGGCGTCGTCGCGATGAACGGCGCCAGCGCCAGCATCACGATGGCGCCGCAGCAGACCTGCCCGAGCGCGATGGTCGGCGCGTCGAGGTTCCGCCAGGAGATGAACCGTCGCACGTAGACGAACGAGATCCCGTAGCAGGTCGTCGCGCCCAGGCAGGCCAGCTGCGCGGTCAGCTCGTGGGAGATGTCGATCCCTTGCCAGACCCCGACGATGGTGAGCACTCCCAGGAATCCGAGGATCAGCCCGGTCGTGCGGGCCTTCGTGAACCGTTCCGACGGCAGGGCCGCGGCGGCGATGAGCATGGTGATCAGCGGTGTCGTCGCGTTGAAGATGCTGGCGAGCCCGGAGGAGATGTACTGCTCGGCCCAGGAGAACAACAGGAACGGGATGACGCACAGCAGCACGGAGACGACCGCGAGATGGCCCCAGAGCGCCGGATCGCGGGGGAGTGGCTTACGACGCCAGGCGGCGATGGCTATCAACGCCGCCGCGCCGAGGCAGACGCGGGAGAGCGCCACCTGAGCGGGCGACAGGCCGGTGAGACCGACCTTGATGAACAGAAAACTCGCACCCCATACGATCGCGAGCGCCGCGAACCGGATCGCGATACTGAAACGTCCCAATTGTCCTTCTCCTGATTCCGCAAGTCCGCGCCCAGTGAATCCCGGCATCCCCCTTGCGCTCCAGCGGTTTTCGGACGTTGTGTCCGACGCCTCCCGCGTGGCGCTCGGCCGAATCGTCCGTATAACGACCTATACTTCCGGGCCGTGAGCGAATCCTCCGGGCGCCCGCGAGCGCCGATCACCGAAGCCGATGTCCTGGCCTGGCTGGAAACCACGGCCGCCGCCGTCCGGGCGGGCGAAGTGAGCGCGCCCGAACTGATCGAGCTGCTGGGCGAGTTGCGCCGTGCCTCCGCGGCTTGCGCCGACGCCTCCGACTGGGCACTGCTCGCCGCGCGGGAGGAGGGCGCCAGCCTCCGCCAGATCGCGCCGGTGTTCGGCAAGGGTTACGTTCGGGCCCCGGCGGCCCGCCTCGAAAAGCTGCACCGGCAGGCGCAGAATTCGAGCCAGTGGCTCGCGATCCTCCGCCACAAGAACGAAGGAGCCCGGTGACGGACACGGAAATCCCCGTCGGCGACCGGATCGCCGTCGGGCTGGCGGCACTCGGCAGGCCCGCCTACATCAACCTCGGCCGGGCCGAGGCGTTGCCGCCGGGACGCGAGTTCGAGGCGATGCGCGCGGCGACCTACGCCGTGCTGGACGACGCGTACGGCGCGGGCGTCCGCTGGATCGACGTCGCCCGTTCGTATGGTTCTTCGGAGGAGTTCCTGGCCGGCTGGCTCGCCGACCGCGGGCACGCGGACGTGACGGTGTCGAGCAAATGGGGCTATCGCTACGTGGGGGAGTGGAAGCTCGACGCGCCGGTGCACGAGGTCAAGGAGCACACCGCGGCGCGGTTCGCCGGGCAGTGGGCGGAAACCGTTGACCTGCTGGGGAAGGCGGTCTCGCTCTACCAGGTCCACTCGCTCACTGTGGACAGTCCACTGTTCACCGACGACCGGCTGATCGGCGCGCTCGCCGAACTCGCCGCCGGCGGTGTCCCGGTGGGCTTCTCCACGTCCGGGCCCGCCCAGGCGGACGCGGTGCGGCGGGCGTTCGAGCTGGAAGTGGCCGGAACGCCGGTGTTCAGCGCCGTGCAGTCGACGTGGAACCTGCTCGAACCCTCGGTCGGCCCGGCGCTCGCGGAAGCGCACGCCGCCGGGAAACGGGTGCTGGTCAAGGAAACCGTCGCGAACGGACGGCTCGTGGTCGAGCCGCCGTCACCGCTCGCGCGGATCGCGCGGGAGCACGGGACGGGGCCGGACGCGGTGGCCATCGCGGCGGTGCTCGCGCAGGACTGGCGGCCGGTCGCGGTCATCGGCCCGTCGAGTACGGCACAGCTGCGGGAGAATCTCGTTGCCGCGAAGGTGAAGCCGACCGCCGACGAACTCGCGGAACTCGCCACGCTCGCCGAGGAGCCGTCCGCGTACTGGCGGCACAGGTCCTGCCTCGGCTGGCGGTGAAGGGCTGGACTACTCTCGCGGCAAACGTCAGGCGGGACATCGGGGAGGACTCGAGAGTGCGTCATCGGCAGGTGCTCGCGGTGGCGACGGTCGCGCTGTTCGGTCTGTCGGGTTGCGCCGACCGTCCCAACGACCTCGACACCTACTACGACGACCCGACACCGACGCCCACGGTCGAGCCCGCGCAGCCTTCGGTCAAGCCGCAGGCCAACCCGGTTCCGCCGTCGTCGACCCAGGCTCCCATCCCCGCCGCCGTCTCCGCCGCGTTGCTGACCGACGAGGACGTCGCCGAGGAAGAGGTCGTTCCCGGCGAGAGTAAGGTGTCCGGCTGTCTGACCGGTCTGACCCGCGGCACGAGCCGTTCGGCGTCGTGGTCGTACCCGAGCGGCTCGACGCTGGAACACCAGGTCACCGAGTACACCGACCGTGATGCTTCGGATGTCGTCACCCAGGCGGAGTGCGAAGGCAGGAAACTCACCCTGGCGAAGCAGACCGGCATCGAGGTCCAGCGCGCCTGGTGCGAGGACAAGACCTGCACCGTGTTGCTCGCCAAGGGGAAACTCGTCTCCGCCCTCAGTGTGACCGCCGGAACCGAAGCGCGGGCGACGGACGCGGCGAAGCGGTTGTTGCCGATCGTCGCGCAGCGCCTCCGTTCGGCCTAGCGCGAGTCCCGTCGCCGAAACCATTCCAGGGCGCCCAGCCGGCCGTCCGGGATGAACCGGCTCTCCGGATCGTCGAGCCACGAACGCAACTCGCTCAGCGTCAGCCAGCGTCCTTCGACCACTTCGGACGGCTGATGCACGAAAGGGCCGTCCCAGCGCGTTTCGAAGGCGAAGTTGTGGGCACGGATCGTGTCGTCGTCGGTGACGTGGACGAAAAGCGGGCGTAGTTCCACTCCGTGAACACCCAGTTCTTCGGCCAGTTCCCGGCGTGCGCATTCCTCCGGGGTCTCGCCCGCGGCGACGATGCCGCCCGCCCAGCAGTCCCATGTGGAGGGATAGACGTCCTTGGTGGCCGTACGGAGATGCACGTAGACACGCTCTCCGTCACTCGAACGGACCAACACCACGCCCGCGGCGTGCCAGAGCCCCTCCGCGCGGACCCGGGAGCGCGTGGCCGCTCCCACCGCGGTTCCGTCGAGGTCATAGAGCGCAACGAGTTCGTCACTGCCTGACATGGGGGGCATCGTCGCACGGCTCCGACCCCGTAGGGTGGTGGGTATGCGGCGGATCATGGGAACCGAAGTCGAGTACGGCATCGCGGTGCCGGGCGACGCGACGGCGAACCCGGTACTCACCTCGACCCAGGTCGTGCTCGCCTACGCGGCCGCGGCGGACATCCCGCGGGCGAGGCGGGCACGCTGGGACTACGAGGTGGAATCACCCCTGCGCGACGCCCGCGGGTTCGACCTGACCGGCCCGAGCGGCCCAGGGCACGATCCGGACGTCGAGGACCTCGGCGCGGCGAACGTGATCCTGACCAACGGGGCGCGGTTGTACGTCGACCACGCTCACCCGGAGTACTCGGCGCCCGAGGTGACGAACGCGCGTGACGCGGTCATCTGGGACAAGGCGGGCGAACGGGTCATGGAGGAGGCGGCGCGCAAGGCGGCCACCGTTCCCGGGCAGCCCCCGTTGCAGCTGTACAAGAACAACGTCGACGGCAAGGGCGCGAGCTACGGCACGCACGAGAACTACCTGATGCAGCGGTCGACCCCGTTCACCGCGGTGATCGGGGGGCTGACGCCGTTCTTCGTCTCCCGTCAGGTGATCACGGGTTCCGGCCGGGTCGGCGTCGGGCAGCAGAGCGAGGAAGCGGGCTTCCAGCTCTCGCAGCGGTCCGACTACATCGAGGTCGAAGTCGGCCTGGAGACGACGCTCAAACGCGGCATCATCAACACCCGCGACGAGCCGCACGCCGACGCGGACAAGTACCGCCGTCTCCACGTCATCATCGGCGACGCGAACCTGGCCGAGTACTCGACGTATCTCAAGGTCGGCACGACGGCGCTGGTGCTGGACCTGATCGAGGCGGGTATCCGGTTCGACGACCTGAAACTGGACGAGCCGGTGCGGGCCGTGCACCAGATCAGCCACGACCCCACGCTGAAGGCCAAGGTGTCGCTGGCCAACGGGCGCAAGTACACCGGGCTGGACCTCCAGTTCGCCTACCACGAGATCGCGTCGGCGAACCTGGAGCGCACCGGCGCGGACGAAGCCTCCAAGGAGGTCCTGCGGGTCTGGGGCGAGATCCTCGACGCGCTGGCACGGGACCCCCAGGAATGCGCGGACAGGCTGGACTGGCCGGCGAAGCTGCGGTTGCTCGAGGGCTACCGCGCGCGGGACCAGCTGGCCTGGGGCGCGCCGCGGTTGCGGCTGGTCGACCTGCAGTACTCGGATGTCCGGTTGGACAAGGGCCTGTACAACAGGCTCGTCACCAGGGGTTCGATGAAACGCCTGGTGACCGAGGAGGAGGTGCTGGAGGCGGTCACGACCCCGCCTTCGGACACCAGGGCCTATTTCCGGGGCCGCACGCTGGAGAAGTACGCCAACTCCATCGCCGCGGCGTCGTGGGATTCGGTCATCTTCGACGTCGGCAGGGAATCGCTGGTGCGGATCCCGACGTTGGAGCCGTTGCGGGGCACGAAGGCCCACGTGGGGAAGTTGCTGGACGACTCCGCGACCGCCGAGGAGCTGGTGGAGGCGCTCACCGGTTCGGACTAGCGGGATTTCCTTTCATCGGGGTTAAGCGATCACGGATCCCACGGAATGTCGGGACCGCTGGGTAGGCTAGGAAACATCGGCCACACCGGGAGGCGAGATGGCTCAGGAAAAGATCGAAAAGCACGGCGGAGGCGACTCGGACGAAGAGTTCGAGGGCGGCGGTCCGGCGGGCCAGGAGCGGCGCGAGAAGCTCGGTGAGGACGTCGACACGATCCTCGACGAGATCGACGACGTGCTCGAGGAGAACGCCGAGGACTTCGTGCGCGCGTACGTGCAAAAGGGCGGCGAGTAGCTCGTTTTCCGGCGGCCCCGGGCCGGGGCCGCCTGTGCGGAGCCGGCGGATCACACAGATTGGAACTTTGAGCACGTATGGAACACACCTCGGGTAAGTCGGCGCTGCCCGCCGCGTACTTCTCGTCGGCGACCTCGTCGTTCTCGGACTTCCTTCGGGCGCAGGCGCCCGAGCTGCTCCCGGAGCGGCGGGTCGCGACGGGCGCGGGCGGGCTGGACGCGCCGCACGGCACGACGATCGTCGCGGTCAAGTTCGCGGGCGGGGTGCTGATCGCCGGTGACCGGCGGGCGACGTCGGGCAACCTGATCGCCTCACGCGACATGGAGAAGGTCCACGTCACCGACGAGTACTCGGCGGTGGGCATCGCGGGCTCGGCCGGGCTGGCGATCGAGATGGTGCGGCTGTACGCGGTCGAACTGGCGCACTACGAGAAGATCGAGGGCGTTTCGCTCTCGCTCGACGGCAAGACGAACAAGCTCGCGGGGCTGGTGAAGTCCAACCTCGAGATGGCGATGGCCGGGCTGGCCGTGCTGCCGCTGTTCGTCGGATACGACCTCGACGCCGAGGACGCGAAGCACGCGGGCCGCATCGTCTCGTACGACGCGACGGGCGGGCGCTACGAGGAGAACGCCGGCTACCACGCCATCGGTTCGGGTTCGCTGTTCGCCAAGGGCTCGCTGAAGAAGCTGTACGACCCCGACGCGGACGCCGAAGGCGCGATCCGGACGGCGGTGGAGGCCCTGTACGACGCGGCGGACGACGACAGCGCGACCGGCGGACCGGATCTGGTGCGCCGGATCTTCCCGACGATCGTGACGGTCACCGCGGAGCAGGGTGCGGTGGCGTTGCCGGTCGAGCAGACGACCGCGGTGGCCGAGGCGGTCGTGGCCGGACGAGCCGAGCGCGGACGCTAGGCCGTGTCCTGTGAGTCTGTTCGATGGGCTTCGTGATCCAGGTGGTTCCTGGCGGTGCGGGCGGGGCGGCCTCGTACCGGGTCGTACTCGGCCGCACCCGCCCGTGCCGTCAGGGACGACCTGGGCGCGGAGACCGCGAACAAGACTTGCAGGACACGGCCTAGCCCTTCTCCCTGTCCCCTTCCCGATGAGAGCCCGAAAGAGCGGAGCACCACAGTGACGATGCCGTTGTACGCCTCTCCCGAGCAGTTGATGCGGGAGCGTTCCGAGATCGCGCGCAAGGGCATCGCGCGTGGCCGGAGCGTGGTCGTGCTCAAGTACCGCGGTGGCGTGCTGTTCGTGGCCGAGAACCCCTCGGCGACGTTGCACAAGGTGTCGGAGATCTACGACCGGATCGGTTTCGCGGCCGTCGGCCGCTACAGCGAGTTCGAGAACCTCCGTGTCGCCGGTATCCGGCACGCGGATCTGAAGGGCTACCAGTACGACCGGCGGGACGTCAGCGCGCGTGCGCTGGCGAACGCGTACGCCGCGACGCTGGGCAGCATCTTCACCGAGCAGCTGAAGCCGTTCGAGGTCGAGGTCTGTGTCGCCGAGGTCGGCGACACCGCCGCCGAGGACCAGCTGTACCGGCTGACCTACGACGGTTCGATCTTCGACGAGCCGAAGTTCGTCGTGATGGGCGGTCAGGCCGACACGCTCACCACGAAGCTGAAGGAGAGCTTCGAGCCGGACATGGAGCTGGGCGCGGCGCTCGGTGTCGCGGTGAAGGCGTTGCGCGACAACACTCCCACGCCCGCGAACGGCGATTCGGACCCGGTGAAGCTCGAGGTCGCCGTGCTGGAGCGGGAGCGGCGTGGCCGCAAGTTCCGCCGGGTCGCCGGTGCGGCACTGGAGGCGCTGCTGCCCGCCGAGCCCGAAGAGCCGAAGAAGGACGACGCCGACGGCGACAAGCCCGAAGGTGAGTCCAAGAAGGACTGAGCCTCTGTACGCGAAGGGCCCCTTCCCACGTTGGGAAGGGGCCCTTCGAGTTCTCACCCCACGTTTGTACACAGTGGAACGCCGTGAAGGCCTCCTTCCCTACCTTGAGAGTAGGGAAGGAGGCATTCACGGAGCGATCAGCCGAGATCAGGCGGGGGTGTCGCCCCACCACTGGCTGCGGCCGCCGGCGATGAAGCTCCACAGCTGGAGCCGCGTGCCGTTGGTCGACGAGTTGCCTTCAGCGGTCAGGTAGCGGCCGCTGGCCGGGCTCTGGAAGCGGACGTAACCCTCGGGGTTGACGGTGCCGCCCCACCACTGGTTCTTGGCACCGGCGATGAAGTCCCAGAGCTGGACGATGGTGCCGTTCTTGTTGATGCTGTTGAGGTCCGCGTCCAGGTAGCGGCCGCTGGCCACGTTCTGGAAGCGGGAGTAGCCCTCGGGGTTGTCGGTGATGTAGAACGCCTGGTGGTCCGCGTTCAGGTTGCAGTCCCAGAGCTGCATCTTGGTGCCGTTGCGGTTGATGGTGTTGAGGTCGGCGTCCCAGCACTTGTTCGGGTTGAGCCCGGACGGGATGAGGTACATGTCCGCGTCGGCGACACCCGCGGCCTGCGTGCGCGCGCCGGTCGAGGTGCGCTTGACCGGGATGAGCTTGATGCCGTGGACGGTGACCGTGTTGAACCCGTCGCCGGCGGGCTTCGGGGCCGCGGTCGCGGCCGGAGCGGTGACCAGGGTCAGGACACCCGCGGCGGCGGCGATGATTCCCGCCAGGCGCTTCATTTTCGTCATTTTCTTTCCCCTTTGTGGAAAGCGTTTTCTCCCAGTGAGCGAAGGGGAACGGCGGAAGACGACAGGCCGCGACGAAACGCGGCCCGCAGGCCAAGCCGGTGAATCCCCCTCGTTGGAAGGCTCCGCGTAAACCCCCGAGAAGCGGGCCTTCTCCGAACATCATTCAGGTCTGAACCACGGCCGTCGAGGAGATTTCCGATAGCGGCAATAAGGCTGTTCAGCGATGTAACGGAATGGCCCGCCTCGCGATCACACGGCGACAACTTCGAGCAAGGCGAGGACATCCGTGCGCATCGAGCTGACGTTGCAGGACCTGACGCGCGTTCGGCTCGCGCCCGAAGCCGATCCCTTGGCCGAGCTGGTTTCGAGTCTGCAGATCCTGCAGCGGCGTGACGCGGGTTCGGCGTTGTTCAACCGATGGCGGCATCGGGTCCGGCTCGGCCTGGGGGAGTCGGCTTCGGTGCTGTTGTGGTTGTGCCGCCCGTATGCGCCGATTCCCGCGTTCCTCGTGCCGGGCGTGGACGAAAGCGGTTTGGAAGCGGGGCTCGCGGAAGTCGCCCGCACCGAGCCGCTGTGCTTGAAATCGGCGTTGCGGGATTTCCCGGTGAACCGGGAGCTGCCGTCGTGGGCGGCCGGATTGCCGGACGGGGACACGGCCGGGCTGCCGAAGCTCGTCCAGGCGATGCAGGACTACTTCGAACTGTCGCTGGCGCCGGGCTGGGAGCCGGCACGGGCACAGGTGGACGCGGACCGGGGGATGCGGGCGCAACTGCTCCTGCACGACGGCGCCGACGCGATGCTCACCAGTCTGCGGCCGCTGGTGCGCTGGTCTTCGCCGGTGCTGGAGGTCGGCGACGGGATCGTCGGTTCCTGCGGCACGGACGGCGGCGGGCTGATCATCTCGCCGACGTACTTCGCGGTGTGCCCGGTGATCGTCCCGGCGGCGGGACGATCACCGGTCCGGCTGCTTTACCCCTCGGTGCGGCAGGCGGCCCCGTCGACCGGCTACGGCCGCGACGTGCGGAGATCGCCGGACACCGCCCTAGCCGACCTGCTCGGCCCGACGAGGGCGGCGACGCTGGCGGTCCTGGCGGTCGGCTGCAGCACGTCGGAGCTGGCCGCCCGGTTGGGCGTGACCCCGTCGGCGGCCAGTAAGCACGCCGCCGTGTTGCGGCGCGCGGGGCTCATCACCACCGAACGGGACCGCAACGCCGTGCTGCACGCGCTGACGCCGCTCGGCACCGCGCTGTTGGGTAACTAGAGCCGGTAGATGGTGAGCGCGCTGGGCCGCGACCGGAAGCGGAAGTCGTTCCCGAGCGGGCCGACCTCGCCGTCGGTGGCGACCCGGCGGTTGCCGTTGAGCAGCCGGACGTGCAGCTCCGGGACGTCGAGTTCTTGGTAGACGTGGCTGGCGTTGAGGCTGTTCGTGATCGTCGCGAGGATGAACCGCGCCCGCGAGTACGGCACGTCGGCGCGCAGGTAGCGCACGTCGAGCAGGCCGGTGTCGAGGGCTGGGCGACGTGAGGGCGCGAAACCCTTCGGCGAGTAGGTGCCGTTTCCGACGAACAGCAGCCAGATGCTGGTGTGCTTGCCGTTGAGGGTCACTTCGAGCGGCTTCGCGCGCCGGAGGGTACGGGCGAGCGCGATCGCCGCGGACGGCCACTTCGGATGCCGCTTCTGCAGCTTTTCCCGGATGCGGACCATCTCCGGGTAGCCGCCGAGGCTGGCGGTGTTGACGAAGTAGCGGTGGTCATCGTCGTCGTTGATCTCGACCTCGCCGAGGTCGACTCCGACGGCGTTGCCCGCTTCGGTCGCGGCGTCCGCGTCGGGCATCGAACGCATGCCGACGTCGCGGGCGAAATGGTTGAGGGTGCCCGCCGGGATGAGCGCGAGCGGGAGATCGTGGTCGGCCGCGACGGCGGCCACCGCGGCGACGGTCCCGTCGCCACCGGCGACACCGAGCGCGCGCACGGTGTTGTCGCGGGCGGCGATCTCGTCGCAGAGCTGATCGCGCAGGTCCCGTTTCGCGTCCGGGTACAGGATGGTGGCCTTGGGCCAGGCGAAACGGGCTTCCTCGGTCGGGTCCTGGCCGTCGATCCCCGAATGCGGGTTGACCAGGACGAGCATGTCCTCGCCGTCGCGCATCTCCGGCGCCTCGGCGGTGTGCGCGGTGCGGCCGGGGACGTCGTCGTTCAGCGGCCACCAGTGCCGCGTCAGCAGGCCCGCGCCGACGCCGATGCCGATCCCCACCCCGACGTCACTGGGCCAGTGGACGCCCGTGTGGACCCGGGAGTAGGCGACCGCGGCGGCCAGCGGCACGAGGGCGGCACCCGTCTTGGGCGATTCCATCGCGACGGCCGTGACGAAGGCGGCCGCCGACGCCGAGTGTCCGGACGGGAACGACGACGACGTCGGGCGCCGGACGAGGCGCCGGTGCATCGGCACCTCCTCGGCGGCGGGACGGCGGCGCGGGAACAGCGGCTTGCCGATCAGGTTCGCCGCCGCGCTCGCCCCGGCGATGGCGGCCACGCCGCGGAGCGCGCCCCGGCGCGTCGGGCCCTTCTTCGCCGCGAGGGCGATCGCGACACACCACCAGAGCTTGGACTTGTCCGCACTTTTGGAGAGTGAGGTGATCACGTCGTCGGCCCTGGTCCTCGGCAGGGCCGCACTGCGGGCCATCAACCGCCGATCGGTCCGTCCGACCTTGCGGAAAGGGCGTTTGAGCTGCTTTAACACGGGTTCCCCACTTCCGGGCCGGGACGTCATGCGCGTGATACCCGATCGGGACTTCCCGCACACCTTTCACCGAATGCAACGTACCGACCGCGTGTCGCCGCCCGAACGGCGCACCGTCAGTGGGTCCTCACCGCCTACTCTGGTGGAATGCAGCGGCGGATCTTTGGCATCGAGACCGAGTACGGGGTCACGTGCACCTTTCACGGGCAGCGCAGGCTCTCCCCGGACGAGGTGGCGCGTTACCTGTTTCGGCGTGTCGTGTCCTGGGGGCGTTCGTCGAACGTCTTCCTGTCGAACGGCTCGCGGCTCTACCTCGACGTGGGCTCCCACCCCGAGTACGCGACGGCCGAATGCGACGACCTCGTCCAGCTCGTCACGCACGACAAGGCCGGTGAGCGCATCCTCGAGGACCTCCTGGTCGACGCCGAGCGGCGGCTGGCGGACGAGGGCATCGGCGGCGACATCTTCCTGTTCAAGAACAACACCGACTCGGCGGGCAACTCCTACGGGTGCCACGAGAACTACCTGGTGACCCGTGCCGGGGAGTTCTCGCGGATCGCCGACGTGCTGCTGCCGTTCCTGGTGACCCGGCAGCTGATCTGCGGCGCGGGCAAGGTGCTGCAGACGCCGCGTGGCGCCGTGTACTGCCTGTCCCAGCGAGCGGAACACATCTGGGAAGGCGTCTCCAGCGCCACCACGCGTTCGCGGCCGATCATCAACACCCGCGACGAGCCGCACGCCGACGCGGAGCGCTACCGGCGCCTGCACGTGATCGTCGGCGACTCGAACATGGCCGAGCCGACCACGATGCTCAAGGCGGGCTCGGCGAACCTGGTACTGGAGATGATCGAGGCCGGCGTCCAGTTCCGCGACTTCACGCTGGACAACCCGATAAGGGCCATCCGCGAGATCAGCCACGACCTCACCGGCCGCCGCCAGGTGCGGCTCGCCGGCGGTCGCGAGGCGTCGGCGCTGGACATCCAGCGCGAGTACCACGCCCGCGCCGTCCAGCACGTCAAGGAGACGGGTTCGTCGCCGCAGTCCGAGCGCGTCGTCGAGCTGTGGGGCCGGGCGCTGGAGGCGGTCGAGCAGCAGGACTTCAGCAAGATCGACACCGAGATCGACTGGGCGATCAAGCACCGGCTGGTCGAGCGCTACCGCAACAAGCACGACCTCGATCTGTCGAGCCCGCGGATCGCCCAGCTCGACCTGGCCTACCATGACATCCGCCGTGGCCGCGGCATCTTCGACCTGCTGCAGCGGAAGGGGCTCGTGCGGCGGGTCACCGACGACGGCGAGATCGAGCTGGCCAAGGACACCCCGCCGCAGACCACGCGGGCGAAGCTGCGCGGTGACTTCATCGCCGCCGCGCAGGCCGCCGGGCGCGACTTCACCGTGGACTGGGTGCACCTCAAGCTGAACGACCAGGCGCAGCGGACCGTGCTGTGCAAGGACCCGTTCCGCTCGGTGGACGAACGCGTCGAGAGGCTCATCTCCTCGCTCTGAATTACTCCGTGAAGGCCATCTTGGAGGGCGCCGCGCGCTCTAAGGTGGCCTTCACGGATCTTCGAGGGAGAGGTGCGCCGATGCGCCGTGCGTTGCTGGTCCTGCTGGGAGCGGTCGTCCCGCTGGCGTTCTCCGGCGTCGCGCACGCCGCGCCGGAGTGTCCGGATCCCGCGTGGGTGGAGACCCCGACGGGCACGGACGCCCAGCTTCGAGGGCTGTCCGCGGTGGATTCCCGGACGGCGTGGGTCAGCGGCAGCAGAGGCACCATCCTGCGCACCACCGACCGCGGCCGCACTTGGCAGCCGGTCGCTCCGGCCGGTACCGAGGCGCTCGACTTCCGCGACATCGAGGCCTTCGACGCCGAGCACGCGGTCGCCCTGTCGATCGGGCCCGGCGACGCGTCCCGGATCTACCGCACGGACGACGGCGGCGCGAGCTGGCGACTGTCCTTCCAGAACAGCGAGCCGGCCGCCTTCTACGACTGTCTCGCGTTCTTCGACCACCGGCGCGGTCTCGCGATGAGCGACCCGGTGGACGGCAAGTTCCGGTTGCAGTCCACTTCGGACGGCGGCCGCACCTGGAAGCCCGTCCCCGCCGAGGGCATGGTCCCCGCACTCGACGGCGAGTTCGGCTTCGCCGCCAGCGGTCAGTGCCTCACGACGTCGGGGCCGCGTGACGCGTGGATCGCCACCGGCGGCGGTGCCCGCGCCCGGGTCCTGCATTCCGGCGACGGCGGGACGACCTGGGAGGCGGCCGACACCCCGTTGCCCAGCGGCGCGTCCGCGGGCGTCTTTTCGGTGACCTTCCGGGATCCGCGGCACGGCGTGGCGATCGGTGGCGACTACGCGGCGCCGAACGCGCCCGGCCCGGCGGTCGCGCTCAGCGCGGACAAGGGCCGCACCTGGCGGACGCCGTCCGAGGCGCCGGTCGGCTACCGCTCGGGTCTGGCGTGGCTGGGGAACACGGTGCTCGCCGTCGGCCCCGGAGGAAGCGACGTGAGCCCGGACGGCGGGCGGCACTGGAAGTCGTTCGACACCGGATCGCTGGACTCCGTCGACTGCGCCCGCGGTGCGTGTTGGGCGAGTGGGGCGAAGGGACGGGCCGCTCGCCTCGGGACGGCCTAAGCTCGAAGGACTATGACCGCACAAGCCGAACCGGTCCCGCAGACCACCGAGCAGCTGGTCGAGGTGCTGAAGGCGCTCGCCAACCCGATCCGGCTCCAGGTGCTCGGGTGGCTGCGCGAGCCGGACCGCCATTTCCCGCCGGAGAAGGCGATCGCCGACCAGAACGAGGTCGGCGTCTGCGTCAGTCATCTCCAGGCCAAGCTGGGGCTCGCGCAGTCCACGGTGTCCGCGTACATGGCGTTGCTGCAGCGCGCCGGGCTCGTCGAGTCCACGCGGGTGGGGAAGTGGACGCACTACCGCCGCGACGAGCGCCGGATCGCGCAGCTCGTCGACCTGCTGGGACGCTCCATCTGACCTCACCGGGAATAACATATCGAAAATCTGCGATACTTCGATATGTTGGACTCGACCTGAGGAGAGAGAGATGGAACTGGGGCGTTTCGGGATCTGGACGTTCGACTTCGAGGATCAGCCCGCGAGCATGCTGCGGGATTCCGTGCGGGAACTGGAAGAACTCGGCTGGCCCGCGATCTGGATCCCGGAACGGGACGGGCGCGAAGCGCTGACCCATGCCGGATTCCTGCTCGCGTCCACCGAGCGGATGGCCGTGGTCAACGGGATCGCGCGCATCGGTTCCCGCGGTGCGCGCTGGACCCATGGCGCGGCACTGCTGCTCGCCGACGCGTATCCGGGCAGGCATGTCCTGGGGCTCGGCTTCGGTGGCGCGCAGCCCGGCGTCAGGCCGCTCGACGCGATGAGCGAATACCTCGACGAACTCGACTCCGTCACCAGCGCGAACCCGCTGCCCGAGGCGCCGATCCGGCGGCTGCTCGCGGCGTACGGACCGAAGATGCTCGGCTTGGCCCGCGACCGATCGGAGGGCGCGCACACCTACCACGTGACGGTGTCGCATACCGCCCAAGCCAGGGAAGTGCTGGGGGAGAAGGCCTTCCTCGGCGTCGAGCACGCCGTGCTGTTCGAAACCGATCCGGGCAAGGCGCGCGAGATCGCCCGTGAACACCTGCACGACTACCTGACTTCGGAGTACAACGTCGCCAAGTTCCGTCGTCTCGGCTACACCGAGGCCGATATCGACGGCGGCCGCGGCAGCGACCGGCTCGTCGACGACCTCGTGTTCTGGGGCGACCTCGACACCATCGTCGCGAAACTGCACGGACATCTCGACGCCGGCGCCGACCACGTCGGCGTCCAGGTCATCGGTGTCGAACCCGGCGAATCGGCCATGCCGCATTGGCGGCGGCTGGCCGAGTCCCTGTTGCCGCGCTAGCGGAGCTGGCCGGTCGGGCGGACCACGATCTCGTTGACGTCGACCGAGGGCGGCTGCTCCAGCGCGTAGAGCACCGCCCTCGCGACGTCGTCGGGCTCCAGTTTCGGCTTGGACTTCGAGTCCTCGGGGATCATCGAGGTGTCGACCAGGCCCGGCTGCACGACCGTGACCCGGACGCCGGTGCCGACGGCCTCCTCGCGGATGGAGCCGGCGAGCCCGGTCACCGCCCATTTCGTCGCCGAGTAGAGGTTGCCGGGCCGGTGGTAGCGCCCGGCGACCGAGCCGGTGAGCACGAGGTGCCCCTTCGACTCGGCGAGCGACGGCAGGGTCGCCCGCGCGGTGAGGGCGGTGCCGTAGACGTTCGTCAGCACCATGTCCCGCCACTGTTCCGGGTCCGCGCCGCCGTCGCCGAAGAACGAGACGACGACGCTCTGCCCCGCGTTGGCGAACACCGCGTCCAGCCTGCCGAAGGTGTCCTTCACCGTTTCGACCGCGGCGGACAGCGAAGTCCAGTCGGTGACGTCGGCCGCGAGCGCCAGCGCGCGATCATCGCCGAATTCGGCGACGAGCGGGAGCAGTGCCTCGCGGTTGCGGGCGAGCAACGCGAGGCGGAACCCGGCCGCCGCGGCCCGGCGTGCGGTGGCTTCGCCGAGCCCGCGGGAGGCGCCGGTGATCAGCAGTACTCGATCGTTCATGCCTCCAAACTAGGCGGCGTGTAGGTGTCCCACTCCGGCACCGGTTCGCCGACGAGCGAAGCGCCCAGCCGGTCGAGGTAGAAATGCCAGCCCTTGACGATGTCCGAGGTGTCCCACTCGGTCTCGGGCAGCAGGTGCACGAAATCGAGCACCGTTCCTTCGCCGCGCTCGGTCAAGGTCAGCTCGACCCGCCACGCGGGCTGATCGGTCACGCCCAGATCCATCACCAGCCGCTTCGGCGGATCGCATTCGCGGATGACGGCCGGTCCCGGTTCGGAACCCTCCTCCGCGGTCATCGTCAGCATGATCGTGTTGCCGACCCCCGCCTCGCCCGTCCACGGGCCGATCCAGCGGGCCGTCCGGGCGGGTTCGGTGAGCGCCGACCAGACGTCTTCGATCGGGTCCGGGTACTCACGCCGGAGTTCGAGCCGGGTCACGTCGTTGTCCATGACGCGAAGATAACCGTGGACTTAATTAAGCGTCAACTTATGAGAACCAGCCGTCCGCGGAGCCCGCCGGCCGCCAGGAGTTCGTGGGCTTTCACCGCCTCGCCCAACGGCAGGGTGTCCGCGACCCGCAGAGCGAGCGTGCCGTCGTCGACCAAGGTCGCCAGCCCGGCGAGTGCGGTTCCGTCGGCGCGGATCCAGACATGCTCGACCTCGATGCCACGCAAGGGGATCGGTGCCGCTCCGGCCGCGAACACCACGAACCGGCCACGGCTCGCCACGGCGTCCAGGGCTTCGAGCCCGAGCAGGGCCGTGTCCAGTGCGGCGTCGACACCGCCGGGGATCACCGCCCGCACGCGATCGGCGAGGAAATCCCCGCGGGGCACGAAAACCTCCGCGCCGAACCCGCGGACCAGTGCCTCGTCGGCGGAACCGGCGACCGCGACCACCCGGAAGCCGCGTGCCTTGGCCAAGGTGACCGCGTAGCCGCCGACGGCCCCCGCCGCGCCGGTCACCAGGACCGTCGCTCCCGGCGGGAGATCGAGAAGATCGAGCGCCTGGACCGCGGTGAGACCGTTCAACGGCAGGGTCGCGGCCTCCTCGGGGGACGCCGTCCGCGGTGCGGCGGCTAGCGCGTCCGCGTCGAGGACGACGAACTCGGCGTACGTGCCGAGCGCCGCCGACGGCCGGTCCCGCAGGCCGATCACACTGTCTCCGACGGCGAATCCGGTGACGTCGTCACCCACGGCGTCGACCGTCCCCGCCACGTCCCACCCGATCCCGAGCACCTCACGCGGCGGGACGATCCCCGCCTCGGTCAGGAAACCCGTCCGGGTCCCGGCGTCGACCGGGTTGACGGCGGCCGCGGCCACCTTCACCCGCACTTGACCGGGACCCGGTGACGGCACCGGGACTTCGGTGAATTCCAGGACTTCCGGGCCGCCGAACCGGCGGACCACCACTGCACGCATTGTTCTCCTCCAGGGATCGTTCCCGGCGAACGTATGGGGAGTTACTCTCCATCGGGAAGTACGCACTTCGAGGTGCCCAACCCACACGGAGGTACGCGCACCGTGGTCACGCGCACGGCACAGGAACGGCGGGACGAGGAGAAACGGGCTTACGACGCCTATCTCGCGGCCTGCCCCGCCCGGAAACTGCTCGACGAGGTCTCGGGCAAATGGGTCAGTCTCGTCCTCGTGGCGCTCGGCGACGGGCCCCAGCGCTACAGCGACCTCTCCCGCCGGATCGCCGGCGTCAGCCAGAAGATGCTCACGCAGACCCTGCGGACATTGGAGCGGGACGGTCTGCTGACCCGCACCGTCACTCCGTGCGTGCCGGTGCGCGTGGACTACGAACTGACCGAACTCGGCCGGAGTCTCCGGCAGCTGCTGGCCGGGATCAAGGACTGGGCCGAGACCCGGTTCGACGAGGTGGAGAGCGCCAGGGATCGTTACGACGCGCGATCGGCGGCTGTCACCATCGGGTCGGACGGCGCGGGCTAGGGTAGCCGGGTGTCCACCGCACGCGCCGAACGTCTGGTCAACCTGGTTCTGGCCCTCCTGTCCACCCGGCAGTACCTCACCGCCGAGCGGATCCGGGGCATCGTGCCCGGGTACGCCGACGCGGCCAGCGACGAGGCGTACTTCCGCATGTTCGAGCGCGACAAGACCGAACTGCGCGAGCTCGGCATCCCGCTGGAGACGGGCCGCAACTCGGCGTTCGACGCGATCGACGGCTACCGCATCGCGCGGCGCGACTACGAACTCGGCGAGATCGACCTCGCGCCCGACGAAGCGACCGCGGTCGGGCTCGCCGTCCGGCTGTGGGATTCCCCGGAACTGACCGGTGAAGCCCAAGGGGCACTGGTGAAACTCCGCGCCGCCGGGGTCGAGGTCGACGACCATGCCCCGACCGTCGTCGAGCCCCGTGTCCGGGCCGAGCCGGCGTTCGGCCCGCTGCTGGCCGCCGTCCAAGCCGGACAGGCGGTGCGTTTCGAGTACCGGCGCAGTGGTTCGGCCGAGCGCAAGATCCGCACCCTCGAACCGTGGGGCGTGGTGTCGTGGAAGGGCCGCTGGTACGTCGTCGGGCATGACAGGGACCGTGGCGCGTCCCGCTGCTTCCGCCTCTCGCGCGTGACGGGGAAGGTCGACGCCTTCGGGGAAACCGGCGTCGTCGAACGCCCGGAAGGGGTCAACCTGCTGAAGATGGTCTCCGCCAGCAGCGGCGAGGACCCGTCCGCGCCGACCATCGCCAGTGTCTGGGTCGCCGACGGCCGGGCCGCCGGGGTCCGCCGCCGCGGCCGGGTGGTCGGCCGTAGCGACGCCGGGGGAGAAGAAGGCGACCTCGTGGAGATCGAGCTGTACTACCCGGAATCCGCCGCGGACTGGCTCACCGCCCACGGCCCGGACGTCCTCGTCCTCGAACCCGAGGTGCTCGCGAAGTCGGTCTTCAGCCGTCTCGAAGCCATCGCGCACGCGGGCGGTGCCCGATGAGCACCACCGGACGGATGCCGCGCCTGCTCGCGCTCGTGCCTTATCTCCTCGCCCGGCCCGGCATCAAGATCGACGACGCCGCCCACGACTTCGACGTCACGCCCAAGCAGCTGCGCAAGGATCTCGAGCTGCTGTGGATGTGCGGGTTGCCCGGTTACGGGCCCGGCGACCTGATCGACCTCTCCTTCGAGGGCGACACGATCGTCGTCACGCACGACGCCGGCATGAACCGCCCGCTGCGGCTCACCGGCGGCGAGGCGACGGCCATGCTCGTCGCGCTGCGGGCGTTGGCCGAGACGCCCGGAGTGGTCGACGCCGACGCCGTTCGCCGCGCCATCGCGAAGATCGAGGCCGCCGCGGGGCAGGCGCAGCCGTCGGGGATCGTCGTCGGCGGGGGAGTGCGCGAGGGCAAGAAGACGGCCGGGACGCGTGAAGCCGTCCGGGCCGCCCTCACCGCCAAACGTGCGCTGCGGATCCGCTACTACACCGCGTCGAAGGACGAGATCACCGAACGGACCGTCGATCCCATGCGGTTGCTCATCGTCCAGGCGGTCGGCTACCTCGAAGCGTGGTGCCGTCGCGCCGAGGGCGTCCGGTTGTTCCGGCTCGACCGCATCGACGAACTGACCGTGCTCGACGAACCCGCCGTCCCGCCGGCGCACGCCCGGCCCACTGACATTTCCGATGGTGTTTTCCGGCCGCGTCCCGATCAGCAGGAAGCCGTCCTCGTCCTCGATCCCGACACACGCTGGGTAGCCGAGTACTACCCCTGCGAGGAGCTCGACGAGCTCGACGGCGGGCGGCTGCGCATCCGGATGCGCTATGCCGACGAGTCGTGGATGGTCCGGCTGATCCTCGGTCTCGGCGGGGACGCGCAGGTCGAGAGCCCGGCCGCGCTGGGCGAGGCAGTTCGTCAGCGAGCGGCCGACGCACTGGCCCGGGCTCGTCACCTAACGTCAACCTACGAGCAGTAGGGTGACGCCGTGTCGTACCTGCCGAGCGTCGCGCTCGCCGTCGCCGGGCTGATCCTGCTCTTCGTTTTGCTAATCAAATTACGCAGAGTCTTGCGCGTGCTCACCCATACGGTGAGCATGGTGGCTACGAACACCCGAAAACGGACAGGGCTCCTTCGTGCCAGGTCGGCCGCGCTCCGCGTGGCGATCGCGCAACGACGTGGGCTCGAAGACCGGTAACATCACACACGAGAGACTCGAGAAGGAGGCCGCAAACGATGAACGCGCTGCAGCCGTGGCACATCATCATCCTGGTGCTCGTCGTTGTTCTGCTGTTCGGCGCCAAGAGGCTTCCGGACGCCGCGCGGTCCATCGGCAAGTCCATGAAGATCTTCAAGGCCGAGACCAAGGACATGGCCGGGGACAAGGACAAGGCCGCCGAGACCGAAGAGGTCGAGACCAAGCAGCTGCCGCAGGCCACCACGCCCGCGCCCGCCGCGAGCGCGCAGGACAAGCAGGTCGCCGACCTCCAGCGTCAGCTCGACGAGCTCAAGAAGCAGCAGGCCGCCACGCCCGCTCCGGCCGAGCAGGCGCAGAAGAACGCCAGCTGAGCGGTCTTTAGTTAGCCAAGCGGAGCCTGTTCGCGGATGAGCGCGCCGAAGTACCGGCGCGCTCATGGTGGACCCTGACGAGAACGGACTGTCCAGTGGCGGATTCCGCCTCCGGTGAGGAGCGCCGCGGTTCGAAGCGGCGCAAGCGCAGCCGTCGGAGCAACCCCGACGGCACGATGACGCTCATCGAGCACATCTACGAGTTCCGGCGCCGTCTGGGCTTCGCACTGCTCGCTCTCGTCGTCGGCGGGATCTTCGGTTTCATCTGGTTCCAGACGACGCTGGGCCCTGTCCCCTCGCTGGGCAAATTGCTGGTCGATCCGTACTGCGCCATTCCCGCGGACCGTCGGTTCGGCGGGAGCGAAGGCGAGTGTAAGCTTCTGCAGACCGTGCCCTTCGAAGCGTTCATGACGCAGTTGAAGGTCGGTCTCGCGGGTGGCGCGGTCCTGCTTTCGCCGGTGTGGCTCTATCAAATCTGGGCGTTCATCGCGCCCGGCCTCTACTCGAAGGAGCGCAAGTACGCGCTCACCTTCGTCGCGTTCGCTTCGGCACTCTTCGCCGCGGGCGCCGTGCTGGCGTACCTCCTCGTCCCGCACGCTCTCGAACTGCTGATGAACTTCGGTGGCGACCAGTTCATCACCGCGCTCACTGCGGACAAGTACGTTTCGTTCATCCTGTCGCTGCTGGTGATCTTCGGCGTCAGTTTCGAACTCCCACTGCTCGTGGTGATGCTGAACCGCGTCGGTGTCCTGAAGTACCAGACGCTCAAGAAGTGGCGCCGCGGCCTGATCATGGTCGTGTTCGTCTTCGCCGCCTTCGCGACACCTGGTTCGGACCCGTTCTCGATGCTCGCCCTGGCGGGCGCGCTGGTGGTGCTCCTGGAGCTGTCCATCCAGATCGCGCGCTTCCACGACCGCAAGCTCGACAAGGAACGCGGCACCGAGGGCTGGGACCAGCTCGCCGACGACGAAGCCGCGCCGTTCGACTACACGCCGAGCACGATCGACGAGGAGCCGTCGGCCGCCACGAACGGCAAGCGCACCAGCACCGACGACGTCACCTGAGCCGGGGATGCACGCGGCGCTGGCCGTTCACCCCGCCTCGGGTAACGGGGCCGCGGAACGGCTGATGGAGTCGGTCGCGGCGCGGCTGCGGCCCGTCGTCGACCGGCTCGACGTCCTCGTCGCGCACACGGTCGAAGAATCCCGCGCGCTGATGACCGACTCGCGTGCGGCCGGGCTGGACGTCCTCGTCGTGCTCGGCGGTGACGGTGCGGCACACCAGGGCGTTCAGTTCTGCGCCGAATCCGGTGTCGCGCTCGGGCTCGTCCCCGCGGGCACCGGCAACGACTTCGCCAGGGCGCTGGACATCCCCGAACGGCCGCACGCCGCCGCCGATCTCGTCGCCAGGCGGATCGCGGCGGGGAAACGGCGACGAGTCGATCTCGGGCGGGCCGGTGGCGAATGGTTCGCCACCGTGCTGTGCTCCGGCTTCGACGCACTGGTCACCGAACGCGCCAACCGGCTGACCTGGCCGCGCGGCCCGCGCCGCTACGACGTCGCGATCCTGGCCGAACTCGCCGCGTTCCGGCCTCGGCCGGTGGTGCTCCGCACGGACGTCGAGACCCTTGAACTCGACGCCACCATGATCGCCGTCGGCAACACCCCGTTCTACGGCGGCGGCATGCGGATCTGTCCCGGAGCCGATCCGGAGGACGGGCTGTTCGACGTCACCGTCGTGGGCAACGCGACCCGGCGCGACCTGCTCCGCATGCTGCCCGGTGTCCGCTCCGGCGGGCACATCGCGCATCCGGCGGTCCGGACCCTCAAGGCCGCCCAGATCCACTTGGCCGGCAGCGACCTGCCCGTCTACGCCGACGGTGAGCCGCTGGGCGGGCTGCCGATCGACGTCACCTGCGTGCCCGGAGCGCTCACTGTCGTCGGGTGAGCCCGGCGTAGTCACCCGCCCGCCACACCTGCCCGCGGAACGCCGCGGGCGACATCAGGTCGCCGCGCGGGAAGAACACGCCGCCGCAGCGATGGCAGAACCACGCCTGTCGCCAATACTCCAGCGCGTCCGGGATACCTCGCCGGATCCGCGCGTTGCGTCGTAGCCGGAGCACGAACAGCACGGCGAACAGAGCGACCAGCGCGAAGCCGCCGAAGGGGAAGATCGACGCTCCGATGATCTGCGCGACCCTGCCGTCGGTGGTCGGCGCGACGTTCTCGTCCAGCACGTCGTCGGCGAAGGCGAGGAACACGAACGCGGGGATCAGCAGCACCAAAGCGAGCGACAGGAAGCACCCGCCGCCACGAAGCACCGGATACGGGTTGAGCGAGGCCGCGGTCGCGGTCACCGACACACCCGTGTGCGTCGTTGCGGTGTAGACCACGCCGTCACCGGCGGGAATGGCCGTCATACCGCCTTGCACGCGGTAGGTCGTCTGCCCGCTCTGGAACACCGCCGGCACGCTCTGCACCTGGTCGACCTGCGCGCACTGCGGGCAAGCGATCTCCATGGCGTCCCCTCTCGATCACGAATCCGCCCCTTGGATGACACAGGCGTGGCGGCCGTTCCCGAGATCGTCACACCGAGTGCGAACTGTCGGTGGGGTATGGAACCCTGACGAAGTGGTCAATAGCCCTTCTCAGACCCCGGCCGAGGCCTACGCGGCCTCCCAGCGCCGCGCTCGATATCCCCAGCTGACCCGCTTCGCGGCCGAATCGTCGTTCGAGTTCGACGACTTCCAGGTCCGCGGCTGTGAGGCGCTCGAAGACGGTCACGGCGTGCTCGTCTGCGCGCCCACCGGAGCCGGGAAGACCGTGGTCGGCGAGTTCGCGGTGCACCTCGCCCTCGCCGAGGGGCGCAAATGCTTCTACACGACACCCATCAAGGCGTTGTCGAACCAGAAGTACGCCGACCTCGTCGGCCGTTACGGGGCCGACGCGGTCGGGCTGCTGACCGGTGACACGTCGATCAACGGCAACGCACAGGTCGTGGTCATGACCACCGAGGTCCTGCGCAACATGCTGTACGCCGGGTCTTCGACCATCGGCGAGCTCGCGTACGTGGTGATGGACGAGGTCCACTACCTCGCCGACCGGTTCAGAGGCGCCGTCTGGGAAGAGGTCATCCTCCACCTGCCCGAGCACGTCCGCGTCGTCGGCCTGTCGGCCACGGTGAGCAACGCCGAGGAGTTCGGCGAATGGCTCGTCGAGGTCCGCGGCGACACCACCGTCGTCGTCGACGAGCACCGCCCCGTGCCGCTGTGGCAGCACATGCTGGTCGGCAACCGGCTGCTGGACCTGTTCGCCGGTCAGGAGGAACACGCGCCCGGCGCCGAACTGCGGATCAACCCCGGCCTGCTGCGCCGCACCGAGGAGATCGGCGGACGGTTCGCCCCGGCCGGGTTGCGCGGACCACGCGGGCGGCGAGGCGCGCCGTCGCGGATGCCGCGGTTCCGGCCGACGTCCCGCACGGACACGGTCGAGCGGCTGGACAACGCCGGTCTGCTCCCCGCCATCGTGTTCATCTTCTCCCGCGCCGGCTGCGACGCCGCCGTCGGTCAGTGCGTGCGGTCCGGCCTGCGGCTCAACGGCCCCGAAGAGGTCGAGAAGGTCCGCCGGATCGTCGCCGAGCGCACCAAGGACCTGCCCGAAGGCGACCTCGGCGTCCTCGGCTACTGGGAATGGCGCGAGGCGCTCGAACGCGGTATCGCCGGGCACCACGCCGGGCTGCTCCCGGCGTTCAAGGAAACCGTCGAGGAGCTGTTCGTCCAAGGGCTGGTGAAGGTCGTCTTCGCCACCGAGACGCTCGCGCTCGGCATCAACATGCCCGCGCGCACCGTGGTGCTGGAACGGCTGGTCAAGTACAACGGCGAGGCGCACGTCGACCTGACACCGGGGGAGTACACCCAGCTCACCGGGCGGGCCGGGCGGCGCGGGATCGACGTCGAAGGCCACGCGGTCGTCGTCTGGCAGCCGGGGATCGACCCGAAGCAGGTCGGCGGCCTGGCCTCGACCAGGACGTATCCGCTGCGGTCGTCGTTCCGGCCCGGGTACAACATGGCGGTGAACCTGGTCGCCCAGGTCGGCGCCGATGCGGCCCGTGACCTGCTGGAACAGTCGTTCGCGCAGTTCCAGGCCGACCGGTCGGTGGTCGGGACGGCGCGGCGGATCGAGCGGAACAAGGAGGCCCTGCGGGGCTACACCTCCGCCATCACCGGCGATTTCGACGAGATGCTGGAGTACGTCGAGCTGCGGGCGAAGATCTCGGCGCGGGAGAAGGCGCTCTCACGGCAGAACACCTCCGCTCGCCGGGCGGGCACCGCCGAGTCGCTGGAGAAGCTCCGCAAGGGCGATGTCATCGCCGTGCCGGCGGGACGGCGCGCCGGGCTCGCGGTCGTCGTCGATCCGGGGCTCGACCCGATCCGCGAACCGCGGCCCGTCGTGGTCACCGAGGACCGCTGGTCCGGACCACTGTCGGTCTCGGACTTCCCGTCGCCGGTCGAGGCGCTGGGGAACATCAAGCTGCCGAAGCACATCGAGCTCCGCTCGCCCAAGACAAGGCGCGACATCGCCTCCAGTCTGCGCAACGCGGGAATCTCCTTGCCCGGCAGGCAAAAGCGCCGCGCCGGAGCCAATGAGGACGGTGAGCTGGCCGCGCTGCGGCGGGCGCTGCGCGCGCATCCATGCCACGGTCTGGCCGAACGCGAGGCGAACCTGCGCTGGGTCGAGCGGTACCAGCGGCTCACAGCCGAGACGGAGCAACTGGAACGCAAGGTCGCCGCGACCACGCACTCGCTGGCGCGCGCCTTCGATCGCATCCTGCGGCTGCTCGGCGAGCGCGGCTACCTCGGCCCGGCGTCGAAGGGCGACGGCGAGGACCGGGTCACCGAACACGGCAAGCGGCTCACCCGGCTCTACAGCGAGTCGGATCTGCTCGCCGCCGAATGCATCCGGCACGACGTCTGGAAGGGCCTGGCCCCCGCCGAACTCGCGGCCGTCGTCTCGACGCTGGTCTTCGAGGCGCGCCGGGACACCGCGGGGGAGCCGCGTCTGCCCGCGGGCAAGGTGGTCGACGCCTGGCAGGCGACCACGCGCCTGTGGATGGAGCTCACCGAAGACGAGCGGCGGCACAAGCTGGACCGCACGCGCGAGCCCGACGCCGGTTTCGCCTGGCCCGTCTACCGATGGGCGCGCGGCGAATCGCTGGAGAAGGTGCTCACCGCCGCCGAAGCGAACGGCCAGGAGCTCTCGGCCGGTGACTTCGTGCGGTGGTCGCGGCAGGTCATCGACCTGCTCGACCAGATCCGCGACGTCCTCGGCAAGGCGGATCCGGTCGGGGCGGCGGCTTCGGACGCGGTGAAGGCGTTGCGCCGCGGAGTCGTGGCGGCCGGCGGCGCGTGACCGGAGGCGTGACTCGCGTGATCAGGGACGTGACTCGCGTGATCGGAGGCCGCACTCGCGGTGTTCCGCCTCTGATCACGCGAGTTCCGGCTTCGATCACGTGAGTGCGGCGTTGGGCTGACCGGCGGAACGGACGCGCCTCCGGTGTGAGCACGGTCGCGGGGAGTTGACCCGACACCGGCCGGGAACAGTGGGCAGGGGCGCCGACCTGTGGTTGGATCGCCCACGACGGCCATGCAGGTCGGCCGGTGACGATGGCGGAAAAGGCGGAGGCGAACGATGAGCACGCCGTATGGCGGCAACGACCCGCAGCAGCAGCCCCAGTGGGGGCAGCAGCCGGGCTACGGCCAACAGCCGGGCGGCGCTCAACCGCCAAGTGGCCCGCAGCAGCAACCGCAGTGGGGCCAGCAGCCGCAGTACGACCCGTCGCAGACCCAGCAGCAACAGCCGCAGTGGGGTCAGCAGCCCGCGCCGTACGACCCGTCCCAGCAGCAGCCCGGGTATCCGCAGCAGGATCCCTCCCAGACGCAGCAACAGCAGCCGCAGTGGGGCCAGCAACCGCAATACGGCCAGCAGCCGGGATATCCGCAGAGCGGGCCCCAGCAGCAGCCGGGCTACCCGCAGAGCGGCCCGCAGCAGCAGCCCCAGTACGGGCAGCAGCAGCCCGGCCAGTACGACTACGGCCAGAGCCAGTTCCCGGGCACCCAGGGCGAGACGCAGGACAAGCCGAAGTCCAAGAAGGGCCTCTTCATCGGCATCGGCGCGCTCGTGGTGATCATCGCCGCGGTCGGCATCCTCGGGTTCGTCACGCCGGGCTGGTTCAACACCCAGGTCTTCAACAACACCCAGATGCAGACCGACGTGCAGAAGCTGCTCACCGAGACCTACGGGATCAAGGAGATCAGCGCGGTCACCTGCCCCTCCGGACAGGAGGTCAAGGACGGGGTGAAGTTCACCTGCACCGCCACGATCGAGGGCAAGCCGCAGGAGGTGCCGATCACCGTGAAGGGTGACACCGGCAACTACGAGGTCTCGCCACCCGCCACCACCAAGTAAACCGCGGGCGCCGGGCACGGTCGATCCTGCATGATCGTGTCATGAGCGACTTTTCAGTGCGGCCGTTGCGGTCCGACGAGGAACGGGCCGCGACGGATCTGTTCAGGCGGGCCTTGCACGTCAAGGAGATGACCGACGAGGAATGGTCGGCCATCGCCCCGTCGATGCAGCCGGATCGCGGGTTCGGTGCGTTCGACTCGGAGCTGATCGGCACCCTCCGGTCCTTCGACTCGGAGGTGACGCTGCCCGGTGGCGGCACCACGCCGCTCGCCGCGGTCAGCCTGGTCGGCGTCCGCGCCGATCGCATCCGTCGTGGCGTGCTGACCGCGCTGATGCGTGCCCAGTTCGAGGATTTCGCCGCCCGGGGGATTCCCGCGGCGATGCTGCACGCGTCCGAGGGCGCCATCTACGGCAGGTTCGGGTACGGCGTCGCGGTGCGTGCCAAGTCGATCGAGATCGACAAGCGCCGCGCGCGGTTCCGTCCCGAAGTGCCCGCCGGTGGGCAGATCTCCCTCCTTGATCTCGAGAGCACCATCGAGCAATGGCCTTCGCTCTTCGACGCGCTCCCGCGCACCCGGCCCGGCATGATCGCGCGCAGCCCGCATCTGTGGCCGGGCTACGAACGCGAAGTGCGGCGGGCGACAACGCCGGTCACGACGGCGGTGCACACCGGCGCGGACGGCGCCGACGGATTCGTCACCTACACCGTCGAGCGAGCCCACTTCGGCGACCCGGCACGGCTGAAGATCCATTCCTTCCATTACGCGAACTCGGACGCGTTCGCCGGGCTGTGGCGCTACCTGCTCTCTGTGGACCTGGTCGACCGCATCACCGCCGAAAAGCGGCCGCTCGACGAACCGGTCGAGCTGCTGTTCACGGACCCGCGTGACGTGGCGGTGAACAAGGTCCAGGACGAGGGCTGGTTCCGGCTGGTCGACGTCGAGACGATGCTCGGCGCCCGCACGTACCGGGGCGAGCCGGTCGTCGTCGAGGTCACCGATCCCTTCCTGGAGCACAACTCCGGCCGCTATCGCCTCTCCGAGGACGGCGCCGCCCGGACCACCGATCCAGCGGATCTCGAACTGCACGCCGACACCCTGTCGATGGTCTACCTCGGCGGCTGGCGTCCCTCGGATCTCGCGTTCGCCGGACGCGTCCGCGCGACCGGGGAGACCGCACTGGAGCGAGCGGACCAGCTGTTCGGCACGCGGGTGAACCCCTGGTGCGGTACCTTCTTCTGACGTTGGATGATCACACCGGTGGGGGTGCAGAAGCTTGAGCAGGCGAGCCGTCGCGACGGTCGGTCTGTGTGGTGCCGCTTTCGCGGTGCTGGTGGCGTGTTCGGACACCCCGGCGCCCGCGCCGGCGACGAAGACCGTCACGGTACCGCCGACGTCGAGAGCTTCGTCGAGCGCGCCCGCGACCTCCGGCGGTTCGTCCTCCAACGCTCCGGGCAGGGTCTTCGACCCGAGGACGATGCAGGCGGACGTGCGGAAGATCCTCACCGAGACCTATCAGGTGCGAGAGGTCGGCGACGTGCTCTGCCCGTCGAACCAGAAGGTCGAGGACGGCAGCACGTTCACCTGCACCGTGCAGGTCGGCGGCGAGGGCAAGACCGTCACGATCACCGTCACCGGTGAAGACGGCCGCTACGAAGTCGGCGCCCCCGCCTGAAAAACCGGTTGGGGCTCCCCGGTCCGGACGGCAGGATCCACGGTATGAGCGAATTCCTTGTGCGTGCCGTGGCCGAAGGCGAACAGCGAGCCTGTCTCGACGTCCTGTCGGAGTCGTTGCACGGCAAGCCCGCCACGGACGAGGTCTGGGCGAAGATGGCTCCGTCCTGGACCGCCGCGGGCAAATTCGCCGCGTTCGACGAGCACGGCGCCCCGGTGGGAATCGCGAGTTCGTTCGACGTCGAGCTGACCGTCCCGGGTGGACAGAAGCTGGTCACGGCGGCCGTGGACGGTGTCGGCGTCCGTGCCGACTGGACCCGCCGCGGGATCCTCACCACGATGATGGCCGTACAGCTGGAGGACTTCGCGGCGCGTGGTGTCCCGCTGGCCGCGTTGCACGCCTCCGAAGCGGTCATCTATGGCCGCTTCGGGTACGGCGCGGCGACCTTCGGCAAGGGCGTGTCGATCGAACGCCCGCGCGCCCGGCTTCGGGACGGCGTCGGCCGGACCGGTGAGGTCAGGTTCATCACCCCCGACGAGGCGGTGGAGCGCGTTCCCGCGCTGTACCACCGCTTCGAGGGAGCACGACCGGGCTTCGTCTCCCGGCCGCGGGCTTGGTGGCCGGGCTTCTTCGAACGCGTGGTGAAGGGGGACGGCGGCTACCGGGTGGCGGTCCACAGTGGACCCGACGGTGACGACGGTTTCGTCGTCTACCAGACCATCGACGCGCGCGACCGGCAGGCGCCGGAACGTGGGGCGATCCTGGACGTCCGTGAACTCCATGCCGCCACGCCACAGGCATGGGCGGGGCTGTGGCGTTTCCTGCTGTCGGTCGACCTGGTCTCCGAGGTCTCCGGACGGGGCCGCCCGCTGGACGAGCCGATCGCCGAACTGCTCACCGATCCGCGCGCGGTGAACACCACCGAGATCATCGACGATCTGTGGCTGCGGCTCGTCGACGTCCTCGCGGCGTTGCGGGCGCGCTCCTACGGCACAGCCGAACCCGTGGTGCTCGAAGTGCACGACAAGCAGCTTCCGGACAACAACGGCCGCTACGCCGTCGGTCCGGACGGCGTGGAACGCACGACCGCCGAGGCGGATCTGCGGCTGGACGTGGCGACCTTGTCGTCGCTGTACCTCGGCCACGGTCTCTTCGGCGATCTGGCCCTGTCCGGGCGGGTCGAGGTGCTGGAGGAGGCGGCGGTCGCCCGGGCCGACGCCCTGTTCCACACCGCGCGCTCGCCGTGGTGCGGGACGTTCTTCTAGGCACGCGCGCCCTCGAAGTACGTGAAGGCCTCCTTCCCTACCTTCAGGGTAGGGAAGGAGGCCTTCACGGACCTGCGGCCAGTCACCCACATTCAGTAGGTGCCGAGACAGCCTCGGCCCTAACGGGCTTTACCGCTTACAGGGCTAGGACGGATTCCGCCGCGGTTTGATCCGCACCTGCGGCAGCGTGGGCGCGGGCAGCCAAGCCGTGCCGCCCTGGTAGCCCTCCACCCGGCCGAACCGGTCCGCCTGTGCCTGCCACGCCTCGCGGTACTCGGCGATGTCGTCGTGGCTGCGGCCCACGAAGTTCCACCACATGACGAGTTCCTCGGTGAACGGCGTCCCGCCGAGCAGGAGCACCCGAGCCGGTTCGGTGCCGGGGTTCGCCAGCTCCAACCGCGCGGCGCCGGGCGCGAGGTAGGCGAGTTCCCCGGTGTCCAGCGCGACTCCGGCGACGGTGACGGAGCCGATGTCCTGCAGGACACCGTGTTCGAAGGCCGGATCGACGTCGAGGGCCAAGGTCGCGCCGGTCTCGACGGTGAGTTCGGCGCCCAGCAGGGGAGTGAACGCCGGGACCGGCGAGGTGGTCCCGGCGAGGCTGCCCAGGAACACCCGCGCCGTGGCGCCGGGCAGATCGAGCAGCGGCGGCGCGTAGTGCCGGAAATCCCGTGTGGTGTCGCGATGTTCGTCCGGCAGCGCGATCCAGAGCTGGACTCCGTGCAGGGTCGCAGTGTCCGGTGTGGACACTTCGGAATGCGCGATACCGTGCCCGGCGGTCATCAGGTTGAGTTCGCCGGGCCGCACCATGGCGTGGGTGCCGATGCTGTCGCGGTGCTCGATCTCGCCGCTGAACAGCCAGCTCGCGGTCTGCAACCCGGTGTGCGGATGCGGTGCGACGTCCATCCCGCCGGACGCCGAAACGTCCTGCGGACCGTAGTGGTCGGCGAAACACCACGCACCGATCAGCGATCGTTGCCGCTGCGGAAGTGTCCGGCGGACCCGGATCGCCCGCGGGCCGCCGAGCGGGACGTCGCGCGGGGTCAGCACGGTGACGCCTTCGCCCGGCCGCTCGGAGCACA
This sequence comes from Amycolatopsis sp. WAC 04197, assembly GCF_003947475.1. Classification (NCBI taxonomy): domain Bacteria; kingdom Bacillati; phylum Actinomycetota; class Actinomycetes; order Pseudonocardiales; family Pseudonocardiaceae; genus Amycolatopsis; species Amycolatopsis sp. WAC 04197. Next base: position 623,333 of record NZ_QHJK01000003.1, on the reverse strand, counting down.
GCAGCTCGGCCGGGTCGGCCTCGGTGTTGCTCATGACTTCGGGAGCGCGGCCAGCAGACGCTCCACCGAACGGCCGAGATTCCAGCGTTCCGCGAGTTCCGCGACCTTGTCCGGGTCGGCGGGCTCGGACGGGACGATGTCGGGGCGGGACTGCTCGACCGGCGCGTCGGCGGCGACCCGGACGACGGTGGGCGCCACCGCGAGGTAGTCCGCGGCGTCGGTCAGCCGCAGCCGGGTCTTGAGCGGAACCCGCGAGTCGCCCGCGTTCGACGCCTCGATCAGCTCCTGCAGCGAACCGAACTGGGTGATCAGCTTCGCCGCGGTCTTCTCGCCGATCCCGGCGACACCGGGCAGCCCGTCCGACGGGTCGCCGCGGAGCGCGGCCATGTCGGCGTATCCGGGGCCGGCGTTCCCGGCCGGGATCCCGTACTTCTCGGCGATCTCGTCCGGGCCGAGGACTTCGGCCTTGTTCCAGCCCTTGCCGACGTAGATGACCACAGTGGACGTCGGCTCGTGACGCACCAGCTGGAACAGGTCGCGGTCGCCGGTGATGACCTCGACCGGGGACTCCTGTTCGCGGATCGCGAGGGCGCCGATGACGTCGTCGGCCTCGTAGCCGTCCGCCTCGGCCGTCGCGATGCCGAAGGCCTCCAGCAGTTCGAGGATGATCGGCACCTGCGGGGTCAGGGTGTCCGGCACCTCTTCGACGTCGCTGCCTTCCGGGACCTCTTCGGCCACCCGGTGCGCCTTGTAGCTGGGCAGCAGATCGGTGCGGAACTTCGGCCGCCAGTCGGCGTCGAGACACGCCACGAGCCGCGAAGGGCGACGGTCGACGAGGATCCGGGCGATCGTGTCGGTGAACCCGCGCACGGCGTTGACCGGTGTCCCGTCCGGGGCGGTCATCGAATCGGGCAGTGCGTAGAACGAGCGGAAGTAAAGGCTCGCGGAATCGAGGAGAGCGAGTGGTCCGGTCACGCGGACAGCCTGCCATGTTCCGCCCCGGATGTCCGTGAAGGACCCGACCCCCAGCCGAGTCCTCCACGGACCCCGTCAGGCCGCGTAGGGCCGCACCTGGCGTGCGTCGCGGAGGGCGTTGGCCCACCAGTTCAGCTGGTCCAGCAGCGTGGTGGCCGCGGCGGACGCGCCTTCGAAGTCGTCGTGCGCGCCGTCCGGGCCGAAGTGGTTCCAGGCGTACGGGAAGCTCACTGTCTCGCGGATGGTGGCGGCGTGGAGCTCGGCGAAGACCGGGCGCAGGTGCTCCACCGCGCGCAGGCCGCCCGAGATGCCGCCGTAGGAAACGAAGGCGACCGGTTTGCCGTGCCATTCGGGGCCGGTGGCGTCGAGCGCGGTCTTGAGCGGGCCGGGGTAGCTGTGGTTGTACTCGGGGACGATCACGACGACGGCGTCCGCGCCGGCGACGCCGGGGGAGAGGTCGCCTGGGGCTTCGGCGAGGTCGATGACGGACAGGGTGACGTCGCCGCGCTGTTTGGCGCGGTCGAGGAACCAGCTCGCGACGACGGGGGCGAAGCGGCCCTCGCGGACGCTGCTGATCACGACGGCGAGCTGGTAAGGCGAGTTCGTTGTCATGGCACAGACCGTAAAACTTAGAGTTAAGTTGAAGTCAAACTCCAGAATCACCGCATACTGGGGACTAATCGCAGAGAAGTCTTTGCAAAGAGAGCTCTGCGGTCGTAGGGTGGCTGGTATGGGGAAGACCGAGCGCTATCTCGCGCGGGTCGACGGCCGCATCTTGCGGGCGTTGTCGCATCCGTTGCGGGTCGAAATCCTGGAGTTGCTGCGAGAGGACGGTCCGGCGACGGCGTCCGGGCTGGCGAAGCGGGTGGGGGAGAGTTCCGGGACCACGAGCTGGCATCTGCGCCAGCTGGCCGAATCCGGGCTGATCGCCGAGGACACCGAACGCGGCAGCAGGCGCGACAGGTGGTGGAAAGCGGTGCACGAAGGCGATCGGATGAGCGCCGCGGATTTCATCGACGATCCCGACTTGGCCGGTCCGCTCAACGCGTACGCGCATACGATGATCGAGCGGCGTTACGCCGCCGAATCGCAGTTCGTGGCCGAAGTGCGGGACTGGGCCGACGACTGGATCGACAAGGTTAACTTCCACGACTCGTCGCTCCCGCTGACGCCCGGCGAGGCGGCCGCGTTGAGCGACGAAATCCTCGAGGTGATCAGCCGGTACCGCCGTCCGGAGAAGGACGGCGACACCCCGGTCCGGGTGCATTGGGCCGCGTTCCCGAGGAAAACCCGGCCGGAGACGCCATGAGCCGGATGCCACTGGGGGCCTTGGTCGTGGCGTCGGGGTTCTCCTCGGCCGGGGTGATGATGACGCTGCTCGCGATTCCCTGGTTCGTCCTGCAGAGCACCGGGAGCGGCACCAAGACCGGCATCGTCACCGCGGCCGAGGTGCTGGGCCTGATGGTCGCCGCGTTGCTGGGCGGGCCGGTCGTGGACCGGGTCGGCACGCGCCGGGCCAGCGTCGGCGCGGATCTGCTGACCACGGTGACGGTGCTCCTGATTCCGCTCGCGACGGCCACCACCGGGCTCAGCCTGCCCGGGCTCATCGCGTTGTCGTTCGTGATGGGTGTTTCCCGTGGCCCTGCCGACACAGCCAAGCAGGTCCTGCTTCCCGGTGTCGCCGAACTCGGCGATGTCCGCGTGAGCCGGGCGGCGAGCGCCGTCGAGGCGGCGATGAGGACCGGCAGGATGGTGGGCGGACCCGCCGCCGGCGCGTTGATCGCGCTGATCGGGCCCATTCCGGTCCTGTTCGTGGACGCGGGCACGCTCATGCTGTCCTCGGCGCTGGTGTTCGCGCTCATCCCGGTCGCGGCCGGTCCGCCGAGACCGCCATCGGGCGGCTATCTCAAGCAACTGCGCGAAGGACTGGGATACGTCAAACGCGACGCGGTGCTGCGGGCGATCGTCGGCATGCTGATGCTCACCAACAGCCTCGACTTCGGGCTGCTCGGCGTCCTGTATCCGGCTTACGGCGACCAAGTCCTGCACAGCACCGCGCTGATCGGGGCCATGATCACGGCGGTCGCGGTCGGCGCGCTCATCGGCTCGGCGCTCTACGGCTGGGCGGGCCACTGCCTTTCGCGGCGGACGGCGATCATCGTCGCCGTCGGTATCGAAGGCGCGCCGAGATTCGCCTTGCTCGCGCTGGAACCGGCACCGGCCGTCTTGCTCGCCGGTCTGGTGGTCGCCGGGATCGGGGCGGGCGCGCTCAATCCGATCCTGCTCCCCGTGGTGTACGAACGGGTTCCCGAAGCCGTCCGCGGCCGCGTGCTCAGCCTTCTCGTGGGCGGCGTGCTCGCCGCGATGCCGCTCGGTTCGATGGCGGCCGGGTTGCTGCTGGACGGGATCGGGCTCGTCGGCGCGCTCGCCGTGTTCGGTGGTCTGTACCTGATCGCCGGTACGTTCCCGGCGATCTTCCGGGTCTGGCGCGGACTCGACGATCCCGCCCCGATCGGGGGTGACCGGCCGGTGAGCCAAGGGGCGCGGACCGACTAGGCTCGCCATCATGTCGCGCCGTTCCCTTCACAACCCAGCCCCCGACGCCGCCAGCCTCCGCGCCCGCCTCGACCGGGCCCGCGCCGCGGCGGCCGCCGCCGACACCGACGCCCTGCTGATCGCACCCGGCTCGGACCTGCGCTACCTCATCGGCCAGGCCGGGGGCTCCTTCGAACGGCTGACCACGCTGGTGATCCCGGCCGACGGCGTCCCGGCGCTGGTGCTGCCGAAGCTGGAAGCCCCCGGCTACGCCGACGTCCCCGCCGACGAACTCGGCATCGAGATCGTCACCTGGGTCGACGGCGACAACGCCTACGAACTGGTCGCCGACCGGCTGGGCAAGCCCGGCCGCGTGGCGGTCAGCGACTTCACCCCGGCGCTGCACGTGCTCGCCTTCCGCGGCGCGCTCGGCGACGCCGACCAGACGCTGGCCGGACCGATCGTGCGCGAACTGCGGATGCGCAAGGACGCGGCCGAGATCCAGGCGCTGCGCGACGCGGGAGCGGCGATCGACCGCGTGCACGCCCGCGTGCACGAATGGCTGCGCCCCGGCCGTACCGAGGCCGAGGTCGGCGCGGACATCACCGCCGCCATCGTCGAAGAGGGCCACACCCACGCCGACTTCGTGATCGTGGGCTCCGGCCCCAACGGCGCCAGCCCGCACCACGACGTCTCCGAGCGGGTGATCGAGCGCGGCGACGTCGTCGTGGTCGACATCGGCGGCCCGATCGCCGAGGGCTACAACTCCGACTCCACCCGCACGTACGCGGTCGGCGAGCCGCGTGACGCCGACGTCGCCGAGACGTACGCCGTGCTGCAGCGCGCCCAGAAGGCCGCCGTCGACGCCGTCCGCCCCGGTGCCACCGCCGAGTCGATCGACGCCGCCGCGCGCGACATCATCGCCGAGGCCGGGTACGGCGAGTACTTCATCCACCGGACCGGTCACGGCATCGGCCTCGACGTGCACGAGGAGCCCTACATCATCAAGGGCAACGCTCTGCCGCTCGAGCCGGGCATGGCCTTCAGCGTCGAGCCCGGCATCTACCAGCCCGGCCGCTGGGGTGCCCGTATCGAGGACATCGTCGTGGTCACCGAGGACGGCGTCGAATCGGTCAACCAGCGTCCGCACGACCTGATCGTGCTCGACGCATGACCGGTTCCCTGGAGCCGCTGGACCAGGCCATCGTGCAGGAACTGGCCGCCGACGGGCGGCGCAGTTTCACCGATCTGGCCGAACGGGTCGGGCTTTCGGTGTCGGCGGTGCACCAGCGGGTGCGCCGTCTGGAGCAGCGCGGGGTCATCCTCGGCTACACGGCGCGGCTCGACGGCGAGCAGATCGGCCTGCCGCTCACGGCACTGATCTCGCTGACGCCGAACGATCCGGCCGCGCCGGACGACTATCCGCAGCGTCTGGAGCACATCAAGGAGATCGAGTCCTGCTACTCGGTCGCCGGCGACGAGTCGTACATCCTCCTGGTCCGGGTGGCGTCGCCGCTCGGCCTGGAGGATCTGCTCCGCCGGATCCGTGAGTCCGCCAAGGTCTCGACCCGGACCACGGTGGTGCTGTCGACGCCGTTCGAGGGGCGCTCGCCCACCCTGTGAGACGAGAGGAGGGGTGGGCTTGCGCGGCGCTGGTACGATAAAAGGTATGGCAACACGTAAGGTCACTCTCTCACTCGACAGTGGTGCGCTCGAGTTCGCCGAGCGGGCCGCGAAGGCACACGGGATCTCGGTCTCGTCGTGGTTGTCCAAAGCGGCCCGCAGGGAGGCCGTGCGCACCGGATACACCCCGCAGCGCGCCCCGGTCGAACCGTCCGCCGAATCGGACGAGGCCGAGCTGACCGCCGCGGAGAAGGATCTGCGTGCACAGGGGTGAAGTCTGGACGTACCACCCCCCGACCGAACCGGCACGGCAGCGCACCGTCGTCCTGCTGTCCTCGGACGGGGTGAACGAATCCGAGCGGCCGTGGCTGCTCGGTACCGAACTGCTGGACCGTGATCCGCAGGACATCCTCGGTGTCGCCGTCGACGCGCGGTACTGGGTCTCCACGCTGAACCTCACGCGCCTGTACCGGCCGTGGTTCGACGAGAAGATCGCGGAGATCGACCAAGAGGTCCAGGAGCGCATCGACATCGCGTTGCGCGCCGCGCTCGATCTCTAGCGTCTAGCGCGCGACCACCTCGGGTGCCGCGTGCAGTTTGCCGTCGGGGCCCGAGAGGCACGACGCGTTGCCCGCGCGCGCGGCGAGGAACTCGTTGAGGCAGTTCGCGATCTGCGCGTGACCGTTGGCGTTGGGGTGGAAGGACTCCTGCAGCGCGTGGCTCGCGCGGTCGACCTGGCCGAGGTCGCGCAACTGCAGCGTCAGCCTGCTGAACCACTCGTTCGCCGGTTCGCTGCTGCACGCCTCGTGCCCGGCTCCGGCTCGCGAGAGGTCGAGGAATCGCGCGCTGGTCGCCCTCGAGGCCTGTTTGAGCCCGTCCGACAGGACGGAGACGCCGTCACGGCGCATCCACTCCAGATCCTCGGTGCGGAACGGGCAGCCGTTCAGGCTGCGCAGCGCCTCCGGGATCTGCGGGCCGACAGGCGAGGCGTACGACATCAGCACGAGCTGGTAGTCCGCCGGGACGTAACCCGCCTGCGCCAGCACCTTCTTGACGTCGGCGACCGCGTTGGTCACCTTCGGCACCATGGCGTCCACTTTGGACTTCCAGGTGGTGCGAAGCGCCGCGCTGCACGGCGGGTTCTGCGGCGAGAACCACGCCTTGAAACACTCGTTGACCTGAGCGGAGAACTTCGGCTCGTCGTTCGCGCCGACCGCGATCACCACCGCGGCGACCCGGTGATCCTTGATCAGATTCGCGAGCTGTTGCGCCTGCGACGGCTCCGTCCACTGCTTGGCCTCGCCCAAGGCGATCTGCTCCGAGGGCGCTCCCGAACACGCGAGATTCACGCGCGCGGTGACGTCCGGAATCTTGATCTGCTCGACGAAGGCGTTGGGGGAGCGGTGACACCAGTTGCCGCCCTGCCCGTTGGTGGCGGGCGTGTAGTCGCCCGCGCCCTCACCGGAAACGGTGCTGTCGCCGATGGAGACGACCGTCAGCGGCCCCGTCCCCGGCGGCCCTTGGCGCGGGGACGGCTGCCCTGGGCGGCTTTCCGACCCGGTAAAGGCAATGAACCCGACGAGAACCACCACGAACGTGAGCGCGAGAGCACCCCACCACCACCGGAAACGTCGCATCGTCACCGGATTCTACGGACCCCGTGGCCCGAGAGGGTGATCATGGCGGTGTGACGGTCGCGATGCCCGGTCAGCCGGCCTCCGTCAGATCCGTTCCGGCCGCCAGCTCCGTCACGATGTCGAGCACACCGGGCAGCGCGGGTTTGTCGTTCTCCGGCGACCAGGCCACCACCGTCCGCGCGGTGTCGCCCGTCAGCGGGACGAACACCACGCCGCTCCGGCGCAGGCTGCGCGAAGACCGGGCAAGTCTGGTCACGCCGATCCCCGCGGCGACGAGACCGAGCAGTCCTTGTACGGTCGCGGCCCGCTGGACGACGCGCGGCGTGAAACCCGCGGCTTCGAATTCGTCGTCGTAGCGACGATGCCAGGGCTCCCAGGAACTTCGTGGCGTGAGCACCCACGGCTCGTCCGCCAGGTCCGAGAGCTTCAGCTCGGTCGCGGACGCGAGCCGATGTGCCTCCGGGAGGACGGCGCAGACCTCCTCGGTGATCAGGGTGCGGGTCTCGAAGCCCTCGATCAGCGGAGGCCGGGTGAAGATCAGGTCGTAACGGCCGCTGCCGAGTCCGTCGACGAGCGGCGCGATCTGGGTGTCGTCGGTGGTGAGGGTGAGATCGGGGAGGCGCTCGCGGACCGCGCGCACCACCGGCGGGAGCAGATAGTTGGCCGTGGTGGTGAGGAAGCCGAGATGCAGCGTGCCGAGTTCGCCGCGTACCGCGCGGTCCAGCACCGCCAGCGCCTCGTCGTTGCGAGCCAGCACCGCGCGGGCCTCCGGCAGGAACAGCGAGCCGATCTCGGTGAGCCGGGTCCCGCGACTGTCGCGCCGCAGCAGTCTCGCGCCGAGAACCCGTTCCAGCACGGTGATCTGCTGCGAAAGGGACTGCTGGGCGATGTGCAGGCGCCGCGCGGCCTTCGTGAAGCTCGCGTCCTCGGCGACGGCGACGAAATAGCGCAACTGCCGCAACTCGGGGGTCACAGGCTCCGACTGTAGCCGCACCAGGAAACCGGTGTTGGCGGTACAGGCACAGCCTTCGCAGGATGGGTCGCAGGAACTTCACTGGAGGAAACAGGAATGACGAAGGAAACCGACGGCCGCGTCTGGCTGATCACCGGCTGCTCGTCCGGGTTCGGCAGGCATCTCGTGCTGGCCGCGCTCGACGCCGGTGACCGCGTGATGGCGACGGCGCGCCGTCCGGAGACGCTGGCCGAATTGGAAGAGCTGGGCCAGGGCCGGGTGCGCACCGCGGCGCTCGACGTCACCGACCCGGCACAGATCGAGGCCGCCGTGCAGGCGACGCTCGTCGGGTTCGGCCGGATCGACGTCCTGGTCAACAACGCCGGCCACGGTTCGGTCGGCGCGGTCGAGGAACTGACCATGGCCGAGCTGCGGTCGCTGATGGACGTGATGTTCTTCGGCGCCGTCGAGGTGACGAAAGCGGTCTTGCCGCATCTTCGGGCGCGGGAAAGCGGTGCGATCGTGCAGATGAGCTCGATGGGCGGTCAGCAGAGCCCGCCCGGTTTCGGGGCTTACTGCTCGGCGAAGTTCGCGCTGGAGGCGATGTCGGAGTCTTTGGCGGCCGAAGTCGCACCGTTCGGCGTGAAAGTGCTGATCGTGGAGCCTGGCGCCTTCCGGACCGAGTTCGGCGGCAGCCGGTTGCACCGCTCCCGGGTGATCGACGCCTATCGCGAGTCCACGGGGGAAATCCGGGATTTCGTCGAAGGGATGGACGGTTCGCAGCCCGGCGACCCGGCGAAGGCCGCCGCCGCGATCCTGAAGGTGCTGGACAGCGACGACGCTCCGCTCCGGCTCGCGCTCGGCGACGACGCTGTCGACGGGCTGCGTGCCACGCACGAGGCGAGGGCGGCGGAACTGGCCGCCTGGGAAGAGCTGAGCCGCTCCACCGCCCTCTGAATCAGCGTTTGCGCCAGACGGAGACCTCCAGATCGGTGATCTCGTACCGGTGGCCGTCGGCCTTGGTCAGGCTCGGCTCCGTGCTTTCCGACAGCAGCTCGAACGCCTCGCCGAGGACGTTCGCGAGCTCGACGGCCGACGCCCGGGGGAGCGCCACGAGCAGCAGCCCGCCGGCGCGCAGGAAGGTCTCCGAGCCGGCGAGTGGGCGCAGGTAGCCCGCCGTGCCGCCGAGCCGGTCGAAGGCGTCCGCCACGACCACGCCGTCGAACGTGCCGAGCGCGGCGGGCGGGCGTCCGGCCTCGGCGAGGGTGAAGGACACGTCGCCGTCCGGCGCGATCGACGGCCGCCGCGCGTGCGGCTTCCCGCGCCCCGGCACCCGGTATCCGACGTCCCAGCCCTCGGCCAGCCGTTTCGCCGTCGCGACGAACGTCGGCCGGTCGTCGAGGCCGACGACGTCGATCGGCCGCCCGGCCAGCGAGAACGCCAACCCGCCCGCCGCGGTGGCGAGATCGGCGACCCGCCGCAGTTCGACCCCGGCTTCGTCGGCGGCTTCGAAGAACGTCCTGGCCAGCCGGTCCGGGTGGCCGACGGTCGCGGCCAGCGGATGCCCGGCCCGGCCGAAGACCTGTTCGGCGGTGCCGTACTGGCTGAGCAGGGCCTGGTCGAGCTCCGCCCGAGCCGCACCGTCCAGAGTGGACTCCGGTGCGACGACCAGCCGGATTCCCGCCTGCTGCAGGAAATGCGGCCGGTAGAAGTGCCGCGCCCAGATACTGCCCAGCTCGCCGGTGCTGATGTAGGCGCCGCCCAGGATCAGCTGATGCTGACCGCCGTAACTGGGTACCGAGAAGTCCTCGTAGTAAGGATGCGGGGTGAAACCTTCGAGCGGGTTGAAGGTGTCCTCGCTCCACGCCCACAGGTTGCCGCCGGCGTCGTGCAGGCCCTGCGACGTCGTCGGCGAGTGGTCGACGGGGCCTTCCGAGCCCCAGGCCAGGCCCAGGTTGATACCGGTCTCCCGCAGCTGTGCGCCGTCGAGCCGCATGACGACGTCGTCCGCGACACCAGGACGTTCCGGAAGGTCGCGCAGCAGGAAGTACTCCGCTTCGGTCGGCAGCCGGTATTCCCGTCCGTCCTTTTCGGACCGCCAGGCGGCGAAGGCCTTGGCCTCGTGGTAGTTCACCACCACCGGCCAGTCCCATGGCATGTCGATCTCGTCGAACAGCGTCCGCAACCGGAAGGCGTGCAGGCCGGTCGGCCCGGTGGGCACCCAGAACCGCGGCCACTTCGTGTTGCGGAAACGACGCCACGCCTCACCTTCCGCCGACCACAACTCCGGCCGCCGGTAGCCGCCGTCGGCGACGAAACCGTGGAACTCGCCGTTGCTCACCAGACAGCGGGCCGCTTCGAAGTCCGGCAGCTCTTGACGGCGTGAACCGTAGGCGCTGTCCCAGCCGTAGGACGGGAAGGATTGCGGTTTGCCCAGCCGGGCCGTGCGGCCGGGCACGGTGACGGTGCCGTTGGCGGGCACGGAACCAGGTTCGGGTTTACCGGTCTCGGTGGTGCGGCGCAGCGGCGACGGCGCGGGCCACTCGGCGGGACGTTCGACCAGGCTCGACCGCATTTCGCGGACCAGCACCGAACTGGTCTCCAGATGGATGCGGTCGTGCTCGATCGCCAGCAGCAGGGCCCAGGCCTGGTCGTCCATCGTCACCGGACGCCCGAGATCCGGGGCGAACGGGGTGCTCTCGATGATGCCGACGACCGTCCGGTACACCTCGGCGCGGTAGTCCTTCACTTCCGAAACCGACGGCCACACCATGTCGTTCTTCGACATGTCGTCCCACGAGTTCTCGTCGACGCCCATTTCCAGGACGTGCTCGAGATAGGCGTCGATCGGCGCGTCCAGCAGTCCGGAGACCCGCAGCTTGTTGACGTACAGCGCGGTCGTGTGCCCGTAATAGAAGATCATCGGGTGCCGCAGGTTGTGGTCCGGCGGGCGATAGAACGCTTCCGCGCCCTTCAACCCGGCGAAGAGGACCTCGTGCAGCGTCCACGCGTTGTCGAAGTAGTCCAGCACCTCTTCGCGACTGCAGACGGAGAGGTCGGGCAGCGGCAGCGCTCTGATCTCGCCGGATTCGGCCACGCCAGGGCAGCGGCCGGGTTCGGGACGGACCCCGGTGTACCACCACTGTGGATCGCGGGCTCCGTTCAGCCGCTCGTCGGAGTGCTTTACCGCGTTTCTCTCCCAAGGTTCCAAGGTGGACGTCGACGTCATGTGACCTCACTTCGGTTCTGGGGCACTGGGGGCGGGTGCCGAAAACCGTCGCATCTTCGAAAAGGTCATTTCCTCTCCATTCGTGCGCTGAATCGCCCGCCGGAAGAAGCCCGGCGCGGGAGCGCAAGCGTGGAGATGCCCGGTGATCGCGGTGCTGGGACCGTCGGTGTTCCGATCCACCGGTTGAGAGGTGAACCTCTTGTCGACGAAGCCCTGTGTCGTGCTCGTGGACACCTACGAAACGGCCGACCACGGGTTGCCGCAGACCGCCCGGCACATCGCGCCGGCGTTCTTGGCGCTGGGCGCGGAATGCGTGCGCGTGCAGAGCGCGCCCGACGCACCCGGGCAGTACCGGAATTCCGCACCCACCATGAGCAACTATCGCGAGAACATCGTCCACGACGGCGACCTCGCGAAGACCGTGGACGCGCTGGCGGCGCACCGGCCGGTCGCGGTCGTGGCAGGCGGCGAATACGCCGTCGCGTTCACCGACGAGCTCAGCGAAGCGCTGGGAGTGCCGTCGAACGGAACCGCGCTTTCCCGCGCCAGGCGCGACAAGGCCGCCATGGGCGAGGCCGTCGCCGCGGCGGGCCTGCCCGTCGCGCGGCAGCTCTCGACCTCCGACGAGGCCGAACTCGCCGCATGGCACCGGCGGGTGGGCGGGCGGATCGTCGTCAAACCGAACCGCAGCGCCGGCGGCGACGGTGTGTCCTTTTGCGACACTCCGGAGCGATCCGTCGAGGCGCTGCGCACGATCACCGGCCGCCAGAACGTGTTCTCCGAGGACAACGACCTCGTCATCGCGCAGGAATACCTCGCGGGCACCGAATACATGATCAACACGGTCAGCATGGACGGCCTGCACCAGGTGTGCGACATCTGGAAGACCTCGCGCTTCGCCATCAACGGCGTCTCCGACCTGCTCGGTGCCTGCCAGATCGTGCCGAGGCGCGGGCCGGGCCACGACGAACTGGTGAACTACGCGTTCGCGGTGCTCGACGCGCTCGGTATCCGGCACGGCGCCGCTCACGTCGAGGTCAAGCGGACCCCACAGGGCCCGCGCCTGATCGAGGTGGGGGCCCGCCTCTCGGGCGGCGACCTGCCGCATCTGGCGCGGCTCGCGATCGGGGAGTCGCAGCTGGACTGGATGGCGGACGCGGTGCTGCGGCCGGAGCGGTTCCGCGAACGGTGGGGCGAGGACTACCGGATCCGGCGGCATTACGCCTGGTCCGCGCTGCTCTCGCCGGTCGAAGGCACGCTCCGCCGGTACACGGTGCTCGACGAGATCGAGCGGCTGGAGAGTTTCCACGAGATGTTCGTGCTGACCCGGCCGGGAAAACCATTGCGCCGCACCGTCGACGACACGACGTTCCCGGTGGTGGTCACGTTCATGCACGAGATCGAGGAGTACGTCCAGCGCGATCTCGGCACGCTGCGGTATCTCGACGGCGTGGGCTGCTACGAGCTCGAACCATGACGGCGCCGGGGTTCCTGCGGACCCGGCTCGGCGGCCTGCCGAAATCGTTCTGGGTGCTGTGGACGGGCACGCTCGTCAACCGGCTCGGCACGATGGTCCTGCCGTTCCTGGCGCTGTACCTGACCAGTGAACGCGGCCTTTCGGTGGCGACGGCGGGAACCGTGCTGGCGCTGCTCGGCATCGGCCAGGTGTTCTCGCAGCTGATCGGCGGCATGCTGGCCGATCGCATCGGCAGGCGGGCGACGCTGACCGGCGGCATGCTCGCCACCGGCGCGCTCATGCTGGTGCTGGGGTACGTCGAACGGCTCGAACTGATCGCGGTGGCCGCGCTGCTGCTCGGGCTGGCGCTCGACGTGTTCCGTCCGGCCACCCAGTCGATCGTGGCGGATCTGGTACCCGGCGCCGACCGCACGCGGGCTTTCGGGCTGCTCCTGTGGGCGATCAACCTCGGCTTCTCGATCGCGATGGTGCTGGGCGGCACGTTGGCCCGCGCGGGATTCACGACGCTGTTCTGGGTCGACGCGGCGACGTGCGTGCTGTTCGGGCTGCTGGTCTGGCGGGCGGTGCCGGAGACCCGCGGTGGCGGCGGGCCCAGGGAGCGCGGCGGCTTCACCATCGTGCTGCGCGACCGGGTCATGGCCGGGCTGATGCTGGTCTCGCTGGTGGTCGCGTTCGTGTTCCTGCAGAGCCTGGCCACGTTGCCGCTGGCGATGCGCGAGGACGGCCTTTCCCCGGCGGGGTACGGGCTGGTGATGGCGGTGAACGGGATCGTCATCGTGGTCGTGCAGCCGCTGGTGGGGCATCGGCTGGGCCGGTGGGATCCGTCGCGGGTGCTCACGTTCGGGATCCTGTTGACGGGCCTGGGTTTCGGGGCCACCGCCTTCGCGTCGACGACACCGGCGTACGCGGCGTGCGCGGTGTTCTGGACCCTCGGCGAGATCGTCATCCAGTCGGTGGGCGTGGCCATCGTGGCCGAGCTCGCCCCTCCGCATCTGCGTGGCCGGTACAACGGCGCGTACGGCACGGCGGCGGGCCTCGCCGCGTTCGTCGCCCCGCTCGGCGGCACCCAGCTGCTGGTACTGGGCGCGCCCGTGTTGTGGACCGTCTGCCTGGGCCTGTGCCTGGCCGCGGCCGTCGGCCAGCTGCTGCTCGGCAACGCGGTCCGGCGCCGGATGGCCACCACGGCGGTGCCCGTCGCGGCCGTCGGCTGACCGCGCCTCAACCGTCCATTCTGGACGCGAGGATCGCCGCGCCGGGTCCGGAAAGTTCGTCCAGTGCCACGTCCCGGCCGGCGATCGACAGCAGGACCGCCTCGCCGGGGCCGCGCACCTCCGGCCCGGATCCGGCCGACCAGTCCAGGTCCGTGGCGACGAGCCGGAGTCCGCGTGCGCGCTTGCCCGCCTTGACCGGCGGCGCGTAGCGGGCGAAAGCCAGTGCATGACGCAGCCTTTCCGGCGGTACCTCCCGCGGAAACCCCAGCGGCCGCCGGATGTCCTGGTGATGGAGCAGCCCGTCGAGCAGCGCCACCCGTCCGCCGAACGCCGAGGTCAGGCCGCGCGGTTCGAGGTGTCGCTCGATCCTCGCGATGAGCTCCTCCGGCGTCCTGTCCGGCTTTCGCGCGACGCCGAGGGCGTTCATCCGGTTCAGCCGCAGCCCGCCGCGGACGGCCTGGCCGACGAGATCGCGGAAACGCTGGGCGTCGTAGTCGACGACGTGCGCGACGACCTCGCGAACCGTCCACTCCGAACACAGGGTCGGCGCGTCCCAGTGGCGAGGGGACAGCGTTCGGAGGAAGGCGGCGAAGTCCGCCCGCTCGTCCCTGGCGAGTCGCGCGACCGTTTTCATCGGCGGCCTCCTGTGGTCATTCGTAGTCGAGCCAACCGCAAACGTAGTAGTTCGTGTCCTCGTTCCGCTCGACGTACCAGGAATAGACGACGTCGCCCGGGGTGGCGTACATAGGCGGGGTCCACAAAGGACACAAGTTGGCAGGTAGGTGTCCGTTTGATGCGTATAGGTGCGGTTTTCGAGGGGGTCGTGAGTGATAAAGAGCGTTCTAACGCTCTTTATCACTCACGACCCCCTCGTGAAACGCCCGAATCGGGCACGATCATCCCGAAAGTGTCCCCATGGACGTCAGGTCACCTGGCAAGCCCTTCTGCCGCCCGCTTGACCAGTGGATAGACCACTTTGCCGGGGCCCAGGCGCCAGGCTGGGGGTCTCACGGACTGGCGACCAAAGCGGCCAGGTACCGAGCTGTGGCTCAGCAGTTCTCCAGGAAGTGCCGCAGCACCCGCGTGCCGAACCGCAGTCCCTCCACCGGGACCCGCTCGTCCACGCCGTGCGCCATCGCCCGGTACGGGAAGCCTTCCGGCAGCAGCAGAGGCGCGAAGCCGTAGCAGTCGATACCGAGGGGGCTGAACGCCTTCGCGTCCGTTCCGCCGCCCATGCAGTACGGGACGACGACGGCTTCGGGGTCCTCCGATCGCAGAGCGTCGGCCATCGCGTCGAACCACGGCGAATCGACCGGCGCCTGGACCGGCGGCTGGTGCGCGACGAACTCGCGGGTGACGCCTTCGCCGAGCATCGCGTCGATCTCGGCGAGCAGCTCCGGTTCGGCGCCAGGCAGGACGCGGACGTCCACCTGTGCCTCGGCCGAAGTCGGGATCACGTTCACCTTGTAGCCGGCGTCGAGCATGGTCGGCGTCGTGCTGTTGCGGACCGTCGGCACCACGAGTGCCCCGGCGGGCCCGAGCCGCGCGATCGTTCCGTCCACATCGGACAGATCGACCGGGACGCCGAGCGCTTCCCCGGTGCGTTCGAGGAAGGCCTGGACGGTCGGGGTCAGCTGGACCGGCCAGCGGTGCGCGGCGATCTTGCCGAGCGCGGTGACCAGCCGGGTGACCGCGTTCTCGTCGTTGGGCCGCGAGCCGTGTCCCGCGCGGCCCTTGGCCGTCAGGCGCAGGTGCGCGGTGCCGCGCTCGGCCGTCGCGACCGGATAGAGCCGCACGATCCGGCCGTCGGCGGCGGGGACGTGGTAGGTGTACGCGCCCGATTCGCTGATCGCGGCCGCACAGCCGTCGAACAGGTCCCGGTGCGCCGCGGCGAGCCAGTGCGCGCCGTACTCGCCCTTGTCCTCCTCGTCGGCCACGAACGCCAGGACGATGTCCCGCCGTGGCCGGACTCCGGTGGCGAGGGCGGCGAGCACCATCGCGCAGAAGTCCTTCATGTCGACGGCGCCGCGGCCCCAGAGGAACCCGTCGCGGATCTCGCCGGAGAACGGGTCCACCGACCAGTCGGCGGCGTCCGCCGGGACGACGTCGAGATGCCCCTGCACGAGCAGCGCGGGCAGGCTCGGATCGGTGCCAGGGACCCGGGCGATCACGTTCGCGCGGCGGGGCGCGGACTCGATGATCTTCGAGTCGATCCCGAGACCCGACAGCAGCGATGCCACGTACTCGGCGGCCTCGCGTTCGCCCTCGGAGTCCCCGTTGCCCCGGTTCGTGGTGTCGAACCGGATCAACCGCGAACAGACCTCGACTACATCCAACTCAGCCATAGATACCCTGCACCGCCCCGGCCGCGATCGCCGTGACGATCTTGAACGCCTTCATCGCTTCGGTCATGTCCGGCGCGTCGAAGCCGACCCGTCGCACGCCGATCTGTTCCACCGTCGGGATCACCGCCGCGGCCTGCGCGAGATGGCTCGCGTCGAACTCGACCTCGATCCGGTGCGGAGTGGTGTACCGCTCGACCCGGCCCGCCCGGTTCATCGAGTCCGCCGCCGCCGACGACAGCAGTTCGGCCGTCCTGGCGGGCGGCAGGCAGATCGCGGCGTAGCGGCTGACGCACTCCTTCACCGTGACCAGTTCGGCTTCGGGCGCGTAGTCCTGCGCGTCGTCGCAGGCCTTGTCGTCACCGGAGACGACCAGCACCGGGACGCCGTACTCGGCGGCCATCGCCGCGTTGAGCCTGCCTTCGCTGGCGGGGACGTCGTCGAGCCACACGCCAGTGATCTGGTTCTCCAGGTACGTGTGGGACAGGACGCCGTCGAAACCCGCGCCGGCGTGGTAGCCGAGGAAGACGACGCCGTCCACGCCGCTGTCGATCCCTTGCATCATCGAGAGCGGCTTGTGCCTGCCGGTGAGCATGCGCGCCCGGCCGTCGAGGTCTTCGAGCAGCAGGTTCCGTTGCGAGGAATGCGCCTCGTTGACCAGCACGTCGGTGGCGCCGGAGTCGAACAGGCCCGCGATGGTGGCGTTGACGTCGCCGGTGAACAGGCGGCGGAATCGTTGCCACTGCTCGGTGCCGGGGATGACGTCGTCGGTCCAGGTGACGCCGGTGGCGCCCTCCATGTCCGCCGAGATCATGATGCGCATGCGGGGCACCCTAGCCGAGGCTCTTTGCCCCCGCCGCCGGGATCAGGGCCAGGAACCGGAACGCGGGTAGGCCGCCCAAGCGCGCTCCCAGGCCGCTGCCCGTTGCCGGTCGAGCACCAGCCGGACGACCCGCTGCACCAGGACCAGTCCGGCGACCACCGCGAACCAGAGCCACAGGCCGACGAGCACGGAATCGAACACGGCCGTCGACGCGTTCCTCGGGGCGGTGGTGAGTTCACCGCGGGCGTCGATCCAGATCGGCATGGCCGATCCGGCGGGGCTGCCCGGCGCCGCGAGGACGCCACCGGTGTGCCGGGCGCCGCGCGAGTCGGTCCAGGTCGCCTCGGTGGTGGAGGTGTCGGTCCCGACGCTCTCGCTGTCGACGATGCGGACGGGCGCCGCCTCCAGCAGGTACGCGGTGGTGGGTGTGCGCCCGGTCGAGTCGGCGGCGGCCGCGGCGACCTGCCTGCCGTGGTTGGCCGAGCCGGCGGCGGCCGCGACCGGGATGGCGAGCACCGCCGCGAGGATCACGAGTTTGAGGAGGAGGGCTTCGAACCGGTCGGAGCCACGGGCCAGCGAATTGTGACCAGGGAAGAGCCGTCGCCGGAAGCGGGCGATCGGACCACTGGACCCGTGCACGAGGAACCCCATTCCCTCAGACCGCGAAATACCTCCATCGTCGATTCTCGTTCACCGGGGCGCCGCTGTCGCGGTATGGGGACACAGACCACTCTGTGAACCCGTACACAACCTTTTATTCGTTTTGCCCGTCCGGGTTCTCCCGCTACCGTCTTCGGCATGGGGATTTTCTTCACTCTGTGATTCTCGCCTTCGACGCGGCCCTGGCGTAGAGCCTTCGCTCCGCCGGGTCGCGTCCTTCCTCGTCTGCTCTTCTTCCCCGCGAGAATCAGGAGGACGCCCCTGTGCGTACCCCGCATCGAAATCCCGGAACACAACTCGTGCTCTCCGGTGTCACCAAACGCTTCGACGACCACGTCGTGCTCGACCAGATCTCCTTCACCGTCAAACCGGGGGAGAAGGCGGGCGTCATCGGCGACAACGGCTCGGGCAAGTCCACCCTGCTCAGGCTGATCGCCGGCCGCGACCGGGCGGACAACGGCACCGTGACCGTCACCGCGCCCGGAGGCGTCGGCTATCTCCCGCAGACGCTGGACCTGCCCGGCACCGCCACGGTCGGCGACGCGATCGACCTCGCGCTGGCCGACATCCGGGAGCTCGAATCCCGGCTGCGGACGGCGGAAAAGTCGCTCGAAACCGCCGAAGACCTGGCCGCGTACGGCGACCTCATGACCGCGTACGAAGCCCGCGGCGGTTACGAGGCCGACGCCAGGGTGGAGGTCGCCCTGCACGGGCTCGGACAGCCCGGCCTCGATCGCGGCCGCACGCTGGGGAGCCTGTCCGGCGGCCAGCGCTCCCGGCTGGTGCTCGCGGCCACCCTGGCCGCGTCGCCCGAACTGCTGTTGCTGGACGAGCCGACCAACGATCTCGACGACGACGCCGTCGCCTGGCTGGAGAACCATCTCCGCGGCCATCGCGGCCGGATCGTCGCGATCACGCACGACCGGACGTTCCTCAGCCGTGTGACCACGACGATCCTCGAGGTCGACGCCGACCGTCGTTCCGTGCAGCGGCACGGCGACGGGTACTCGGGTTACCTCGCGGCGAAGGAGGCCGCGCGGGCCCGATGGGTCCGCGAATACGAGGAGTGGCGGCTGGAGAAGTCCCGCTACGAACGGATGGCGGACGTCAACATCGACCGGTTCTCGGCGATCCCGCGCAAGGCCCCGGCCGCCTTCAGCGGGGCGGGCGCGTTCCGGGCCCGTTCCCGGGCGCACGGGGCGATGAGCCGGATCCGGTCGGCCCGCGAGCGGATCCAGCGGCTGGAGACGAACCCGGTCCCGCCTCCGCCGGAGCCGCTCCGGTTCACCGCGCGGATCGCCGCGGGGGAGACGGAGGCCGGTCAGTACGTGGTGAAGGCGGACGACGTGTCGGTCGACGGCCGTCTGCCGCGGATGTCGCTCAGCGTGCTGCCCGGCGAACGGATCCTCGTGACCGGTCCCAACGGGGCGGGCAAGACGACCTTGATGCGGGTGCTCGCCGGTGAGCTCGCGCCGTCGACGGGATCGGCGGAGCGGGCGGGCAGGATCGGGTTCCTGCACCAGAACGGCGGGCTCGCCGCCGACGCGCGGACCGTCCTGACGGTCTTCGCCGGAAACGGCGACGAGGACGAGGCGGCCGAGCGGTTGCTGTCGCTGGGGCTGTTCCGGGCGCCGGATCTGCGCAAACCGGTGCGGGAGCTGTCCATCGGGCAGCGGCGCAGGCTGGAACTGGCCGGATTGGTGACGGCCAGGACCGACCTGCTGCTGCTCGACGAGCCGACCAACCATCTCTCCCCGGATCTCGTCGAGGAGCTGGAGCAGGCGCTCGCGACGTACTCCGGCGCGCTCGTGGTCGTCACCCACGATCGGCGGATGCGGCGGACATTCGAGGGCAGGCGGCTCGAACTCGTCACTTCAGCGGCGTGAGCGGTCCGTCCACCTTGGCCGGGTTGAGGCAGCTGTTCAGCCCGTCCACGAGCGAGCAGAGTCCGGGCTCGCGCTTGAGCCGGAAGCCCTGCGGTACGCCGCCCGCGGTCACCAGATCCTGGTACGCGGGAACGGCGTCCGTGGGGCGCCGGATCAGCGCGGGATCGGCCAGGGCGTCCACTGTGTACAGTCCGAACCGGGCGCGGTAGCTGCCCCATTCGTAGTTGTCGGTGAGGCTCCAATAGTTGTAGCCGATGAGGTTCATCCCGTCGGCCTTCGCCCGTTGGAGCCAGTACACGGTGTCGCGTACGTGATCGCCGCGCGTGTAGTCCGCGTCGCGGAGCTTTCCGTTGTCGGTCGCCATGCCGTTCTCGACGATGTAGAGCGGCATGCGCGGGAAGCGATTGTGGTAGCTGCGCAGTGCGTAGTAGATGCCTTCGGGCTGGAGCTTGACGTCCCAGAACTTGTCGCTGGCGGCGGCGAACACCGTCCAGTTGTCGATGCTGAGGCCGTAGTAGTAGTCGATGCCGATGAAGTCGAGCTTGTCCTTGACCTGGTCGAGGAAGAACCAGTCGGCCATCCCGTTGACCCCGGTGATGTAGGCCTGGTTGCTGGTGACCTTCGAGGCCGGGTCGAGTTCGTGGATGAGGTCGTAGGCCCGGCGGTGCGCCTGGACGACGTTGGACTGCGCCGCGAAGTACCGCGTGGCGTCCAGGGCGCCGACCTTCTGTTCGTTCCGGAGGAAGATGAGAGGCTCGTTGAACGTCACCCAGAGGACGTCCTGCCCGGCGTAGCGCTGGACGATCTTCCGGCTGAACTCCAGCCACGCGTCGGCCGTCCGCGTCTCGGCCCAGCCGCCCTGGTCGAGCGCCCAGCCCGGGTAGACCCAGTGGTTGAGCGTGATCATAGGCGTCATGCCGGCGGCGCGGACCTGCCGGAACACCTCGTCGTAGAAGGCCAGCTCGGTTTCGTCCCACCGGCCGGGCGCGGGTTCGACGCGAGCCCATTCGACACCGAAGCGGTAGGTGTTGACGCCGAGACCGGCGGCGAGGCGGATGTCGTCGGCGTAGCGGTGCCGGAAGTCCACGGAGTCGCGGTACTCGTCGACGCCGTCCTTGCCGGCGGAGCGGTCCACGAACCGCTTCCAGTTGCTGTCCGGAGCGTCGCCCTCGGATTGGTAACCCGACGACGCGACACCCCAGTAGAAGTCCCGGGACCAGTCGTCATCCTGCGATGCGGACGCGTTCACGGCGGAAAGTGTCGCGCATAGTGAGACGGCGACCACCGACGACAACACCCGGCGTAACCTTCTCCGATGCTCCGGCCACTTCGTCGATCGTTCACCGTCGTCCGCCATCTTCCGGACGTTAACGTGGGTGAACGGTGTAAACAAGCGGCCGTCCGGGGACTTCGACGATGACGTTGGGGAGATGATCGACTTGACCGGCAGCACGGTCCGCCATGCCGTCTATCTGCCGCCTTTCGGCCCGTTCGGTGAGCCGGGAGTGCTCGTCGACCTCGCCGTGCGCGCCGAGGCGGCGGGCTGGGACGGGTTCTTCCTGTGGGACCACGTGGTCGCGGACACCATGCCCATCGCGGATCCCTGGACGACGCTCGGCGCCATCGCGCACGCGACCAGCAGGCTGTTGTTCGGCCCGATGATCACGCCGCCCGCCCGGCGGCGCCCGTGGGTGGTCGCGCGGCACGCGTCGACCGTCAGCCGCCTTTCCGGTGGCCGGCTGATCCTCGGCACCGGGCTGGGTTCGGACGAATCCGGTGACTTCAGCCGATTCGGTGAACAGACCGACCTGCTGACCCGGTCGGCGATGTTCGACGAAGGCCTCGACGTCATCCGCGCGATCTGGTCCGGCAAGCGGTTCGACCACGACGGCGCGCACTACCAGGTCGCGCTCGCCGAGGCGCCGCCCGAGCCGTTCCCGATCCCGATCTGGGTGGCGAGCTCCACGGACAACCCGCGTGTCGTCCGGCGGGCGGCGCTGTGCGATGGGATCTTCCCGAACCCGGAGGACCACACGCCGACCGCCGAGGAGATCGCCGAGACCCACCGCGCGCTCGGGCTCGCCGGGCTGGAACCGGGCCGTCCCTTCGACGTCGCCGTGGCAGGCAACGCGAGCCCGGCGTGGGAGGAGCCGATCAAGGTCGATCTGCCCGCGCTGGGGCAGGCCGGGATGACCTGGTGGATGGAGTCGCTGATGCATCTCGACCCGCTGGAGCTTTCACAGAAGATCGTGGACGCCGGTCCGCCTCGGTGGTGAGTGGCCGTACATGAAGGCCCCCTTCCTGTACCCAGGCGCAAGGATGGGGGCCTTCATGTACTGGGCGGCCGTCTTTGTCCATAGTGGACCGGCGCTGCGCCGTCCGTAGGATTCCGTTGCTCCGAACGACTTCATCGCCCTTGCGGGGCCGCTCGCCTTTGGTAGCGTCACCGCGGGCGTCCTGCGAACCAGTGACGCGCGGGGGAGGGGTCGAATGGTGGACGAGCCCGACGGGCATCACGCGATGCGGTTGGAAACCGGGGTCGCGCTGATCAACGCGTTGACCGGCGACCACGTCCACGGCAGGCCGAAACCCGCGCTCGGCGGCCATGATCTCGTCCGTGTCGCCACCGAAACGCTCGGCAACGGGCAGATCGACCTGCTCACCGCGGAGCGGTTGCGGAATCTCGCGGCGCGGCTGCGGGAGATCATCGAGTCGTTGTCCCGGCGGGAGCACGACCAGGCGGCGGGCCTGCTCAACCGGATGCTCGACGACAGCAAGGCCCGCCCCTCCCTGCAACGCCACGGCGAACAGTCCTGGCATCTGCATTTCCACGGTCCCGAAGCCGACCTCGTCCAGCAGTGGGCGGCCGGACTCGCGGTGTCGGTGGCCGCGGCGTTCGGCGAGCACATCCCGCATCGCGTCGGGTTGTGCGCGGCGCCGCGCTGCGACCAGGTGTACATCGATGCGAGCCAGGCGCAGATCAAGCGGTTCTGCGGGCTCGCCTGCCAGAACCGGGTGAAGGCGGCCGCGTATCGGGCCCGCCGGTCAGGATCGTGAGCCGCGCGGTGTCGCGTCGACGTACCACTCGCGGTTGAACACGAGGCCGAAGAGCGGCGCCGGGAGCCGGGTCACGACCCGCATCAGCGGCGCCAGCCTGCCGTTTCCATTCACCTGCGAGGAATGGGCGGCGATCGCGGCCTGCTTCTGGCGCGCGAAACGCCGGACGTCGAAGGTGTGCGTGATCTCCGAGCGGGCGCTGTACGCGCGGAGAAGCGCGTCGGCGTCGTAGCGGAACGGGATCCGCGCCAGGCGCACGATCCTCACCAGGTGTGCGACGACGTCGCGGGGGATCGTCGCCTCCAGCAGCCGGACGTCGCCGACGAGTTCCGCCGCGCGTTTGCCGACCTCGTGCACCTTGACGTGGTCGCGGTGGCCGTAGCCGCCGTTGCGGTCGTAGCTCAGCAGGACGGACGCCTTCTCCTCGCGCAGGATCGCCACGAGCCGCGCCGCCGCTTCCTCGGTGCTCGCGCGGACGAACCGGACCCAGCCCGGCGGATCCGGGTAGAGGATCGCGCCGTGGCCACTGCCCGCGTAGCCGAGATGGATCACCCGTTCGACGCCCAGCACCTTCGCGCTCGCTTCGAGCTCGGCCCGGCGGGCCGCGTCGGCGCCCCGCATGTCGATGGTGGCGACCACGAGGACCACCCGGTGGCCGTCCGCGGCGGCGCGGGCGAGGGTGCCGCCGGTCAGCAGGGCTTCGTCGTCAGGGTGGGCGTGGAAGGCCACGATCGTCGTCACGCTCCGAGCATGCCCGAGGTCGCCGGAACCGTGGGTGGTCGACTCTTGACCGTCCGTCGACCCTGTGGGTAATCTTCCCTTTACTTTCCAATAGTAAGGAAAGTTTCCTATTTAACTCCGCCGCCCTGACCGTCGGCGCGCCAACGTCGGTGCCGTCGACGCGAGAGGAGAAGCCGAATGCGCTGGGACAAGATCCGACTCCGGGTGACGGCCGCACTGGCCGCCGGGCTGCTGGCCCCGGTCGCCGCCGCGAGCACCTCGATGGCGACCGAGACCGCGGCAGAACCCGCGACGCAGGCCGCCGCCGCGCTGCCGCCGGGCAGTCCGGCGGCGATCAACGGACAGCTGAAGGTCTGCGGCCTCCAGCTCTGCAACTCCGCAGGCAAGCCGATCCAGCTCCGGGGCATGAGCACCCACGGGATCCAGTGGTTCAGCCAGTGCGTGAAGACCGCTTCGCTCGACGCGCTGGCCAACGACTGGAAGGCCGACGTCCTCCGGATCTCCATGTACATCCAGGAAGGCGGCTACGAGACCAACCCGCGCAAGTTCACCGACATGGTGCACGGGTACATCGAAGAGGCCACCAAACGCGGGATGTACGCCCTGGTCGACTGGCACCAGCTCACGCCGGGCGACCCGAACGCGAACCTCAGCCGCGCCAAGACGTTCTTCACCGAGATCGCCCAGCGGCACAAGGACAAGACCAACATCATCTACGACATCGCCAACGAGCCCAACAACGTCAGCTGGGACCGCGTCCGCAGCTACGCGGAGCAGATGATCCCGGTCATCCACGCCCAGGATTCCGACGGCGTCGTGCTGGTGGGCACCCACGGCTGGGGCTCGCTCGGCATCTCCGACGGCCGCAACGAGACCGACATCATCAACAACCCGGTGCGCGCCAGCAACTTCATGTACACGTTCCACTTCTACGCGGCGTCGCACAAAACGGAGTACTTCAACGCGCTGAGCCGCGCCGCGAGCAAGATCCCGCTGTTCGTGACCGAGTTCGGCACCCAGACCGCCAGCGGTGACGGCGGCAACGACTTCACCAACTCCCAGAAGTACCTGGACTTCCTGGCGTCGAAGAAGATCAGCTGGACCAACTGGAACTTCTCCGACGACAGCCGTTCGGGCGCTGTGTTCAAGCCGGGCACCTGCTCGGGCAGCTCGTTCACCGGCACGGCTCCGCTGAAGCCCGCCGGTGTCTGGATCCGGGACCGCATCCGCACCGCGGACAACTTCCCGACCTCCTGACCCCGGCAGCACGCACGTCAGGAAAGGGTCGTTCAGGACGGAAAACGTCTTGAACGACCCTTTCCTGACACTTCAGCCGAGCGGTTCGAAGTCCAGTGTGGCGAGGCGGTCCGGGTCGGCGAGGATGTCGATGGCCGCGATCTTCCCGCCTACGACGGTGAACGCGAAGACCGTCGTCGGCACGCCGTCCTTGGTAACGACCATCCCGGCCGCGCCGTTGACCAGCGCTGGCCGCAGCTCCCCGCCCTCGCCCGCGGCCCGGAACATGAGCGCCTGGCTCGCGATCTTGGCGGCCCCGCGCACGAACCGCGAAGTCCCCGCCGGAGCCGCGCCGCCCTCGGCGCGCAGGATGACATCCGGGTCGAGCACCGAAACGAGGGCGTCGAAATCGCCGCCCCGCGCGGCGGCGAAGAACGCGTCGACGACTTCCCGCTGACGGCCCAGATCCGCGTCCGGGACCGTCGGCGAACCCTGCAGACGACGGCGCGCGCGGCTGGCGAGTTGCCGCGTCGCCGCGGAAGACCGGCCGACGATCGGCGCGATCTCGTCGAACGGCAGAGCGAACATGTCGTGCAGGACGAACGCCAGCCGCTCGGCGGGGTCCAGCGTGTCGAGCACGACCAGGAGCGCCAGCCCGACCGAATCCGCCAGCAGCGCCTGGTGCTCCGGATCGATCCCGCCCGCACGGCCGATGATCGGGTCGGGCAGCTGGGCGCCCACCGGCTCTTCCGGCCGGGACTTGCGCGAGCGCAGCATGTCGAGACAGATCCGGCCGACGACGGTGGTCAGCCAGCCGCCGAGGTTGTCCACCTCGCCGGAATCCGACCGGCTCAGGCGCAGCCAAGCCTCCTGCACGGCGTCGTCCGCCTCGCTCAGCGAACCGAGCATCCGGTACGCCACCGCCCGCAGATGCGTCCGGTGCCCTTCGAAACGCCGCGCCAGCCAGTCGTGTTCGTCCACGGTCCCCATCCTTCATCGCTCAGTCGTAACCCTGACGCGTGGGGGAACGCAGATGTGACAGGCCTTCAGCCGCGGGTGCCCGCCTGGATCGCCGGGGTCCGCATCGCCTTGGCCGCCGCGCCCATATGCGAACCGAGCGTCAAGACCACGGCTAGGGCGACGACGGCGAGGTAGACCCCGATCGTCTCGTCCGGCACCGGGCTCCCGGTCCTGGCGACGCTGTACGGGACGACGGTGACGACGGCGGAGAGCGAGCCGAACAGGACGCCGACCGCCACCAGGACGGTGCCTTCGGTGCCGACGAGCCGCAGGACCTGCGATGGTGTCGAACCGATGAGCCGTTGTTGCCCGAACTCGCGGCGGCGTCCGATGAGCGCGGCGACCACGGTGTTCACCAGCATCACGGCGGCGAACAGCGCGATCATGCCGACTACGACGTAGTTCAGGGTCTCGATACTGTCCGCGATCGTCGCGGGCGCGGTACCCACGGAGTTCTCGATGGCCTGCATGTACAGCGTCCCGGTCGCGATACCGGTGAACAGGATGATCGGCACCAGCACCCCGGCCAGCTGACGGCCCCGGACCCGCAGGTGCGCCGCCGTGAGATGACCGCTGACGCCCGCGCGCCGCAGCGGAGCGGCCAGCACCGCGGCGATCGGGCCGAGCAACGCGGGGGAGAGGAGCGCGAAACCGATCGCGGCGAGGATCGCGCCCTGTCCGGCGACCGCCATCAACGCGGGTTCCGTTCCGGTGAACACGGTCATCGTCAGCACTCCGCACCCGAGGCCGGCGGCCAGGGCGATCGTGGCGCCGATCATCCGGAGCCGGCTGGTCGGCCGGGTGTCGATCCCCGCCTCGCGAACAGCCTCGATGGCTCCGCGCCGGGCTACTTGCCGTGCGGCGACCGTCGCGGCGGCAAGTGCGGCGAGCAGGGTGATGCCGGTGCCCATGGACACCGCGATCGGGCCGAACCGTGCTTCGAGCCCGGCCGGTACGCGGCCCGTGTCACCGAGCAGCGTGACCAGCCACCGCCCGGCGAAGACCGATGGCACGACGGCCGTGGCCGCGGCGAGGACGGCGAGGACCGCCGCCTCGCCGACGATCATCCGTCCGATCTGTGACGGGGTCGAGCCGGCGCTCTTCAGCAACGCCATCTCCGGAGCACGCTGCCGGATCAGCAGGGAGAGCGTCGAAAGCGTCGCGAACAGCACGATCACCAACCCCCAGCCGCCGACGACACCCGCCATGATCAGCAAGGTCTTCGCGGTCTCCGGATCGGCGGTCGTCCGAGTGTCCAAAAGGGACGCGAACGTCATCAGGATCGTGGCGCCGAAGAACATCGCGACGAAGCTCGCGATGAATCCGGTGGGACGGCGGCGGAGTGACGAGAACGCCAGCTTGGTCGCGATCATGGAAGGTCCTCCCCAGGCTTTGCCGTCAGGTTAGGGAACACGGACGGCGCCGGACAGGGGACAGGCCCCCGGGCACGGGGTAGGGGTGGCCCTACCGCCGCGGGTAGCCGCCGTCGACCTCCTTCACCGGTTTGTGGGGGAAGCGGCGTTCGGCGTAGGCCTTCGCCGGGGAACCTTCCCGCACGTACAGCGTTTCCACCTTGTCCTGCAAGGGTTTCACCACGGTTCCGAGGAAGCCGCGCCGGTCTTCGAGATAAGGCCCGAGCACGTCCTCGCCCGCCGGGCAGACCGCCATGCAGTACGCGGCCTTGTAGTTCGGTTTGAACGCGAGGCTCTGCCACATCGACACGTTCTCGGAATCACTCACCCTGGACCGGAAGTCGGCGGCGTCCTCGCTGTCGGCCACGGTCTGCGCCCAGTCGGTGAAGCCGCTCATGAACTCGCGGTAGTTGTGCGTCGAGCAGGCGAGGAAGTCGAACTCGCCCGTCTTCGAGATCGCACCGATCGGGCAGGCGGCGACGCACAGCTTGCACTCCAGGCAAGGGTTGTAGTCGATCGCCTCGCCGTAAGTGGACACTTCGGCGTCGACGAGCAGGGTCGCCAGCAGCACGAAGTTGCCGAATTTCGGGTGGATGACGTTGCGATGCAGCCCCATAGCACCGAGTCCGGCCGCGACGGCGACCGTCTTGTGCGCGACGACCCAGATCCGGCCGGGATAGTGCTCCATCTCCATCGGGAACGTCGCCGACGGGTTGATCGCGCGGTATCCGGCGTCCTGCAGGGTCCGGACGATCGCGTGCCCGGCCTCGTTGATGATCTCGCCGGTCCGATGGAACTCCTGGTTGGCGACACTGCGGGCGGGGGAGCGGACGTCGTCGCGGTTCATCCGCACCACGAGCGAGACGAGGGTCTTGGTGCCGGGCAGCGCACGCTGGACGTGCTCGCGTTCGCCCACGAGATCCGGGTGGTCGAGCGAGACGGCGGCCGCGTCGTCGGCTCCGGCGGCGAGGCAGATCTCCTTGAGCCAGGCGGCGTCGATCACCGGCGACGGTTTGTCCCGCGGTTTCGCGAGCACCGCCTGTACCGAAGGGTGCTCCTTCAGTTTCCTGGGGAGCCGGTCGGTCACAACGCCTCCAGGATGGTCGCGTTGGCCTGGCCGCCGCCTTCGCACATGGCCTGCAGGCCGTACCGGGCGCCGTGGTGGTGCAGCGCGTTGACCAGCGTGCCCATCAGCCGGGTCCCGCTCGCGCCGAGCGGATGGCCGAGCGCGATCGCGCCGCCGTGGACGTTCACCTTGGCCGGGTCGGCTCCGGTTTCCTGCTGCCACGCCAGCACGACACTGGCGAAGGCCTCGTTGATCTCGAACAGGTCGATGTCCGCCAGGGTCAGCCCGGCGCGCCGCAGCACCTTCTCCGTCGCGGGGATGACGCCGGTGAGCATGAGCAGCGGGTCGGATCCGGTGACGGCGAAACTGTGCAGGCGGGCGCGCGGCCGGAGGCCCAGCCGGGCGGCGGTCTCGCTGGAGGTGATGAGTACGGCCGAGGCGCCGTCGTTGATCGGGCTGCTGTTGCCCGCGGTCACCGACCAGTCGATCTGCGGGAAGCGCGCGGCCACGTCCGCGTCCTGGAACGCCGGGCGCAGTTTGGCGAGGGTTTCGAGGTCGGTGCCCGGCCGGACCGACTCGTCGGTGGACACCCGGCCCGACGGCGTCTCGATCGGCACGATCTGGCTCGCGAATCGCCCGAGTTCGTGTGCCCGCGCCGCCTTCCGGTGCGAGGACAGCGCGAACTCGTCCATCGCTTCCCGGCTGAGCGACCACTTCGCGGCGATGAGTTCGGCGCTGATCCCTTGTGGCACCAGACCTTCCGGATAGCGCTCCGCGACGCCCGGGCCGAGCGGATCGGTGCCCGGCAGCACGTTGGACCACATCGGGACCCGGCTCATGGACTCGACGCCGCAGGCGATGACGACGTCGTACGCGCCGGCCATCACCCCTTGCGCGGCGAAGTGCACCGCCTGCTGGCTGCTCCCGCATTGCCGGTCGACGGTGGTGGCGGGCACCGATTCCGGCAGTCCGGCGGCGAGCGCCGCCCACCGCGTGACGTTCTGGGCCTGTTCACCGACCTGGTCGACCGCGCCGCCGATGACGTCGTCGATCAGTTCGGGGTCGAGTCCGTTGCGCTCGACGAGCGCCCGCAATGTGTGGGCGAGCAACTGGACCGGGTGGATCTCGTGCAGGGCGCCGCCGGGCTTGCCCTTGCCGATCGGGGTACGGACGGCGTCGACGATGACCGCGTCGTGCACGGCTGCCTCCAGTAGTGAGTTGGGATCTCCAACTCACTGTGGCACCGAGTGGGTTGGAAATCAAGACTCACTGGGTTTACGCTGGTCGCATGACCGAAGGACCGAGGGACTGCTCGATCGCCAACGCGATGGAGGTGATCGGGGAGCGGTGGAGCCTGCTCGCGCTGCGTGAGGTGTTCTTCGGGGCGCGGCGGTTCGACCAGATCGTCCGCAACACCGGGGCGAGCCGGGACATCCTGACCGCACGGCTGCGGAAGCTCGTCGAGACGGGGATTCTCGAAAAACGGCTCTACGAGGAGCATCCGCCGCGCTACGAGTACGTGCTCACCGAGGCGGGGCGCGCGCTCAACCACGTGCTGCTGAACCTGATGGCGTGGGGCGACGCGTATGTCACCGAGGGGCCGCCGCCGACGGTGTGGCGGCATTCGTGCGGTGAGGTGCTCGCGCCGGAGACCGTGTGCGCGCACTGCCATGAACCGGTGCGGGACAAGGACATGACGCTGGTGCGGAGCACGCGCCGCTCTTGAACTGTCCGTGAAGGCCTCCTTGACATGGCATGCCCCTCAGGCTGTCCAAAAAGGACACCTTTCGAGATCAAGGCGTCTGATTTGGGCACTTTGCGCAGTATCGCCCGCGGGTCGTGAGTGGCAATTGTCGTTCTAACCCTCTTTGTCACTCACGACCCGCGCGGGAAATGGACATCATGACATCAATCGGACGCGTAGTCCGCGCACGGTGTCCGTTGTGGACACATCGCGTCGGGTCCCCCCCCCGGCGCGTGGCAAGGGTTCAATCCCGTCATGTTCGACTTATCTCTTAGCGCTCACGAGGGCTGGGGGTTGCTCTTCCACTCCCGCGCGATCATCCGCATGAGCGCCGGATAGATGATCAGGTACCGGAACGGCTTGATGAATCCCATGTACATCCGGCCGAACAGGCCGTTGGGTTTGACCAGCACCGCCATTTGACCGCGGTATCCGCCCTTCCCGTCTTCGACCCACGCGATGTGCATGACGCCGTGCATGGTCCGGTTCGCCATTTCGGCGGCGAACTCGTCTTCGAGCCGGTAGAGCGGGGTGAACGGCAACCAGTCTTCATCCGGGCCGGTAGGTGTGTCCCGGAGTTCTCGCGGCAGCTTGCCGCGGAGCGATCCCACTCGAGTGTCGAGGCCGGAACTCCGCTTATCCAGGCCGAGCAGTCCGCCGAGCTTCCAGCGCAGCGCCCACAACGCCCGGACGGGTAGTGGCGACCCGTCCGGGAAGTTCCCCGACGAGAACTGCTTCACCAGCTTGCCGAAGTCGTCCGGTCCGCCGGGTGTTTCGAGCGCCCAGACGTCTTCGAGGTCGAAGTCCCCGGCGATCTCGTGGATCCGCCACGCGCGGGTGGTGTGGGCCGTTTCCGCGAGTTTCATGCCGCCACCACGAATCCGACAGTCATCGTCGTAGTTCCTCCCAGTACTTCCGCCATCTGTACGGTAGCGTATATATCGTCCTCGTGGTGCTGGAGTGACGGGAGATACGGTGATCCCATGGCCGCCGAAACCCGGACCCCGCCGAGCGCCTGGATCGACGCGGGGTTGACCGCCCTCGCCGCCGGAGGTCCCGACGCGGTCCGCGTCGAAGTGCTCGCGAAAGCCTTGGGCGTCACCAAGGGCGGCTTCTACGGGCATTTCGCCGATCGAGGCACGCTCCTGCAGGAAATGCTCGCCACCTGGGAACGGATGAGCACCGAGCTGCTGTTCGAAAGCGTCGAGAGCGAAGGCGGCGACGCCAGGGCGAAGATCCGGCGCGCGGGGTTGCTCGCCGGCGAGCGTCTGCTGCCGATCGACCTCGCGGTCCGTGATTGGGCCCGGCGCGACGAGGCGGTGGCCGACCGGCTCCGGCGGGTCGACAACCAGCGGATGGACTACCTGCGTTCCCTCATGCGCGAGATCTTCACCGACGAGGACGAGGTCGAAGCCCGCTGCCTGCTCGCGTTCTCGCTCCTCATCGGCAAACATTTCATGGCCGCGGACCACGGTGGCCGGTCGCGGGACGAGGTCACCGAGCTGGCCGGGGCGCTGCTTCTCGGCGGCGGACCCGGTCATGGAATTTGAGACGGGTCAACGGCTCCTCGCTTTCCTGCGTGAGCTTCAAGCGGTGGAGGTCGCGGAATCGAGGTGGGAGCTCGGCGGCTCAGGCTGGCGTGCCGTCGTGGACGTCGAGCCGCGCCGATGGCTCGGGCTGGCGTTCGAGGCACTGGACCCCGTGACCGGCAAGTGCGCCACTTACGACATCGACACCGACCTGTACGACCTGACGCGGGACGATCAGCGCGAGTTCGCGCAGGAGATCGAACGCGACATCATCGAGTTCCTCGACAACCTGAGAAAGGGAGCGGTGCTGCGGGGAAACGCCGGGTCGAAGTTCGTGGTCGTCTTTCCCCTGGACGGTGCCTACCTCCGCGTTGTCCAAGGACGCTTCATGGGCAGCGCGTCCACGTACCCTGATCTCATCGCGGCGCTGGCTGGCGGTGACTACGTCCCCCTCAGTCTTCGTCGTCCTCAGGGGTAGTCGGGACCTGCTTGCGCGCCACATAGATGAGCAGCCCGATGATCACCACGGGGCCGACGAAGATCAGGATCTCGTCCCAGCCGCCCTGGTGCATCATCACCACTCGCGCCGCGATGCTCATGAGCCGGAGACCAGCGCGATCCCGAGCGCGGTGTAGCCGATCATCAGCGCCAGCATCGGGTACTGGCCCACCTTGACGTAGTTCGCGCGCAGCACGCCGACGGAACGATCATGTGCCGAGGTTACGGCCAGCACGTGCCCGGCGACGATTCCGGCGATCTGCACCAGCGCGATCACGCCGGTCGACACGACCGTGTAGTCGATCGCGCGGCCGAAGCCCTGCTGCCCCGAGAACACGGCGAACGAGAAGTAGTGCGCGACCGTGTAACCGACCATGATCGGGATCAACGACGGCGCGAACGCGGGATACGGATCGAATCCGCGGCGCAGGTACGGCCTGGTCAGGCTGATCGCGCCCGCGTAGGCGCCATAGGTGAGCGCGATACAGACCACGAGCCCGGCGGTGCCGCCGAGGACGCCGGCGTCCAGCGACGTCCAGAACGGGAGTCGGGTCAGACCGTCGAACGCGGTCGAGCCGAGCACCACCAGCACCAGCGCGGTCAGCCACGGCGCGGGGGAGATGGTGAGCAGGCCGTCCAGCGGATTCCGGACCACCAGCCGTCCATCGGCCCGCCTGCCGAACGGGGAGAGGGCCGCGATCAGGCGCGCGTAGACCTCGAAAGCGTCACCGCGGTCGAACCAGCGCGGACTGAAGACCACGCCGAGCGCAATGTGTATAACGGCATACACGGTGCCGAAAAGAGCGATCGCGCGAGGCGAATCCGAGTGCGGGAACACCAGTTCCAGCCATAAGAACGCCAGGAGGCCGACGATCGCGGGCAGATAGCCGAGCCGGTCCGGGAGTTCGCGGTGCCGGGACGGGATGAGCGACGCGACCGTCCTCAGTGGATTCAATCGCCGCCAGACCGGGCCGAACAGGAGTGAAAGCGGAACCAGTCCGACCCAGAACCAGACGTAGAACCAGGCGGGAGCCGGATTGTCGGCCGAACTGTCGGGACCAGCCCACGCCATCGCCAGGAACCCTGCGAACAACACCACCCCGAGCACGCCCGACGCGACCCGCGAGAACGCGCTGTCGATGAACCGTTGCAGGCCAAGGGGAAGAGGCCGCCCGGCGTCGGCGCCGCGCAGTTTGGGCTTCTTCCAGAGCGCGGTGAGCGCGAAGAACGAGACCACGACGGCCGCGGCTCCCGCGTAGAGCGCGAGCCACAGCGGGACCGGCAGGTCGGACCGGCCGCCGAGCCCGTGCGCCAGGATCATCCGCTCACCCGGAGCTTGGTCACCGCCGCGCCGCTCTTGTGCAGTTCCACCTCGAAGATCCCATCGATGTTCGCGGTGAAGGCGACCGTCGCCGGGACTCCGGGGGAGAGCTGGGCCGCCTTGTCGTAGCCGTGGACGTGGAGTTCGTCCGGCTGGTCGGAGGTGACTTCGAGCGCGACGTTCTCGCCGGTGCGCACCGCGACCTCCTCGGGACCCGCCGTGCGCTTGCCCTCGGTGATCGAGAACTTGACAGTCCGGGTGCCGGTGGCCGGTTCGGGGCCGGTCGTTCCCGAGCAGCCGGTCACGGCCAACAGTGCGGCCACGGTGATCCCGCCGATCCTCCGCATCGAGGTCCCTCCAAGTCGTACGCCCCGGCTTGCCCGGCCGGGACCTTGCACCTATCGTGTTACCCCAAGGTAACAGTTACTCAGGTTAGCAGGAAGGCGAGATCGGTGTTCATGGCTCAGGAGAGCCCGCCTGCCGGCGGAGCGCAATTCGGGCAGATCGTCATCGCGGGCCTGATGTTCACGGCGGTCTTCCTGCCCTTGGCCCTTTTCGTGCTTCGCGAGCGCGCGGGGAAGCGGACGGTCTTCGGTCGCGTCGCGGACTGGATGGCCGGGCTCACCGGTCTGCCGCGCTGGGCGGCACTGCCGATGTTCGTCGCCTTCCTGTCGGGGATGTCGGCGCTGATCGGCGTCTACTGGGACGTGCCGATCCACATGGAACTCGGTCGCGACGAAGGCCCGCTCGCGAACCCGTCGCACTACCCGATCTACTTCGGACTGATGGGCATCTTCGCCAGCGGCGTGCTCAGCGCGACCCTGGCGACGAAGGATCTGCCCAAGCGCACGTTCAAGATCGGCCCGCACTGGCGGGCGCCGATGGGGTCCATCCAGATGATGGCGACCGGGCTGGTCGGCATCGCGGGCTTCCCGCTCGACGACGTCTGGCACCGCCTGTTCGGCCAGGACGTCACCGAATGGGGGCCGACGCATGTCCTGATGATCGGCGGCGGTGTGTGCGTCGTGCTGGGCCTGCAACTGCTGCTCGGCGAGGCGCGCCAGGTCGGTGCGACCGGACCGGTCGTGCGCCTGCTCGGCCCCGTCCTCGCCGGTGCCTGGATGATGGGCGCTTCGGCGTTCCTCATGGAGTTCGATCTCGGCGTCCCGCAGTTCCCGATGCTGTCGCAGGTCGTGCTCGTCGGCCTGATCGGCGCCTGGACGCTGACCTACGGCCGGCTTTCCTGGGGGCCCGGCGGGGCACTGATCGTCCTCGCGGTCTTCCTCACCTCCCGTGCTTCGTTCGCCGTCATCCCGCTGTTCGCCGACCTGCACGTGGCGTCGCTGCTGCCGTACGTCGCCGAAGCGGTGATCATCGAGGTCGTCGCCTTCGCGATGCGGAACCGTCAGGGCTACACGTTCGCCGCCGTCGCCGGTCTGCTCGTGGGGACGGCCGGGATGCTCGCCGAGGCGGCGTTCACCCGATGGCTGATGCCGAACCCCTGGCCCACGGCGCATCTGCCGTTGTTCGTCCTATTCGGGACCGGCGCGGCGCTCGCGGGCGCTTTCATCGGGGTCTGGCAGTACCAGCGAGTGGAGGAGACGGCGACGCGGGTGCCCGCGGCCGGCCCCCGGCATTCGGTCGGGCTCGTCGGCGCGCTGGGCGCGGTCGCGCTGATGTCGGCGGTCGCCGTCCCGGCCGATCCGGAACCGGGGTTCACCGCGGACGTCCGGCTGACCGAGGCCGCGACCGGGCTGCCGATCTCGAACCCGCACGGCGGCGGCACGCCACGCTGGGTCGACGCGACCGTCACGATCTCGCGGCCCGACCTGGCCGAAGACGCCGTATGGCTGAACGGTTTCGCTTGGCAGGGCGGCGATTTCTTCACCGCGCCGCTGGAGAAGATCGGCGACGGGGTGTACCGCACGGCCCAGCCGCTGCCGGTGTTCGGCCAGTGGAAGACCGGGATCCGCGTGCACGTCCCGAACCGGGTGATGGGGCTCGCCCCGATCTACGCGCCCGCCGACCCGGCCGCGAACGCGCCGTCGATCGACGCGACGTCCGGCACGCGCCCGTTCATGTCCGAGATCGAGTTCCTGCAACGGGAGCGGAAGTCGGAGACGCCCGCGGTGCTGTGGACGGTCGCGTACGTGACCGTCGGGCTCATCTTCGCCGGGATGTGGGCGCTGTTCGCGTGGCTCTACGCGGCCGCGGCCA
Organism: Amycolatopsis sp. WAC 04197; assembly: GCF_003947475.1. Lineage (NCBI taxonomy): Bacteria > Bacillati > Actinomycetota > Actinomycetes > Pseudonocardiales > Pseudonocardiaceae > Amycolatopsis > Amycolatopsis sp. WAC 04197. The sequence goes on along the minus strand of NZ_QHJK01000003.1, from coordinate 588,142 downwards.
CCGCGCGGCGGCGTGAGGTCTCCGTCGGCTGACGCCCCCGCGTTTCGTCCTCTGGATGCGGTACTTGCGCGTGCAACGACCGCATCCAGAGGACGAAACGCTTTGCTCGCACTTCGTCGCACGTATCGATTGGGCATCATCGCGCGCAAGACTTTTGCAAGCCCGCTTCCCTTGAATACCCAGGACACCGCACGTGTCGCCGGTTCGCGCGCCGAAATGGTGACGCAGTGCAACGTCGATGAGACGTAAAGTAGCTGTCGACCACGCGACGACATTCGCCGTGCACGATCGGTATTGGCGAGTCATTGCGCGGTTACCGCGACATGTGGTTACTTTTCCGCCTCGGGGGTTGGGTTACAGCGAGTTTCGATGGGGTGGTCTTCGTGCGCACAGAGCGTTTTCCGAGGCGACGGCGCGGTCTTCGCGTGGTCGCCGTCCTCGCCGCTTCGGCGGTCGCGACGGTGCCTTTCGTGCCCGCCGCGGCGGCACAGCAGCAGGGCAAGGTCCTCCGGGTGGCGCTCACGACCGGCATCGACCACCTGAACCCCTTCACCGCCCAGCTGGCGGCGTCGACCCAGGTCGGCCGGTTCAACTACGAGTTCCTGACGCTGCCTTCGGCCGAGGACACCCAGCCCACGGGCGGGATCGCGGAGTCGTGGAAGACGTCGGACGACAAGCTCACCTGGACCTTCACCATCCGTCAGGGGATGAAGTGGTCCGACGGCAAGCCGATCACCGCGCAGGACCCCGCGTACACCTTCCAGCGGATGCTCGACGACGAGAACGCCCGCACCGCGAACGGCAGCTACGTCACCAACTTCGCCTCGGTGTCGGCGCCGGACGACAAGACGCTCGTCATCAAGACCAAGGCCCCGCAGTCGAGCATGACCTCACTCGACGTCCCGATCGTGCCCAAGCACATCTGGGAGCCGATCAAGGACCTCAACGCGCCTTCGACCGACGACATGGCCGTAGTCGGCGTCGGCAGCGGGCCGTACCTGCTGACCGAGTACAAGAAGAACGAGTTCGTGAAGTTCAAGGCGAACAAGGACTACTGGCGCGGCGCGCCCAAGGTCGACGAGCTGCAGCTGCTGCAGTTCAAGGACGCCGAGGCCGCGGTCAACGCGTTGAAGCAGGGCGAGGTCGACGTCATCAACCGCCTCACGCCGACGCAGTTCGACGCGCTCAAGGGCGAGAAGAACATCACCACGAACAAGGCGCCGGGCCGCCGGTACAACGAGCTCATCATCAACTTCGGCGTCAAGAACGTGCTCGACAAGCCGATCGGTGACGGGAACCCGATCCTCAAGGATCTCCGCGTCCGCAAGGCGATCGCGCAGGCGATCGACACCAACACCATCGTCGAAAAGGTGATGAACGGCTACGGCCAGGCCGGGACCGGTGTCGTGCCGGCGATCTACAAGGCCTACACCTGGACGCCGTCCGACGCCGAGAAGACCAAGTTCGACATCGCGGCCGCGAACGCCACGCTGGACCAGGCCGGCTACGCCAAGGGAGCGGACGGCATCCGCGTCGCCCCCGGCGGCGCGAAGCTGGAGTTCCGCCTCGCCGGGCACGCGAACCGGCCGTTCGACCAGCGTGTCGCGCAGTTCGTCACCGGCTGGCTCAAGGACGCCGGCATCGGCGTCAAGCAGGAACTCGTCTCCGACGACGAACTGGACGACCGCACCACGGCGGGTAACTACGACCTCGCGATCTCCGGCTACGGCACCTCGCCCGACCCGGATTACGCGCTGAGCCTGAACACTTGCGCCGGCCGCCCGAACGCGGAGGGCAACGGCGGCAGCTCTGCGACGTTCTTCTGCGACCCGCGCTACGAAGACCTGTACAAGAAGCAGCTGACCGAGTTCGACCCGGCCAAGCGCGCCGAGCTCGTCAAGCAGGCGCAGGCCGTGCTGGCGGGCGAGTACGTCGACGTCGTCCTGGACTACGACAACGTGCTCGAGGCATACCGCTCGGACAAGTTCTCCTCGTTCACCAAGCAGCCGCAGCCCGACGGCGCGATCCTCGAGCAGTCCGGCTACTGGGGCGTCTACGGCGCCACCCCGGCCGATGCGGCGGCGGCCGGCGCTGAGGAGAGCAGCAACACCGGATTGTGGATCGGCATCGGCGCGGTCGTGCTCGTGGTACTCGTCGGCGGCGGCGTGCTGCTCGGGCGGCGCGGCAAGTCGGCTGACGACCGGGAGTAAGAGCAGCGTTGACCGAAGCACTCAGTTCCCTCGACCAGTCCGCGGCGCTCGTCGATCCCGACGAGCGCCGGGGCGGGACCGGCACCGCCCGGTTCGTGCTCTCCAAGATCGGCGGCGCGCTGGCGAGTCTCGCGCTCGTCGTCGTGCTGGGGTTCTTCCTGTTCCGGACGCTGCCCGGTGATCCCGTGCGGTTCATGGTCCGCGACCGGCCGACCGATCCGAAGATGATGGCGGAGCTGCGCGCCCAGATGGGCGTGGACAAACCTCTGCTGCAACAGTTCTGGGATTACGTCGTCGGCCTGCTCCAGGGCGACATGGGCGTCTCGTACCTGCAGCGGCGCCCCGTCTTCGACATGATCGGCGAACGGTTGTGGCCGACGATCCTGCTCGTCGGCAGCGCGACGGTGCTCGCGGTCGCGCTCGGCCTGTGGCTCGGCATCCGCGCGGGCTGGCGCCGGGGGAGCGGGTTCGACAAGGCGCAGACCGGGATCGCGCTGACCCTGTGGTCGGTTCCGCAGTTCTGGCTCGGGCTCATGCTGCTCGTGGCGACCGACGGGCTCTTTCCCAGCCGGGGCATGCATTCCCCGGACGTCGCGCCCGGCTTCTTCAGCGAAGGTCTCGACGTCCTCCACCATCTGGTGCTGCCGTGCGTGACCCTGCTGGTGGTGTTCTACGCGCAGTACATGCTGGTCATGCGGTCGTCGCTGATCGGCGAGATGAACTCGGACTACCTCACCACCGCGCGGGCCAAGGGCCTGCGCGACGACCTGGTGCGCAAACGGCACGCCGTGCCCAACGCGCTGCTGCCGACGGTGACGCTGGTCTTCATGCAGTTCGGCATGGTGGTCTCGGGCGCGGTCTCGGTCGAGGCCGTGTTCAGCTGGCCGGGGCTCGGGCAATTGCTCTACGAAGCGCTCCGCGGACCTGATCTGCCTGTCCTGCAAGGAGTCTTCGTCACCCTCGCCGGTGCGGTGGTGCTGATGAACCTGCTCGCGGAGTTGCTCTACCGCGTGCTCGACCCCAGGGTGCGGACGGCATGACCACAGCGGAAAAACCCGGTTCGATCGTCTGGCGCCGCCGCCGCGAGGCCGTGGCCAAGCGCTGGCACGAGTTCACGACGAACAAGGCGGGCGTCTTCGGGCTGGCCTTCCTCGGCATCCTCACCGTGCTGGCCATCCTCGCGCCGGTGATCTCGGACGAATCCGGCCTCGACGTCACCAAGGCTCACGGCGGTTCGCTGAACCCGCCCAGCGGGGAATTCTGGCTCGGCACCGACATCGACGGCCGCTCGGTGCTGCTGATGACGTTCTGGGGCGCGCGGATCTCGCTGCTCGTCGGGTTCTCGGCGGCCTTCCTCTCGGTCCTGATCGGCACGATCATCGGGATCGCCGCTGCGCATTTCGGTGGCTGGCTGTCCGGGTTGCTGCTGCGGTTCACGGACTTCTTCCTGGTACTGCCGTCGCTCGTCCTCGCCGTGGCGCTGGCGTCGGTGCTGGAGCAGGGCGCGATGACCGTGATCGTCGCCATCGGTGTCACCGCCTGGCCGAGCACCGCCCGGCTGGTCCGCGCGCAGACATTGACCATCGAAGGCCGTCCGTACATCGAGCGCGCGAAGGCGCTCGGCGGCGGTCACCTGCACATCGTCGGCAAGCACGTCCTACCCGGCGTCATGCCGCTGGTGCTGGCCAACACCACGCTCGTCGTGGGCAACGCGGTCATAGCGGACGCGACGCTGGCGTTCCTCGGTGTCGGCAATCCGAACACCGTCTCGTGGGGAGCCATGCTGCAGACCGCGCTGAACAACGGTGCGATCAGCAAGGGCGCCTGGTGGAACCTGCTGCCGCCGGGGCTCGCGATCGTCGTGGTCGTCCTCGCCTTCACCCTCGTCGGACGCGCGCTGGAGACCGTGCTGAACCCGCGCCTGAAGGGACAGCACTCATGAGCCCCTTGCTGGAACTGAAGAACCTCGGCGTCACGTACGCCACCGGAAGCGGCGAGGTCGCCGCCGTCCGCGGGGTCGACCTCGTGCTCGAACCCGGCGACACCCTCGGCGTCGCGGGGGAGTCGGGGTCGGGGAAGTCGACGGTCGCGATGAGCGTGCTGCGGCTGCTCCCGCGTTCGGCGAAGGTCAGCGGGGAGATCCTGCTGGACGGCGAAGACGTCACCGCCATGAAGTGGGGCAGGCTGCGCGCGGTGCGCTGGGCCGAGGCCTCGGTCGTGTTCCAGGGCGCGATGCACGCGCTCAACCCGGTGCGGAAGATCGGCGAGCAGATCGCGGAGCCGATCCGGCTGCACCCGCCCGGCGGCAAGGCGCTGTCGGACGGCGAGATCCAGGCCAAGGTCAAGGAACTGCTCGAACAGGTCGACCTGCCGCCCGGCCGGGCCGGTGCGTACCCGCACGAACTGTCGGGTGGGCAGAAGCAGCGCGTCATGATCGCGATGGCGCTGGCCTGCTCGCCGCGGCTGATCATCGCGGACGAGCCGACGACCGCGCTCGACGTCGTCGTCCAGGCCCAGGTGCTCGACCTGCTGGGCAGGCTCGTCGCCGAACAGGGGATCGGGCTGATCATGATCAGTCACGACCTGTCGGTGCTCGCCGCGACCTGCCGCCGGATCGCGGTGATGTACGACGGTGAGATCGTCGAGGAGCGGCCGAGCGCCGAGTTGATGAGCGCGCCGCACCACGAGCACAGCAAGGCGCTGGCGGCCGCGTTCCCGATCGTCGGCGACCCGGTGTCCCGATTCGCGCCCGCGACCAGCACACCGCTGCCGCCCGAACCGGAACGCGGCGCCGACCAGCCCGCCTTGCTGGAAGCCGAAGACCTGCGCGTCAGCTTCCGCGACCGCAGCGGCAAGCGCATCGACGCCGTCGCCGGGGTGAGCCTGCAGGTGCGGAAGGACGAGATCGTCGCGCTCGTCGGCCAGTCCGGCTCCGGAAAGACGACGCTGGCCCGGACGCTGCTCGGGCTGCAGAAACCCGATTCCGGAACGGTGCGCTACGACGGCAAACCGGTCCCGCTCGGTGGCGCCGGGCTCAAGGCGTACCGACGGCAGGTCCAGCTCGTGTTGCAGGACCCGACGAGCGCGCTGAACCCGAACCACACGGTGTACGAGGCCGTCGCTGAAGGCCCGCGTATCCACGGAATGGGCGCGAACGAGCACGAGATCGTCGTCAAGGCGCTGGAAGCGGCCGAACTGCGGCCCGCGGAGAAGTTCCTCGACCGGCTTCCGCACGAGCTGTCCGGCGGGCAGCGGCAGCGGGTCGTCATCGCGGGCGCGCTCGCGCTGGACCCCGGCGTGATCGTGGCGGACGAACCGGTGGCGTCGCTCGACGCGTCGGTGCGAGGGGAGATCCTCGCGCTGTTGCTGCGCCTGCGGCGTGAACTCGGCCTCGCCGGGCTCGTGATCACCCACGACCTCGGGCTGGCCTGGAACATCGCCGACCGGGCCGCCGTGATGTACCGAGGGGAGCTGGTGGAGGTCGGCACGGTGGAGGAGGTTCTGCTGGATCCGAAGCACGACTACACGAAGTCGCTGCTCGCCGCGTTGCCCGGTGGAACCGCGCGGGAAACCCCCATTGCCGCGCACTCGCACAGGCGCGGTGTGTAACCTCCAATCTCGAAATGGCGACCACGACAGACCCCCAGCAGACGCCCTCGGCCGGTTCCCTCGGCGAGCGGCTACGGGTGCCTTCCCGGTTCCCGTACCGCACCATCGCGATGGGAACCATCGGCAGCACGCTGCTGATGCTGGCGGCGCTCGGCGCCGGTGGCATCCTCGTCCGTGACCCGATCCTGGGGCACGGGCCACTGTCGTGGATCCGCTACGGCCACGGCCGCATCCTCGCCAACGCGATGCTGTACACGGGTTTCGCGCTGATCATCTGGGCGTGGGTCCGGCTTGGCCGCTACGCGCTCGCCGGCCGGATCGGCAGCCGTCCGATCGTCATCGCCGCCGCCTGCTGGATGGCGCCGCTGCTGGTGTCGCCGCCGCTGTTCACCCGCGACGTCTTTTCGTACCTCGCGCAGGGCGCGCAGTTGCTCAACGGCCTCGACCCGTATGCCAACGGCCCGGCCGAGCTGGTCGTGCTGCCGGACGTCGTGCAGAACGTCCACCCGCTGTGGCAGACCACGCCCGCGCCGTACGGTCCGCTGTTCCTGCTGGTCGCCAAGGGGATCGTCTCGGTCACCGGCAACGACATGATCGCCGGTGTCATCGCGACCCGGCTGGTGCTGATGATCGGCCTGGTCGGGATGCTGTGGTCGCTGCCGCGGCTGGTCAAGCACCTCGGCGGCAAGCTGCCGATCACCCTGTGGCTCGCCATCGCCAGCCCGATGACGGTGATCCACCTCGTCGGCGGCCCGCACAACGACCTGCTGATGCTCGGCTTCCTCACCGTGGGCGTGCTGGCCGCGTTGGAGCGTAAGCACGTCGTCGCGATCGTCCTGGTCACCATCGGCATGCTGATCAAGCCGACCGCGGCGTGGGCGCTGCCGTTCCTGGTCTGGGTGTGGGCGAACCACCTTCCCGGCGACCGGAAGGTGGTCAACTTCTTCCGCGCGGGCGCCGCGTCGGTCGGGATCTTCCTGCCGGTGTTCGTCGCGGGCACCTGGCTCTCGCTCGGGTCGGTCAACCTGGGCTGGCTGACCGGCCTCAAGGCGCCGACGCTGATCGCGAACTGGATGAACTTCCCGACCGGGATCGGCGAGATCTTCTACTCGCTGGTGAACCTGGTGATCGACGTCGAGGTCTCGCCGTTCGTCACGGTGTTCCGGGCGATCGCGATGGTCGGGCTGTTCGTCTTCGCCGGCTGGCAGTGGTGGCTGGCGCGCGACGGCGGTTACCCGGCGATCCACCGGATGGCGATCGTCCTGCTGGCCGGCGCGATCGTCCCGCCGCCCTCGCTGCCGTGGTACCTGACCTGGGGTTTCGTGGTCCTGTCGGCTTTCGAATGGCGTCGTCGGAACCTCGCGGTCGTCGTCGCGGTGTCGGTGTTCGTGACGCTGGTCTACTACCCGACGGGGGAGCAGGCGCTGTACGACTGGTGGTTCATGGCCGGTGTCGTCGCGGCGAGCGTGTACGCGGCCGCTTCGCTGCTTCGGCCGGATCCGCTGGGGATCATCGCTGCCTGGCGGGGGAAGCCGGTGGAGCAGTTCCTGCCGGCTGAGGCTCCTCGCTCCTGACTTTCAGTACTTGGGTTGGCGCGCGCTCCTGAGGCGATCTGGCGTTCCGTGAAGGCCTCCTTGAGAGACCCAGAGTCCCTCAAGGAGGCCTTCACGGACTTTGCCCACCAAAGTGTATAACGACCTATACGGCGTGGCGAAGGCCGTGTTGCCGTAAAACGGCAACACGGCCAGAGAAGCTCAGGAAGAACGCCATCCGCTCCAAGAATGGACGAGCGTGGTGACCACGGCGTGCGGAGGAGGCTGCGCTTCGTACTGCGGGTACTTCTCCCGCAGCAGCCGCACCGGGAGGGCCTGCTCGTCGGGATCCGTCAGCACCCGGGCGACGCCGTCCGCCCGGGCCCACCACAGCCCGGCCCAGTCCTCGTCGTAGCGGTCGGTCAGGAAACTGACCACCGGGTTCTCCGCGATGTTCTTCAGTCGCCGCAACGCCGTCGTGCTCTTCGGCTTGTGATCGATCGCGAAGGCGACCGAGTCGCCTTCGACGACGAACGTCACCGGCACGAGATGGGGGACGCCGTCCGCGCCGGCCGTCGCGAGCCGCGCGATCCGCTCGCCTTCGAACCGTGACCGGGCTTCGGCAGGCGACATCCGCATGCCATGACGGTACCTAGCCCGAGCGGCGCACGCGGAGCACGTTGTCCGACCGCGTTCCGTGCTGCCCCTCCGGACCGGGGAAGTCGTGCGTGATCACTTCCTGCCGCTCCACGGTCCATTCGCCGTCGGCCAACGCCAGCGCTTCGAGGACCTCGGCGGTCGTCGGGAAGCGGACGTCCTTGTGCGGCGGCTCGTCCATCCAGGTCGGCCAGCCCGCGTGGCCGGCGACCACCAGGGTGCCGCCAGGTGCGACCGCCTCGGTGGCGCGGCGAAGCGCCTTGTCCCGCTCGCCGTCGACCGCGACAGGGGAGTGGAAGAACTGAGCGGAGACGAGGTCGAAACGGCCTTCCGGGAACGATTTCGCCAGGTCGTGGCGCTCCCAGGTGATGCCCTCGGCGCCGGCCTCGGCCGCGTGGGCGGCGGCGCGCTGAAGCGCGACGTCGGAGATGTCGACGGCGGTGACGCGCCAGCCCTGCTGGGTGAGCCAGATGGCGTCACCGCCCTCGCCGCAGCCGAGGTCGAGCGCGGTGCCCGGCGTGAGGGCGGCGACCTCGTTCACCAGGATCGGGTTCGCCTTCCCGCTCCAGACCTGGTCTTTGTCCCGGTAGAAGTCTTCCCAGAACTGCTGTGTCGAATCCATGACCGCAAGATGCCCTCGGTCCGGCCGTCACCGCAAGTTCCGTTGCCGTTATGGCAAAAGTTGGAGCGTTCCCGCGTCGGCGTCGAGGGTGGCCCGTGCTCCGAGAGGGATGGTCGGCGACGCCGGGACGTGTCCGACGCCGAAGTCCCACGCGATGGGCACGCCGAGCGGCCCGAGCCGGTCGAGCATCAGGGCGCGGATCTCCTCGGGATCACCGCAGGACTTCCACGAACCGAGCACGATGCCACGGACACCGTCGAGCCAGCCGGAACGCAGCAGCTGGGTGAGCATCCGGTCGATCCGGTAGAGGCTCTCGGTGACGTCCTCCAGCAGCACGATCGACTCGCGCGCCGAGCCCTGTTCCGGCGCGCCGAGACCGGCCGTCAGCAGGGCGAGGTTGCCGCCGATGAGCGTCCCGGTCGCGGCGCCCGGCACCAGTGGCGACGACGTCGGCGAGGTGATCAGCCGGACGCCTTCCGGTTCGAACAGCGAAAGCCGCAGGTGTTCGGCGGCCACCGCGTCGAACAGGGTGGTCGCGGGCATCGGGGAGAACAGCGTCTCCAGTCCCATGTGGACGTTCACCGCCCGGTGCAGCGCGGTGACGTCGCTCGACCCGGCGAACATCTTGGGCCCGGCCGCCTTCAGCGCCGCCCAGTCGATCAGGTCGAGCATGCGCTGCGAGCCGTAGCCGCCGCGGGCGGCGAGGACGCAGGTCACTCCCGGGTCCAGCCAGGCCCGGGTGAACTCGGCGGCCCGGTCCTCGTCGGAAGCCGACAGGTAACCGGCGGAGGTCGCGCGGACGCAGTCGCCGACGTGGACCTCGACGCCCCAGCTGCGGAGCACCGGCAGCGCCTTCTCGACGAGGTCCGGCGGGACCGGGCCCGCCGGGGCGACCAAGGCGATCGTGTCGCCTGGTCGCGTCTTCGGTGGCCTCACCGGCTCAGCCGGAGCTTCGGCACGCCGGGTGTCTCGAAGCCGAAGACCTGACCGTAGAACGACAACTCCGCTTCGAGCGCGGCCACGATCGTCTCCGCCTTCCGGAACCCGTGCTGTTCGCCCTCGAACCGCAGGTACGCGTGCTCGATGCCGCGTCCGGCCAGTCCGGCGACGAAGCGGTCCGCCTGCTCGGGTGGGCAGATCTCGTCCTCCAGCCCCTGCAGGAACAGCAGGGGACCGGCGAGAGTGCCCGCGTTGTTGATCGGTGACCGGTCGCGGTAGCGCTGCTCGGTCTCCGGCAGCGGCCCGATCAACCCGTCGAGGTAGCGGGACTCGAAGTCGTGCGTTTCGCCGCCGTCACCGGTCCACTGGGTGAGGTCGAGGATCGGATACATGACGGTGCCCGCGCGATAGGTCGTCGTAGTGGTCAGCGACGCGGCGGAGGTGTAGCCGCCCGCGCTTCCGCCGCGGATCGCGAGCCTGTCGCCGTCGACGGTGCCTTCGGCGGCAAGGGCTTCGGCGACGGTGACGCAGTCGGCGACGTCGACGACGCCCCACTGCTCCCGCAGCCGTTCGCGGTAGGCGCGGCCGTAGCCGGTCGAGCCGCCGTAGTTCACGGTGACGACGGCGATCCCGCGGCTGGTGAAGTAGGCGATCTCGTGATCGAGCACCGCGCTGTCGCGGCCGGTGGGACCACCGTGCGGGTACACGAACAACGGTGGCAGTTCGCCGTCCGGCGCGGCGAAGTCGGGGTTCGCGGGGAGGTAGAGGAAGGCCGGGATCCGGTCGCCGTCGTCGGTCTTGAAGATCCGTTCGACGGGCGTCGACAGGTAGTCGGGCGAAGGCGGTTCGGGTGCCGAAGCCAGTTCGGTCACCGTCCCACCGGCGAGATCGACCTTGACGACGGCGGCTTCGCGTTTCGGGCCCGCCGCGACGCCGACGACGCAGCCTTCGTGGACGGCCAGCCCGTTGGTGGACCACGCGGTCAGGTCGGCGGCGGCCGCCACCGGGGTCAGTTCCCGCGTCGCCTCGTCGAGGACGGCGAGCTTGCCCGAGGCGATGACGGCGAAGCGGCCGCCTCCGAGTGGCGTGAACCAGCGGGCGCCGAGTTTCCACTGCGCACCGCCGATCTCCTGTTCGGCCGGAGCCAGGTTGGTGATGCCGCCGTCGAGTCCGATCCGGTGCAGGTTCCACCACCCGTGCGGGTCGAGCAGGGCCAGCAGGCTGTCCGCCGACTCCCAGTCGACCTGGCAGACGGAGACGTCGGCCGCGCCGGCGAGTACGCGGTGCGGCCCGAAGGTCCCGTCTTCGCGGAGTTCGGCGACGCACAGTTCGGTGCCGTCCCAAGGCATCGCGGGATGGTTCCAGCCGAGCCACGCCGCACGTTTCCCGTCGGGCGAGAGCTGCGGTGCGGTGAGGAAGTGATGGCTGGCGGTCAGCACGCGTTCCGGACCGCCGTCGAGGGGGACCGCGATGAGGTCGCGGGCGATGTCGACGCGGCGAGGGCCGGTGCTGCGCTCGCGGACCAGCCACACTTCGCCGGGCAAGCCGGGCCGGAGGTCGCTGTAGCGGATCTGGTGCCGCGTCGCCGGTTCCGGGGTCAGCGGCGTCGTTTCGCCGGTGGTCAGGTCGCGACGGTAGACGCGCTGATCCGTCCAGTGGGTGAAGACCAGGACGTCGTCGAGGACGAGCCAGGGACGGCCGCCGTACTCGTGGACCCGGTTCCGAACGTTCCAGGGAGCGGTAAGGACGTCTTCGACCGTGCCGTCGGCGCGGGACCGCACGAGGGTCACGCGACCGCCTTCACCTGTTCTCGCTTCGGCCCACCAGACCTCGTTTCCCGCCGTTCCGAGCCATTGCGCGCTGACTCCCGAGGCCGCGACGTCGGCGGCCGACAGGGGAGACGTCCAGGTGCCGTAAGGGGCGATCTCAACCACAGGGGAAGCCTAGGTTCGGCTCTTTGCCTATGACGGCTCGGGGCGCAGCGGTTTCGCCCTGGGCTGAACCGTGGGGCGGCGGATGCCGATCATGGGGCCGTGGCCTAGGGTCAAAGGTGCCATGTCTCGCGTAATCCACGTCTTCCGCCAGCCCGACCGGTTCGTCGCAGGAACCGTCGGTGAGCCCGGCGACCGCACGTTCTACCTCCAGGCGTCCGAGGACGTCCGCACGATCAGTGTGACGATCGAAAAACAGCAGGTCGTGGTCTTGGCCGAGAGGCTCAGCTCGCTGCTGGAAGAGGTCGCCAGCCGGTTCGGCGCGGACGTTCCGGACGACGCGCCCGACGAGCTCCTCGACGTCGACCCCCTGACCGTCCCGGTCGAGGAGGAGTTCCGCGTCGGCACGATGGGGCTCGGCTGGGACGCCGACAGCAGCGCCGTCGTCATCGAACTGCTCGCCATGACGGAAGGCGAGGTGGACGAAACGGTCGTTCTGGACGACACCGAAGAGGGGCCGGACGCCGTCCGCGTCTTCCTGAGCCCCGGTGCGGCGCGCGCCTTCGCGGAACGGGCGGACCGGGTGGTCAACGCCGGCCGCAAACCGTGCCCGCTGTGCGCGGAACCGCTCGACCCGGCGGGCCACATCTGCCCGCGCCAGAACGGGTACCGGCGCGACGTCGACGTCCTCGAGGACTGACGAGGTGACGGAGACTTCGCGGGACCTGGTGACGCGCGGCAAGATCGACGTCGAAGGCAGGCTCGTCGACGCCTCCAACGTCACGCTGTTCTGCACGATCGAGCTCGACGGCGTCACCGGCAACGTCGTGTACAAGCCGGTTTCCGGTGAGCGGCCGCTGTGGGACTTCCCGGACGGGACGCTCGCCGGCCGTGAGGTCGCGACGGCGATGATCGCCGACGCCTCCGGGCTCGGCGCGATCCCGCCCACGGTGCTGCGCGACGGTCCGTTCGGGCCCGGCATGGTGCAGCTGTGGATCGAGACCACCGACGAGGAACTGGTCGACGTCCGGTCCCCGGACAGCGTGCCGGACGATTGGCGCGTCGTGCTGCACGCGCACGATCGTGACGGCGAACCCGCGGTGCTCGCGCACGCGAACCGGCAGGGAATGCGGGAATTGGCCGTACTCGACATCGTGGTCAACAACACCGACCGCAAGGGCGGGCACGTGCTCGCCGGCGCCGACGGCCGCGTCTACGGCGTGGACCACGGGATCTGCCTGCACACCGACCCGAAGCTGCGGACGGTGCTCTGGGGCTGGATCGGCGAGCGGCTGACCGACGACGAGATCGGCAAGCTGCGTGGCCTGCGCGAGAAGCTGGACGGCGAACTCGGTGACGCGCTCGGCGAGCATCTCACCGGGTTCGAGATCCGCGCGCTGGCCGAGCGAACCGAACTGCTCCTGGCCGAGGCTGTCTTCCCGGAGCCGGGCGACGACTGGCGTGCCATCCCGTGGCCGTTGTTCTGATCGACGACGAGGCGCGTGCGCGTCTGGTCACGCGGTTCGGGGCGGAGGTCGCGGCGTGGTGCGACGAAGTGCCCGCTCTCGTGGCGCGGCTGGCGGCGCGGTGGGGGCTCACCGTCGTCGACGCGAAACCAGGTAACACCGGGCGGACCCTGATCTGTGCCGGGGACGACGGAGTCAAGAAGGTCCTCAAGCTGACGCCGGATCACGCGATCGCCGCGTCGGAGGCCGCCGCGCTGCGGGCGTGGGACGGCTGCTCGCGCGTCGTGCAGGTGCTGGACACCGCACTCGCCGACGGGGCGATCCTGCTGGAAGGCATCGACCCGGGCACGCAGCTGCTGGAGGCGGGAGCGAACGTCCCGTGGGCCGAGGTCGGCGATCTGCTGGTCCAGATCCACGCGGTGGCTCCGCCGCCGGAGTTCTCGACGTTGGAAGACCGTGTCGTCTTCATGTACGACCTGGCCGAGCGTGGGCTGCGGGGTTCGGTGGCCGAAGCCACGCTTTCGCTGGAGACCCTCGATCGGGCGAGGCGGCGGGCGCTCGCGCTGGCGACCGGCGGGGGAGGGCTCGCGATCGTGCACGGCGATCTGCATCCGGGCAACGTCCTCGACGGCGGGCCCGGGAGGGGTGCGGTCGCGATCGATCCGCGGCCGAGCGTCGGTGATCCGTGGTTCGATCTGGCCGACTGGGTCACGTTGCCGATGCGCGACGGCGGAACGCTCGAATACGGTTTCGACGCGCTCGCGCCGTATCTGCCGGGTTTCGACGCCGAACGGGTACGCGCGTGGTGCGTCGCGCTCGCGCCGCTGTTCGTGATGCGCCCGCTGGAGCGGGGTGAGCGGACCCCGTTCGTCGAAACGATGCTGCGGATGGCCGCCTGATCGGCGTGGCGGGGAGACGCCGCCCCCGGGCGCCGCTAGCGTCGGGCGCCGTGCGCTCCCATTCGTACGACGACGTGCTGTCCGGTCCGCGCAAGCGGAAGATCCCCGAGGTGCCCGCGGAACCGGGGCTCGTGGTCGAAGACCCCGCCAGCGGCTACTGCGGTGCCGTGGTGAAGATCGAGTACGGCAACGTCGTCCTCGAAGACTGCCACGGCAAGCATCGGGTGTTCCCGCTCAACCCCGCGGGTTTCCTGCTCGAAGGCAAACCGGTCACGCTGGTGCCGGCGAAGGCGGCCCCGAAGACCCCGGTCCGCCGGATCTCCGCGTCCGGGTCGGTGCAGGTCCAGGGACTCAAGGCCCGGGTCGCGCGCGATTCGCGGATCTGGGTGGAGGGCAAGCACGACGCCGAACTCGTGGAGCGGGTCTGGGGACACGACCTGCGCGTCGAAGGCGTGGTCGTGGAACCACTCGATGGTGTGGACGTGCTGTCCGACCGGATCGACGAGTTCGGCACCGGCCCAGGACGGCGGCTCGGCGTGCTGGTCGACCACCTGGTCGCGGGCAGCAAGGAGTCCCGGATCGTCGACGCCATCCGCGACGAAAACGTGCTGATCACCGGGCATCCGTACATCGACATCTGGGAGGCCGTGAAGCCGTCGGTGGTCGGTATCCGCGCCTGGCCGAAGATCCCGCGCGGCACGGAGTGGAAAGAGGGTGTGTGCGAAGCGCTGGGCTGGGGCGAGCCGTGGGAGGGCTGGCAGCGGATCCTGGCGGCCGTCGGCAGCTACCGCGATTTGGAAACGCCGCTGATCGGAGCGGTGGAACGGCTCATCGACTTCGTCTCCGACCCCGGCGAAGAGTCCTGAATGACCGATTTGCGCGAGGTCACTCAAGGTCACGCGTCGGTCACGTCGGTTTCGCTTCCTCGGTATGAATCGACGCGATCTGGGAGCATGAACGCATGACAGGCGCTCTCATCTGGCTGATCGCCGGCATCCTCTTGATCATCGCCGAGCTGCTCTCGGGTGATCTGTTCCTGCTCATGGTCGGCGTCGGGGCCCTGTTCGGGGCGGGCTCGGCCGCCTTGACCGGCAACCCGTTCATCGACGTCGCGGTGTTCGCCGTCGTCTCGGTCGGGATGCTCGCGCTCGTCCGGCCGACCCTCAAGCGCCGGTTCCTCTCGGGGCCGGACATCAAGACCAACACCGACGCGCTGATCGGCGCACGAGCGGTAGTAGTGTCCACAGTGGACGTCGAAGCGGGCCAGGTGAAGCTGGCGGGCGACGTCTGGTCGGCACGATGCATGACCGAAGGGGAACCGATCGCCCCGGGGACATCGGTGACGGTCGTCGAGATCTCGGGCGCCACGGCGGTCGTCTCGGCCGAGCTGTGAGCCGGACGGCCGCACCGCAACAGGTTTCTACGTAAGGGGAAGGTAGTTGTCAGAGACAGTGGTGTTCATCGTCGTCGGACTGCTCGCGTTGTTCGTGGTCGTCGTCGTGGTCAAGGCGATCATGGTGGTGCCACAGGCGCAGTCAGCCGTGATCGAACGGCTGGGCCGGTTCCGGACGGTGGCTTCTCCCGGCCTGACGTTTCTGGTGCCCTTCCTGGACAAGGTGCGGGCGCGGATCGACCTCCGCGAGCAGGTCGTCTCCTTCCCGCCGCAGCCCGTGATCACCGAGGACAACCTGACCGTGTCCATCGACACGGTCGTGTACTTCCAGGTCACCGACTCGCGGGCCGCGGTCTACGAGATCTCGAACTACATCGTCGGTGTCGAGCAGCTGACCACCACGACACTGCGTAACGTCGTCGGTGGCATGAGCCTCGAGCAGACGCTGACCTCGCGTGACTCGATCAACAGCCAGCTGCGCGGTGTGCTCGACGAAGCCACCGGCCGCTGGGGCATCCGCGTCGCCCGTGTCGAACTGAAGGCGATCGACCCGCCGCCCTCCATCCAGGATTCGATGGAGAAGCAGATGCGCGCCGACCGTGAGAAGCGCGCGATGATCCTGACCGCCGAAGGTCAGCGGGAATCGGCGATCAAGACCGCGGAAGGTCAGAAGCAGAGCCAGATCCTCGCGGCCGAAGGTGCCAAGCAGGCCGCGATCCTGAGCGCGGAGGCGGAGCGGCAGTCGCGGATCCTGCGGGCGCAGGGTGAACGTGCCGCCCGGTACCTGCAGGCGCAGGGGCAGGCGAAGGCCATCGAGAAGGTCTTCGCGGCGATCAAGGCCGGGCGCCCGACGCCCGAGGTCCTGGCGTACCAGTACCTGCAGACCCTGCCGCAGATGGCGCAGGGCGACGCGAACAAGGTCTGGATGATCCCGAGCGACTACGGCAAGGCCCTGGAAGGCTTCGCCCGCGCGCTCGGCGCCCCCGGCGACGACGGCGTGTTCCGCTACGAGCCGCCGAAGGAAGACCCGGTCGAGAAGCCGGACCTGGAGGACGAAGAGGTCCAGGGCTGGTTCGACACCTCCAGTGACCCGAAGGTCGCCGAGGCCGTCGCGGCCGCGGAAGCCGTGGCGCGCAAGGAAGTTCCGGCGCTCGGTGTCGCGACGCCGCGGCAGGAGCCGCCCGCTCCGCGTCAGGTCCCGAAGGCCGCTCCGGCTCCGGAGCCGGAGGCCGCTCCGGAGCCTCCGCAGGCCCCGCCGCCTTCGCGGCTGCCGCAGCCGCAGCCGCCCGCGGGTCCGCAGGGCGGTCCGTACCAGGGTCCGCCGTCGCAGGGGCCGGGCAGTGGGCCGTTCCCGCAGCAGGGTCCGTTCGGTGGTCCGCAGGGTGGTCCGCCGCCGCAGCGCTGAGCGTCTTCGACGTGAGAGAGGGCCGTCCCGTTGGGGGCGGCCCTCTTTCGTGTTTCTTGCGGGAGATCGGCGAGTCCGTGAAGGCCTCCTTCACTACCCTCAGGGTAGGTAAGGAGGCCTTCACGGACTTGGGCCACGGGCGCTGGACCTCGATCGCGGTCGAGGTTGCAGGCTTGCCTCATGGACCGACCGATTCTCGCGGTACGAGAGCTTCTCGACGAGCCGCGCCTGCCTGCCAGCGTCGCCACCACCACCGGCCGGGGCAATCCGGCGCTGGCGATGATGTGGTTCGTGGCCGAGGAGGGCAGGTTCTGGTTCCACACCCCGGTGTCGGACGGCCTGCCGTCACCGTTCCTGGCCGCGGCTCGCGACCATCGCGAAGTCGCCGTCATGGTCGCGACGTTCGATCCGCCCGACGACGTCCGGCAAGTGCGGACGAACGGCCCCGCGAGGCTGGAAGCCAAGGACCTCGCCCGGATCCGCCGTATCTATGAGCGCTACATCCCCGGCTGGTCTTCGGACTGGGCGAAGCATGCCGCATCGCCGGACGCGCGGCTGTGGTCGATGTCCCCGGACCGGGGTATGGCCGTGGCCTACCCCGGTCTGGAGAACCGTCCGGTGTTCCGCTGGACGAATCCCGCCGACGCACCGTTCAGCTCCTGAGGAACTCGAGCGTCCGGTACTCGTCGACCACCGAGGCGAGTTCGGCGATGCGGGCCTGTCCGGCGTCGATGAGCCGTTGCCCCGCGCGCGACCACTGCTCGAGATCGGGGGACATCGGCGGGATCTCGGCCAGGATCTCCGCGCTTTCGGCGAGGCTGAGCCCGACCCGCTGGGCGGCGACCGCGAGCCGGATCCGGCAGATGGCGTCGACCGTGAAGCGGCGTGCGTTGCCCGCGGTGCGCTCGGCGGTGATGACGCGGTAGCGCTCGTAGTACCGGACGGCGTTGGCCGAGACCCCGGCCTTGCTCGCGACCTCGCCGATGGTCAGGTGGGCACCGAGTGTCGTTGTCGTCATGCCGCGCTCCGTACCGTCGTGGGTTCCGCTGTCGGGATGGTGGGCCGGGTTTGCAGCCTGACCACCAGGGCGAGCACCATGACCGCGAGCACGCCGACGAGGGTCAGACGATACGCGTCGACGATCTCCCCGGTGAGCGCCGGCGAACCGTGCACCGCGGCGAGCCCCTGTCCTCCGGTGGCACCCGCGATCAGCCCGGTGAACACCGCGCTCACCGCCGCGGTGCCGACCGCGCTCGCGATGGTGCTGGCCAGCGGGAGGATCGCGGAACCGGACGCGAGATCCGGCCCCCGCAGATCGCGGCCCGCGCTCACGATGGTGGGCATCATGATCGCTCCGGTGCCCGCACCTTGGACCACGCCCAAGATCGCCAGCACCGTGTACGACGTGTCCGGCGCGAGGACGAGGACGGTCAGCGCGGTCGAGGCGACCGCCAGGCTCAGCCCCGTCCCGACGACGATCCGCGGGCCGAAGCGTTCCAGAAGGCGGGCGGCGAACTGGATGGCGATGCCCATCCCGATCGTGCCCGGCACCATCATCGCCGCGCTGATCAGGGCCGAGTCGCCGCGGATCACCTGGATGTAGGCGGGCATCAGCAGCATCGAACCGAAGTACGGCCCGGCGTACAGGACGAGGATGGCGGCGTTGCGCCCGAACGTCCGGTCGCGCAGGAGCCGGACGTTCAGCAGCGGTGCGCGATGACGCCACGAACGGCGCGTGAACACCGCCATGAGCGCCAGCCCGACGGCGACGATCGCCGCCCGGACCTCGAGACCGGCCGTCTCTTCGCTGAATCCGTACGCCACCGCGACGACACCGGGGACGAGCAGCAGACCGCCGGCGACGTCGATCGGAGTGCGTTCGGCCGACGGGATATCGGCGGGCACCCAGCGGAGCACTCCCGCGACGGCGAGCAGGGCGGGCGGAACGGTGATGAAGAACAGCGCCCGCCACGACAGCCCGTCGAGCAGGATCCCGCCGAGCATCGGGCCGAGGATCGGCCCGATCAGCAAGGGAAGTCCGGTGATCGTGGTCATCCGGCTCCGGCGTTCCGGGGCCACCGCGCCGAAGCCGATGGTCATCCCCAAGGGGTTGATCAGGCCACCCGCGAGACCTTGCGCGACCCGTGCGGCGATCAGCCAGCCCAGATCACCGGCGGCTCCGGCGGCCACGGACGCCACCGCGAACACGAGCAGCGCGGCCAGGTACACCCGGCGTGCTCCCCACCGTTGCGCGAAAGTCGCCGCGAGCGGCATCGCCGCGACCATGCCGAGCGCGTAGCCGGTCGCGATCCACTGGATCGTGGTGAGCGAGGCGGAGAAGGTGGTCATGAACCGCGGCAGTGCGACCGCGACGATCGTGGTGTCGAGAACGGCCATCAGCCCGCCGAGCGCGATCACCGCCGCGATGCGCAGCTCCCGTCCGGTCAGGCGGTTCATGACGCACTCACCTGAGCCGCGACGCGTCCGGCGCGCAGGGTGCGGGCCCACCAGTCCAACTCGGTCATCGTGGCGGCCAGCGCGCCGCGTTCGCCTTCGGTTCCTTCGTAGCCGTTCGGGCCGAGGCGGGTCCACGGAGCGTTCAGCAGGACCGCGTCGCGGATGGTGGTGGCGCGCAGTTCGGGGAAGATCAACCGCAGTTGCTCGATCGCCCGGATGCCGCCCGATCCCGCGCCGTAGCCGACGAACGCGACGGGCTTGTACGCCCATTCGGTGAAGTGCCAGTCGATCGCGTTCTTCAGCGCCGCGGGGAAGCTGTGGTTGTACTCGGGGGTGACGACGAGGAAGGCGTCCGCGTCGCGAAGCCTGTCGCTGATCACCGTCTCGGTGCCGCCGGGCCGCGTTCCCTGCAACGGGAGGTCGATGTCGGCGAGGTCGATCGGATCGACCTCCACGCCGTCGATCGTGGCGAGTTCGGTCAGCAGCCAGCCGGTGATGGCGTCGGCGAAGCGTTCGTGCCGGACGCTGCCGATGATGACGGCGAGGCGGATGGGGGACTGCGTGGTGGTTTCTGTGCTCATGACGACGACGCTAAAAGTTCGTCCATAGGCGAACTCAAGCCGTTGCGGCGCTGGTCACGAACCCTGGACCTCGATCTATGTCGAGGTAGTACGGCCGTCGAAAGTTGACATGTAGGAAATCTCCTACGTATGGTCGGGCCATGAACATCGACCGCATCCAGTTCCTCACCGTGCCGGTCTCCGATCTGACCGAGGCGCGGGACTTCTACCTCGGCAAGCTCGGTTTCGACCTGCTCGTCGACGTCAGCGGCCCGCACGGTCCGTTCGTCATGGTCGGCCCCAAGGGGGCGGACACCGGGCTCGTCCTCGTCGATCGCGCGGTCGGCGGGCTGGATCACGACACGCGGGTGCATTTCCAGCTGACCACCACGGACGTCGACGCCGACATCGCGGAGCTCCGCGCCCAAGGCGTCGAGGTCGGTGACGCCGAGGAGATGCCGTGGGGGCGAGTGACGTCACTGAAAGATCCTGACGGCAACGCGATGGGGCTGCTCGAAGCTTCGGGCTACGGGAATTGGCCGCGCTAGTGCCGGTCAACGACGACGTCTTCGCCGCGCTCGCCAATCCGGCCCGGCGTGAAGTGCTGGGCATCCTCCTCGACGGTCCGCGCGCGGCGGGGGAGATCGCCGAACGGTTCGACATGCGGCGGCCGAGCCTGTCGGAACACCTTCGGGTGCTCCGTGAGGCTGGGCTCGTCCGGGAGGAGAGGCAGGGCCGCAATCGCGTCTACTCTCTGGACGCCGCGCCGCTGCGAGAGGTCTCCGACTGGCTTTCGCCCTACGAGCGGTACTGGCGCGGCAAGCTGGGGAACCTGCGCGACCTGCTGGACGAGGAGGACTTCTGAACGACGACGATCCGACGGCCGTTCACGTCGACCAGTTCCTGGCGCATCCGCCGCGCAAGGTGTGGCGCGCGCTGACCGAACCACCTCTGCTGGAACGCTGGCTTCGGATGCCGAACGACATCAAACCCGTTGTGGGACACCGGTTCGAGCTGCTGGCGGATCCCGTTCCCGCCGCGGGTTTCGCGGGCGGCCCGGTCGCCTGCGAGGTGCTGGCCGTGGAGCCGGAGCGGCTGCTCAGCATCAGCTGGGGTCCGGAGTGGACGGTCACCTGGCGGCTCGTGCCGGAGGGCAATGGGACCCGGCTGTTCCTGAGTCACGAGGGCTTCGACCCGGACGACGACTTCCAACGGATGTCGCGCCGGATCATGGGCGGCGGCTGGCGCACCGGCGTCCCGAAGGCCCTGGCGCGCGTGTTGGACGAGATGCCCGACTAGGCGCTCGACAACGGGTCTAGGATCCCCGCTGTGACGGACGAGAAACCGCTCCGAGCCGATGCCCGCCGTAACCGCACACGGGTGTTGGAGGCCGCGGAGCGCGTCTTCACGGCCAAAGGCACCAGTGCGCCCACCGAAGAGGTCGCCCGCGAAGCAGGCGTCGGCGTCGGTACGGTGTTTCGGCACTTTCCGACGAAAGAAGCCCTGCTGGAAGCGGTGCTCTTCGCGCGCCTGCACCGCTTCGTCGACGAAGCGGAGGCCACGGTGGCCGCCGACTCGGCCGACCCGGGCGCCGCGTTCTTCGGCTTCCTGACCGGCTGGATCGAGATGTCCGGCGCCAAGAACGCCTACTTCGAAGCCCTGTCGGCGGCCGGCGTCAGCGTGCCGTCGGCGGGGTCGGTCATCGGTGTCCGCCTGAAGGACGCGCTCGGCGTGCTGCTCCGCCGGGCACAGGACACCGGCGACGTCCGCAAGGACCTCGGCGTCGAAGAACTGATCGCGGTCATCATCGGAACCGCGAAGGCGGCGGAGCATGCCGGACCCGAATTCCGGGCCCGGACGATCTGCATCCTCTTCGACGGACTTCGGCCGCGTCAGGTGTAGGGGTCCATCGTCGGCCGCTTCGGCATGAGCGCGTCGCCCGAGGACTCGCCGCGCAGCCTGCGTTTGATCCACGGGACGGCGTGTTCCTTACCCCACTGGAGGTTTTCGGTTCGCCGCGCCTGCGGGCTCAGCGACGGCCGCGGCCCGAGCGCGGCGGGCGTCAGCTTGTGCGGCTCGCCGAGCGCGTCGAGGACGGCGATGGCGATCTCGTTGTGCCCCAACGAGTTCAGGTGCAGACGATCCGGCGCCCACAGTCGCCTGTCCCGCAACTGACGCATCGCCCACATGTCCACCAGCAGCGCTCCATGGCGCGCGGCGATCCCGCGGACGTGCTCGTTGTAGATCGCGACGCGGCCCCGGATCCTGCGGAACAACGCGTCTTCGCCCCCGTCGACACCGGTGAACAGGATGACCCGCGCCCCGGTGGCGACCACCTTGCCGACCGCGTCGTCGTAATCCTCGATGAGGGCGTCGATGTCGACCTTCGGCCGCATCAGGTCGTTGCCGCCGGCGTAGAGCGTCACGAGATCCGGGTTCAGCGCGAGCGCCGGCCCCAGCTGCTGCGAGAGGACCTGACCGAGGAGCTTGCCGCGGATCGCGAGGTTGGCGTAGCGGAAGTCCTCGTGGTTCGCCGCGAGCGTGCCCGCGACGCGGTCGGCCCAGCCGCGGACGCCGTTGGGGGACGACGGGTCCTCGTCGCCGACACCCTCGGTGAACGAATCACCGAGACAAACCAAGCGGTTGTTAGTAGTACAAAGCACGGGATAGATCCCCAAATCGGTGACGACGTACCTCTAGATGCTACTGACCCGTAGAGGCCAGGAGAGCTCAGGGCCTCCTGTGCGCCGCGCACTGGAGATTCTCCACGCCGCGATCCGGGCGGCCCGTCTGGTGCGCTGACCCGGCTCCCGGCTACGTCGCGGCGGTGGTGGCGGTGACCGCCACGACGGCCGTGGACACCGCGATCGCCGCGGCCGTCCGCACCACGGCGGCGTTGACGGCCTCGGCACCCCAGTTGCCGTTCTCGATGTCTTTCGCACGCTTGTAGACCTTCGCCGACCACGCGAGGGGCGGCCGGAGCGTGGGCAACGCGCCGCTCGCGGACAGCAGAGCGGTCACCGCGGCGGTGCGCGCGTCGGGAGTCTTGTCCTCCACCAGCACGGCACGGATCTCGTCCCGGAGTTCCGCTTCGTGCCGCGTGTCGGCCGCGGGCAGGCGGGTCACGGGGAACAGGCCGAGCACCCGCTTCTTCTCGCGCCGGATGAGGCCGCGTTCGATCAGCCTGTCAGTCAGTGTCTTCCAGAGGTCTCCGCCGATCGCGAGCAGCAGCGGCTGTACGCGCTGGGATTTTCCGGCGATCCGGTCGTACGCGGCCTGGAGCACCGGATCGGGCAGCGGCCCGTCACCCACCGCGATGATTTCGGGACCGTTCAACGCGGAAGGCTTCCCCGTCTCGACCCTGCCGAGCAGGGCGAGTTCGGCGAGCACGGCACCGCCGAGGGTGTACGGCAGCGTGCCCGCCGCCGCGGGCGTCCCGGTCTCGTCGTCGAGCAGCAGCAAGAGCAGATCCTCGACGATCAGCAGGTCGTTCCGCACTGTTCTCCCCGTTCTGGACACCGCCCACGGGAAGTGGGCGCCTTCCGATGGTCTTACGGGAGGGGCGGCGGGACCAGTGACACCACGTCATACGTCACCGGTTCGCTCGAATGGCTGGCGCCCGCAGGAGGGTGCCGGGCCGGTTCCGCCGCGCAGACGCGATCGTCCTGGGGACGCTCGCCCGTGGTGAGGAACGCGGTGACCGTGTCGTTGGCGCACTTGTTCGCGCCGATCAGGTAGGCACCGTGGCCACCCTGGTCGGCGGTGACCATCCGCGCCCGGTCACCGAGGGCGCGCCGCATCTGCTCGGCGCCCGCCTGCGGCGTCGCCGGGTCGCGGGTGTTCTGTGCCAGCAGCACGTTCGACGGGCCCTGGTCACCGACCCGCACGGGCGGTTCGGCGGGCTCGGACCGCCAGAAGGCACACGGGCGGATGTTGGCCCCGGACGCGCCGAACATCGGGTAGTGCTTCCGGTCGACGGCGACGTCGTGCAGGTAGCTGCCCACCGACTTCGGCCAGCGGGAGTCGTTGCAGATGACGTAGAGGTGGCTGGCCACCGCGTTCTCCAGATTCGGCTGCGCCTCGGCCGCGGCCGCCGGGGGTGGCGGCTGATTCGTGTCGAGCGCCTTCCAGAGCTCGGCCAGCGCGGGCATCCGGCTGTCGCGGTACAGGGAGCCGAAGGTCGCCAGCCGGAACAGGTTGCCGTCGTAGCCTTGCACCGGCGTCTTGTCCAGGCGGGCGGCGAGATCGAAGTACTTCGCGGTCACCGCTTCCGGGCTGGTGCCCAGGTCGTACTCCGGACGCGCCGCGGCGAACTCGGCGAAGTCCGGGAATCGCTTCTCCATGCCCGGACCGAACAGCCTGCTGCCCGTCCGGTCCAGGCCACCCGGGCCCAGGTTGCTGTCGAGCACGATCCGGTCGCCGCGGTCGGGGAACAACGTGGTGTAGACCGCGCCGAGATGAGTGCCGTAGGAGTAGCCGAGGAAGGAGAGCTTGTCCTCGTGCAGCGCCTCGCGGATCCGGTCCATGTCGCGGGCGGTGGCCGCGGTCGACACGTGGGGGAGCAGGTTCGCCGTCTTGGACTCGGCGCACTGCCCGGCGACGGTCTTCGCGTTCCGGGCCTGTGTCAGCACGTCGGCCGCGTTGCGCGCGTAGGGCGGGATGTTGCCCCTGTACTGCTGTTCGGTGGTCAGATCGCAGGTGACCGGGGTGCTTCGGCCGACCCCACGCGGGTCGAAGCCGATGATGTCGTAGCTGTCCAGGACGCTTTGCGGCAGTTTGAGGTCGACGAGCCCGCTCGGGAAGTCGAGGCCGCTGCCACCTGGTCCGCCGGGATTGGTCAGGAGCACGCCCCGGCGCTTGTCGGGGTTCTTGCTCGCCAGGCGGGAGACCGCGAGCTGGATCCGCTGCCCGTCCGGGTCCCGGTAGTCGAGCGGGACGTCGATGGTGGTGCATCGCAGGCCGTGCTTGGCGACGTCGGCGGGACATTCGCCCCACTCCAGGCCGGTCTGAGCGAGTCCTGGTGGTGCGAACATCACCGCGGCCGTGGTCGCGGCGACGACGATGGTCAAGGCTCTCCGCATGGTTCCCCTCGGGTGGCGCGTCGGGCGTCTGTCCGTTTCGAGTAGAGACCGTGCCCTCGGGGCATGGTCAAGAAAGACGTTCGCCGCGGGCGCCATCCGGTGATCTTCCTTGACTGTGCCCCAGGGGCATGGTGTCCACTTCGGGAGATGGCTTGGAGCACACGTGAGCTGGCGGACCTGGCCGGCACGACCCTGAAGACCGTCCGCTACTACCACCGGATCGGTCTGCTCGACGAGCCCGAACGCGGGGCGAACGGGTACAAGCGGTACCGCGTCACGCATCTGATCCGGCTGCTGCGGATCCGGCGGCTCGTCGATCTGGGGGTGCCGCTGTCCGACATCGAGGCGATGGAGGAGTCGGAGGGGAACGCGGAGCGGACGCTACGCGCGCTGGACGCCGAACTGAAGGCGAGCATCGAACGGCAGCAACGGATGCGGAAGGAACTGGCGTTGATCCTGGAGCGCCGCAGCCTCGTCGACCTCCCGCCGGGCTTCGACGGGGACGTCGCCGATCTGTCCGAAGTGGAGCGTTCGATGCTGATGGTCTTCTCGCGCGTGCTGGACGCCAAGGCCATGGAGGCGGTGCGGGAGCTGCACGCGGTGCCGCGCTCTCCGGCACAAGCGGAGTTGGACGCGCTACCGGCCGACGCCGACGAAGTCACGAGGCGGCGAGTGGCCGAGGAACTCCTGCCGGTCGCGCGCGGTCAGATCGAGGCGCAGCCGTCCCTGGTGGACGCGACGACGCAGGCGGCGCTGGCCGTGCCGATGGTCGTCAGGGGCTTGGCGGAGCTCTACAACCCGGCCCAACTGGACGTCTTGCGGCGGCTGAACGCCCTGCTCCAACAGGAAGAGAAAGGACCATGAAGAACCTCAAACGACAGTGGCAGCTCGGGAAAGTCAGGCCCGGCGACGGGAGCGCGCTCCCCGAATACCGGCTCTGGCAACTGTTTTCCCGCTCGGTGCTCTTCCTCGATCTCGTGACGCCGTCCGGGGAAACGCAGGTGTACGCGGTCGATGTCCGGCACCTGGCCGAGGCGAAAACCCGGAAGCAGCACGAAGACGCGTCCGGGAAGAGCCCCGCCGCGCTGTACCGGGACGGTGTCCAGGTCCATCGGTCCAATCTGCCGACGTCGTTTCCGGTGCCCGGCGGCGTCATCGAGGTCGCCACCAGCGCGTTCGGGATGAAACGGATCCACTTCGTCGCCGACGACGGCACCGAAAGCGCGCTGCGGCCGCACGATCGTTCGCAGGAAGGACTGCGGGCGCGATTCGGGCGGCGGTTTCCGCGTACGAGCGCCCTTGTCGGTGTGGTGAGCCTCCTCGTTCTCCTGGCGGCGCTCGTCGTCAGCCTCATGCACGGTGCCGAGGCCGTCACCCGGGTCCCGGCCGTTGCCGAGCACGTCGGCAGGTTCGTCTCGCCGGTCGATCTGCCGACGTGGGGGACCATCGTCCTGACCGTCGCCGGGGTGCTTTCCGCCGTCGAACGCGCCACGAGACTGCGGTTCAACCGGCTGCTCGACACCGTCGCTTCCTGACCTGGCGGGGGTGTCGGACGCCTGTCCGTGAAGGCCTCCTTCGCTACCTTCAGGGTAGGGAAGGAGGCCTTCACGGATTTATGGCGTTGTGGCGCGGGCCTGACTCGCCCGCCTCCCGGTTTCGGGCGTTGCGAAAGCCACTTTCGCAACGTTGAAGGTTGCGAAAGTGGCTTTCGCAACGCGCCCGAAGCACCTCGCCGATCTTCGCCCGGCAGGCGTCACAGGTAGTAGCGCGTCACCGATTCCGCAGCACAGGCCGGTTTGGGCGAACCTTCGAGCTCGAAAGTGAAGGCACGCACCATCTGCACGCCGTCCCCCAGCACGGGCGTCACCTCCTGCACCGACGCGTGCAGCCGCACCCGGCTGCCGACCGGGACGGGCGCGGGGAACCGCACCTTGTTGAGCCCGTAGTTCAACGCCATGCCCATGCCGGTGACGTGCAGCAGTTCGGCGAACATCGGGATACCCCAGCTCAGCGTCAGGTAGCCGTGGGCGATCGTCTTGCCGAACGGGCCCGCGGCGGCGCGCACCGGATCGGTGTGGATCCATTGGTGGTCACCGGAAACCTCGGCGAAGGTGTCGATGAGGTCCTGCGTCACCGTCCGCCAGGCCGACGTGCCGAGATCGCGTCCGGCCAGCGCCCGGATCTCTTCGAGGCCGTTCGCGGTGATCACCGGGTCACCGCCGCGGCGTCGGGCGTCCGCTCTTCGGCACGCTCGTCGTAGTTGGGCCGCTTCAGCAGGGCCAGCATGCAGCCCATGGTCAGCAGGACCTGGAAGACCGCGAACACGATCACGGCGGTGATCGAGCCGGTGAGGTTGAGCAGGAACTGGCCGACGATCGGTGTCGTACCGCCGAGCAGCGTGCCGCACAGCTGGTAGCACAGCGAGATCCCGGTGTAGCGCACGTGCGCGGGGAACCGGCTGGCCAGCATGCCCGCGAGCGCGGCGTAGTAGAGGCAGTGCGGGATGGTGGCGATGACGACGCCGGCCATCGCCGAGGCGTAGTCCCCGGTGCTGATCAGCAGGAACATCAGCGGCATCAGCACCAGTTCGGGCAGCAGCATCACCGACACCGCGCGGCGCCAGCTGGTCATCTTCGTGACGATCACCGCGCCCCACGGCTGCACCAGGATCTGGGTGATGTTGGCGACCAGGATGATCGTGAGGAAGGAGCTGCGGCTGAAGCCGATGTCCGACGTCGCCCACGAAAGCGCGAAGGTGGACTTGAAGTAGGTGGCGGACAGGCCGATGGTGCAGGCGCCGATGCCGAGCACGATCAGCATCGGGTGGTTGCGGATCACCTCGGTCAACGGCAGCTTGGCGACCTTCTTGGCCTCGATCAGCCCCGCCATGGCCGGGGACTCGGTGACCTTCAGGCGGATGAACAGCCCGACCACGACCAGCAGCGCCGAGGCCAGGAACGGGATCCGCCAGCCCCAGCTGACGAACGCCGCGTCCGGCAGCTGGCTGATCGCGAGGAAGCTGACCGTGCTCAGCGTGTTGCCCACCGGCGAACCCTGTTGCGCGAAGGCGCCGTAGAGGATCGATTTCCCCTTGGGCGCGTGCTCGGAGGCGATGAGCACGGACCCGCCCCATTCACCGCCGAGCCCGATGCCCTGGATCATCCGGATCACCACGAGCAGGATCGGCGCGGCGACCCCGATGGTCGCGTAGCCGGGCAGCACGCCGATCAGGGTGGTCGAGATGCCCATCAGCAGCAGCGTGATGACGAGCGTCTTCTTGCGGCCGAGGCGGTCACCGATGTGGCCGAAGATGATGCCGCCGAGCGGCCGGGCGAGGAACCCGACCCAGAAGGTCGCGAACGCGACCAGGGTGCCGATGGCTCCGTCGAGTTCGGGGAAGAAGACCTTGTCGAACACCAGCGCGGAAGCGGTGCCGTAGATGTAGAAGTCGAACCACTCGATGGTCGACCCGATGAACGCCCCGATTCCCGCGCGTTTCGCGGTCGCATTCGCCGCACCCATGCCGTCTCCTTGGATCGCCGTTGTTCCCGGGCACGGCGACCCCCGGCGCCAACGTCCCTGTTCTGGCCGGAACCATGCCAGCCGTCACCGAGACACGTCCAATACTGAATAGGCCAGTCAGTAAGTGCCGCGGCGTATCAATCGGTGCCGGACGCGGGTGTGGGCAGCGCCTTCTGCGCGACCGCGAGCACGGTCCGCAGCGCGGCGGACGGGTTGTCGGCACGCCAGGCCAGCGCCGCGTGCAGGCGCATCGCCTTCCCCTCGAGGCGCCGGTAGACCAGCCCGGTCTGCTGGATGTGCTGGCAGGACGTCAGGGTCAGCGTCACGCCGACGCCTGCCGCGACGAGCGCCAGGATCGTGTACGAGTCCGGCGCCTCCTGGACCACCTTCGGAGTGAATCCGCCCTCGGCGCAGGCCTTCACGGTGGCCTCGCGGACCGTCGAGCCCGCGTTCGCGGGGAAGCTGACGAACACCTCGGAGGCCAGTTCCTCGATCGGGATGCGCTCGCGCCCCGCCAGGCGGTGATCGGACGGCAGCGCGCAGATCAGCTCCTCTTCGTCGATCACCCTGGCCCGCACACCCGGCTGGGTGACCGGGAGGCGGACGAAGCCGAGGTCCAGCGAGCCGTCCGCGACGCGGTCGAGCGCCACGTTGGCGTAGGTCTGCCCGCGCATCACCAGTTCGAGCCCGGGGTGCGCGGCCCGGACCGCCCTGGTCAGCAGCGGCAGCGACTCGTGACTCGACGCCCCGGCGAAACCGACGGTCACCCGGCCGAACTCGCCGCGGCCCGCCGCCTTCGCGGCACGGGTGGCCAGGTCGAGGTCGTCGAGCACGGTGCGGGCCGGGGCGAGGAAGGACTCGCCCGCGCTGGTGAGGCGTACCGACCGGGTGTTGCGTTCGAACAGGGCGACCCCGAGTTCGCGTTCGAGCTGGCGGATCTGCTGACTCAGCGGCGGCTGGGCCATCTGCAGGCGCTTCGCGGCCCGGCCGAAGTGCAGTTCCTCGGCCACCGCCAGGAAGGCGTTCAGATGACGGAACTCCATGTCGCACCTCGATTATTCATTGTTCGATATCAATCTGACCTTAATTCGGTATTGGACTCTGCACAATGCCGCCTGGCACGGTGAACCCGTGACCGACAAGACCACCACGATGGCCGAGGCCATTGCCGCCTTCGTCCACGACGGCGACACCGTCGCGCTCGAAGGGTTCACGCATCTGATCCCGACCGCCGCCGGGCACGAGATCATCCGGCAGGGCCGCCGCGACCTCACCGTGGTCCGGATGACCGCGGACATCGTCGTGGACCAGATGCTCGCGGGCGGCTGCGTGCGCAAGCTGGTGTCGTCGTTCGTCGGCAACTCCTCGGCGGGCTCGCTCGGCGAACTGCGGCGGCGGATCGAGCGCGCCGACCCCGAACCGCTGGAGTTCGAGGAGTACAGCCACTACGGCATGATCGGCCGGTACCTGGCCGGCGCGCAGCGGCTGCCGTTCTACCCGGTGCGCTCGTACGCCGGCAGCGATCTCCCGTCGGTCAACCCCGGCCTCCGCAAGGTGCGCTCGCCCTACGACGACGGCGAGCAGGTCTACGTGGTGCCGCCGGTGAACCCGGACGTGACCATCGTCCACGCCCAGCGGGCGGACCGGTCGGGCAACACCCAGGTCTGGGGCCTGACCGGGATCCAGGCCGAAGCCGTGTACGCGGCGAAGAAGGCCGTGGTGGTGGTCGAGGAGATAGTGGACGACGACGTCATCCGCCGCGATCCCAACCGGACGCTCATCCCCTCACACGCGGTCGACGCCGTGGTGGCTTGCCCGCGTGGCGCGCATCCGTCGTTCGCGCAGGGCTATTACGACCGCGACAACGCCTTCTATCGCGGGTGGTCGGCGATCAGCGCGGATCCCGGACGCCTGCGGGCATGGCTGGCGGAATGGGTGCTCGGCACCCGGGACCACGCGGAATACGTGGCGAAACTGGGGGAGCGGTACTGGGCGGGCCTCGCCGTCGACGACGCGCTGAGCCTGCCGGTGAACTACGGCAAGCGACGGGAGAACGCACGATGACGTCCACAAAGGACACCACCTCGTCCGAGCTGCTCTCGGTGGTCGCTTCCCGGGAGCTGGCCGGAAAACGCACCGTGTTCGCGGGGATCGGCCTGCCGACCCTGGCCGCCTCGCTGGCGCACCTCACGGTCGCGCCGGACCTGGAGATCGTCTACGAGTCCGGGGTCTGCGGCGCGCATCCTTCCCAGCTGCCGGAAACCATCGCCGACGCCGTGCTGATCACCGGCGCCGAGGCGGTGCTGTCGATGCCAGCACTCTTCGGGAACGTGTTGCAGGGCGGGCACATCGACGTCGGTTTCCTCGGCGCCGCGCAGATCGACCGGTGGGGGAACCTGAACTCGTCGGTGATCGGCGACTGGGCCGAACCCTCGGTGCGGCTCCCCGGCCCCGGCGGCGCGATGGAGGTGATGGCGAACTCCGGCGAGGTCTTCGTGGTGATGCGCCGCCACGACCCGAGGTCCTTTGTGGAGGAACTGGACTTCTGTACGTCGCCTGGCCCGGACCGTGCGCTGGCGGACGGCATCCGCCCGCTCGGCGCGGGGGTCACCAGGGTGATCACCGAACTCGGCATCCTCGCGCGGCAGGGGGTGGGCGAGCCGCTGCGGCTGGTCGCCGTCCATCCCGGCGTGACGGCCGACCACGTGCGCTCGGCCACCGGGTGGCCGCTGGACGTCGCCGCCGATCTGGCCACCATCGAACCACCCGCGGCCGCCGAACTCCGGCGGCTGCGCGAAGAAGTCGACCCCGGTCGCGTCTACCTGCGCTGAGGAGCGGACATGCGGATCAGGGTCATCGGAACCGGCGTGATGGGCCGGGGTATCGCGCAGTGGGCGGCGACCGCCGGGCACACCGTCGAGCTCGCCGACGCGCGGCGCGAGGCGGTCGGCGAGGCGATCGGCTTCGTCGGGCAGCTGCTGGATCGCGCGGTCGTCAAGGGGCGTATGACGGAAGCGGACCAGGTCCGCGCCCGGCTCGTGCCGTTGGACGCGGTCGCGGCGCCGGGTGACGACGTCGATCTGGTGATCGAAGCGGTCCGCGAAGATCTGGACACCAAGGCGGAGCTGTTCACCGGGCTGGAAGCGGTGCTGCCGCCGACGACGATCTTCGCGACGAACACGTCCTCGCTGCCGGTGACCCGCATCGCCGCCACCCTGGCCGATCCGTCGCGGCTGGCCGGGCTGCACTTCTTCAACCCGGTGCCGTTGATGAAGATCGTCGAGGTCGTCCCGGGAGCGGCCACGCGCCCCGACATCCCCGGCGTGCTGGCCGAGCTGGTGCACGCGTCCGGCCACCGCGCGGTGACGGTCGCCGACACCCCCGGTTTCCTGGTCAACCACGCCGGGCGCGGACTGGTCACCGAGGCGTTCGCGCTGCTGGAGGACTCTGCCGCCGAACCAGTGGTCATCGACCGGATCGCCCGTGACGTGCTCGGCCTGCGGATGGGCCCGTTCGAGCTGATGGACCTGACCGGTCTCGACGTGACGGCCGCCGTGATCGACTCGATCTGGACCGGGTTCCGGTATTCCGACCGGCTCCGGCCGTCGTTCCTCACCCCGAACCGGGTGGCGGCCGGGCTGTTCGGCCGCAAGAGTGGCCGCGGGTTCTACGACCACCGTCCCGGCGCCGAGGAGCCCACGGAAACACCGGTCGTCGCCGCTGAGTGTCCACTGTGGATCGCCGGATCGGGGCCGGACGCCGATGCGCTGCGCGCGACGCTGCCGACGGCGTCGGACGAGCTGACCCCCGAGGCCGTCGTGCTCGTGCCGACCTGGGGGACCACGGTTTCGGCGATGATCGCCGAGCACGGGCTGCCCGCGTCCCGCACCTTCGGCGGCGATCCGCTTTCGCTGGCCACTCGCCGCCGGGTGCTGGCGGTGACCCCGGCGTCGGACCCGGAGGCGGTCCGCGCCGCCGCCGGGGTGCTGGCGGTGGGCGCGGAAGCGGTGTCGGTGGTGCGGGACACCGCCGGTTCGGTCGCCCAGCGCCTGCTCGCGTCGATCGTCTCGGTCGCCGCGTCGATCGCGGAGCGTTCGCTGGCCACCCCGGAGGACATCGACCTGGCCGTCACGGCCGCGCTCGGCTACCCGGCCGGACCGCTCGCCTGGGGTGATCGCGTCGGGGCCGTCCGGCTGCTCGAACTCCAGGACCGGCTGCACGAGAGCACCGGCGACCCGCGCTACCGGCCGACGCGCTGGCTGCGGGAACGCGCCGCACTCGGCCTGCCCCTGACCGCCCCCGCCTACCCGCTGGAGAAGGAAACACCGTGATTTCACCGGATTTCGGCCTGACCGAGACACAACGCGACATCCGCGCCATGGCCGCGCGGTTCGTCGACGACGAGATCGCCCCGCACGCGGCGGAGTGGGACCGCGCCGAACAGGTCGATCGCGGCATCGTGAAACGCTTGGGAGAACTGGGTTTCCTCGGCTTGATGGTCCCCGAGGTCTACGGCGGGGTGGACTCGGACATGCTGTCCTACGTCCTGGTGACGGAAGAACTCGGGCGTGGTGACTCCGCGGTGCGCGGGATCGTTTCGGTGTCGCTCGGCCTGGTCACCAAGACCATCGTGACGCACGGGACGGACGAGCAGCGGGCGCAGTGGCTGCCCCGTCTCGTCAGCGGCGAGGCTCTCGGCTGTTTCGCCCTCACCGAGCCGGGCACCGGCTCCGACGCGGCGTCGGTCAGCACCCGCGCCACCCGCGACGGTGGCGACTGGATCCTCGACGGCGGAAAGATGTTCATCACCAACGGAACCTGGGCGCAGGTGGCGTTGACCTTCGCCCGCACCAGCGAGCGTGGCCTCACCGCGTTCCTGGTGCCGACCGACTCGCCGGGGCTGACCTCGCGGGAGATCCACGGAAAACTCGGCCTGCGCGGCCAGGCCACCGCGGAGCTGACCTTCGACGGCGTGCGCGTACCCGACTCGGCCCGGCTGGGCGAGGTGGATCGCGGTCTGGGCATCGCGCTGGGCGCGCTGTCCCGCGGCCGGGTCTCGGTCGCCGCCGGCGCCGTCGGGCTGGCGCAGGCAGCCGTGGACGCCGCCGTGCGGTACTCCACCGAGCGCACCCAGTTCGGCCGCCCGATCGCGTCGTTCCAGCTGGTGCAGGAGCTGCTCGCCGAGTCCGCGGTGGACGTCCGGGCCGCCCGCCTGCTCACCCATCACGTCGCGCGGATCGCCGATTCCGGTGTCTCGCCCAAGGATTACGCGACCGACGCGTCCATCGCGAAGTACCACGCGAGCGAGGCCGCGGTGCGGGTCAGCAACAACTGCCTCCAGGTCTTCGGCGGCTACGGGTTCATCGACGAGTTCCCGGTCGGCAAATACCTGCGCGACGCCCGCGTGCTGACCCTCTACGAAGGCACCAGCCAGGTGCAGAAACTGCTCATCGGCCGGGATCTCACAGGCGTGAACGCGATGCTCTGAGCGCGAGCGGGTCGTGAGTGGTAAGTGACGTTCTAACGTCACTTACCACTCACGACCACCCCGACCCACTCCGTACCGGCGCCCCGCCTGCTCGCTCGCCCCATGCTCCTTCGGGCTAGTCCTTTTGGCCGACCAAAGGCGATGAAGGAACCATTCGCGCGCTCGATGTGCGTTCACCGTGTGGTGAACAGGATGGGGATTCGCCAACAGACGGAAGAGGGGTCTCGGATGAGAAAGACGTGGTCCATCGCGCTCGCGATCGCCATCCTGGCGGCCGCCGCGGCGGCGGCACCGGCCGGGGCGGCACCGGAGGCGTCGCCGGAGACAGTGAAGTGGGGGCCGTGTCCGGCCGACGCCGCGGCACCCGGCCTGGAATGTTCGACGATCAAGGTCCCACTCGATTACGACGACCCTGGCGGCAAGCGGATCGACATCGCGATCTCCCGGCTGGCCAGCAAGAACCCGGGACAGCGTCGCGGCGTGCTGCTCACCAATCCAGGTGGTCCGTCGGCTGGGCTGAAGTTCCCCGCCGACCTGAGGACGGCGAAGCTGCCGCCGGCCGTCCTCGACAGCTACGACCTGATCGGGTTCGACCCGCGCGGGATGGCGCACAGCACGCCGGTGACCTGTGACCTGACGCCCGAGCAGAGCGCGGTGGGCAACGTCCCGCCGTACGCACGCGACGCCGCCGACGTGGCGAAGCGGGCCGAGCAGTCGAAGGCCATCGCCCGGCAGTGCGCCACCTCGAAGTCGGCGTGGATGCTGCCGCACGTCAGCACGGCGAACACCGCGCGGGACATGGACAGCATCCGGGCCGCGCTGGGAGAGAAGAAGATCTCCTTCGCCGGGTACTCGTGGGGCACCCACCTCGGCGCCGTGTACACGACGCTGTACCCGCAGCGCAGCGACCGGATCATGCTCGACAGCAACGTGGGCCCGGACGGCTGGGACTACGCGAACGACCGGCTGTACGCCCAGGGCTTCGACGACCGGTTCCCGGACTTCGCCAAGTTCGCCTCGGCCAACTCGGCCACCTACGGTCTGGGCAGCACGCCGGAGCAGGTCACCGCGAAGTACTTCGACCTCGCCGCGCGGCTGGACAAGGCCCCGGTGCGTGACATCGACGGCCCGACGTTCCGGATGCTCACCTGGGGTTTCCTCTTCAGTGACGCGGGAATGCCGCTCGTGGGCAAGATCTGGCAGGCGCTCGACAAGGACCAGCCGCTCCCTCCGCTGGGCCCCGGCGAAGTGCCCGGCGTGGAGAACCTGGTTTCCGGCCGCTATTACATGATCTGCAACGACTCCCGCTGGCCCGGCTCGGTGGGAACCTATCAGCGCACCGTCGCGATCGACCGGCTCCGGCATCCGATGTTCGGCGCCGCCGGGGCCAACGTCCAGCCGTGCGCGTTCTGGTCCGCGCCCGCCGATCCGCCCGTGCGCGTCGGTGACCGGGGCCCGTCCACCGTGCTGATGCTGCAGAACCAGCGTGACCCGGCGACCCCGCTGGCCGGTGCCGAGAAACTGCGGCGCGCGTTCGGCGACCGGGCCCGCATGGTCACCGTCGACGCGGGCGGGCACGGCGTCTATCCCTACGTCGGCAACAAATGCGCCGACACGGCGGCGACCACGTTCCTGCTGACGGGTCAGCGCCCGAAGCACGACCTGGCGTGCGCGGCCGAACCACGATGAAACACCGGGGACGCCGGCGCATCCGGCGTCCCCGGCACCGCTGAGGCATGATGATCACCGGACCAGCGAACGAGGAAGGACGGCAGCGTGCTTCCGACCGCCACTCCGCCTCCTGTCCGCGGTCTGGTGATCGCCGAGATCGTGGTGCTGGCCGGGCTCAACATCGAACAGCTGGTGCGCCGCCTGATCCTGGACGGCCCGGCTCCGGCAGGTGAGGTCCTCTACTTCGCGGCCGGTCTGGTGCTCGGGGCGTTGGCGTTGCTGCGGCGCCGTTTCCCGGCGCGGACGGCGACGCTGACCGCGTCGGGGATCGTCCTCTCGCTGGCTTGCAGCGCGGTCGGTTTCCTGTTCGAACCTGCCGCGGCGCCGAGCGGTGACGCCGAGGCGCTGGCGCTGGCTGTCCTGGTCGGGGCGGCGTGCCACCGGCTGCCGCGCGGGCATGCCGCCGTGCTCGCGGTGCTCGGGGGACTGACCATGGCGGCGGCCCCGGTCCTGCGCTTCACCGACACGTTCACGACGTTGTCCATCGCGGTGGTCTGGGCGTTGCTGTGGGGGTGCAGCGTCATCGTCGGGCTGATGCTGCGGGACGGCGAAGCCCGTCGTGAGGCGGCGCTGGCCGCGGCCCGCGACCGGGAGCGGCTCGCCCTCGCCAGGGAACTGCACGATCTGGTGGCGCACCACATCACCGGGGTCGTGGTCCGTACGCAAGCCGCCGGCGTCATCCTCGCGGACGGGCCGGAACAGGAGCTGATCAAGGAGATCGAGCAAGCGGGCGCGGAAGCCCTCGGCGCGGTGCGGCGGCTCGTCATGATGCTGCGCAGCCCCGAACTCGCGTCGCAGGTCACCGCCGGCGGGTTGGTGGAGACCATCGAAGCGGCGGTCGGCGACGACGAGGGCGTCACGGTGCGGCTGGCGGACGGGCTCGCCGAACTCGCGGTCGCGCCGGAAACGGTGTCCACCGTCCACCGCGTCGTCCTCGAATCGCTGAACAACGCGCGCAGGCACGCGCCCGACGCCCGCAGTGTCACCGTGCGGGTCGAGCCGGTGGACGGCCGCCGGTACCTCCGGGTCGAGGTCGCCAACGACGGACTCCGGCCAGGCCGGGTGCGCCGATCGCCCGGCGGCTACGGCCTGATCGGGATGGCCGAGCGGATCGGGGCGCTCGACGGCACGCTGACCGCCGGGGCGGATGGCGAGCGCGGCTGGCGAGTGCTCGCCGAATTGCCTTTGCCGGGTGGCGTTTCGGCCGCCGCGGCACCGGAAGGAGGAGCCGCGCGGTGACGGTGCGAGTCCTGCTGGCCGATGACCAGGCCTTGGTACGCACGGGTTTCCGGTTGATCCTGGAACGGGTGCCGGGGCTGGAAGTGGTCGGCGAGGCGGAGAACGGCGAGCAGGCGGTCCGGCTGGCCCAGCGGTTGCGGCCGGACGTCACGCTGATGGACATCCGCATGCCGCTCGTCGACGGCCTCGCCGCCACGCGGCGGCTGGCGGGCCCTGACGTCGAAGACCCGTTGCGCGTCCTGGTCGTCACCACCTTCGACCTCGACGAGCTGGTCCACGAGGCGTTGTGCGCCGGCGCCTGCGGATTTCTCCTGAAGGACGCCGGTCCCGGACTCCTGGTGGAGGCGGTGCACGCGGCCGCGAACGGTGAAGCGCTGGTCTCGCCGTCGATCACCACGCGGCTGCTGGCCCATTTCACCGCCACCTCGGCCCGGCGCCGCGCCCGCCGTGCCGAGCCCGCGCTGACCCAGCGCGAACTCGACGTGGCCAAGGCCATCGCGCGCGGCCGGACGAATGCCGAGATCACCGACGAGCTGACGATCTCCCTGTCGACGGTGAAGACCCACCTCGCCTCGATCCAGCGCAAGATCGCCGCGCGCAACCGCACGGAAATCGCCGTGTGGGCCTGGGAATCCGGCCTCGTACGCTGAGCGGGGCCTCAGGCTCGCAGCAGCAAGCTGTCGTTCATGGCGGAGAACGCGCGCCGCACGTGGCCCGGCAGCTCGCCGGGAGCGCAGTCGGGCAGCCATTCGTCCAGCGCGCACCGCCAGGTGGCCACGCAGAATTCGATGAGCATGCGCAGTTCGAGGTCGCGCGGATCGCCGAGCCGATGCGCGACCTCGGTCTGGATCTCCGCGCAGTGCCGCAGCGAATGGCCGTTCAGCGAGGCCGACTGGTCGATCAACCTGAGCGTCGCGGGGAAGCGCTCGTACCAGTCGTCGTCCATACGGGCCAACGTGGTCAGCAGCGCGTCCCGGAAAACGTCCACAAGGGACCCGGACTTCCCGGTTTCGTCCAGTGTGACCAGGAAATCGCTCCAGAGCTGCTTGACGGCGGTAAGGGCGACGTCCTCCTTCGAGCGGTAGTTGCGGAAGAAGGTCCGCCTCGACACCTCCACCGCTTCGAGCAGCGCGTCGAGCGGGGTGGCGTCGAAACCGTGTTCGCCGAACAGGACGATCGCCGTCTCCGCCAGGGCTTGGCGAGTGCGCAGTTTCTTGCGCTCGCGCAGCGTCGCGGGCTCCCCGGGGGTCGTCATGGACCGAAGTCTAGCGGACCCGCCCCGAGCGAGCATATGCTTCAATGGAGCAAACGCCACACTGTGGCACTTTGACTCGGAGGAGATCGGATCGTGCGCGCACTAGTCGTGGACCACACCGCGAAAGCCCATCTGTCCCAGGCCGACGTGGCCGATCCGGAACCCGCGCCCGGCGAGGCGCTGGTCCGGGTGGAGGCGGTTTCCCTCAACTACGGCGAGGTCAAGGGCGCGATCGATCCGTCCACTCCGGACGGATCCGTGATCGGCTGGGACGCGGCGGGCGTCGTGATCGAGCCGGCGGCCGACGGTTCCGGTCCCGCGGCCGGGACCAGGGTGGTCACGCTCGGCGAGACCGCCGGATGGGCGGAGCTGCGGGCGGTCCCGGCCAAGCGGCTCGGCGTCGTGCCGGACGGCGCCGACCTCGGCGCGGTGAGCACCATCCCGGTCGCCGGGCTGACCGCGTTGCAGGTGTTGCGCCGCATGGGACAGCTGCTCGGCCGCCGGGTGATGATCACCGGCGCCTCCGGCGGCGTCGGCCGTTACGCGATCCAGCTCGCGGCCCGTGCGGGCGCCGAGGTCGTCGCGATCAGCGGGAATCCCGCGCTGGAGGACGGCCTGCGGGCGCTGGGAGCGCACGAGGTCCACGCCGACCCCGCCCACGTGGAGCGCCCGGTGGCCGCGGTGCTGGAGAACGTCGGAGGACAGCAGCTCGTGGACGCGTTCGCCGCCGTCGAGGCGGGCGGGACGGTGGTGAGCGTCGGCCGGTCGTCCGGAGCGGATTCGGTTTTCCCCGCCGCAGCGTTGACACCGACCGACGGACGGCACGACCGGTCGATCCGCACCTACTTCCTGCTCGCCGACCCGGCCGAAGACTTCTCCGCGGACCTGACCTGGCTCGCCGCCGAGATCGCCGCTGGCCGCCTCGACCCCGGGATCAGCATGCGGGCGCCGTGGACCTCCTACGGCGAGGCGGTTACGGCCCTGCTCGAACGGCGCCTGCACGGCAAAGCGGTGTTGGACATCGGCTGAGTGGGCTACTCGGCTTTGAAGTGGGGTTGTGGATCAGGCTGGGTTGCCGTCGGGAGCGCGGACGACGGCGACCTTGATGCCTCCGCCGACTTCGGCGACCCCGGAATGCGCGTGTCGTCCGTCCAGTCACGCGTGTCGTCCACGCGATCACGCGAGTTCGCCGCTTGGTCTCCGCCGCCATTGCCCGGGTCGTCGGCCCGGGTAAGGAATCATCGCAACACGGGACTGATCCAGGAGGCGGGGGAGTGAGCGACCCGGCGTGCAGGACCACGAAATCGTGGTGCCTGTGTACCGACTACGACCTGTGGGCCACCAAGGTCGCCGGCCCGCAGGTGCTGGTCGACGCGTTGGTGAGCGACTCCGAGATCGAAGCGATACGGCTACCCTGGACAACCACCTGAACGCCCGGACGCGAAGCGCGCCGTACAACGTCGGTTACGAAAGTTGCTGCTTTCCAAGGGATGTCCGGAGAACCGGGGCAGTATCAGCCTCTCCGTTGATTGTGGCCGTGACCGGCCATGCCCCACGGCCCACAAGATCGAGGACGAGTGCGGCGATGTTCCACGCGTCGTCTTCGCCGCGGTGATGGCGTCCCTCCAGCGGCAGTCCGGCGATCTGCAGAGCGCGATCCATGCCGGGTTTCTTGCGCAGCCCGTAGGCCGCGGCGAACACGGCCTTGGCGTTGGTGTGGGTGCGCTCAGTCGGATAGCCGAACGGGTAGGCCACCCCGTCAGCGTGACTCTGCCGCGCGAATTGCCGACGGTCGTACTCGCCCCAACTCGCCCAGGGCCGCTCCCCAGCCTCGTACTCCTCGACGAGGATTCGGCATGCCTCGCCGAAGGAGACGCCCCGCTCCACCTCAGCTTGCGTCAGTCCGGTCAGTTCAGTGCAGAAGTCGCTCACCGTCGACCGGACAGGCCGGACCAAGACACGATGCCGGGACACACGGCGCCCCGCCGACACATCCACGACGGTGAGACCAATCTCGATGATCTCGTTCACCGAGCCGGGCGGCGGCTGCCCGTCCCAGCAGGTGGCTTCGACATCGATGACGTTCAGCAGGGCGGATCCATGGTGCATGGGGCCGACGGTAGGGATGCTCGGCCTGTCCTGGCACCTCAATTTCCGCGTGTCCGCGTTGTCGCCGCCAGCATCAAACGTCTGGGAACTCACCGCACTGTCCACGGCCCGCTACCTCGGACTCGCCAACCCACCTTGCCGGACGCCTCGCCGGCCAGACGACAAATGTGCCACTCAAGGCATTCACCACCGTCGACTGGGCCACCATCGCACTCTCGGCGCCGACCGTCCAGACTTCGACCTCTACCAATCCCCGACCCGTCTCACCGCAAGCGATGCCGCGAAGCAGCTCCACGAAACCAGCTAACGATCAAGCTCCGGCAACCATTGCACCCGCGTTCCTGGCCGCTCCAGACACCGGGGACTTACTCATCGATATTCGGGTTCCCGAACCACTTTTGGGCGAAGCCGTTCACACACAGAGGGGACGAGCAACCGAAAACCGTTTAAGTGATGGCACGGGAACCTATCACTCGATCATGACCGAACACAGGAAAATACGCAGTCGTATCGTCGTCGCGGCCACGGCAATGCTTCTGGCCGTCCCGTTGACCGTGCAAACGGCACCCGCTTCCGCCGCACCAGAAGAAAACCTGGTGGAGAACGGGACCTTCGTCACCAATCCCACGTTGTCCGGGGTCACGTGGCGCAACAACGGTCCTGCCGCCCCGTGGCAGAAGGTCGGCGCCGGCTATGACCTGCTCAGCGCAGACTTTGCCCAGCACCCCAATGGCTACCAGGCGGTGGATCTCGGCCCCGAGTTCACCGGCGGCGGTATCCAACAGCGCCTCACGCCCGACCCGGGCGCCTGGTACCGGCTCAGCTTCCAGCACAGCCCCGACGCTTGGGGCAACTGCGTCGGCCAGAACGTCGACTTCACCGTCGAATTCGCCGACGACGACGGAACAACCGTGCTGTCAGCCGACATCAAGCCACATGACGCGGACGGGAAGGCGCACTGGCGAAAGGCAGTGCTCCGTACCTTCAAGGCGTACACCGACACCCTTTTCCTCAAATTCAAAGGCAACACCAGCACCTCGTGTCAGGCCGCAATCACCAACGTCAAGGTGATCGAGGTCGGGTAAGTTGCCGCTCAGGCCGACTCTTACCAGCCAGCCACGTCGTGGAGGCCGTCTCGCCGTACGTGTAGCTGAGCTCGCTCGGGAACACCCAGTTGCAGGGTGACTGCCCCTTCTGCGGTTCGCGGGTGTTCAGAGTCCGCCCGGAATACGGCACGTCCCACTGCTTCGGGTGCGGCGCCGGGGGTAACGCACCGATGTTCGAGGCGCAGATCGGTCGTCCGCGGGAGAACCCGTACGGCTAGCGCTTCCCGTGTCCCCGGGGAAGGGGCCCGGAGGTCAGGGCAGAGTGAGGCGGTGAAGGCGTCGTAGACGAGGGTGGTCTCCTCTTCGTCTACGGCCACGTCTCGGTTGAACACGTTCGCGACATGGACGCGGTAGAACCCGGGCATCTCGAAGCTCAGCAGGACGCCGTCGGCGTCGGCCGCCAGCGCGTCGACGACGGCGGACTTCACCATGCTCATCCGCACCGTGACGGGCAGGCAGTCGAGGAACTGCTCGGGGGTCACGAACCTGGTGGCGGTGCGGCGTGCTCGGCCGGATCCCAGGGCGTTCGCGATGCCGGTAGCTGGCTCACGTCGATCGCATCGTGCCCGAGTTGGGACGGGCCGAGCCAGACCTCGGCGCCGAGGTCGCTGCCGCGGGTGACCGCGAACGCTGGCCAGAGCGGCCTGTACGGAAGGCGTGGCTTCACCGCGTCGGGTGTGCGAATCCCTCCGTTTTGCCGGCGCTGGTGAAGCGGGGCCGCGGAGACTCAGCGCAAGCCCTTGTGGGGGATCATGAAAATGTGGCTCATGTCGGCGTTGTGCATTGTGGTGGATCCGCGTGAGTCGGTCAGGCCTTCCGCGGCGCCCTGTACCGCGCCGTCCATCCCGTCTACCCACTTCACCATGACGTAGGCGCTGAACCGGGGGTCACAGTCGGCGCGGATGGTGAAGTCGGGCAGGTGCAGTGGTACGTGGTGGCGGTGCACCGTGTGGGACATCTCGCGGAGTTCCCCGGTCGCCCGGTTCTTGTGGCAGACCTCGTTGCCCTTCCACTGGGTGACGTACAGCGTGAAGGTAGCCCTCGACGCGGTCGGGTCAAGCGTGTCGCAGTGCTTGCCCTTCTGCGGGTAACAGGTCTGGTATTGGGTGTCGGCGACGACGCTGAGGTGGGTGAATCCCGGTGCGAAGGTGACGGACCTGAGTACCGGTTCCCGGGCGATCATGCGTGGGTCCGGTCCTACGTGCAGAAGGCCACGCGGCACCGCACCCTGGGCCGGCGCGCCTGTGGTCGTGTTGCCGACGGACGTGTCGGCGACCTCGATCCGCCCGCTGTCCAGCCGGAACTGCGCGTCGAGGTCTTCCCTGAGGGTGGCGGCGCGGAGGTAGGCGGTGCAGGCGACTTTGGTGGCCACACCGGGATGCAGCAGGAAGCGGGTGGTGAGCTGGACCTCTTCCTTCTCCCGCTCCGACGAGGCGCCTTCCTCCAGGATGTTCTGCCCGGTCACGAAGTTCTGCTCTCCGCCGGGCCACCTGCACCGGACCTCGTTGTCGAACAGCGAGAGGTGGGTCGCCGAGCTTGCGCGCATCACCGATACCACGTACGCGGTCTGGGTCGTCGCCATCTCGAGCTCGACGCTGCCCAGCGCCACCACCTCATGATCGGGCTTCCCGGATTCGCCCGGCATTGCCTTGGGCATCCGCGGTGCGAGTATGCGACGTGGCGTGAAGTCGTATCGGATGACGGTGTCGGCGGGGGCGGCGGCGGGCGCGGGGGTTGAGGGGTCGGCATCGTTGAATGCCGTGCTCGACGGGATCACGATCGCCACGAGGATCGCAGCGGCGGCCGCGAGTGATCGTGGGCGTCGCTGGCGAGAGCTGGAGGACAGGTCCGAAGTTTCGGCTGAGGAAACCGGTGTCTCCGCGGTCATTTTGCCGTTGGCCACCTGCCAGTGCCGTAGCAGATCGGTGAGGTCTTGGTCAGTCGCCTCACAGGCGGTGGCGATTGCTGCAATCGTCCGGTAATCGGGTGGAACTGTTACTCCGGAGCAGTATCGATGCAGGGTTGAACTGCTGATATGCGACTTTCGGCCTAGCTCTGAATAGCTCAGGCCGCTGCGCTCCTTGAGTGCAGTGAGAAGTCGCGCAAGCTCGCTGCGCGCACTCGACACATCCATCGACCCTCCCCAAGTCTCCGGTGCCGCAAGCCAGTATGGCACCGTCCCGCGCCCTTCGGGAAACCCCTGTTCAGGACCGTTTCACGCATGCCGGGACGACACACATTCCGGTATGCCTTGCCGCCGCTGCCTGTTACGCGACATGGTTGTTCCGTACCCCTGGTGGGTCGTGAATCAGTTTCACTTCAGGAGTGTCCGTACCCACCGAAACTCCACCTCGCCTCTTAACGAAGCGGCCATGTGTTATCGCCGAAATAGTTCGTCACGCTAAATTCTCACTGGTGAAAGGAGACCTCGGTGAGGCGAATCCTGTCCTTCATTCTCGGTGCCGTGGTGCTTGTCGTGCTCGCGCCGGCGGCGACCGCGAGCGACGCCACCTATGTCAAGTTCACGCCGCAACAGGTGCTCGCGCCGAAGGTGCCCGAGACAAAGCCGGGTGAGCCGGTGAAGTTCGACCAGGAGGTCAAGGAGTTGGGCAGCGTGTACCTGCAGATGTCGGCGACGCAGACCGCCTACGTCAGATCGGTGATGCGCGCGAACTCCGCCACCTACCGCTCGCTGTTCGACAACGAGGTGCGGTGCACCTGGCCAGGCGGTGAACAGAGCTTCGTGACGGGACAGAACATCCTGCAGAAGGGCGCGTCCCTGGAGCCGGAGAAGGAGGACGTCCAGCTCACCACTCGCTTCCTGGTGCACCCCGGTGTCGACACGAAGGTCACCTGCACCGCGTACGTCCGTGCCGCCACGATGCGCAAGGAACTCGACGCCCGGTTCCAGTTGTACGACGGATTCCTCGAGTTCGCCGACACGTCCGTGGCCAACACCGCGAACGGTCTTCCCGCCCAGCGGGCCACGCCCCGTGGCCTTGTCCGTGTCGGGCCGGACCCCGAGGTCGTGGCGCGTGAGCCCGCGTTGCCGTACTTCACACTCGCGCCGGGCTTCGCAAAACTCAGTGTCTTCGCCGACACCGAGTACAAGACGTGCTACCCGGTGAAGGACAAGGACTGCACCAAACCGCCGGCCTCGATGGCCACCTTCACCCTCTTCGTCAACCAGTGGAACGGCGACAAACTCTGCCAGACCAGCAACGCCACCACGACGACCCGCCAGATGTCCTATTCGGTGCACCACCATTACGTGCCACTGCACCTGCCCGACTTCACCGTCCGGCCCGACTGCGAACAGCGGTTCAACGCCTACGTCCTGGTGAAGTGGAAAGACGGCATGGACGGCGGAGTGCAGGGCACCGCGGTAGACCTGACCGACTCACGCGGGTCGACCACGACTCACGACGCCGGCATGAGCCACGTGTTCGTCGTCCCGGCCAAGAGCTGAGGACCGGAAATCCGCGCCGCTACAGACGACGGCGCACCAACAACAAATAGGAGATGAAATGAAGAAACTCT
Source organism: Amycolatopsis sp. WAC 04197 (assembly GCF_003947475.1). NCBI lineage: Bacteria > Bacillati > Actinomycetota > Actinomycetes > Pseudonocardiales > Pseudonocardiaceae > Amycolatopsis > Amycolatopsis sp. WAC 04197. The sequence goes on along the minus strand of NZ_QHJK01000003.1, from coordinate 543,391 downwards.
TCGCCACGATCGCCGCTGGTGCGGCCTTGTCCGCCGGCGTGGCATTCGTCGGAACGGCAAGTGCCGAAACGACGGGAGGCGCCGCCCCAGCGTCGCAAGAAGGTGGTGTGTCGATCACCGCCTACTCGGATTGCCCGTCCGGCTGGTTCTGCGCGTGGGAGCACGCCAACGCTCAGGGCCGAATGGTTCGCTTCCAGACCGGCTCCGCCAATCTCCAGGGGCAGAACTTCAATGACCAGATCTCCTCCGTCTACAACCGCACCAACAGAATCTGGTGCACCTACACCGACGCCGACTACCGCGGCACCCTGTGGCGTGTTTCCGTCGACTGGCGAGGAAACGTGCCCGCCCACATGAACGACCGCATCAGCTCGCTGCGCGGCTGCTGAGCAGGCGAGTCGATGCCACGCATGGACAAGACGATCAGCTCCCTGCTTACAGGCTGCTAATCGGACACGCGTCCGCACTGCTGGCTTCGAGTGCCTGGACTTGAAGCCAGCAGCGCGTCGAGATGACGCTGTTCCAGTTCCCTGAGGCGCGAGTTGGCGTGTCTGGCCGGGTTGGCGATATCGATCGCTTCCAGCAGGACCGCGACTTCGATCCTCACCACCTTGTGGTCATGAGTGCGTGGCGCGAGCGGCTCCCTATCCACTTCGGTCGGCGACCGATGCTGGTTCCGGGGGCGGTGCTGAGCACCGACGCTCTAGTCCGTGATGCCTGGATGTCACCGGCGCGGCGCCACGTGACGACCGACACCTACCGGCGGAGTGGTGATGCGCAGCGACGCCTGGGCGGCGTCGAGGGTCCGCGCGCATTCGGCGATCGAATCGGCGACCGCGGTGACATAGGCGACCCGGCCCCAGACCGTCCCTTGCGGCGGAGGGGACATCACGGCGCCGGGCTTGGCGATGGTGACCGCTTGATCCACGTTCGGCGGCAGGGTCGTCGGATCGAAGCGAATCGCCGCGATGGTGGTGTCGTCCCGGTCGACGTAACAGAACCGGATCCCGGCCACACGCCGCCGGGTGGGCCGGAGGTCCAGCTCGTGACCGCAGGCCGCCGCGGCGGCGAGGACGCCGGGGTCGATGCCGGTCGCCAGCTCGCCGAGGTAGGGGATCAGGTCGCCACCGAGCCTGCCGTTGACCTCGATGAGTTTCGGACCGGTCCCGGTCAGCATGTACTCGGTATGCGTCCAGCCGTCGCGGAAACCCAGCGCGGTGTGCGTAGCTTGCAGGATCGAGGTGAACGCGGAGTCGGTGAGCAGCGGATCGTCCGCGTCCACGTAGTGACCGATCTCTTCGGCGTAGGGCGGGAAACCGACCACCTTGCGGGCGAGGAAGAGCGGTGTGACCTTGCCGTCCGCGACGACCGAGTCGACGCTGACCTCCTCGCCGGTCACGCACTGCTCGACCAGGACCGGATGGTCACTGGCGTAGACCACCGGGTCGGGTGCCTTGGTGTCGCGGGTGAAGGCGAACATCTCGCGGAGCCGCTCCGGGCTGTCGACCCGGACCACACCGAGGCTCGCACCGAGGCCGCGCGGTTTCAGGATCGCCGGGTAGCCCACCTCTTCCGCCGCGGCCAGCGCCTGCGCGAGGGTGCTGACCGCGACCGACCGCGGCTGGGGAACACCTGCTTCGGCCAGCGCGGCGCGCGTCTGCGCCTTGTCCCGGAGCCGCCAGATCATCGCCGGGTCGCCGCACCGCAGCCCGAGCGCTTCGGCGACGTGGGCGGTGGCGTGGATACGCCCCTCGTCCCAGCACAGCACTCCGGCGAACGGCTCGGCCTCGTGCAGCCGGACCGCCTCGCGGGCCATCGCGAGACCGTCGATCGTGCTGGGCAGCACGGTCCAGCCGGTGATGTACTCCCGTTCCCAGGTCGGCTCCGCGGTGTGGAACAAGTGCACCCGGAACCGGGTACCGATCGACCGCAGCAGGTATTCCCGGAACACCTGCCAGCCGGTCGCGATCAGCAGCAGTCGTGGTCGCTCACTGGACATGGAACCCCTTCTCCCGTACGCGTTCCTCCTCCGTGACGGCGATCCGGCCCACCGCGCGGCGCAGGGTCGGCGGCGCCATCAGCGAGGTCACGATCGCCACCAGCACGATGATCGTGTAGGTGGCGGTGGTCAGGACGCCGAGCCGCAGGCCGACGATCGCCACGATCACCTGGATGACGCCGCGCGCGTTGAGACCGCTGCCGAGCGCGAGCCCCTCCCAGTGGCTGAGCCTGCCCACCCTGGCCCCGAGGTAGGCGCCGGCGAACTTGCCGATGACGGCGACCGCCAGCACCAGTACGGCCGAGCCGAGCACGGCGGGGTCGCGCAGTGCCGTGAGATCCATCCGCAGCCCGGCGGTGGCGAAGTAGATCGGGGTGAGCACGGCCAGCACGATCGTGCGCAACGGGGCCAGCCGCGCGAGGTCGACGTGTTTGGACGACCCGATCAGGATGCCGCACAGCAACGTCCCCAGCACCGGTTCCATGCCGATCGCGTGGGTGCCCGCGGCGGCCAGCAGCAGCAGGACCACGACGGTGGCGATACCCGGCCCCTGCTCTGACGAACGGCTCGCCAGACGCAGCGACGCGTTGACCAGCGGCCGTCCGGCGACCACGGTGAGGACCAAGACCACCAGCAGACCGGCGATCGAGAACGCCACCTGACCGGCGACCAGCCCGGTGACGGCCAGCGCGGACACCACCGACAGCAGCAGCCAGCCGACGATGTCGTCCACGGCCGCGGCGCTGATGATCAGCTGGCCGATGTCGCGATGCAGCAGCCGCATCTCCAGCAGGGTCTTCGCGATCACCGGGATCGCGCTCACACCCATGGCCACGCCGAGGAACAGTGCGAACACGGCCCGGTCGGTCCCCGCCGGGATCAGCGACGCGGGCAGCACGAAGCCGAGCCCGACGCCGAGTCCCAGCGGCACCAGCAAGCCGCCCGCGCTGGTCCAGGCGGCTGGTCCGCCCTTGCGGCGCACCAGTTTCAGGTCCATGTGCATGCCGGTGATGCCGACCAGCAGCAGGACACCGAGCTGCCCGACGGCGTCGAGCAGATTGAGTTGGGTGGCGTCACGCGGCAGCAACCAGCCCGACAGACCTGGCGCCAGATGCGCGAGCACCGACGGTCCGATGAGGACACCGGCGGTCAGCTCGCCGACCACCGCCGGCATCTTCAGCCGGATGGCGAGCCGTCCGAGGGCGAAGGCGAGCCCGAGCAGCAGTCCCAGCTGGAGCAGGAACAGCAGCATGGCGTGCGCGCTGATGGGGGCGACGGGGTCAGTCATCGACGTAGTACCAGTTCTCCGGGCTGATCATGCCGAACGGATTGACCGGTTCGAAGCCGCGCAGGGAGCGGGCTACCTCGAACAACCGGATCGGGAAGTTGGGGTTGAAGACGACCGGCACCTGCTCGGCGATGTAGTCCTGGTACTCGTAGAGGACGTCCGGATCGTCGGTGGTGACCGTGCGCTCGATCAGCTCGTCGGCCACCGGATCGTGGTAGTGGCCGAAGTTGCCGCCCGCGTCGGTCCTGAACAGGATCTCGCCGGTCGGGTGGTGGTAGACCCAGCCGCCGTTCCAGCAGCACATCTCCCAGGTGCACGGGGTTTCGTCGGTGGGGTAGCAGGGCGCGTCCTCCGCGACCAGGATCGAGCCGTAGACCTCTTCGAGCCGCAGCTCGATACCCGCGGCTGCGGCGTCACGTTTGTACTGGGTCATCAGCCGGGTCAGCGCCGGGCGTCCTTCCACGTAACGCAACCGGAAGCTCAGCTTCGTACCGAGTGGGATCCCTTCGCCCGCGAGCTCCGGGTCGACGCACACCGCGGGCGTGACGCTGGTGTCCCAGCCGTTTTCGGTCAGCAGTTTCTTGGCTCGCCCGGGATCGAAGGGCAGCGGCCACGCTCCGCCGCGCTGCGGCGGCGACACCAGGTCCGTCACCGGGAGCATCGGCATCGGCCCGTTCTGGCGGTAGGCGTAACCCTGGTAGATGTCCCGGACCGCGGCGTCCTGGTCGAGCGTGCACTGCAGCGCCTGGCGGAGGTAGGTCTGGGCGAACATCTTCCCGACCACGGTGGGGTTGTTGAAGTTCAGGCTGGTGTACCGGATGCAGTACGCCACCTGCGGCACCATCGTGTAGTGCTCAGCCAACGGGTTGACGCCGCCCTTGGTGGGATCGTCGGTGTGCCCGGTGGCGAAGCTCAGCGGCAGGTAACCCACCTGGACCGCGTCCTCGCCGTCCGGCCCGTCTTCGAGCCTGCGGTACTCCTCTTCGTCGGAGGAGAACGGGATCTGCCGGAATTCGTCGAGATACGGCTTGTTCGGGCCGGAGTAGTGCTCGTTGGGCACGAACGTCACGACCCCGTCCAGGGTGTAGCTCTTCAACCGCCACGGCCCGCTCACGACACTCCACACAGGACTGTCGGCCCAGCGGGTGCGGTGCTCGTTGCCCTCGTCGATGATGTCGCCCTGCTCGGCCATCAGGTAGTCGTAGACCGCCTCGACGTCGGCGAGGTCGCCGGAGGCGTTCGCCGGGCTCGCCGCGGTGCGATCCCACGCCTTCGGCAGCGGGATGATCAGGCTGAGCTGGTTCATCAGGACCCAGCGCCGGGAGTAGACCTTGTCGAAGGTGAAGTAGCAGGTGTCCTCGGACAGCTTGCCGTAGTCCGTACAGTTGTCGGGGAAATAGCCGGGGGTGTATTCGCCGTACCGCTCGCCCTTGACCTTGAGCAGGTTCACCCAGAACAACACGTTGTCGGCGCACAACGTCTCGCCGTTGGACCATTTCCACGGTTTGACCTTGACCGTGACGGTCAGCCCGTCCTCGCTCCACACGGGAGGCTCGCCGATGCTCGAGGCGTAGTCGACCTCGGGTGTGCCGTCGCTGCCGAAGAAGTACAGGGTGCGGTACATGAGGGCCTGGAACTCCAGGACGTTGCGCATGCCCATGCGTTCTGCCGGGGTGAACGGGAAGATCACCGCCGGCGGGAAGCCGGGTGCGCAGGCCCAGGTGACCGTGCCGCCGCGGCGGGGTTCGCCTTCGCGGACCGACGGCATCGCGCTGGTGCGGGTCATCGCCGTCACCGGATCTCTTGCAGGCGGGAGACCCCGACGGACTGGTGCGGGCCGTAGCGCTGCCACACCTCGTCGAGCTGGATCCGGCCGTCGTCGAGGATCCGCGGGATGCTCGTGCAGTGACCGGAGATCACCTCGCCGCTCTCCAGGACCATGCAGTACGCGAAGTCGAGTTTCCCGTCGGGGCCGCAGGTCCCGGTCAATGAACCGTGGCGGGCCTTGCCACCGGAGAACTCGCCCCAGATCAGGTCGCCGTTCTGCCGGTAGACCGCCACCCGGTCCTCGCTGCCGTCGTCGGTGCCGTCGACGGCGACCGGACTGAACCGCCGTCCTTCGTAGTTGATCATGATGACTCGCGGCGCCTTTCTGTGGAGGGGAGGGGTTCGCGGAGCTCCAACGCGCAGCATTTGGCCGCTCCACCGGCCTTCAGGAGTTCGGACAGGTCGACGGCGATCGGGGTGAAACCGGCCGCCCGCAGGCTTTCGGTGAGATGGACGGCGGACTGGGGGAGCAGCACGTGCTCGCCGTCGGAGATGGCGTTGAGGCCGAAGACGGCGGCGTCCGCCTCGTCGGCCAGGATCGCGTCCGGATACAGCTCCCGGAGCACTGCCTGGCTGTCCGGCGAGAAGGCGCCGGGGTAGTACATGATCTCCTCGTGGTCGAGCACCGCCAACGCCGTGTCCAGGTGGTAGAAGTACGGATCGACCAAGTGCAAGGTGACCACCGGCAGCCCGAAATGGTCCGCCGCCTCGGCGTGCGCGCGATGGTCGGTGCGAAAGCCGGTGCCGGCGAGGATCCGGGCACCGGTGGGCAGCATGTCGCCCTCGCCCTCGTTGACGAACCCGGCCTGCCGGACCGGGTAGCCGTGCTCGGCGAACCATGCCTGATACGCGGATTCCTCGCCGGACCGTTGCGGGTGGCGGTACCTGGCCGCCAGTACCCGCCCGTCGATCACGGTGGCGGCGTTGGCGGCGAACACCATGTCGGGCAGGCCGGGCCGGGGCGGCACGACGTCGACCCGGTGGCCGAGCGAGACCAGCCGGGCCCGCAACCGGTCCCATTGCACGAGCGCCAGCGGCGCGTCGGTCGGTTTGTCCGGCTCCATCCACGGATTGATGGAGTAGCTGACCTCGAAATGTTCCGGCGGGCACATCAGGAACCGCCGCGGACGGGCTGTTCTCACCGGTCACCTTCCAAGGTGACGGTGATCTTCCCAGCGAGCTCGGTCATGAGCCCGAAAGCGTCCTCTTTGGACGTTCCGGTGGTGCCGAGGAAGCCGAAGATGGTGTTGCCGTCGGGCGGCCTGAGGATGACGTCGCCGGGGCGGGCGGTGATCTGCTGGAGGAAGACCCGGTCCGACTCGGTCACCTCGGGCGGAACCTCGATGCTCTCGACCACGCCGCCGTCGCAGATCAGGCACATCGCGGTGATATGCGTCCCGGTCGGCCAGTAGTGACGGACGGGCGGTTTGACACCCCGGCCGACGTCGACCACGGACCGGATCGGATCGTAGTCCGCGGTGATCCGGGCGATGGTGTCCAGCCCGCCGCCGCCCACCCTGGCCGCGATCTCCAGCAGATGCGGTTTGCCCTCGTGGTAGCGCACTTCGGCGTGCATCACGCTGCGCCGCAAGCCCTGCGCACGAGCGGCCGCCTTGACCGCGTGGTGCACCCTGGCCAGTTCCTCGGCGGGCAGGGAGGTCGGCGCGTGGTGCACGTCGTCGTCGAAACTCCGGCCCTCCGCGGTGATCCGGTCGACGACCGAGCCGAGGTAGACCTCGTCGTCCCAGGCGAGCGCCTCCATCAGGTACTCGGGTCCGTCCAGAAAGGACTCGACGAGCAACCCGATCGGACCGAGGTCGACGTCGTCCGCCTCGGCGTTGATCCAGAACATGTTCCGCAGGCCCTCGCTCGCCGTCGCGAAGTCCCGCGCCATTTCCTGCGGACCGTCCACCCGGTACACCAGATGGCTTCCGGCGCCCAGGGTGGGCTTGAGGATGACCGGATAGCCGAACTCGGCACCCGCCGCCAGCGCGTCGTCGAGTTCGGTGACGTACCGGAAGGCGGGGATCGGCACGCCCGCCCGTTCATAGGCCTGGCGCATCAGCAGTTTGTTGCGGCTGTTGCGTGCCGCCTCGACGCCGATGCCCGGCAGCCCGAGCGCCTCGGCCACCGAGGCGACCGCGATCACCGCCGCCTCCGAGAAGGTGATCACCCCGTCGAAATGCTCGGTGGCGTGCCATTCCTCGGCACAGGCGATCATCTCGTCGATCTTCTTCGAACCGACGAGCCGGTAGTGGTCGGCGGGCCAGAAATCCGCCGTCCCTTCACCGTTCATCACGTACAGATCGACGCCGAACGCCTGCACCTGCCGATAGCGGGAGTGGTAGTAGGTCAGGTACTGACGGGTCTCGATGGTCAGCAGCTTCATGGCCAGCCTCCTCGGGCAGCCGCGGGAGTCGGAACACGGGAACGGAAGTGGGCGTTTCGGCCGTGAGGGACAGGTCGGCCCCGGCCGCGGCCGCCGCGCCGGCCGCGTCGATCAGGATCGGGGCGGCGCCGGCCAGCAACGTGCGCGCTTCGAGCATCAGGTCGCCGGCGGCGATCGCCGAGCCGGCGGCCAGGTCACGCAGCCGGTTCAGGTGGGTGAGCACCGTTTCGGCGGCCCGGTTCATGCTGTAGCCGGGCAACTCGTAGCAGCCGCGGAACCGCTGCACCATGGCCGCGGCGCGCCGCCGCCCGTCCGGGGTCACCGGCACCGCGCCGGAGAGCCCGCGAGCCGTCTCCGAGATCGCCTCCGCCAGCGCGTTCCACGGGGTGCTGAGCCGCCGGTACCCGTTGTCGCGCAGGCCTTCCCGGGTGAAACCGGTGCGCGACAGCTCCGGCGCGGTATACGCCAGATGGAACCGGACGAGGTCGCGCGGGACCTCGGCGAGCAGGTCGGCGGTCCAGATCAGATGGTCGCGGCTGGTGGAGAACTTCTCGCCGGCCAGGTCGTAGAACTCGTTGCAGACGTTGGCCGACGGCGTGACGTACCGGTCGCCGTGGGCCAGCAGGAACACGAGATCCATCAGGCCCCAGTGGTAGACGTTGTCGTAACCGTGGAAGTAGACGACGTCGGCCTCGTGTTCGGCGCGCCAGTGCTCGTCGAGCGGCAGCGTGGTGTCGCCGACCGACCACCAGGTGCTGTACATGACCGCGGGCATCGCCTCGATCCATGGGTACAGCATCTGCCCGGGGGTCTCCGGGAACGGCGCGGGAATTCCCCACGCCGCCGGGATCGTCACGGGTACGTCGGGCAGCGGCTTGGCCAGCAACTCCCCGATGAGCTGCATCGCGTGCGGCCGCCACCGTCCCGCCTGAGCGGTGTAGTAGGCGGTCAGCCGGTCCCGGTACTCCTCCATCGGCAGCACCAGGATCTCCGTGTCGCGGTAGGCGACCGGGTCGTCCGGGTCCATTGTGGAGTGCGGGTCGAGCAGCTCGTCGTAGTTGTTCGGGTGCCCGCAGGCCTCGCACACCCCGCCGCTGCTGCCCGCCAGGCACACCGGGCAGGTTCCGCTGACCAGTCCGTCGAACAGGTAGGTCCCCGAACGCGTCGCGACCGGCAGCCGCACCGTCCGCTTCCGGAACCGGCCCGCGTCGTACAGCGCGGTGACGAACTCGAGCACCGCGCGCCGGTACACGTCGTCGATCGGCGGGAGACCGGTCGTCGAGATGCCCATCGCGGAGAGCGAACGGGCGATCGCCTCGGTCGACCCGGCGCACAGTTCCCGCGGCGTGGTGCCCGTCCGGCGCGCGGTGGTGACCACATAACTCTGACTGTCGTCGGTGCAGGTCGTGTAGATCACCGAGGCGCCGGTGGCCCGCAGATACCGGGCGTACACGTCGCCCGCCAGGTACGGCCCGGCCATATGTCCGATGTGCAGGTCGCCGTTGGACGTCGGCGTCGCGGCGACCACGATGGTCGTGGACATCTACACGCCGGCCTCGTCGCGGGTGGTGAACCGCCCGGCCATGTCCTTGTCCCACCAGACCGCGTACATCCGGAACTCCTCGGATCCGCTGTTCACCACCTGGTGGTGCGAACGGGGCGGGAAATGCACGATGTCCCCGGCGGCGAACGGCGTCCGGTGCCCGTCGCAGACGATCTCCGCGGATCCGGCCATGGCGACCCAGATCTCGTACTCGTGGTGGCTGTGCGCCCCGGACTCGGCGCCCGGCGGCACCACGCACCAGGAGCCTTCGAAGGGCGCGTTCAGTTCCGGCCACGGCAGCAGCCGGGTGGCGGCCAGACCGTTGTCCGGCTTGAGCCGCGCGCTGTCGAACTTGCGGATCTCCATCATGGTCACTGCGCTCCTTGGGTGGCGGCGAGCGGGCGGGCATCGGCTTCGGTGACGGCGGGCAGCGGCGGCATCCGGCGGTCGGCGAGCAGATCGGTGACGATCTCCGCCGCCCGCGCGGCCAGCACGCTGAGCAGCGAATCGGCGATACCGTGGGTGGCCTCGTTCACCCCCTGCAGATGGCAGGTCCCGCTGAACGACGGCGGCAGGCTCATCCGGTAGCTGCGGTTGACGGTGATCTCGTCCACCCCGACCGCGGACGCGAGGTCCTTGACGATCCCCGGCATCCGCTTGGTGAAACCGGTGCCGAGCAGCACCACGTCACAGCGCTGCGTGAACCGGCGTCCGGATTTGCGGTCGACGAGGGTGAGCACGATCTCGCGGCCGTCCATCTCGGCGCCCGCCACGTCGACCATCGGGATCATTTCGATGCGCTCGGTGCCGGTGAGCCGCTCGATGTACATCTGGCGGTACAGCGTGTCGAGCATGTCCGGGGCGAGCCCGGCGTAGTTGGTCCGGTGCATCTCGCGCAGCAGCTGCGCCCTGGCCTCCGGCAGCGCCGAATGGAATTCGTCCACAAAGGACGGGTAGTACAGCTCGTTGGTGAACTTGCTCGCCTCGTAGGCGTTGAGGCCGATCGAGCGCATCACCATCGTGCACCGCGCCCCGGGGAACGTCTGGTGTGCCGTCCAGAGCATCTCGGCCGCGCTCTGCGCCCCGCCGACGACGACGATCCGGCGCGTCCGTTCGGGATCGAGTTCGCCGATCCTGGCCGCGAATTCGGTGCTGTGGATCATCAGCTCGCGCGGGATGGACGAGAAGGTGTCCGGGACGTAGGGATCCCGCCCGGCCGCGACCACCAGATGACGGCACACCACGGCACTGCCGTCGGCCATCTGGACCAGCCACTCGCCGGCCCCGTCCGCGACGCCGAACGGCCGGACCGAGACACACCGCCGCCCGTAGTCGATCCGCACGTTCGGCAATGATTTCGCCACCCAGCCCAGATATCCGGAGATCTCCATCCGGTACGGCGTGAAGCTGCCCAGGTTGATGAACTGGTCCAGCCGTCCCACCGAGTGCAGGTAGTTGACGAAACTGAAGGCGCTGCGCGGATTCCGCTGGGTGACCAGGTCCTTGAGGAAGGAGACCTGGCTCTGCGTCCACGGGATCAGCATGCCGCGCTGCCAGACGACGTCGTCCTGCTGCTCGACGATGAGCGTGTCCTTCGCGAGCTCCGCCTTCGCGAGCTCTTCGACGGCGACGCCGAGGGCGAGGCCGGACGGTCCCGCCCCGATCGCCAGCAGCTCTACTTCTTGAAATCGCACCGCAATCCTCCCCGGTTATCCGCGCCGTCCGGCGCCCGCGTTGGTCGTCGCGGCGGCCGCGACGAGGTCGATCAAGGCCGTCACCGTGTGAGCGGCGTGGTAGGCGCGCAGATCGAGCGTCACCGCCAGCCTGCTTTCCAGCCGGGAGAGGGCTTCCAGCGACGAGAGGCTGTCCCAGCCGTGCGTCGCGAGCGCCTCGCGGGCCCGCAGTTCGCCGATCGGCTTGCCCAGCACTTCGCTCAGCGTGTTCAGCACGACGGACGCCGTGTCTTCCAGTTCGGTCATCACTCGTCTCCGGGGTAGGCGATCCAGGTGGGCAGGCAGGTCGGCGCGGTGGCGGGCACCACGGTGTACGTGCCGTCCTCGTCGGACGGGGTGAAGCCGGCCTTCTCCCAGAAGCCGTCGGCCACCTTGTTGCGCTCGCTCGGCACGTAGCGGCCGGCCACCGCGGTGGCTCCGGCGTCGCGGGCCTGTCGCACGATCCAGTCCGCGATCGCGAATTCGATGCCCCGGCCGAACACCCGGCAGCTCAGCACCAGGTTCAGCACCCACCACACCCGCCCGCGGCTCTCGATCCACGCGGCGCCGACGATTCCCTCGTCGCCGAACCGGTCCGACACCGCGAACGAGGCGACCAGCCGGTCCGGGTCGGCGCACATCGCGGTCGTGGCGCCCTCGTCGAACCGGATCCCGGTCAGGTTGAACTGGTTGGTGCGGGCGGAAAGCTGGGCGACCCGGCCGATCTCGAACGTGGTGACCGGATGCGCGATCAGCCGCGTCCGCAGCGCGTGCAGGTAGTCCTCCGAGGAGGCGAACCCGGTGGAGAAGCCGGTGCGCAACGCCCGCGAGCGGTACAGCGCCGGACGTTTCAGGTCGGTGTCGGTCAGCTCCGGTACGTCGAACCAGCCGGGACGCAGCAGCGAGCGGACCAGGTGGGCGGGGTCTCCGTCGGCCGCCACCACGGCCATCTCGGGAAGCTCGGCGGCCACGTGCCCGCGTTCGAACGGGGAGTCGTCCATGAAGACGAACGCGTTCGCGGCCAGGTTGAGCGTCTCGGCGGCGTGCCGCAGGTTGTCCGCCTTGGCCGACCAGTTCACCGCGCGGACCGCGAAATCGTCGGGCCGCAGCAGCATCTCCGGATGGCGGGTCAGCACCTCGTCCACCGGCCCGGCGTCGTTCTTGCTGGCCAGTACGAGGATGACGCCTTGTTCGCGCAGACGGCGCACGGCTCGCTGAAGATCCTGGTAGCAGTTCCCCGGGTACAACCCGCCGAGCTGCAGCCCCGCCTCGCCCGCTTCCCCGAGCACGCCGCCCCAGAGGGTGTTGTCCAGATCGACGGCGAGCACCTTGCGGGACAACCCGGATCGGGCCGCGGCCACCCTGGCGACCCGCCGCGCCAGCGTGAGCAGCGCGCCGTCGGTGTACGGCAGGTCGGCGTACCGGTGCAGCCGGTCGTCCCTGGCCGCGACCGCGACGTCGGCGAGTTCGCCCGCCAGGTCCACGACGGTGATCCGGCCGTCCTCCTCCGCGAGGCCGAGGAGGTCCGCGTTGAGCCGGTGCCAGGCCCGCGCGGCCGCGGCGCGCGCCCGCCAGCTGATCAGCGAATCGCGCAGCTCGGCCGGGACCGGCACGGTGTGCAGCACGAACGTGCCCGGCGTACGCCGCAGGCAGGCCAGGATCGCTCCCCGGAACTCGGCGAACCGGGCCTCGATGTGCGCGGCCAGGCCTTCGGTGTCTACGGCGCCCCACTCGCGCGGCAAGAAGTACCGCTCGTCCATCAGGCACGTGACGAGGTCGGGGGAGCCGTCGATCTCACCCGCGGCCAGCGTGAGGTCGAACGTGCCGTAGTCGCCGAGGAGCAGGGTGGGCTGCGCGCCGACGGCGACCATCGCGGCGCGCAGCAGGTGTTCGAACGGGCCGATCGTGCCGGTGGCCAGCACGGTCACCCTGATCGGGCGGAGATCCGGCGCGAGCGAGGGGAGATCGGCCAGGACGTGGCCCGCGCGGCGCATCGTCGCGGGGTCCTCGACCTCCGCGAGGAGCCGGCGCACCCCCGGTGCCGGTGCCGTCCGGCCGTCGACCGCAGCTCGCAGGCCGTCGAGCAATTCCGTGAAATCGTTCATCGACCCCTGCCTAGACTCGGAAAATCGTGCAATACCAGCGTATGCCGATGGAGATTCCGGCGAGCGCGACGAGATCGCCGGAATTCAGTTCGCCGCGATCGAGGTAGGTCCCGAGCGCGATCAACTGGTCGGCCGCTCCCATATGGCCGTGTTCGGCGGCGAGATCGTGGTTCGTCTTCGCCAGCGGGATATCGATCAGGCCTGCCAGTTCGGCGATGCCGTCCGGATCGTTGATGTAGACGAACCGCGCGAGATCCGCGCGTCGCACGCCCGCCCGGCGGCAGGTCCGGTCGATCACCTCGATGACCCGTGCGTTGAGCTGCTCGCTGAAGTGCGCGAGCCGCCGGGGATCCTTCCGGAAATGAGCCTGCACACGTTCGGTCCCGCTCGGCGCCGTCGCACTCGACCAGCCGGGCGGCGGCACCGGCGTGACACTGCCGCCGACGTCGGTGCGGAACCAGTCGCAGAAGTCGGAATCCGTGAACTGTTCGGTGGCCAGCCAGGTGACGCGGTCGTGGCCCCGGCGCAGCACCACCGAGACCGCGCCGTCGCTGTGCACCGCGTTGTTGACGTTCATCCGGTTGCGGTGGAATTCGCTGACCCGGTTGACGGCGGTGAACAGCACCGTGCCGAGTTCCGGTTGCAGTGTCAGCTGTCCGGCGACGGCGCCGAGACCGGTGACCCCGCAGGCGCAGCCTTCGGTCAGCAGCATCGTCTGCCGCTCCCGGATCTTCAGCTCCCTCGCCAGCGCCGCGGAGGAGTCCCAGTACGGGTACTCCGCCAGTTCGGAGTTGGCCACCACCACCAGATCGACGTCCTCGGGGTCCACCGACGCCCTGGCCAGCGCGTGGCCTGCCGCCTCCGCCGCCAGCGCGGTCGAGGTCACGCCGTCCGCGGCACGGTGGAAGGTCCGGTAACCCCAGCCGACGACGCGTTCCGGGTCGGTGACGTAGGAACCGGCGGTGCGTTCGACGTCCTGGTCTTCGCCGAACGCGTAACCGAAGCCGGCGATGCCGAATTCGGCGAGCGGTGCTGCCATTTCTTCTCCTCATGCCGAGCCGGTCATCCGATGAGAAATCATGAGTCGATATCGCGGGCGGCTGTATTCGAAAACCGCCGCACGCCATTCAAGGACGACGGGAGTTATCGGGCAATGGTGGTCACTTCTCGTGGTCTGGCGCGGCGCGATTTCCGAAACTGTTTCGGCCACAAGGCGTGGTGCCCGGGAATAGTGCCGCACGCCTCGCGCGCCGACAACTGCTCGACGTTCAACTGCGTCCCCGGTGCCCGGTTGAACACCGGTCGTATTCACTCGCGGTATCCGGGTTATGACTTCTGCGTGCCGACCCGCTGTTCCAGTTGTCGCGCGAACTCGATCCACTCGTTGGCACACCGGCGGGCCAATGCGGCGAGGACGTACACGCTGTGTGGCGGGACGGTGTCGACGAGTTCGCGCCACTCCTCCTCGGCGATCACCCGGTGGACGAGCCAGCGCAGGGTCCGGGTGCCGGACTGGGCGAACCGCAGCGACGGATCGCGTTCCAGGTTCCGAAGGACCGCGTTGCGCTCCTTCGTCGAGAGACGCTCGGTGTGGTCGTGCGCGGGCGGGCCGGCGTCGCGGCGGTCGGCCACGGTCTCCCGGACGGCGCGGGGACGGCGTGGCGGCACCGGATCCTCGCCGCGCTGGATCCGCTCCCGTACGTCACGGACGGTGGCCGGGGCGATCCCCGCCGCACGCGCGATCGAGCGCAGCGACGCGTCGGGGAAGGCCGCGATCAGCTGGCTCGCGACGCGACGGCCATCGGTGCTGTCCAGCGGGCGGACCCTGCCGTCGCGACCGAGCCGGGCGGTCGTCCGCGGCAACCCGTCGATCCGGCCGCGAACCGCGGCGACGGTCCGGGGACCGAGGCCCGCGGCCGCGGCGATGGCGCGATCCGACCAGTCCGGATGGGAGATGACGATGCGGGCGACCGCGGCCTCGCGGTCCGCGTAGGACAGCGGCAGGCCGTGCGCGACGTTGGCCTTGACCGCCAGCACGAACGCGTCTTCCTCGCTGCCGTCGAAGAAGACCACGTCGATGGTGCTCTGGCCGCGCAGGCGGGCCGCGCCGAGCCGGTGCATCCCGTCGATGATCCGCATGGTCGACCGGTGCACCAGGATCGGCGGCAGCGCCCGGTCCGGTTCGGCCAGCACCCGGATGTGCTCGGCGTCCTCGCCGATCAGCCGCGGCGAGTCCGCCGGCCGCAACGCGGCCACCGGGACGCTGTAGGTGACCTGATCCGCCTTCGGATACCCGGTCGACGGTTCGTCTTGGTCATTCGAATCAGCCGAATGTTCCTGGCTCGAGGCGTGGTCAGCTTGCCCGGTCAATGGGCACCCCCGTCGGGTTGTGTACGGCAAACCTGCGACTTACTCTTCAATGAGTCCTGGGCGCCTGAACCGATTACCGAATATCGACTCTTCACTGTTTTCGGGCGAGGTCGCCTCGGACCGGAAAGTTCGATTTGTACGGCAGTGCGAGGATGTCGAATCAACGACCGCCGCGTCCCCTCTGAAATGTCCCCATTGGATCGGCGTCGTTCAACTCATGAACTGCGTGATCACTGTTTCCCCTCCCCGCGCTCCTGGTCAGAGGGTATGTCGTCGGTCGACGGTGAACTAGGTGCTCAACTGAGTCCCCGGCCCCGCCGTATCGGCGTCCGAGCGCGGTGCGGTGTTCAACTGGATCGGGCGGCACGGTTGCGCGGGGAATGCGCTGTCCGGCGGCCGGGTGATTGTCTATTCGGCGGCCGCCTGAGCTGTTCGGCGGCCGCGATGCAGCTATTTGGAGGGCCGAGGAAATGCCCAGTCTGACGCAGGCCGAAGCGAAAGAGCGCGGCGCATTGCTGCGGATCCGGTCGTATCGGGTGGATCTCGATCTGACGACCGGCGACGAGACCTTTCGCTCGACCACGAGAATCGTCTTCGACGCGAGCCCCGGTGCCACGTTCCTCGACGTGCGTCCCCGCGAGCTGCGCTCGGTGATCCTCAACGGCCGGGAACTGGACCCGGCCGCACTCGACGACGGCCGGTTCCCGCTCGACGGCCTCGCCGGGGAGAACGAGCTCGTCGTGGTCGCGGACATGGCCTACTCGCGGGAATGTGAAGGGCTGCACCGGTACGTAGACCCCGCCGACGGCCGCGTCTACCTCTACGCCTACGTGTTCATCGACAACGCGCCGCGGATCTTCGCCTGCTTCGACCAGCCCGATCTCAAGGCGCCCTTCACCTTCGACGTCACGGTTCCCGACGACGACTGGCAGGTGCTCGGCAACGCGCCGTCGACCCGGCTCGGCCCGGGACACTGGCGGCTGGCCGAAACCGCGCCACTCGCGACCTATCTGACGACGCTGGTCGCCGGCCCGTACGAGTCGTTCCACGCCGAGCACGGCGGAGTGCCGCTGGGCCTGCATTGCCGTGCGTCGCTGGCGGACGGGCTCAAGGCCGACGTCGAGGAGGTCTTCGAGATCACCGGGCAGTGTCTCGACGAGTACCGGCGGCTGTTCGGCGTGTCCTACCCGTTCGAAAAGTTCGACCAGGTCTTCGTACCCGAGTTCAGCGTGCTTTCCCTCGACCACCCCGGTTGTGTGCTGCTGCGCGAGCTGTACCTCTTCGGCTCCGCGGTGCCGCGGAGCGAACGCGAGACCAGGGCCGTGGTGATCGCGCACGGCCTGTCCCTGATGTGGCTCGCCGGTCTGGTCACCAACACCTGGTGGGACGACCTGTGGCTCGGGCAGGCCTTCGCTGACTACATGGCCCATCGGGTGACCGGCGACGTGACGAGGTTTTCCGGCCCGCTGACCACGTTCGCGGTCCGGCGCAAGGCCCAGGCCTATGTGGCCGATCAGCGGCCGTCGACCCATCCGGTGAGCCTGGCCGGACCGGACGTGCGGACGGTGCTGCTCGAACTGGACCGGATCTCCTACTTCAAGGGCTCGTCGGTCCTGCGTCAGCTGGCTGCCCGGGTCGGTACCCCGGCGCTGCGCGCGGGCCTGAGTACTTACTTCACCCGTCACGCGTACGGCACGGCGACGTTCACCGACTTCCTCACCGCGTTGAGCGAGGCCGCCGGCACGGACCTGACGGAATGGGCGCGGGTGTGGTTCTCCACCTGCGACGTCGGCACGCTGACCCCGGAGATCACGGTGTCCGGCGGGGTGATCACGGCGGCCGCCGTCCGCCAAGACGTCCCGGAGGAGCATCCGGTGCCGCGGCCGCACACCCTGGACATCGGCTGCTACGGCGAGGAGTCCACGACGATCCGGGTCACGATCGACGGACCGCGGACCGCGCTGCCGCAACTGGTGGGCCGTCCGGCGCCGGACTTCCTGCTGCTCAACGACGGCGACCTGACCTACGCGAAGATCCGCTTCGACGATCGTTCCCGCGCCGCGCTGCCCGGGTTCCTTCCCGAGCTGTCCCCGGTCAACCGCGCGATGGTGTGGTGCGCGCTGCTGATGGCGGTGCAGGACGGCGTGTACCCGGCCGCGGAGCACCTCGAACTGGTGACCGGGATGCTCGCCGTCGAAACGGATCCGTCCATCGTCGTCGAGGTGCTGGAGCAGGCTCGTTTCGACGTCGCCGACCGCTTCCTGCACCCGGAGCGGCGGCCCGCCGCGCTCGCCGCCGTCGCCGATGCTCTTCGTGACCGGATCGCCGAGGTCGAGCCGTCCGACGAGATCTGGCTGTGCCTGTGCCGGGGACTCGTCGAGTTCAGCACGGACGTCGACGAGCTGCGTGGCTGGCTCGACGGCACCCGGCTGCCGGCGGGGCTCGTCCTCGACGCGGATCTGGCCTGGCGCACGAGGTACCGGCTCGCCGTGCTCGGCGCGCTCTCCGAGGACGAGATCACCGCCGCCCACGCCGCGGATCCCAGCACCCGCGGCGAGCAGTTCGCGGCGAAATGCCGGGCGGCCAGGCCGGATCCGGCTGCCAAGGCGGCGGCGTGGGAGGCGATCATCGGCGACACCGAGATGTCCAGCTACGGGCTCTGGGCGCTGGCGGAAGGATTCTGGCAACCGGAACAGGCCGAGCTGACCGCCGGCTACGTCCCGCGGTTCTTCGCCGAGATGCCCGCGGCCGCCCGGTCGCGCGGTGACCTCGTCCTCGACGTGCTGGTGCGGTTCCTCTACCCGCGCTACGCCGCCTCGGCGGAGACCTTGCGGCTGGCCGACGAACTGCTCGCCCGCCCCGACGTCGAACTGCCGTTGCGCAGGCGGGTCGCGGATTTCACCGGCGACCTGCGCCGGGCCGTGGCCGCCCGGACCGGCGTCAGCGGCTGAGCCGGGGGAGGGGGGTCACGGTGCGGGTGGGAATCGTCGGCGGGGGCGTCGCGGGCGCGCTGCTCGCCTGGCGGCTGCGCCAGGCGGCGCCGCGGAGCACGATCGACGTGTACACCGCCCGGTCGACCGACGGCGACGCGACGAGCGCGTCCGGCGGGCTGGTCCGCGGCTTCGAGCGGCTGGAGCCCGCCGGCCGGCTGGCCGCGACCGGTCTCGCCGAACTGCGCGCCAACCCCGCGTTACGGGCGGCGTCGGACTACCGGGAAGTCGGCTCGGTGTACCTGGCGCTCTCCGGGGACGGGCTCGCCGATCCGGTCCGGGTGATCGAGGAGGCACTGCCCGGTTCGGCGACCTTGCTCACCGCGCCCGAGCTGGCCGCCCGATATCCGTTCCGCGGCCTGCCTTCCGGGGTCACCGCGGTGGTCGAACGGCACGCGGGATTCGTGTCGCCCGCCGGGCTGCGGGACGCCGTGCTGGGCTGGCTCACCGACCGCGGCGCCACGGTCCGGCGGATGCCGGTGGCGACCGTGGACCCCGCCCCGGCGTTGCGATTGGCCGACGGCGCGACCGCGGGTTACGACGCGGTCGTGCTGGCCGCCGGTCCGTGGACGCCCGCCCTGCTGGCGGCGAGCGGGCTGCCTGCCGGAGGGCTGCGCGTCAAACA
Organism: Amycolatopsis sp. WAC 04197; assembly: GCF_003947475.1. Classification (NCBI taxonomy): domain Bacteria; kingdom Bacillati; phylum Actinomycetota; class Actinomycetes; order Pseudonocardiales; family Pseudonocardiaceae; genus Amycolatopsis; species Amycolatopsis sp. WAC 04197. The sequence continues at coordinate 524,543 of NZ_QHJK01000003.1, read as the reverse complement.
GATCCAGTACACCGTCTACGAAGGAGGGCCCGCGGGGCTCGGCACGTTCGTGTGGGAGGGCACCGGCATGTGGGGCCGCCCGGCGGGCGACGCGGGCTTCCTGCTCGGTCTGCCCGGTGACCGGTGGGACGTCGACCCGGCCGGTCCGCGGCCGGACGTCGCGCTCGTCGACCGGGTCGCGAGCGAGGCCCGCCGCCTGCTCGGGCATCCACTCGCCGAGCACTGTCCACATCGGACGACCGTTTCGTCCGACTGCTACCACGATCCGCCCGGTCTCGAACTACGCGAGGTCGTGCCAGGGGTGTTCACCTTCACCGGCGGATCGGGTGGCGCTGCGAAGACCGTGGTCGCGGCGAGCCGGGTGGCGGCCACCGCGTTGCTCCGATGAGCTGCTATCCCGGTACTGGACCAGTTCCACCAGCAGACCGGCGGGCCGGGCCAGGTAGGTGAAGGCGACCAGCATGCCCGGCCGCGCGCCGGCGCAGGGTTCGCGGTCGACCGGGGTGAATCCCGCGCCGCGCAGGCGGTCGAGCTCCGGTTCGAGGTGATCGACCTCGATGGCGATGTGGTGGAGGCCAGGGCCGGATCTGGCCAGGTGGCCGTCGAGCGCCGAACCGGGCCCAGCAGGGGAGACCAGTTCGATCAGGGGGCGGCCGCCGGGTCCGGGTGGCTGCCAGAACTCGCACGCCACCCGGTAGGCGGCGGCGATCCCGCTGTCCAGTTTGGACATCCCGAGTGCGGTCATGGCGGGAACGAGTCCCGCGGGTTCTCCGGTGACGAGTCCGATGTGGTCGATACCGAGCAACATGGCCCGAGATTAACGCCGCCTGCGGCGTTCTGGTGAGGGGCAAGGCGGGGGTCGTGAGTGAAAAATGCTGTTAGAACGATCATTGCCACTCACGACCCCCGCGTCACAACGTCATTTCGAGCCGCGTTCCCGCCCAGTACCGCCTCCCGGCGCTCGATTCACCGCGCAGCTGACCGGGTCTTTTTCCGGCCGTCGCGCCGTACGATCCGATTCATGAAGAACAATCTTCCGACGGAGGCCGAATTGAGAACGGCCGTCGAACGGGAAATGGCTCCGGCGCGTGCCGATCTTGAGAATCTGGTCCGCATTCCCGGAATAGCCTTTCCCGAATTCGACCACGCGCAGGTGGACCGTTCCGCGGAGGCGGTGGCGACGGTGCTGCGCGGCTGCGGACTGGAGACCGGCGTCGTCCGGGCCGGCGGGCAACCGGCCGTCATCGGCCGCAAACCCGCGCCACCCGGCGCGCCGACCGTACTGCTCTACGCCCATCACGACGTCCAGCCGCCGGGAGACGAGGCGCTGTGGGAGAGCGACCCGTTCGAGCCGGTGGAGCGCGACGGCCGGCTCTACGGCCGAGGCGCCGCGGACGACAAAGCCGGGCTCATGGCGCACGTCGTGGCGCTGCGGGCGCTCGGCGACGCCCTGCCGGTCGGGGTGGTGGTGTTCGTCGAAGGTGAGGAGGAGTACGGTTCGGCGTCGCTCTCCGAGCTGGTCCGGCTGCATCACGACAGGCTCCTCGCCGACGTCGTCGTGATCGCCGACTCGGCCAACTGGGACGTCGGGGTGCCCGCGCTGACGACTTCGCTGCGCGGGATCGTCAACTGCGTGGTCGAGGTGCGTACCCTGCGCGACCCGGTCCACAGTGGAATGTTCGGCGGTGCCGTGCCGGACGCGCTGACCACGCTCGTCCGGTTGCTGTCGACACTGCACACGGACGACGGCGACGTCGCGGTGGAGGGCCTCGCCGTGGGGCCGGAGTCCACTGTGGAGCTTCCCACCGAGCGAGTACGGGTCGAGGCGGGGATGGTCGACGGTGTCCGGTTCACCGGCACCGGTTCGCTGGCGGATCGGTTGTGGACCAGGCCTTCGCTGTCGGTCCTGGGTGTCGACGCGCCGTCGGTCCTCGAGTCGGGCAACGCGCTGGTTCCGGTGGCCAGGGCGAAGATCAGCGCCCGGCTGGCTCCCGGCGACGATCCGGTCAAGGCGTTCGCCGCGCTCCGGGAGCATCTGGAGGCCTACTGTCCTTGGGGCGCCACCATCTCGGTCTCCCTGGACGGTGGCGGAGCGCCGTGCGTCATCGACACCACCGGGCCACGGTATGAGACGGTCCGGTCTGCGTTGCGTATCGCGTGGGACGGGGTTTCGCCGGTCGAGATCGGTGTCGGCGGCTCGATTCCGGCCGTTTCGACGTTCCAGGCGGAGTTCCCGGCCGCCACGATCGTGGTGACCGGTGTGGAGGATCCGCAGACCCGGGCACACGGCCCGAACGAGAGCCTGCACCTCGGCGAGTTCGCCCGGGTCTGCCTCGCCGAGGCGCTCATGCTGGCCGGGCTGGGCCGCCCTACCGGATGAGCCGGCCCAAGTCGTGCCCCGCGGCGAACACCGACGTGTCGTAGTCGTCGATCATCGACGAGACCGGGCCGTCGTATTTCGCCAGCCATTCGTCCGTGGCGTAGAGCAACTGGGATCGTTCGACCCGCTCTTCCTCGGACGGAAAGGCGCGAAGCAGGAAATAGCCGTTTTCGTTGTTCAAGGACGGGCCGTGCGCGAGGACCGTGATCCCCAGGCTGCGCATCAGCGGAATGGTGCCCTCCCGGCTGATCCGGTCGAATTCCGCCCGGGTTCCCGGCTTCACCTTGAACAGCCGGATCTCCAGCAACCATGATTCAGCGTTGTCCATCCTGCACCTCACCCTCGGTATTCCGGAAGGGCGAGTAGAGCACCGGAGAATGGTGGTCGTCAATTAACGGCGAAGCGAACGAGTCATCGTCACCGGCCAGGTTCCGGTACCTCGGCCCGCTCGAATTCTTCGACGGCGGGCAGTGGTCCTCGATCGGTGCGCCGAAGCAACGCGCACTGCTGGCCGTCCTGCTGATCAACGCCAACCGCGTGGTTTCTGCGGATCAGCTCATGGCGGAGCTGTGGGGCGAGCGGCCGCCGCCGAGCGCGGCCGGTCTGCTGGCGGGCTACGTCTGGCGGCTGCGCAACGGCCTCGGCGATCCGGGAGGCCGGATGCTGAGCACGAGGGCACCCGGTTATCGGCTCGTGCTGCCCGCGGGCGCGACCGACGTCGACGAGTACGAGAAGCTCGTGACGGCGGGCCGGAAGAGCCTCGCCGAAGGTGATCTGTCCGCCGCGGTCGGCACACTGACCGAAGGGCTCGGGATGTGGCGCGGCACGCCGATGGCGGATGTGGCCATGGTCCCGTCCGTCCTCGCCGAGTCCGCGCGGCTGGAGGAAGCACGCCTGGCCGTGGTGGAAGCGCGGATCGAGGCCGAAATCGGGCTCGGCGGACACGAGACGCTGCTGCCCGAACTGAAGCTGATGGTCTCGCAGTTCCCGTTGCGCGAACGGCTGCACGCGCAATTGATGGTCGCGCTGTATCGCTCGGGCCAGCAGGCCGAAGCCCTTGGCGCGTACCGGGATCTGCGCGGCCTGCTGGTCGAGGAGCTCGGTGTCGAGCCGAGCAAACCGCTGCGGGAGCTGCAGGGCCGGATCCTGCGTGACGACCCGCTGCTGCTGGAGACGCCGCGGCGCGCGACACCCGCGACCGCGATCCTGCGGCCTGCCGTGCCGCGCACCCTGCCTCCCGACGTGCCCGCGTTCATCGGCCGGGAGCGGGAGCTGGCCTGGATCACCAGCCGGCTGGCGAGCGGGGAGCAGCGCTGCGCGGTGCACGGTATGGCGGGTACCGGCAAGACCGCGTTGGCGGTGCACGCCGCACACCGGATGACCGGGTCCTTTCCGGACGGTCAGGTGTATCTGGGGCTCGGAGCGTCCGCGGCGCACGGTCCGGCGTCACCGGCGGACGCGGTCGGGCGGCTGCTCGCCGCGCTGGGTGTACCGGCCGCGGACATCCCGCCGGAGGGGGACAGGGCGGGCGCGCTGCTGCGGACCGTGCTGGCCGATCGACGGGCGGTCCTCGTCCTCGACGACGTCGCCGACTCCGCTCAGATCCGGCATCTGCTGCCCACCGCGCCGGGCTGCGCGGTGATCCTGACGAGCCGCCCGGCCTCCACCGCGGTGGACGGGGCGGGGCTGCTTCGCCTCGGCAGGCTCCCGGCGACGGCCGCGACGGCGCTGATCCGCCGTTATGCCGGCGCCGCCCGGGTGGACGCCGACCTCGCCGCCACCGTCCGGCTCGCCGGGCTCTGCGACCATCTGCCGCTCGCCTTGCGGGCCGCCGCCACCCGGCTCGCGCGGCGTCCGGAGTGGACGGTCGGTGAGTTCGTTTCGCGGTTGAGCGATCCCCGGCGCCGGTTGGAACAGCTGACCTGCGACGGGCTCAGCGTCCACGCCGCGTTGCGGGCCGGCGTCCGTTTGCTGCGGCACTCCGCCGATCCGCTGCCGACGCGCGTCCTCGGCAGGCTCGGGGTGCTGGACCTGCCGGTCGTCTCGACGGCCGTACTCGCCGCCGCGCTCGACATTCCCGTCGCCTCGGCCGAATCCGCCGCGGAGCGGCTCGTCGACGCCGGACTCGTCGAGACGCTGCGGATGGACCGGTACCGGGTGCCGGGGCTCGTGCGGCTCTTCGCGCGCGGCGAGTACGTCACGGCGGACGAGGAACGCGCCGCGACGCACCGCGTCCTCGGGTACTACGAAGGCGCGGTGCGCGACCAGCTTGCCCGCCTCGCGGCGAACCGCGGGGCCGGCCTCGCTTGGTATCGCGAGGAATGCCTGACCCTGCGGGCGCTCGCGGCCCGCGCATCGGGCACCGAATTGCCCGGCCTGGTCAGCAGGCTCTCCTCGGAGCTCAGCGGAGCATCGACCGGTCGGTGGGGGTGAGCATCAGCCGCTCGACCCGTTCCGGGAGACGGGGCTCGACGTCGTCCCGCCACTCGGGGAGCGCGGCCAGCCGGTCGATGCGCTCGGCGTAGGCGTCCTGCCCGGGGAACGACGCGAGCACGACGAGCACGTGCTCACCCGTGCGGACCGGCAGACCGGTGAAGTCGTTCTCCGCGTACTCCGTCCGCAGCAAGGCGAGCGGTGTCGCGCCGGCCTTCGCCAGCAAGGGGAGAACGGTCTCGTCGAAGAACCGGACGAACTCTTCGTCTGGCGGCGAAGGAAGATAGTGGATCGTGGCCGTTACCAAGGACGAAGCGGGCGTGTCCCGGACTACCGGGTCGAGGCCGGGCAACACGCCCTGGCGGACCGGCCGCAGCAGCAGTACGTCGTCCGTGTCGATCATGGTGGCGTTGGCCGCCGCCGAGTTGGCCTTCCAGGTCGGACCGGTGTAGAAGCTCGTCAGGGCCTGGAACCTCGCGGGCATGCCGGGGAAACCCCGCAGCCACACGAAATGGTCCGGGCGGTCGAGGTCGCGGAACTGCCCGAGGACACGCATCCCGGTGGCTTCCTGGGTCTCGACGAACTCCCGGTCGAACAGCTCGATCAACACCTCGCGCTGTCCCGGCCGAAGGGTGTACTGCCGCAGCTCGATAACGTCCATCACCCGAAGAACCCTAAGGCATTCAGACGGTCAGGCGTCGAAGATCTTGTCGAGGGTGATGGGGAGATCGCGGACGCGGCGGCCGGTGGCGTGGTGAACGGCGTTGCCGAGGGCGGCGGCGATACCGACGGTGCCCAGCTCGCCGATCCCGCGGACACCGAGGGGGTTGAAGACGGTGTCGGGATGGTCGAGGAAGCGAACGTCGATCGGCGGGATGTCGGCGCCGACCGGGACGAGGTAGTCGGCGAGGTTCGCGTTGGCGATGCGGCCGGTATCCGGTTCGACGTGGGTGTTCTCGAGGAAGGCCTGGCCGACGCCGAAGATGACGCCGCCGACGATCTGGCTCCGCGCGGTCTTCTCGTTGACGATGGTGCCGGCGTCGATGACCGTCGTCACGCGGCGCACGCGGGGTTCCCCGGTCCAGCGATTGACCGCCACTTCGCAGAAGTGCGCGCCGAAGGAGGTGAAGGCGAACCGCTCGCGTTCCGGCCCGAGCGCCGAGGTTTCGGTGGCGTCGATCCCGGCGCGATCCGTGATGCCGAGCAAGGTGCCGAAAGCGATCCGCCGCTTGGGGCCCACGACGTCGCCGCGTTCGTAGCGCACCTGATTCCGGTCCATGCCGTGGAACGGGGACTTTTCGTGCGTCACGGCGAGATCGAGCAGCGCGCGTGTCGCGGAGAGCGCGGCCGCGTGGACGGCCGGGCCCGAGCTCGCCGTCCCCGCCGAGGCGAACGCGCCGGGGTTGTCGGCCAGCGCGGAGTCGCCGAGCGCGGAGCGGACGCGGCTCACCGGGATGCCGAGCGCGTCGGCGCCGATCATCGCCAGCACCGTCCACATCCCGGTGCCCAGATCCGAGGTCGCGGTCGACACCACCGCCGTGCCGTCGGCCTGCAGCCGGACCTTCCCCGTGGTGCGGTAGCGCGCGGCCGGGTAGGCGGCGGTCGCCATTCCGGTGCCGATCAGCCATTCGCCGTCGACGACCGCCCTCGGGACCGGGGCCCGCCGGGACCAGCCGAACGCCTCCGCGCCGACGCGGTAGCACTCGTCGAGATGTTTGCCGGACCACGGCACGCCGCGTCCCGGGTACGTGGTGGCGTAGTTGCGCAGGCGTAACTCGACCGGGTCCACGCCGAGCCGGACCGCCAGTTCGTCCATCGCGGTTTCCAGCGCGAACGAACCCGCCTCCGGACCGGGCGCCCGCATCGGTGTCTGGGGCGGGACGTCCAGCGTCACCAGCCGTTGCCCGACATGGATGTTGGGGGAGGAGTAGAAGTAACGCGAGGTGGTGTGCGGCGCGGCTTCGTAGAGGTACCCGTCGCCGCCACTCGAAAGGCCGGCGTAGGCGTCGTGCTTGACGGCGACGAGACGCCCGCCGCGGTCGGAGCCGAGGGAGACCGTCTGCGACATCGCCGAGCGGTGGCCGGTGACGCCGAAGGTCTGCTCCCTGGTGAGCACGATCCGGACCGGACGGCCGAGCGCCTTGGCCGCCGCGGCGGCGAGGACGGGATGCCCCCAGGTGAGGATCTTGTTGCCGAACCCGCCGCCGACGTGCGGGCTGAGCAGGTGCACACGAGAAGGGTCGACGCCGACCGTCGCCGCGATCGTCCCGGCGGCGAGCTGCGGGGCCTGTGCCCCGGAGTAGAGAGTGAGGTAGCCGTCGCGCCAGACCGCGATGGCGGCGTGGGGTTCCATCGCGCTGTGGTACTCGATCGGCTGGGTGTAGGTGGCGGTGACGACCACTTCGCTCGCGCCGAGGGCCTGGTCGATGGACCCGACCCCGTCGGCGAGGAGATCGAGCAGCGGCGGCTCGCCGTTGACGTCCTCCGGCAGGGTGGCGCCGGGCATGCCGTCACGCAGCGACGTCCGCGGCCGGACACTCGCGTAGTCCACCCGGACCAGCGCGGCGGCGTCGCGGGCCTGTTCGAAGGTTTCGGCGACCACCAGGCCGATGATCTGCCCGTGGTAGCGAACCTGGTCGTCCCGCAGGGGAAGCCAGTTGTGGCCGATGCCGGATTCGGCCCCGCCGAACAGGGGCAGCGGGTCGGCGTGGGTGTACACGGCGAGGACGCCGGGGGAGCGGCGCGCGGCGGTCGTGTCGATGCCGCGGATGGTGCCGCGTCCGATGGTGCTCAGCACCAGGTAGCCGTTGGTGAGACCGTCGACCGGGTAGTCGGCGGAGTAGCGGGCGGCCCCGGTGACCTTGAGCCGTCCTTCGACGCGGGAAATCGAGGTCATGGCCGGTCCGCCAGCTTCATCAGGGCACGGGTGATCGTGCGTTTCAGCAGAGGCACCTTGAAACCGTTGTGGGCCAACGGACGGGCTCCCTCGGTGGCCGCGGCGGCCTTTTCGACGACTTCGAGCCGTAACGGCTTGCCGCGCAGTGCGTCCTCGACCGCGGTCAACCGCCACGGCCGGGTGCCGACCCCGCCCGCCGCGAGCCGCACGTCCCGCACGACGCCGTCGCGGACCAGCACCGCGGCGGCGACCGACACGAGCGCGAACTCGTAGGAGGCCCTGTCCCGCACCTTCACGTAGGCCGACCGATCGGCCCAGGCGAGCCGGGGCACGGTCACCTCGGTCACCAGCTCGCCCGGCCGGAGGTCATTCTCGAGATGCGGCGTGGTGCCGGGCAGCCGGTAGAACCCGTCGAGCCGGACGTCGCGCGTTCCTCCCCGGCCGGTCAGCCGCACCGAGGCGTCCAGCGCCACGAGGGCCACCGCGAGGTCACTCGGATGCGTGGACACACAGGCGTCACTGGTGCCCAGGATGGCGTGCGAGCGGTTGGCGCCCGTGATCGCCGGGCAGCCGGAGCCGGGGGTTCGTTTGTTGCACGGCGTGGCGGTGTCCCGGAAGTAGCCGCATCTGCTGCGCTGCAACAGGTTGCCGCCGATGCTGGCCATGTTGCGCAGCTGAGGCGAGGCACTGGCCAGCAGCGCCTCGGCGAGCACGGGATACCGCGCACCCACCAGCGGATGCGCGGCCACGTCGCTCATCCGCTCGAGCGCGGCGATGTGCAGCCCGTGCCGGTCCGTCCACACCCCGGTCAGCGGCAGGCGGTTGATGTCGACCACCCGGCTCGGTGTCAGCACTTCGAGCTTCATGAGGTCCACCAGCGTCGTGCCGCCCGCGAGATAGGCCGCGCCCGGCGCGCCGCCGCGGTCGAGCGCTTCGGCCACGCCGCGCGTGACCGTGAAGTCGTAGGGCCGCATCAGTCCGCCGCTCCCACGGCCCGGATCGCGTCGGCGATGGAGCCGTACGCGCCGCAACGGCAGAGGTTGCCGGACATGTGCTCCCGGATCTGCTCCGGCGAACGTGCCTGCCCTTCCCGGAGGACGGCGACCGCCGACATGATCTGCCCGGAAGTGCAGAAGCCGCACTGGAAACCGTCGTGGTCGAGGAAAGCCTGCTGCACCGGATGCAACGCTGAGCCGCGCGCCAGCCCCTCGATGGTGGTGACCCGTCTGCCGGTGACGGAGCCCGCCAGCGTCAGGCAGGACAGCACCCGCCGTCCGTCGACGTGCACCGTGCACGCCCCGCACTGACCGCGGTCGCAGCCCTTCTTCGTCCCGGTCAACCCGAGCCTGTCGCGTACCGTGTCGAGCAATGTCACGCGCGGATCGAGCCGAAGCCGCTCCACGCGCTCGTTGACCCGCAACTCCACGTCGACGAGACCGTCTCCCCGGCCGTCCGGCTCCGCGCCCGCCGCGTCCGGTCCGGCGACGGCCAGTGCCGCGGACGCCGTCGCGGTCCGCGCGAGGAAGCCGCGGCGGGAGATTCCGCCCTCGTTCGAGTCGTCACTGCTCACTGAACCCTCCAGAACCTGCTCGGCGGTCAGGGGATGGAGTCTCGTGGATCGCCTCCCGATCCGATATCGCTCAGGTGAACAGGCGCCTCGGGTAGAGTCCGCGGCATGCTCGAGATCAGGCCGAACTGCGAGTGCTGCGATCGGGATCTGCCGCCCTCGGTGGACGCGCGGATCTGCACGTTCGAGTGCACCTTTTGCCCTGGCTGCGCGGAAGACCGCTTCGGTGGCGTCTGCCCCAATTGCGGCGGCGAACTCGTACGGCGTCCCGTGCGGCCGGCCGCTCTGCTCGAACGTCACCCGCCGTCGGAGCGGCGAGTGGTCAACGCGCACGCTTCCTGCACGCAGGCCTCGTGAGTGTTTTGGGTCGTTCTGAATGTTGGTCTCCGTCGGCCGCAGGTCCGTGAAGGCATCCTTGCCTACCCTGAAGGTAGGCAAGGAGGCCTTCACGGACTGCATGGGGCGCGCCTCGTGAGTGGCAAAGGCGGTTAGAACGACCAAAAACACTCACGACCCGGCGCGCTCTGGTCCTGGCCCTTCACGCGCGACCGCTGTGACTGCTGGTGCACATGGGACACACGTGGCGATCATCCATTCCGTGAAGGCCTCCTTGAGGGACCCAGAGTCCCTCAAGGAGGCCTTCACGGACCAGCCCCAGGAGACGCCCACTACTTGAGGTCCACCCGTATCCGCATCGAAGTACCGTGCTGCGAAAGCACCCGGATCGTGGTCCCGGTGGCCGGCAGGAGCACACCGGCGTTCGGCTGCTCGGGGAACAGGAACGTCCCGGTGTCGTCGAACAGCGGCACGGCGTTCTGCCCCCGGATGTAGCTGGGCTTTCCGTTGACGTGAAGTGTGAACGAGTCGGCCTTGCGCAGCGAGAACGGCATGTCGTAGCCGGCGATCCGGGATCGCCACGGCACCCCCTCGATGTTGTAGATCGGCGCTGGATGCGCGTCGATCGGGAGGATCAGCCCGGAGCCGAGATGCTCACTGGTGTTGTTGTCCATTTCGGACGTGTCCCAATAGGACACCACGAGCCCGGTCTGGTACGGGAAATGCTCGACGAACGCGGGCCGGTCGGGGAACCCGAAGTTGTAGGGACCCGTGCGCAGATACTGCCCATAAGACTCGTAGGTACGGTTCGACGCGAGGTAGAAGTTGTCGAACGAGCGGGTCTCGGTGCCACCCGCGGTCCGGAAGCCGTCGAGCTGCCAGCCGTTCGCGCCGTTCTCCGCTCCGTCGGTCAGCAGCGGCGCGCCGTCCCCGACGATCGAGATCTCGTCGGCGAAGAACCCGTTACGCGCCAAAGCGCCGTCGGTTCGGTATTGGAAGCGGACGAGGGCCTTCTTGCCCGCCACGGCATCGAGCGGAACGGTCATGTCCACCCAGTTCCCACCCGAGCTGCTGGACAACCCCGGCTGGCCACCGAAGTCCCGCTGGAACGGCGCGCCACCGGCGATTCCGTCCAATGAGGTCCACGTGACGCCGCCGTCCGTCGACACCTGCGTGTAGAGGAAGTCGAAATCCGGCTGGATGTCGAAACGGGCCTTCAGGGTCAGCGACGCCGTCGTCTTGCCCGTCAGGTCGATCGGCCGGGTCATGGTGGTGGACAGATTGTTGCCCTTGGTGCTCCACCACTGGTTCAGCCCGGCGAGCGGCTGTCCATAGTGGAACTTCTTCTGCTTGTCGGGCAGCACGACCACGACCCCTTGGGCCTTGGCCGAGTTGTATTCGTGCGGGCCGAGTTCGAGGGTGCGGGTCCGGCCCGCCACCACGACCTCGTAGTCGAGCCAGCCGAGCTGGAGTTTCGACCACGCGTCCAGATCGTTGATGCGCGTGCCGATGACCTCGCCGGGTCCGGAGACGCGTTGCTGCGCCATCGGGGACCACCAGCTGACGTTGTTGGCGCCGCCGTTGGTGTCGTACAGGTCGGGCAGCCCGAGGTCGTGCGCGAATTCGCGGCAGAACACGCTGATACCGCCGTTTTCCGGCTGGATGGTGTAGTTGCCGACCCAGATTCCGCTGTCACCGATCTGGGTTCCGCCCCGACGGTTGCCCCGCGGGCCGGTGGTGGTGTTGGCGAACGCGTAGGCGCTGTGGCTGTAGATGGCGTCCTCGCCGTGGACCCGGTCCCCGTCTGCCTGATCGGCCCCGGCGTGCACGATCTGGAAGTGATCGAGGTAGCCGTCCGGTTCGTTGAAGTCGCCGTCCCGGTCGAAGTCGTCGCGGTCCCAGACGTCGAAGGTGGCGAGTTGGGCCCGGATCTGTTCCGGTGTCCGGCCGGCCGCGCGTTGCCCCTCGTACCAGGCGTTGGCGGCGTCGGTCACCAGGTCGAACGCGTTGGCGCAGACGACGCCCGCGCACGGGAAACCGTTCGACCGTCCGTACCGGGCTTCGTTGTAGGGCACCGTGGTCCAGTCGGTGACCATGCCCTCGACCGAAAAACGACCGGAAGACTGCTTCCGGTAGTAGTTGGCGACCGAGTCGGCGCCGGGAGCGGTGGAGAAGTACAGGTCCTGGTAATGGCGGCGGTCGTAGTCCGGTTGCCAGATGGTGGTGTTGTCGACGCGCCGGTCGGGCTCGGGGATCTGGTCGCGACGCGGGCCGTCGAAGCGTACCGGGCCGGGAATGGCCGGGTTCGTGTCGACGTCGGGGTAGGACGGATGCCGCCGGTCGCCGAACTCGGCGAGCACCACGAAGATCCGGTCGGTCGATTCCCGCGCCAGCTCGACATACTCGTCGACACCGCCGCGGCGCGTCTTCGTCACAGTGCTCGCGCCGCGTCGTTCGGCGACTTCCTTGCCCTTCAACACCTCCGCGAGGGCCTGCTGCCGCAGTTTCCGGCGCTGGACGTCGCCGGGGCCGGGCAGGTCGTCCCCGCCGCGCGGTTCGGCGGTCACCGGGACCGCGGGTGCCGCGGTCGCGGCCGGAATGCCGGCTGTCAAGCCGGAGACGAGGACGACGGCGCACAGGCCGGCATAAAGTCTTCGTAGCAAGGAAAATCACCTCTGGAGGTTCCGGTCTCGATTCGGCCGGGTCGGTCGTGAGTGGCGAGTCGTGTTCTAACCCGAATCGCCACTCACGACCAACCCGGCCAACCGTCGATCGGCAGCGTTCAAGGGAGAGAACACCTTGCGCCACAAGCCGTTCCCGTGAACCATCGGGCTCCTTCGTTCAACTGGACCCGGAGCGGCAGTTGAACGGTCGAATCCAAGGAGACTGACATGACCGAGAGCGGTCGCCGCTGGCGGATCGTCGTGGACCAGGACTCGTGCATGGGTTCCGGGGTGTGCGTGGGAGATCTTCCGCATCGGTTCCGGATCGTCGGCGATCGCTCGCAGCCGGTCGACGCCGAGATCGGTGCCGACGAGGAAGTGCTCGCCGCGGCCGATTCCTGCCCACGGGAGGCGATCCGCGTCGTGGACGTGGCGACCGGCGAGGTGCTGGCGCCCCTCGAATGACCCTGCCTCGAACAAGACACCGTGTCCGGCCCGCCGGACGCGTGGAGGACGTTGATGCAAAGCCGTCGAACGACGAACGTCGAAAGGCTCTCGGCCGACTTCGTCCAGGATTCCTACACGTTGTACGCGCGGTTGCGGGAAGCGGGCCCGCCCCGGCAAGTGATGATGCCGCACGGCATCAAGGTGTGGATGGTGACCCGCTACCACGACGCCCGCGCCTTGCTGGCGGACCCGCGGATCAGCAAGGACGGGCGGCGGGTCAACGAGTTGTTCGCCCGGCACGCCGAGTCGCCTGACAAGGCGCCCGCGTCGGTCGACGACGAACTCGCCGCGCATATGCTCAACAGCGATCCGCCGAATCACGTCAGATTGCGGAGACTGGTCGGCAAGGCCTTCACCGAACGCCGGGTGAAGCTCCTCCGGCCGCGGATCGAGGAGATCACCGGGGAACTGCTCGACAAGATGGCCGGATCGCGGGAAGCGGAACTGATCGAGGATCTCGCCGCCCCGCTGACCATCACCGTGCTCGCCGAACTGCTCGGCGTTCCACCCGAGAACCGGAAAGTGTTCCGTACTTGGACGAACACGCTCGTCGGCGCCAACCACACGCCGGAGGAAGTGGCCACGGCTTCGGCCGCGGTCGCCAAGTTCACCGAAGACCTGATCGACGCGAAGCTCGCCGACCCGGGCGAGGACATGTTCAGCGCGCTGGTCCAGGCGACCGAAGAAGGGGACAGGCTCAGCAAAGACGAACTGGTGGCGATGGTGTTCCTGCTCGTGGTGGCCGGGCACGACACCACGTTGAGCATGGTCGGCAACGGGGTGTACGCCCTGCTCCGCCATCCGGACCAGCTCGCCCGGTTGCGGGCGGATCCGTCGTTGCTGCCCGCCGCGGTCGAGGAACTGCTGCGCTACGAGGGTTCGGTCAGCCTGGCGACGTTCCGCTTCACCACCGACGACATCGCCCTGGACGGCGTGACCATTCCCGCCGGCGAGATCGTCGTGGTGGCGCTGGGGTCGGCGAACCGGGATACGGAGAAGTTCGCGAACGCCGACAGCCTGGACATCACCCGCGGGCTCGGCAGCCATCTCGCCTTCGGGCACGGCATCCACTATTGCGCCGGCGCGCCGCTGGGCCGATTGCAGGTGGAGATCGGCATCGGCAGGCTCCTGGAACGGTTTCCGGACCTGGCGCTGGCCGTGGAACCGGAACGGCTCCGCTGGAAGACCAGCACCATCATGCACGGCCTCGTCTCGCTACCGGTGTCCCTCCACGGCTAGACCGCGTCCACACGCCCCGCCGCGAAAGCCCAAGGCCTTCGCCGCGGGGCGTGCTACCGTTTCCGCATGGGCGATTTCGATTTCCTCGTAGGCTCGTGGAATGTCCACAACCGCCGCCTCGCCAAGCGATTGGCAGGCAGCGACGACTGGGTCGAATTCACCGCACCCGCGAAGTGTTGGAGCCTTTTCGAAGGAAAGGCGAATGTCGACGAGATCGTTTTCCCGGACGGCGTGCGGGGCCTGACCCTGCGCCTGTTCGACCCCGCGACCGAGAAGTGGTCGCTGAACTGGTCGAGCAGCGACACCGGGAGGCTCTTCCCGCCTGTCGTCGGCAGTTTCAGCGACGGCCGCGGGGTCTTCCACGGCGACGACAACGAGGGCGGCACCCCCGTGCGGGTCCGGTTCGTCTGGTCGGACATCACCGAGGATTCGGCCCGCTGGGAACAGGCCTTCTCGGTCGACGACGGCGAGACGTGGGAGCTCAACTGGATCATGGATTTCCGGCGGGCCTGACGATCATATTTCCGTGAGCGGCGATTCGCGGTGTGCAATCGTCGCCGCGTGACCGGAGCGGTCGCGGTCTGCTTCTCTGGCCCGCATGCAGCAACGCATCGAAGCCTCTCAACTGATTCCCGGACGCGGCGCACCGATCGTCGACGGTGTCGTGATCGTCGAGGGCGACAGGATCCGCTACGCCGGTCCGCGTGACGAGGCGCCGTCCACTCCCGGCGCCGACGTCACCCGCGGGCATACCGTGATGCCCGGAATGTGGGACTGTCACGGGCATTTCATGGGCCTGCGCAGCGCGGACCTGCACGATCTGATGCACGAGCCGATCGCGTTGCGGTCGGCGCGGTGCGTGTCGGACCTGCTGGCCTGCCTCGACTCGGGCTTCACCTCCATTCGCGAGGTCGGCGGTCTCGGCATCCATCTGGCCCGCGCGGTCGCCGAGGGCACCATCGAAGGACCGACGATCTACAGCGCGGGCACGGCGTTGTCGACCACCGGCGGGCACGGCGACGTGCACGGTTTCCCCGTCCCGTGGATCAACGACTTCGGGCATCTCGGCGGCGAACTGCGGCTCGCCGACGGCCCGGCCGAATGCGCGCGGGCCGCTCGCGAGCAGTTGCGCAACAACGCCAGGCTCATCAAGGTCTTCGCCTCCGGCGGCGTTCTGTCCGAAGTGGACCATCCGCATCACCAGCAGTTCACCGACGCCGAACTGGCGGCGATCGTCGAGGTGGCAGGCCAGGCCGAGCGGGTGGTCGCGGCGCACTGCCACGGCAAGCCGGGCATCATGGCCGCGTTGAAGGCGGGGGTGCGCACCATCGAGCACGGCACCTACCTGGACGAGGAGGCCGCCGCGGCGATGCGCGAGACCGGCGCGATCCTGGTGCCGACGCGCGCGATCATGCACCTGCTGCTCACCAGCGACCTGGTTCCGCCGTATGCCAAGCGAAAGCTGGAGGAGGTGGCCGGGCGGCATCTCGACGCGATCGCGCTCGCCCGAGAGGCGGGCGTCACCATCGCGCTGGGCACCGACCTCGCGATGACTGGCCCCGACCGGCCGACGCAGTGGGGGAAGGGCGGCATCGAGTTGTCTTTGATGGTCAAGGGCGGTGCCACCCCGCTGGAGGCGATCGAGATGGCCACGGCCGTCGCGCCCGACACGCTCGGCCCGCAGGCGCCGCGCTCGGGGCAGCTGCTGGCCGGCTACGACGCCGACGTGCTCCTGCTGGACGCGGATCCGGTACTGGACATCGGTGTCCTCGCCGATCCGGCGCACGTGACCGACGTCTGGAAAGCCGGCCGCCAGGTGAAAGGCGGCGAATCCGGGCAACAACAACGGCTTTAGAACCCGAGTACATCGAGAGAACAGCCGCGACGGCGATGGTCTCGGTGACGAAGCCCCGGCCCCATGGAGAAAATGCCCATGAGTGACACGATTGTCGATTTCGACGCGATCATCACGCGGTACGCGACCTTCACCTTCGACGACTCGACGCCCTTGCTCGACGCGGGGCTGGAATCACTGGCGTTGCTGCGTCTCGCGGTCGACGTGGCGGGCGACGACGACGCCGAGATCGACGCCACCCGGCTGGTCGATCTGCACACGGTCGCCGACTTGAAACGCTGGCTGGCCGATCTGGCCACCGCCGGCCAGGACGGGGGTGCGCGATGACGACACGCAGGCTCTTCGACTGGTTCGGCGACACGGTGGCGGGTTCCGGTTCCTCGACGGCGATCGAAGTCGCCGGGCTCACCTTGACCTATGACGAATTGCGGGCCGCCGTCGAGCGGATGGCGGTACGCCTGGTTTCGGCGGCGGGCAGGCGGCCGGACCGCGTCGGCCTGCTGACGTCACGCAGCCTCGCGAGTTACGTGGGTTACCTGGCGATCCAGCGGCTCGGCGCGGCCGTGGTGCCGCTCAACCAGGGCGCACCGGTCGCCAGGAACCTGGTCATCACCAAGGACGCCGGACTGGACGTGACGATCGTCGACGACACCTCGGCCAAGCAGTTGCCGGAGTACCCGCGGCAGTCGGGGATCCCGATCGTCGACCTGACCGGTGACCGGTGGCGTGCCCTGCTGGACGGTGGCGAGCCGCTGCCCGAGATCGGTTCCGGCGACGGCGACGTCGCGTACATCATCTACACCTCCGGCTCGACGGGGAGCCCCAAGGGCGTGCCGGTCACGCATGAATGCGTCTCCTCGTTGCTGGAAGACAACATCCAGCGGTTCGGTTTCGCCGACGACTGCCGGGTTTCGCAGACCTTCGAGCTCTTCTTCGACGGTTCGATCGTCGAGCTCTTCGCCACCTGGGGGACCGGGGCGACCCTGTGCGTTCCGCAGCACAGCGAGGTGTTCACGCCGGTGCGTTTCGTGAACGAGAAACGGCTCACGCACTGGCTTTCGGTGCCGTCGATCATCTCCTTCGCCCGCAGGCTGCGCGCACTCGCCCCGGGCAGCATGCCGAATCTCCGCCGCGGCATGTTCGGCGGCGAGCCGCTGAACCTCGAACAGGTCGAGGTGTGGCGCGCGGCCGCCCCCAACGCGAAGATCCACAACTGTTACGGGCCGACGGAACTGACGGTCATCTGCACCGGCTACGAAGTGCCCGCCGAGCGCGCGGACTGGCCGGTCACCTCGAACCGGTCCATGCCGATCGGCGAGATCTTCCCGCATCTGGACTACGTCCTGCTCGACGAAGACTTGCGGGAATGCTCGGACGGTGAGCTGTGCGTGCGCGGCCCACAGCGTTTCCCCGGCTACCTGGACTCCGGCGACAACGCCGGGCGATTCCTGTCCTTCGACGGCGAGCGGGGCGCGGTCTACGACGGCACCGAACCGCTGACCCCGGCGCACTGGTACCGCACCGGAGACCGGGTGCGCCGGGAAAGCGGCGAGCTGGTCCACCTCGGCCGCGTCGACGACCAGATCAAGGTGCGGGGCAACCGGGTCGAACTGGGCGAGATCGAATCGGCGCTGCGGCGGCATCCGTCGATCGCCGAAGTGGTCGTGGTGGCGCTCACCGCGGCCGACGGCGAGGTGGACCTGCACGCGGTCTACGCGGGTGACCCCGTGGACGAGAGCGAGTTCGTCCGGCTGCTCGACGAGCTCCCGGTCTACATGCGCCCGAGGGGCTACCACCAGCGCGACAGCATTCCGTTGGCCGCCAACGGAAAGGTCGACCGCAAGGGCCTGACCGAAGAGATCCTGCCGATCGTCCGCCGATAACCGGAAAGGAATTCCGTTGAACGCTCCCGTCGCGACGGACACCGGCATGTTCCCGGCCAGTGCCCTCATGGAGATGCTCTGGTGGATCCACCAGAGGGCCAAGAACAAGTCCGTCTACAACCAGACCTGGCCGCTGAAGGCCGACCGGCCGCTGGACTTCGACGCCTTGCGGGTCGCCTGGCAGGCCGTGGTGGACCGCTACGAGGCGATGCGCGCGAGCCTGCACCACCGTGACGGCGCGATCATGGTGTCCATTGTGGACCATGTCGAGGTCGAGCCGCAGCGGATCGAGATCGAAGACCCCGGTTCCGTGCCGGTGGAGCCCCTGCTCCGGTCGATCGCGGGGGAGATCCAGGAGCGTCCGCTCGCGCTGGACGTGGCCCCGGCGGCACGGCTGGTGGCGGTGACCGTCGGCGACCAGCACGAGCTGCTGGTCACCGTCCACCACGCCCTCGTCGACGGCTGGGGGATGCAGTTGCTGATGGACGACTTCGCCAAGGCCTACGCGGCCGCGGTGGCGGGCGAGGAGCCGGAATTCGGCGGCGAGCCTCAGGTGTCCTTCCGCGAACACATCCTGGCCTCGAACGCCGCCCGCACCGACGGTCGCTGGGACGCGAGCCTGAAGTACTGGCGCGAGAAGCTCGACGGCGCGGTGACCACGACCCTGGTCGCGGACCGGCACACCTACACCGGCACCGGCAACAAGGGCGGGATGGTGCGGTTCGTCTTCAGCAAGGAGGCCGTCGACGGCATCGGAACCTTGGCGAAGCGGTACTTCACCACGCCGTTCAGCGTGCTGTTCGCCGCGCTGCAGACGGTGCTCGCGCGGGGCGGCGCCGGCCCGGAGGTCTGCACGGGCCTGGTCAGCGCCAACCGGATGACACCCCAGGACCAGGCGCTGGTCGGGTATCTGGCCAACGTCCTGGTCACCAGGACCGTCGTCGAGGACGGCGATTCGTTCGGCACGGTGGTCGAGCGGGTCCGCGACGGTATGTGGGACAGCCTCGCGCACCAGACGGTGCCGTTTTCGTTGGTGTACGGCGCGCTCACCGAATCGGCGCAGGCGCGGCTGCGGGACGCGATCCCGATCCTGGTCACCTGGTACGGGTCGATCGGGGTCGGGCTGCGGCTCGGCGACGTCGAACTGACGCTGCAGCGCGCGCCGAACCGGGCCGCCCGCACCGATCTCGGGTTCGGGGTGTTCGACTTCGACGGCGAATACATCGTCGAGTCGGAGTACAACGTCGGCCGGTTCGACCATTCGACCGCGCGGCGGCTGTTCCAGGACATCGACCGGGTCCTCGCCGAGGGCGGCCTGGACCCGGAGCTGCCGGTGGGCACCATCGAGGTCGGGTCCAGGACGGCGCCCGCCTATCTGGAGCACACCATCACGACGGCGGATCTGGACACCACGGAGATGCCGGAATCCGCGTCGCTCGACCAGGTTCGCCACGTTTGGACCGAAGTGCTCGGCACTGCGCCGACCGGAGCCGACGAGGACTTCTTCGCCACCGGCGGCCGGTCGCTGAAGGTCGTCCAGTTCGCGTCGGCCCTCGAATCCGAAAGCGGAGTGACGCTGGACATCACCGGATGGCTCACCGAGCCGACCCCGCGCAAGGCGGCCGAGCAGCTCGACGGCGGCGCCGGCGTCGACGACGGGAGCACGCTGGTCGTCCTCCAGGACGGTGAAGGCCCGCATCTGCATCTGCTGCCCGGCGCGGGCGGCACCGTGCGGGACTACCGCGAGCTGGTGGCCGAACTGCCGTCGGACTGGCGGGTCACGGCGTCGCAGGAACGCGCTCCGCTGGACTCGATCCCGGCCATGGCCGCGAGATTCCGCGCCGATCTCGACGCCGAGGACCTGCGCCCCGATCTGCTCGGCGGCTGGTCGATGGGCGGGCAGATCGCGTTCGAGATGGCGGCCACCGGCCACGGGACCCCGCCACCGGTCGTGCTGCTTGACTCGACACCGCCGGTCCGGCACGACATTCCTCGCGAAGTGCGGGACGCGGTGGTGTACGAGGTCTTCAGCGAGAACATGGCCGCGACCTTCGGCGCGACCCTCGACGGCACGCCCGCCAAGACCACGCCGGGCGATCCCGAACTGGCGATGCGGGTACTGGCCGCCCGGCTGGCCACGGCGAGCGGCCAGCCGGTTTCGGTGGCGATGCTCCTCGAGCGCTGGACGACGTTCAACCGGCACACCGACGCGGTCGGTTCGTACGTCAGCGAACGCCCGCTCGAAGCGCCCGCGCTGCTCGTCCGGGCGGAGCTGGCCGACCACCAGGTGGATCAGTGGACTGGTCGGTTCTCCGCGCCACCACGACTGATCCAGGTCGAGGCCGACCACTACGGGATGCTCCGAGCCCCGGCGATCGCGGAGATCGCCCGCGCGATCGTGGGGCTCCGGACCACCACCACACCGTCAGCGTGATCTTGGAGGAGCTGTGTCCGAGCGACCCTCGACCGTGCCCGCCCCCGCGACCGGGACCGGGCCGTCGCCGCGGCGCAACGAGTGGCTGCTGATCTCGTTCACCGGCACGACCAACACCGCCGACGCGGTGATGCGGGTGGCGCTTCCGTTGCTGGCCACCACGGTGACCGACTCACCGGCGTCGATCGCCGCCGTGGCGATGATGCTGACCCTGCCGTGGCTGGTCACCGCGCTGCACATCGGCGTGCTGGTGGACCGCAAGAACCGGCGGTCGCTGATGGTGGGCGCCGAATTCGCCAGGATGGCCGCGATGGCGGTGATGCTGGCCGCGGTCGCGGTGGACGTCGTGAACCTGCCGCTGATCCTCGCCGTGGCACTGGTGCTGGGGGTCGCCGAGGTGGTCGCGCAGCTGTCCGCGATGTCGATCATCCCCTCGGTGACCCCGAAGAACCGATGGCAGGCGCTGAACGCGCGGCTCACCGCGACCGAGTACGTCACGTTCAGCTTCCTGGGCGCGCCGATCGGCGGATTCCTGGTGGCCGCCGGGTTCGCCGTCGCGCTGGGGACGAGCGGCGCGGTGTACCTGTTCGGCGCGTTGCTGCTGACGCTGCTGGTCGGCGACTTCGCGGTGAAGCAGCCGAAGGAGCGCCGTCCGGCCAGGGCGGAGATCCGCGAGGGCCTGGTCTTCCTGTGGCGGCACCGGTTGCTGCGGACGATGGCGGCGCTGATCACGGGTATGGCCGGCTGCTGGGCAGCCTGGTATGCGCTGATCCCGGCGTACGCGGTCGGCGGTCCGCTTGGTCTCACCCCGGCGCAGTACGGGTTCCTGCTCACCAGCCTCGGCGCCGGCGGTGTGCTCGGCACGGTGCTGGTCGGCCCGGTCAACCGGCTGATCGGCAGGCGCTGGGCGATGTTCGTCGACATCGTCGGCACGGTGCTGATGGTCGGGGTTCCCGCGGTGATCCCCGCCGGTCCGGCCGCTGTCTGGCCGGTCGGGGTCGCCGCGTTCCTCGCCGGCGTCGGCGGGACGATGTGGACGGTGAACTCGCGGGTGATCAGCCAATCGCTGGTACCCAACGAACTGCTGGGCCGGTTCGGCGCCGCGAGCAGACTGCTCTCCTGGGGAATGCTCCCGGTGTCCGCGGCCGTGGCGGGCGGTCTGGCCGAACTGTTCGGCTTCCAGATCGCGTTCGGCGTCTTCGCGGTGGTCTGCCTGCTGATGGTCTACCCGTTCCTGCGGGTGATCACCGCGGACGCGGTCGCCGAGGCCGACGCCCCCGCCGCGGAAGGCAGCGGGAAGTGATCGATCCACAAGGGACGATGTACGGCTGGTTCCTCGACACCGTGCGGAGATTCCCCGACGCGCCGGCGATCGAAGTCCAGGAGCACGCCCTGAGCTACCGCGAACTCCGGCTGCTCGCCGAAAGACTGGCGGCCGGGCTGGTGCGGGCGCTGGGCGGGCGTCCGCACGCGGTCGGCCTGCCCGCCACGCGCGGCCTGGCCACGTACGCCGGTTACCTCGCCGCGCTGCGGCTCGGCTCGATCGTCGTCCCGCTCAACCCGAAGTTCCCGCCTGAGCGCAACCGGGCCATGTGCGTGGCGGCCGGGGTCGACGTCGTGGTGGCCGATGACGTCGGCGCGGCGGAAGTGGCGGACGGCACCGGTGCCGTCGCGCTGCCTCTGCTCGGCGACTGGCCCGACCAGCTGCCCGAACCGTGGAGCGTGCCCTACGAGGGCGATCCCGACGCGGTGGCGTATTTGCTGTTCACCTCCGGGTCGACCGGGACACCCAAGGGCGTGCCGATCCGGCACCGGAACGTGGCAGGCTATCTGGCGCACTGCGTCGAGCGGTACGCGGTCGAGCCCGGCTGCCGGCTGTCCCAGACGTTCGACCTGACCTTCGATCCGTCGGTGTTCGACCTGTTCGTCTCGTGGAGTACCGGCGCGACCCTCGTGGTGCCCTCCGAAGCGGAAGTGCTCACCCCGGCCCGGTTCGTCACCGGCAAGCGGATCACCCACTGGTACTCGGTTCCGTCCGTGGTGTCGCTCGCCGGGCGGCTACGCGGGCTGCGTCCCGGGGCGATGCCCGATCTGCGCTGGAGCGTCTTCGCCGGCGAGCAGCTGACGATGGATCAAGCCAGGGCCTGGGCCGCGGCCGCGCCGAACAGCGTGGTGGAGAACGCGTACGGTCCCACCGAACTCACCGTCACGGTCACCGCGTACCGGCTGCCCGCCGATCCCGCGTCGTGGCCCGAGACGTCCAACGGCACCGTGCCGATCGGCCAGGTGCACGACGCGCTCGACGCGGTGCTGGTCACGGAAGACGGGCGCGCGGGCGAAGACGGCGAGCTGTGCGTCCGCGGCGGCCAGCGTTTCGACGGCTACCTCGACCCGGCGGACGACCAAGGCCGGTTCTTCCGCGGCGAAACGTCGTTCGCCGTGGCCGACGGCGCGCCGCGGGCGGGTGACTGGTACCGCACCGGCGACCGGGTCCGGCGGGAACACGGCGAACTCGTCCACATCGGACGGTTGGACGATCAGGTCAAGATCCGCGGCTACCGCATCGAACTCGGCGAGATCGAGGCCGTGCTGCGGACACATCCGGGCGTGCGCGACGCGGTGGTGCTCGCCGTGCCGTCGCGGGGTGGGGTGACCGTGCTGCACGCCTTGCACACCGGTGAGCCGGTCGATGCCGATGAGTTGATCGCTGCCGTCGCCCGGCGCCTTCCCGAGTACATGGTTCCGGCGTTCGTGCAGCACGTGGACACTTTTCCCGTCAACGCGAGTGGGAAGATCGACCGGCGGCGGTTGGCCGCCGAGGCGGGGGAGGCCGGTCGGTGACGGGGAGCGCTGCGGTCGCAGATCGCGCGTGAAGGGCCCTTTCCCTCGGCTCAGCCGAGGGAAAGGGCCCTTCACGCGCTCCGCAGGTGGGCGCGCCGATCCTGAGTGTCCACAAGAGACACTTCGCGTCGATCAGATGCCCGATTGATGCCGATATATCCGTTCTGTTTGGGGGTCGTGAGTGATAATGAGGGTTAGAACCACCAAAATCACTCACGACCACCGAACAAAGCTCCCATATCGGGCGCGCAGGGCGCCCTGTGTGTCCTTTGTGGACAGCGGAATGTTGCAAATAGCCCCTGCGGGCCAGTCTCACTAGGACTCCGAGGCCAACGAGAGAAGCTCATGTGGACGGTGCCGACCAGGAGCGCCGAAGGCTCCCATCACGACATCTAATGCGGTGAAGGGAGCCTTCAATCCAGCCAACGAGCACACCAGGTTCGCCTTGCTCATCAATAACCGTCCTAGCCACTCACGAGCACCCTCAACCAGCCAATCGCCGGGCGAAGGTCGCACACAGCGAGTCGACGTCCCGCAGCGCTTCCGCAGTCAGATCCTCATCGCCGAGCACCACCCCCAGCCGCGTCTCGGCCCGCTCGATGATCTCGACCAGCCCGAAGGAGTTGTAGTTCGGCAGCTCACGCAGGCCGATGGCGCCGCGGACGGTGGCGTCGTCGATCCGCAGCACCTCCTGGATCGCGGCGAGGACCGCCGCCCGTGCGGCGAGCCGGGCGGCGAGGGCGACGTCCTCGTGGAGCAGGCGGCCGAGGTCCGCCAGCACGGCCGCGGTCGGTGCGCCGTCAGGGGACCGACGGGCGGCCACGAAGCTTTTCGAGGCCAGCGTGAGCCAGGCTTGGACGTGCGCGTCGACCTCGGGGCTCGGCCGGTCGTGCCGGGCGAGCCAGGCGGCGTGCAGCAGCCGCGACCGGCCGAGCAACCAGATGTCGAGCACCAGATCTTCGCCGTGGTCTGCCGAAAGGTAGGCGTCGATCGCCGGGACGGCCTCGGCCATCGCCCGCGCGTTGGCGGTGAGCACGTCCGGCGGTTCAGCGACCGGCTCGGTGGTGAATCGCAGCGCGGTGGCCGAGGCCGGCAGGGCGTCCAGTTCGGCGGGGGAGAGCCGCCATACGCCGGGACGGCACGGACCCCACGGGGTCTCGTCGTGGTAGGCGTCGACGACGGTGTCCGATGTGGACAGAAGAAACGTGTGCTCGGTGTGACGGCGGCCGGCGTACGGCGTCCATGCCAGGTCATAGGCGTCGGCGATCACGTACAGCGGATCGGCCCTGTCGGCGAGCTCACGCAACCGGGCGCCGTCGACGCCCTCCCATCGGCCCGCGACCCGCAGGCCCAGTTGCTCCTGCGCGGCGGCCAGCCGATAGGAGACCGACGCGGCCACCCGCGGTCCCGCTTCGACGTCGAAGCGCAGCGGGGCGCCGAGGGCCAGATGCGTGCCCTCCCCGCCGTGCCGGTCGGCCAGCACGGCGAGGTTGGCTTGCACGCAGTCCAGCGCGTCCGCGCGGACGGTCTCCAGCAACGGCGACCAGACCCGGTCGTACGTCTCGGCCACGGCGGTCACGATTCCCTGCCGAGGAACACGTCGATCTCGTTGGTGAGCCGGTCCAGGTGCCGCGGCTCGAACACCTCGTAGTGCCCGGCCTCCAATTCCGCCGTCCGCAGGTCCGGCGCGAGTTCCTCCCACCGCCGCAGGGCGGCGGCCCGGCCCGAGATGCCATCGTCGGCGTCCGCGCACATCAGCAGCAGCGCCCGGCCCGGGTATTCGCGTTCGGTGGCGTACTCGGCGAGCGCGCGCACCTGCGCCCGGAACGCGCGCTCCACCCTGGCGACGGTCTGTTCGTCCGGCCGGGGCCCGAGACCCGCCAGGATGAGCTTCCTGATCCGTTCGTCCTCGTCGGACGAGGCGTGCCGGGGCAGCGGCGAACTGTCCACGATCACCAGATCGGGCCGCTGCCCCCGGTCGGCCAGGCGCACGCACAGCTCCCAGCCCACGGTGCCGCCCAGCGACCAGCCGAAGACGAGCGCGGGGGAGCGGCCGTCGAGCGCCGCCAACGCGGAGTCGGCCATCTCCGCGACGCTGTCCTCCGGCGTGTCCCCGGGTACCAGCCCGGCCGCCCGCACGGCGTAGACGCTGTAATGCTTGCCCAGGTGGGAAGCCAGCCGCAGATACGGGTTCAGGCCACCGCCCGCTCCGGGCAGCATCACGCACACCGGCCGGTCCTTGCGCCGCACCAGGGTGACCAGCCGTTCGCGTACCGGCGCACTCATTGCCGCACCAGCGTCGCCAGGGTCGCGACGGTCGGCGAGCGGAAGAACTCGACCAACTGCACGGCCACTCCGTACCGCTCCTGCACCTGACCCACGACGGTGAAGATGTTCAGCGAGTGCGCGCCGTACTCCAGTACGGGGCGGTCCCGCTCGACTTGGGGCACGCCGAGCACCTCGGCCCAGATCGCGGCCAGCTCCCGCTCCAGGTCGTCGGCGTACTCCGCGGCGGGAGCGGGCGACTCCGCGCGCCGCGCGCTCACCTGCTCGGCCAGCGCCACCAGCGCCGCCCGGTCGGTCTTGCCGCTGCGGGAGGTCGGCACCGATTCGATGTCGACGATGTCCGCGGGCGCCATGTACGACGGCAGCCGTTCGGCGAGCACGGTCCGCACCCGCTCGTGGTCCGGTGTCACGCCCGGTTCGGGCAGGAGGAACAGCAGCGGCCGCCGGTCGATCCCGTCGCCGCGCACCGCGGCCACCGCCTGCCGGACGTCCGGCAGGCCGGCCGCCACGGCCTCCAGTTCACCGAGTTCGACCCGGTAGCCGCGGATCTTCACCTGCGTGTCGTTCCGGCCGAGGAAGATCAGGGCGCCGTGTTCGTCCCGTACCACGTGATCGCCGGTGCGATAGACAGTCTCGCCCGGCGAGAACGTGCCGGGCTGGAACCGTTCGGCGGTGCGATCCGGGTCGTTGACGTAGCCCGCCGCGGGTGCGTGGCCGCCGAGCAGCAGCTCACCCGGCACGCCCGCCGGCGCGAGATGGCCGGTGCCGTCGACGACGTACGCCGTCACGTTCGGCAACGGGAGGCCGATCGGCACATGGCGTGCCCACGGCGGGTCGGCCGCGGTCAGCCGCCAGGTGGTCGCGGCGTTGGTCTCGGTCGGACCGTAGTGGTTGACCAGGGTGCACTGTGGATGGTCGTCGACGAACGCGCGGATCTCGTCGTCCGCCAGCAACTGCTCGCCGGACACGCACAGGAACCGCAACGCCGGGAGATGTTCCCTCCTGGCGCGCACGGACAACACGAACGGACGCAGCGCCGCGACGGGGAGATAGAGGTGGGTCACCTCGGTGTCGGCGACCCGGCGCACCAGTTCGGGGAAGTCACGCCGGTCGGCGGGTTCCCTGGACACCACGGTCCCGCCCGCCAGCAGCGTCGGCAGGATCTCCTGGAACGACACGTCGAAACCAGCGGGCGCGTACTGCAGGAACCGGCTGTCCGCGGTCATGTCCAGCGCGGAGATCTGCCAGGCGGCGAGGTTCAGCAGCGGCCGATGGCCCATGAGCACGCCCTTGGGCAGGCCGGTCGAGCCGGAAGTGAACATGACGTACACGGGGGCGTCGGCCGTCGCGGCGAGTTCGGTGTCCACATCGGACTCGAAGTCGGCGGCCGGTGCGACCTCGACCCCGTGCAACGTGACGCCGGAGCCGATCACGACCCGGCAGCGGGACTGCCGCACCATGTACGACATCCGGTCGGCGGGCAGACTCGGTTCGAGCGGCAGGTAAGTGGCGCCACGCCGCAGAATCGCCAGGATCGACGTGACGGTCTCGGTGAGCGAGTCCAGCCGCAGCCCGACGACGTCCCCCGGGCCGACTCCCCGGCTCGCCAGCCCCGAGGCGATGCGCTCGGCGGTCAGGGAAAGTTCGGCATAGGTGAGCGTGCGGCCGGGTTCGGTGACCGCGACCGCTTCCGGGGTCCGGCGCGCGGTCTTGGTGAACCATTCGTACAGCGTCGGGGCCGGTACGTGCGCCGGATACCCGTCGTGACGTCTGCTCGGCACGGCCGAGGCGTCGTCGAAGAGTTCGGCGAGGGTCACGGAGCCGTCGGTGACCGCGCGGGACAGGGCCGTGCGCAGCGATTTCAGCAGTCCATCGGCCACCGCGGGCGGGATCAACGCGCTGTCGTACTCGAGTTCGAGCAGCCATCGGCCGTCGACCAGGGTGGCACCCAGCCAGAGGTCGAACTTGGCCGTGCCGTTGCCCGGTTCGTACGCGCCGACCACCGCGCCGGTCCCGGTCGCCGGATCGAACGTGTCCTGCATGGCGAGCATGCAGGAGAACAGGGGGTTGCGGTCACTCGGCCGGTCCGGTTGCACCTGCGCCACCAGCTGGTTGAACGGAACGTCGACCGCGGCGCGGCAGTGGTCCACCGCCGCGCGGACGGTCTTGTCGAGATGCTCGTCGACGGTGCGGGTCCAGTCCACGTCGATGGTGACCGGCAACGTGTTGACGAAGAAACCGCACAGGTCGTACGACCCGATCGTCCGGCGCGCGGTGAACGGGCTGCCGATCAGCACCTGCGGTACCCCGCCGTGCCGCGCCAGCACCGTGCCGTACACCGCGGAAAGCAGCACGAACGGGCTGACCCCGAGACGTTTGCAAGTGGCCTGGAACCGCTCGGATTCCGCCGCGCCGAGCGTCCAGGAGATCCGCTGCCCGGCGAATTCGGTCTGATGCGGACGGTCGGGGCGCGGGTACAGCACGAGGGGCGGGACTTCACGCAGGCTTTCCGCCCACGCGGTGACCTGGTCGGCCGTGCGTGTCGAGCCCGCCGCCCGGTTCTGGGCCTTGAGTTCCTTGCCCAGCGCGGCTTCCCGGCTCACCCGCAACGTGGCGACGTCGATCGGGCCGGCGAGGGCGCGGTCGAGGTCGCGCACGATCGGGCCCATGGACACCCCGTCGCCGACGAGATGGTGCCCGCAGATCAGGATCGCCGCGGCGCTGTCGTCGTCCGCGCGCACGAAGCCGAACCGGTGCACCGGCCCGGTCTCCAGATCGAACGGCGCCCGGCCGATGTCGCGGCCGAGCGCGGCGAGGGTCGCGGCGTACTCGGCGGGCGGCACGGAGACCGACTCCAGGGGCAGCTCGTCGGCGGTGGGCGGGGGACGCAGCACGGCGTGCATCTCCGGATGCAGCCGGAAGACCTGGCGCAACGCCGGTTGGACGGTGACCAGGGCGACCAGCGCCCGGGTCACCGTCTCGGCAAGAGGGGCGACGCATTTGGCCGGATCGAGATCGAATTGGATGACCTGGTTGTAGATCTGCTTCGTCGGCACCAAGCTGTCCACCACCAGCAGTCCCTTCTGGGACTCGGTGAGCGGCAGGGTCGCCGTGTCGGCCAGCTGGAGTTCTGCTGTCATGCCGAGAGAGTCGCCGGATCCGATGTACCGGCGATGTTCCGGGGATGCAGCCGTGCTGTGCCGCGACACGCCACGGGGCGGTACACCGGCGGCGTATCGCGAACACATCGGTACTACATCGGCGGCGGTGAGCATCTTCCCCATGTCGACCAACAGCTTGCCCGTCACCGCGACACCTGCAGAAGACCTGGTGCCGCAGGAGGGCCGGGTGGTGCTCAAAATAGGCACGTCCTCGCTGATCACCGACGGCGGACTGGACCCGGTCAAGCTCGACAGGCTGTGCGAGACCGTCCACAGAGGAATCCTCGCGGGCCTGCGCCCGGTGCTGCTCGCTTCCGGGGCGATCGCGATCGGCCGTCACCTGCACCCCGCGCTGGCCGTGGACGATCCGGTGGCACTCCAGGTTTCCGCCGCGCTGGGCCAGTCACAGCTCTATTCGGCCATCCACGCCGCGTTCGCCGAACGCGGCGTGCAGACCGGCCAGCTCCTGCTCACGCCGCCCGACCTCGTCGACGACGACCGGGGCGGCGGTGTCCGGCACACCCTGCACACGATGCTGGCGCTGGGCATGGTGCCGGTGGTCAACGAGAACGACGCGCTCGGCGTGCGCAACAACGACGTGCTCGCCGCGCTGCTCGGCGGTTGTCTCCAGGCCGAACTGCTGCTTCTGCTGACCAACGTGCCCGGGCTCTACGACAGCAACCCGAAACTGGCCCCGGGCGCCCGGCACATCCAGGAAGTACCCGTGCTCACGGCCGCGACCGAGCGGCAGGCGGGCGGCGCGATCGGCGACGGCGGCACCGGCGGCATGCTGACGAAACTCGGCGCCTGCTGGATCGCTACGTTCAGCGGGGTCCGCACGGTCATCGCGGAGAGCGCGGACCCCGACGTGCTGATCGCCGCGCATGGTGGCCGTCCCACCGGCACGGTGTTCCGTCCGCGTGCGGTCACCGGCGCGACTCCCGGCATCGGAACGCTCTGGCGCGCGTTCCGGAACCCGCCGTCCGGGGCGCTTCACTGCACCCCGGCCGGCCGGGAGGCCGTCCTCCACGGGGAGCCCGTATGCCAGCACCACGTCGCGGCGGTACACGGGGCCGCCGCGACGGGCGACGTGGTCGACATCTGTGACCGGCAAGGGCTCCCGCTCGCCCGCGGCCCGCTGAGCCGCGCGGTCGAGCCCGGCGGCTCACCGGCCGCGCCCGTCGTCGAAGGCGGCGACTACGTACAGATCATGGAGGATCTGCCATGTCAGTGACCGACGTCTGCCGCGCCGCGGCCGAGGCGTGGACCGAGCTCAAAGGGCTGACGACCGAACGGAAGAACGCGCTGCTGCTGGACATGGCAGGCGCGATCGAGGAGCACCGCGACCGGATCATCGCGGCGAACGAGGCGGACGTCGCCGCGGCCCGTGAGAACGGCGTCTCGGCGACGCTGGTCGACAGGCTGACCTTGACCGACCGGCGGATGGCCGGCCTGGTCTCGGCCATCCGGACCATCGCGGATCTGCCCGATCCGGTCGGCCAGGTGGTCGACGGCTGGACCAGGCCCAACGGCCTGCTCATCGAGCGCGTCCGCGAGCCGATCGGCGTGGTCGCGGTGATCTACGAGGCGCGTCCGAACGTCACCGCCGAGGTCGCCGCACTCTGCGTGAAGTCGGGCAACTGCGCTGTCCTGCGCGGTTCCTCGATGGCCATGGCGACGAACACGGCGGTCATGGCCGCGCTGGACAGCGCGATCGCCCGGCACGACGCAGTGCCCGCGGCCGCTGTCCAGCTGGTCACCGATCCGTCCCGCGACGCCGCCCAGGAACTGATGCGCGCCAAGGAGTTCGTCGATCTGCTCGTGCCGCGCGGCGGCCCGGAGCTGATCGCGTCGGTCGAACGTCACGCCACGGTGCCCACGGTGATCGACGGTGCGGGCAACTGCCACGTCTACATCGATCGTTCGGCAGACCCGACGATGGCCACCGCGGTCGCGATCAACGCCAAGACCTCCCGGCCCAGCGTGTGCAACGCCATGGAAACCCTGCTGGTCCACGAAGAACTCGCCCAGGACTGGCTGCCCGGCGTACTCGACGAGCTGGCCGCCGCCGGCGTGGAGATCCGCGGTGACGCGACCGTCCGCGAGGTCTGGCCCAAGGCGGTGGCCGCGAGCGAAGAGGACTGGGGAACCGAATACCTCGACCTGGTGCTGGCCGTCCGGGTGGTGCCGGACGTGGGCGCGGCGATCGCGCATATCGACCGATGGGGCACGTCCAACGCCGAGGCGATAGTCGCGCGGGACATCGACGTGGCGCGCCGGTTCGCCCGTGAAGTGGATTCCGGCAGCGTGTTCGTCAACACCTCGACCCGCTACTCCGACGGCGGCGAGTTCGGCTACGGCGTCGAGATCGGCGTGTCCACCCAGAAACTGCATGTCCGCGGTCCGATCGGGCTGACCGCGCTGACCACCGTGAAGAACGTCGTCTGGGGTACCGGGCAGACGCGGGTCGTGTAGGGGAGCGAGTCCATTGTCCAGTGTCCGAACCGAGTCGCCGATCCGCCCGTCGTCCCTTGTGGACAGTACGGCGCAGGCGCTGTCCATCAAGTACAACAACCTGGTCTACGAGCTGAGCGCGGCCGGACGGGACATCATCACGCTCTCGCTCGGCGAGGCGTTCTTCGGCCTGCCGCTGCCCCGCTTCGACGATCTGGCCGCGCACGGCCTGCATCACTACTCGCATTCGCGGGGCCTGCCGGAGCTGAGGCAGCGACTCGCCGGGTACTGGGCCGATTTCGACGTCCCGGTCGACCCGGACACGGAGATCGTCGTCACCGCCGGTTCCAAGGTGGCGATCTACATGGTGCTGCTCGCGCTGCTGGAACCGGGGGACGAGGTGATCGTGCCGGAGCCGTTCTGGCTGAGCTACCCCGAACAGGTGCGGCTCTGCCGTGGCGTTCCGGTGATGGTGCCGCACGACGTGAGCGTGTTCGACCTCGCTCGTTACGTCACGCCGCGGACCAGGGCCATCGTGATCAACAACCCGAACAACCCGTCCGGCCGGGTGCACACCGACGCCGAGCTGGAGTTCGTGCACGATCTGGCGGACGCGCGGGGCCTGGTGGTGATCGCCGACGAGGCCTACCACGAGTTCGTGCCGCCGGAGACCCCGTTCCGGGCCTGCGGTTCGTTCGATCCGGAACTGCGGCACACCGTCACGATCAATTCGATGTCCAAGAACTACGGCGTTTCCGGCTGGCGGATCGGCTATCTCATCGCACACCGCACGCTGGTCGATCAGGTGCTGAAGATCAACCAGCACCTGATCACCTGCGCGCCGACCATCCTGTCGTGGTATCTCGCCGAACACTTCGACGACATCCTGGCCGTCACCCGGCCACAGATCCGCCGGGTCGTGGAGCTGCGCCGCGAGGTCGCCGGGCAGCTCGCCGACATCGGCATCGAGACCTTGCCGGGCTCGGCGACGTTCTACCTGTTCGCCTCGCTCGGCCGGTCCACTTTGGACTCCATGGAGTTCGCCACCCGCCTGCTGCGGGAAAGCTCCGTCAGCGTGGTGGCGGGCATCGCGTACGGCGATTCGTGCGACCGGCACATCCGCGTCTCCGTGGGCACGGAGTCGCCCTACCGGGTGGCGCGGGGTATCGCCGCGATCCGGGACCTGATCGACGCGACCACTTCTTGACAGTTCCCGGCGTCGTTCATACATTCATACAGCCAATGTCAATCTGTATGAATGACGCCGGGAGTTGGTCCGCATGCGACTCGGCAAGACCGCCGTCGTCCTCGGTGGCAGCGCCGCCGGTCTCTGCACCGCGGGAGCGCTCGCCCCGTACTTCGACCAGGTGGTGGTGCTCGAACGCGACGAACTGCCCGCCGAGGCCGAACATCGGCGCGGGGTGCCGCAGAGCAAGCATCCGCATTTCCTGCTGAACTCGGGCCGCCGCGCGATCGGTGCGCTGTTCCCCGGCTTCGAGGGCGACCTCATCGCGGCAGGCGGACTGCATCTGATGCCGTCCATGGACGCGGCGTATCTCGACGGAAAGGGCTGGTCGGCGCGGAAACGCAGCGCGATGACGATGATCTACGGCTCCCGGATCCTCATCGAACGCGTGCTGCGCGACAAGGTCCGGGAGCTGCCCAACGTCCTGATTCGCGACGGTGTCGCGGTGAGCGGCTTGACCACCCGGGACGGCGAAGTCACCGGGGTGACCCTCTCCAAGCGCGACGAGCGCATCGACGCCGACTTCGTGGTCGACGCGATGGGCCGCGGTTCGTCCGTCTCCGCCTGGCTGGTGGCGGCCGGCTGGCCGGAACCGGAAGTCCGGACCCTCGACGCCAAAGTCACCTACACCTCGCGCTGGTACGACCTGCCGTCTCCCGAGGAACGGCCGCCGTCCTGGTGGTGGCGGCATCTGGTGATCATGCCGACCCCCGACAAGGGCGCCCACCCGGACGAGCACGAGTTCCTGGTGAACTTCTTCCCGATCGAGGACAACCGGGTCATCGCGTGCATGGGCTCGTGGGGACTCGAAATGCCGCGCACCACCCAGGCGTTCGTCGAATCGGCCCGCCGCGTGCGGGCGCCGTTGTTCGCGGCCGCGATGGAGCGGTCCACCCCGACCTCCGAGGTGCATCTGACCCGATCGACCGGGAACAAATGGCGCCGCTACGACCGGCTCCGCACTCCGCCCCAGCGCCTGGCGTTCGTCGGCGACTCGATCTGCGCCTTCAATCCGTTCTACGCGCAGGGCATCAGCTCCGCCGCGGGTTCGGCGCTGCTGTTGCGCGAGCATCTCTCCCGCGCCGAGCGGCTGGGGCCCGAGTTCTCCGCACGGTTCCTGGCGGCACAACGAAAGCTGCTCAACGTGCCGTGGAGCCTGGCGATGGCTCGGGACCAGGGCTACGCCTGCGCGGTGGGCACCGAAAAGGCGCCGGAGTGGAGGCGACGGCTGCTCGAAGCCGTGTCCGGCCCGGCGTTCAGGCTCATCGTCGGTGCCGCCCGCGAAGACGACGTCGTCGACGAGCATTTCGCGAAGGTGTTCAACCTCGACGAATCGCTGCGCGACATGATGACGAACCCGCGGGTGATCGCGGGACTCCTGCGCTACCGGATCCGGGCCGCGCTGGGACGGCACCGGGTCCCGTTCGACTTCGACGCCCGGGCCGAACCGCCGGTCACGGACTACTCGCCGAAAGGCTGCGCCGCCGAAGCAGCGGTCTCCCGGTGAGCGCCGTATGCGGGTCCGACGCGGAAGCCGTCACCCGCGGACTCGGCTTCGACTGCCATGACGTCTCCCCGTGGCTCTCGGTCCGCGCACCGTGGACGGAGGCTCACTGGACGATGCCGCTGCTGGAACTGCTCGTCGTCGGCGGAGCCGTGTTCGCGCTGGTGCACGCCGTCCGACGGCACCGCCAGGGCGACTCGACGAACCTGGCGCTCTGGTGCGCTTCGCTGGTCTACCTCTTCGTCATCGAACCGCCGCTGTACTTCCCGGAGTGGTTCGGCTTGGAGCGCCAGTACGGGTTCATCTTCGCCCACAACCGGTTCACCGTGCAGTTCATGTGGGATCGGCTGCCGCTCTACATCGTGGCGTTCTACCCGATGATCAGTCAGCTCGCCTACGAACTCGTCCGGTCGCTCGGGATTTTCCGCGCCCGCGGAGCCTTGATCGGGTCGGTGGCCGTGGCCTTCGCCTGCCAGGTCTTCTACGAGGTCTTCGACCAACTCGGCCCGCGACTGGAATGGTGGGCCTGGAACGACAACAACCGGATCGTCAACCATCCGGCGCTGGATTCGGTTCCCATGACCAGCATGCTGCTCTTCGCGTCCGTATCGATGGGGGCCATGACCTATCTGGTGGTGCGGTTGGCGGGCGGAGCGCGGCGAGGGTGGTCACTGGCGGCCCGCATCGGGCTTGCCGGGGTCCTCACCCCGCCGAGCATGGCGATCGCCGGGCTCCCGTCGAGCCTCCTCGACGGGAACGTGACCGCGCAGGCTTGGGTTCTCGCCGTCGAGCTGGCCCTGCTGTGGCTGGCCGGTATCTGGATCTTCGTCCGGTACAGCCGTCCCGAAGGGCCTTTGGCGCCCTTCGCCCGGTTGTATCCCGCCCTCTATTTGGGCGGGATGGCCGTGTTCTGGATAGGCGGCGTCGTCGAAAACGGCACCTCGATCGGGAGTGGCTTGTACGCGCTGGCCTGCTTCGTGGCAGCCGGACTGATGCTGACCGCGTTGTACCGCGTGCGCCGTGCGGCACCTGCCACCGTCTGAGATTCCCCGTTCGGGGAAGATGAGCCGCATGGGGCACCACGGATGGCGGGGGAACCCGCCCGGAACCGAGCGCGAGGCGCGCCGCCGGATCGTCGACGCGGCGACGGCGTGCATCGACCGGGTCGGTCTCGCCAAGACCAGCCTCTCGGACGTCGCCGCGGAAGCGGGCGTGACCCGGCAGACCGTCTATCGCTACTTCCCGAGCCTCGCGGACATCCTCAGCGCGGTCGCGCTGGACCGGGTCGAGGAGTTCGCCGGGCGGATGGAACGGCATCTGGCCACGTTCGCCGACCCCGCCGAGGTCGCCGTCGAATCGGTGGTGTTCGGCGTCCGAGCGGTCCCCGACGAGCCGTATCTGGGGCTGCTGCTGAAAGCGGGGGAAGCCGACGTCTTCACCGTCGCGGTCACTTCGGCGCAGTCGTTCGCGCTCGGCGCGCGGATCCTCCGGAACGTGCCGGTCGACTGGGCGGCGGTGGGCGTCACGACCGACGACGACTTCGAGGGGCTCGCCGAAATGCTGATGCGGCTGTTCCTGTCGTTCCTGCAGTTCCCGTCGACGCCGGCGCACACCGACGAGCGGTTGCGCGCCATGGTCCGCCGCTGGATCGGCCCCGCGCTGACCGCACGGCCGTGACAATCGAAGTCCGTGAACTATCAACGCGGATGGTAGTTATTCACCGACAATAGCCGGGGTTCTTGTCTGGCCTTCACGATGCTGCCACCCTCGCCGAAGACGATCATCGGCGAAAGGGGAGTGCATGGGATGGTGGTGGCAGGCATTCTCGGCCGCCGCACCGTGGTCGCTGCTCGTCGCCGCGGCCGGTGCGGGTGTCGCCGAATTCGTCGCACGCCTGAGCGGAAAACGGCGCGGTCCGTTCGTGGTCGCACTGGATTTCGCTTTGCTGGCAGCGCTTTCGGTGGTACTTCTGATCGTCTTCGTGCCGGCACCGACGGCGGCGCGTGGTTCGTCGGTGAGTCTTCACCTGCTGGCGGACGTCCTGCCCGTCTTCAGCGATCGTCCGCAACTCGCCTTGTTCCAGTTGGCGGGCAACGTCTTCCTGCTCATGCCGCTCGCGATCCTGTTGCCGGTGCGCTTCGGCTGGGCGAAGCCCGTGTCACGGATCGTTCTGTCGGCTTTCCTGGTGTCCGTGTCGATCGAATGTCTTCAGGTCTGGCAGGACGCCGGCCGCGTGGGCTCGCTGGACGACGTCCTGTGCAACACGGCGGGTGCCGCGTTCGCGGCCTGGTGTGCGAGCCGGTGGCGTGGCCGCACGGCGACGGCGGGCAACGTCCGCGTATGGCATCGGTCGGGGATCGAGGTCCGGCGTTCCGGTGTGGCGCACGCGCGCCGCGGCCAGCGGCTGATCGGCCGCGTGACCTTGAGCGACCTGCCGCCGCTGGCCGAAGGCGCGACCCTCGAGATCACCCTGTCCGAATCGGACGGTGGAGCACTTCTCGTTTCCGCGCAGGCGTCGGTGGCGGCGTGAACAGCGGGCGTTACCGCGGCCGGACGGCGGCGAGGACCGCGTCCAGGCTGGGAAGCCAGCGCTGCCGAGGGTCCGGCGCCGAAAGCCATTCGGCGTGGGCTTCGGCGCGCCCGGAGTCGGCGGGCAAGGGGAGCAGCGTGCCCCAGGCGAGTACTTCGACGTGCTGCGGAAGGGAGATCCGCGGGGGAATCAGGCCGTCGGTCTCCGCGAGGATGGCCACGCGCGGGCCTTGCTGGGTCAGCACCGCCAAGGCGGGACCTCCGCAGCCGGTGTCGGCGAGCCGGGAGAGGACCTGGGCGCCGTTGATCTTGGGCAGCGTGACCGCGCAGATCCCGCCTTCCAGCACCAGGAACGGCTGCGGGCCCCGCCATTTCAGCGACCAGCCGAAGAGACGGCCGTAGAAGGCGTCGCCGCGGGGGCGGATCGAGCGTGACTCGACCGGAAGCACTTGGTGGTCCAGCGACATCATCGGCGCCTTCCGAGCGGGGGAGTGGGGTCTCGGCACAGCCTAACGGCACTCAGTGCCACTAGCAAGTGGCTGCTACCGTCCCGCTATGACCGATTCGCCGCGCCGAGCGCCGGTGACCCGAGCCGGCGCCACCCCCGCGGGGAGGCGCAAACTGCGTCGTGCGCTCGCCGCGGCGGCCGTGGACCTGTTCGCGGCCAAGGGTTACGAGGCCACCACGGTGGACGAGATCGCGGCCGCCGCGGGAGTGGGCCGCCGGACGTTCTTCCGGTACTTCGACGCGAAGGACGACGTGCTCTTCGCCAACCACGACGAGATCGTGGCCGAGATGGAGGAGACGTTCGCCGCCGCGGACCCGGATCGTGATCCGGTGGAGGTGGCCTGCGAGGCCGTCGGTCTGGTCCTCGACTCCTATGCCGCCGAACTCGACGTGTCGCTCAAGCGGTTCACCCTGACCCGGACGGTTCCGTCCCTGCGGGACAAGGAGGTCGCGACCGTCGACCGCTATCAGCGCGTGCTCGCCCGCTACCTGCGGGCGCGGTTCACCGAGCAGGGTGACGAGACGGCGAGCCTGAGGGCGGCGGTGGCCGCCGCGGCGATCGCGGCGGCCAACAACCATGTGCTGCGGCGTTGGCTGCGCAGTGGCGGGCAGGACGACATCACCGCCAGCGCGGCGGAGGCCTTCGCGCTGGTGATCGACGCGTTCAGGGGAGAGGAGCCCGCGACCGAAACGACGGTGGTGGCGGTGATGACCACGGCGACGCCGCTACACGCCGTCATCGCGAAGGTCAACGCCGCCCTGAACGAGTCGTAGGTCCTGTCTGGCACTCAGTGCCATCGATAGAGGTGTGGCTGAAGGTTTCCTCTAAATGTATAACGACCTATACGGTCGGGCGGCATTGAAAACACCAGCTACTCGGCAAAGCCGAAGAAAAAATCTTTGATGTCGGCGGCCAGCAGATCCGGAACCTCCATGGCCGCGAAGTGGCCGCCGCGGTCGAATTCCGACCAGTGCCTGATGTCGAACAACCGCTCGGCGAGTGGACGAACCGAGCGCGTGATGTCATACGGGAGCACGGCGACGCCGAGCGGCACGCGGCAGGGGAGAGCCACCTTTCCCGCGTCGTGGTGCAGGCGTGCGGACGAAGCCGCGGTGGCGGTCAGCCAGTACAGCGAGATGTCGGTGAGCATGCGGTCGTCGTCGACCGGCGTGCGCGGGTCCGTCCATTGCGCGAAACGCTCGGCGATCCAAGCCAGCTGGCCGACCGGCGAGTCGGTCAACGCGTAGCCGATGGTCTGCGGGGTGGCGACCTGCAGGGCCTGATACGGCGGCCGATTCGCCATGAGCTGCTTGACCTTGTCGAGGCGTGCTTCGTCCTCTTCGGACAGTTCGATGCCGGCTTCGGGATCCGGCCGGGTCGGCAGGTAGTTCACGTGCACGCCGACGACGTGCTCCGGTGCCACCGCGCCGAGCGCTGTCGAGATACCTGAGCCGAAGTCGCCGCCTTGGGCGCCGTAGCGCTCGTAGCCGAGGCGGCGCATCAACTCGGCCCAGGCCTGGGCGATGCGCTCGACGCTCCAGCCGCGTTCCCGGGTCGGCCCCGAGAAGCCGTAACCCGGAATCGAGGGGATCACCAGGTGGAAATCGCGCGCCAGCGGCTCGATCATGCCCAGGAACTCGAGGAACGATCCGGGCCATCCGTGGGTGAGGACCAGTGCGAGGGCGTCCGGGTTCTCCGATCGGACGTGTACGAAGTGGATGTTCTGGCCTTCGATCTCGGTGGTGAAGTGCGGCAGCTTGTTGAGTTCGGCTTCGTGGGCGCGCCAGTCGTAGCCGGTTCGCCAGTATTCGGCGAGTTCTCTGAGCCGGGCGAGCGGGAATCCGTAGTCCGAGCCCGCGTCGGCGACCTCGTTGGGCCAGCGGGTGCGGGCGAGCCGGTCGGCCAGGTCGTCGAGGTCGGCCTGGGGGATGTCGATGCGGAAGGGCTGGATCACGGCGGATCTCCTCGGTTCGTTGGGTCGCTAAACGTTTGGTGACCCAACGATACCGCAATCGTTCGGGAACCCAACGATTCGTTAGACTCGTCACATGGACGACCCCTCGGAACCGCGTGGCGGCTGGCGAAAGCTGCCCAGCTGGCTGCTCACCCAGACCGCGAACCATGCGCATCGCCTGGTGACCGACGGGTTCTCCGCGGCCGACGCCCGCGGCTACCACTACCGAGTGCTGGCGACGCTGGACGAGTTCGGGCCTGCCAGCCAGGCGACGCTGGGCAGGCGGAGCGGCATCCACGTGAGCGAGATGGTCGCGACGATCAACGAGCTGGCCGAGCGCGAACTGGTCGAGCGTGCCCCGGATCCGGCTGATCGGCGGCGCAACGTCGTCTCGCTGACCACGGCGGGCAAGCGGCAGCTGCGACGGCTGGAGAAACAGCTGGCCGAACGCCAGGAAGAACTGCTGGCACCGCTTTCGTCCGACGAGCGGAAGCGGTTCACCGAGCTGCTGTCGAAGCTGCTGGATCACCACGACCGGCGAAGCGGTGAGGCCGGCTAGAACCCCTGAGCGGAAGCCAAAAAAGCCTGACGTGCGTCGGAAGTGCTGTGCTGGGGCCAAAGGGCCTGTAGCGGTACGTGGACGGCCGGAAGCAACTCCCGGACGAGGACCGCGCCGCCCGCCGCCGGGCCTGGTGGCGCGGTCACGAAGGCGACCGCGTCGCTGTCGAGGACGGCGGTGACCGGTGGCGTCCCCTGGATGGGGTTGCGGCGGACGCGTGGTTCGAACCCCGCGTCGCGGCAGAGGTTGACGAGCAGATCGGTGTAGCCGGATCGGCCGGGATGGCCCCAGACGGTGATCTCTTCGCCGTCGAGGTCGCTCAGCCCGAGATTCTCGCGGTCGGCGAGGCGGTGACCGGCGGCGACGGCGACGTTGAGCCGCTGCCGGATCAGCGTGGTCCCGACCAGGCCGTGCGCGAGGGGCAGCGCGCGGCCGAGGCCGAGGTCCAGTTGTCCGCCGAGCAGCTGCGCGACGAGTTCGTCGGGATAGCGCTGGTTGACGTCGATGACGAGGTCGGGGTCGGGCTGGTGTTTGCGCAGCAGGGCGGTGACCTCGTCGCCGGTGACGGCGGGGGTGTGGCCGACGCGGAGTCGTTCCGGTTCGCTCCGGCCGATGCGGCGGGCGCGCTGGACGGCGGAGTCGGCGATGCCGTGCAGCAGGTGGGCGTCGGCGATCAATGCCTGGCCGGCGGGGAGAACGGTGACCCCGGTGGCGCTTCGCTCGAGCAGGGGGACGCCGACTTCCCGCTCGAGCGTGCGCACCGAGGTCGACAGCGCCTGCTGGCTCAGGTGCAGCCGGGTCGCCGCGCGGGTGAAGCTGCCTTCTTCCGCGACGGCGATGAGGTGGTTCAGCTTGTACAGGTCCAGGCCCACCCCGGTGTTCCCCTTCGTTTCCGGTTCACGGCGTCTTGGTCAGGGTAAGGGTCAGCGCGTGGTGTAGCCGCCGTTCGGGAACATCGTCTGGCCGGTGAACCAGCCGCCGTCGGTGGCGAGGAAGCGGATGATCGGCACGATGTCCTCGATCTTGGTCAGTCGTCCGCCCTTGGCCTGGGACTTGTGGAATTCGACCCGCTCGGGGGTTTCCTGCGGGTAGAAGAACGGGGTGTCCATCGGGCCGGGGGCGACGACGTTGACTGAGATGCCGCGGTCGGCGAACTCCTTGGCGGCGGCCCTGGTGAAGTGTTCCAGCGGGGCTTTGCCGCCGGCGTAGGTGGAGTAGCCGTCGGTGAAGGCCGCGAGCAGTGAGGTGCCGAGGCTGATGATCTTGCCGTTGTCGGCGAGGCGCCGTCCGGCTTCCTGGATGAAGAAGTAGGCGGCTTTCGCGTTGACCGCGAACATGCGGTCGTAGTCCTCTTCGGTGGTTTCGAGGATCGGCTTGCGCAGGACCATGCCGGTGGTGTTGACCGCGACGTCGGCGCCGCCGAAGGTGTCGACGGCGGTGTCGAAGAGGCGGCGGACGTCGGCGACCTTGGTGAGGTCGCCTTGGACGGCGACGGCTTCGGAGCCGGAACCGCGGACGGCCTCGACGGTCTTGTCGGCGTCGGCCGCGGAGGCGTCGCCGTGGTAGTGGACGACGACCTTGGCGCCGGCTTCGCCGAGGGTGGTGGACAGGAGTCCGCCGAGGTTCTTCGCGCCGCCGGCGATGATCGCCACTGTTCCGTTCAGGTTCTGTTCGCTCATGACTTCGAACGTAGGAGCCGGGGGCGGGGGCTGGGAAACACAAGATCGAGGTGGGGTCACAAGCGTGGTTTGTGGGCTTTCCCACCTGCGTGGAGCCGGGAATCTTCGTGATCGAACGGCGAGCTGACTTCACATTGTGGACACTCTGATCGTGCTCCGAGAAGTCGACGACCTTGATCAGCCCGCTGCCCCCGAGGAGGCGTCCCGGCAGGGACGTCCGGCGCGTGTGTTCGAGAGAGTCCTCGACAGACTGGCGCGGTCGCCTTATCCGAGGGCGATCCTGCTGTATCTCGTGATCCGCACGGCGAGTGTCCGGTTGCTCGATCTGCTGGCCGCCCGGCGCGGTGCGACGTTGACCGATCGGCTGACGGCGTGGGACGGGCAGTGGTATCTCCGGCTGGCCGTGCACGGGTACGCGGATCTGCCGGGGACGCTGGACGCGGCGCGGCAGCCGTATCCGGACGCGCCGATGGCGTTCTTCCCGTTGTATCCAAAGCTCGTCGGTGCGGTGATGTGGCTCGGGCCCGATGTCGTGACGGCGGCGCTGACGGTGTCGGTGCTGGCCGGGTTGGTGCTGGCGTGCGGGTTGATCCGGATCGGGCGGTCGGTGTCGCCGGATCGGGGTGACCGGACCGGGTTGCTGCTGGTGGCGTTGTGGGCCGGTGCGCCGATGGCGATCGTGTTCTCGATGGCTTACACGGAGGCCGTGTTCTGCGCGCTCGCCGTATGGGCGCTGGTGGGTGTGCTGGAACGGCGTTGGTTGCTGGCCGGCTTGTGCGCTTTCGGGGCCGGGTTGTCGCGGTCGACGGCGGTGGTGCTGGTCGCGGTGGTGGTCGTGGCGGCGTTGATCGAGGTCTTCCGGCGTGGCGAGAAGCGCTGGTGGGCGCTCGCGGGTGCGGTGATCGCTCCGATCGGGGTGGCGGGGTATCTGGGGTTCGTCGCGTACCGGACGGGGAGTTGGACCGGTTGGCAGGACATCGAGTTGCGGGGATGGAACACCGAGTTCGACTTCGGTGCGGAGACCGCGGATTCGGTGCTGGCGCGGTTGACCGGTGACGAGTCGGTGTTCAGCACGCTGACGGTGTTGCTGCTGTTGGGAGCGGTGGCGTTGGTGCTGGTGGCGGCGTTCATCCGGGTGCCGTGGCCGTTGACGCTCTACGGGGCCGGGGTGCTGTTGCTGGCGATCGGCACGCGGGGGCTGCCGGACGCGAAGATCCGGTTCATCCTGCCCGCTTTCCCGGTGCTGGTGCCGATCGCGATCGGGTTGTCGAAGCGGCGGACGGTGACGGCGGTGGCGGCCGCGGTGGCGTGGGTGGTGCTGGGGGCGTGGTTCTCGGCGCACGCGCTGACGGCGTGGCGGTACGCGATCTAGCTTGCCTGCCGCGTGCGGTGGTCGGCGACGTGGACCCTGGTGGCGCAGCGGGTCGAGCAGAACCGGCGGCGGCCGTTGCGGGAGACGTCGACGTAGACGGTGTCGCAGCCTTCGCGTGAGCAGACGCCGAAGCGGTCCGGGGCGTCGCAGACGAGGTGTGCGAGTCCGCCGGCGGTGTAGGCCCGGACCCGGGGTGCGGTGCCGGCCTGTGCGTCGACGTAGTGCAGGTGGGGTGCTTTGCCGTCGTGGGTGGAGATGTAGGGCTTGGACGCGGAGTCGTGGAGCAGGGCGTTGACCAGGTCGACGCGGGTGTCGGGATCGGCTTCGAAGACTCGTCGGAGTCGCCTGGTCCAGGCGACGATTTCGGTCGCTTCGTGGTCCTTTACGGCGGAGACGGTCATGCGGTCCTTGAAGATCGCGGTGAGCGTGGCCAGGTCGGCGGCGTCGCCCAGGTTGACCAGCTCGGCGGCGATCTGCGCGGCCGCCCCGCCGTAAGGGTTGAAGTGCATTGACTCATTACAGCACGATCGGGGTATGGAAGCGAACAAGTGCCCGCGGTGCGGCTGGCCGCTGGCTGAACTGCCTGGAAGCGCGACGACGTCCCAGCGGGTCTCCCAGGGGAGGCTGGAGTACGTCCGGTGTCTGTGCGGGAGCTGGCTCGCGCGGGTGGACGGTGTGGTGATCGGGGCGACGAGGTCGCAGCTGGGTTCGGCTCGGCTTTGACGGTCACGCCAATGGCGGGCGATGGGGTCGTGAGTGTTTTGGGTCGTTCTAACGACCCAAAACACTCACGAGGTGCGTCGCCTTCGCGCGCCGCTGCTGTGACTGGGGCTGGTGGTGCCACTGTGGCTGCGGTGGCGATCGTGTAGTCCGTGAAGGCATCCTTGCCTACCTTCAGGGTAGGCAAGGAGGCCTTCACGGACCTGCGGCCAACGGCCACCCACATTCAGTGGGTACCTAAGACAGCCTTGGCCCTAACCGCCCGGCTTTAGGTGTAGTAGCCCTCGACCGGGACGCGGGCCTCGTCGTACAACGCCGGACCCTCCAGCCGAACCGGCGGCGCCGTGGCCGGCGGTTTGAGTGCGGTGACCTGTTCGCCGGAAAGGGCGAACACGACGCGACCCAGGCCGGAGCGTTCGATGGCGCCCTGGCACATCCCGCACGGCTGGCAGCTGGTGTACATCGTGGTCGCCGCGGCGACGGCGGGTTCGAGTTCGCGCGCGGCCCACACGGCGAGTTTCAGCTCCGGGT
This sequence comes from Amycolatopsis sp. WAC 04197, assembly GCF_003947475.1. Lineage (NCBI taxonomy): Bacteria > Bacillati > Actinomycetota > Actinomycetes > Pseudonocardiales > Pseudonocardiaceae > Amycolatopsis > Amycolatopsis sp. WAC 04197. Next base: position 481,006 of record NZ_QHJK01000003.1, on the reverse strand, counting down.
GCAGGCTGATGTCCGATTGCGACACCGTGGTGTTGTGGTCCTCGGCCAGCACCGTCCCGTCGGGGCCGACGAGCAGCGAGCCGAAGGGCGGATCGCCGTCGGCGCGGGACTTCGCGGCGAGCTCGATGGCGCGGCGGAGGAACTTCTCGTCTTCGTCGGTCATGGTCGGTCCTGTTCGGTTCGGTAGCGGCCCAGTTCCCAGTGTGCGGCCACGGTCGCCAGCGCCTGCCAGGCGGCTTCCGGGCGGAGGGTCTCGTCGGGGTCACCGGAGAACGGGTCGAGTACGACCGTCTCGGCGCCGAGGTGGCGAAGCCGGTCGAGGTCGTCGACGATCTGCTCGATCGTGCCTTCCCCGGCCGCGCGATCGGGTGTGGTGACCGGGTGTTCGGTGACGTTCAGCAGGATCCGCGGCGTGAACGCGGGGACCGGCCGGTCGTGCGCGTCTGCGATGGCCTTGACCCGGGTGAGCGCTTCGGTGAGCCAGGGGAGGGTGGCCCGCAGCGGATGCCAGGCGTCCCCGATCCGGACGGCGCGGCGGATGCCGGCGTCACTGTTGCCGCCGACCCAGATCGGGATGTCGCCGGCGCGGTAGTCGGCGTCGTCGGCCCAGGCTTTCCGCACGGCGTCGAGATGATCGTCGGTCAGCCGTCCCCGTTTCTCGAACGGGACGTCGAGTGCCTCGAACTCCTGACGTGCCCAGCCGGACGCGACGCCGAGCACGAGCCGTCCGCCGCTGAGCTGGTTCAGATTCGCGGCCATGCGGGCGATCAGCAGCGGATGCCGGTACGGGACGATGAGCACGGTGGTGCCCAGCCGGATCCGGGTCGTCACGCCGGCGAGCCACGACAGCGTCGTGAACGGTTCGTAGAACGGCGCCGGGTACTGCTCGGCGACGTCGGGGGTGATGGCGACGTGGTCGGACACCATGAGCAGGTCGTAGCCGAGGCCTTCGACCGTGGTGGCCCAGCCGCGGAGGATCCCGGGGTCGGTCCCCGGGCCGAAGTTCGGGACGTTGACACCTATTCGCACAGGTCAAGGCTATCGACGAGGCGGAAACCCGGGAAGGGATCTTTCCCGGTGTATCGCGGCCTCCGCCGTGGATCTGCCGGTATTCTCGCTGGATGGCCGAGACTCTCGACGCGACGGACTGGGCGATCCTGGTGGAGCTCCAGAAGGACGGACGCCTTCCGCTCACCGAACTGGGGAAGCGGGTCAGCTTGAGCGCGTCGGCGACGACGGAACGGGTCAAGCGGCTGGAGTCGGCCGGGGTGATCACCGGTTATCGCGCCGAGGTCGACCTGGAAAAGGCCGGGTACGTGGTGCTGGCGGTGGTGCGGTTGAAGTATCCGGGCAGCAAGCACGCGCCGTTGCACAAGCTCCTGGCCGAGCGGACCGAAATCCTCGAATGCCTCCGCACGACCGGTGACGACTGCTATTCGTTGAAGATCGCGGCCCCGTCGATGGGGCGGCTGGAGGAGATCGTCAACGAGCTCGCGCTGTTCGGGAGCACGAACACCAACATCGTCTACAACCAGACATTGCCCTATCGCGGGCCGCAGGGCCCGTGACCGTATCGGCCACGGGCCCCCGGGCTCACGCGGTCTCCCAGAGCCCCATGACGTTGCCTTCCGTGTCCTTGAAGTACGCGGAGAAACCCATGTCGCCGACCGCGGTCCGGCCGACGAGCGTGGAGCCGCCCTGCTTCTCGATGATCGCGAGCGTGTCGTCGACGCTGTCGACGTCGAGCACGATCACCGGGCCCGACGCGGGGCTGAACTCCTTCGCCAGCATGCCGCCGTTGATGTAGCCCGGCTCCGAGGGCATCCCGGTCTCGGCGGTCGGCCCCGAAGCGACCATCGTGTAGTCCATCCCGGGCATCGTGTCGGCCTTCCAGCCGAAGACCTCCCGGTAGAAGCCGCGTGCGCGTTCGCCGTCCTCGAACGGAATCTCGAAATGCACGACCCGTCCGGCCATGGTCATCAACTCCTGTCGTGGCGTCGGATTCGGAACGCCACCAGCCAATAACCGCCGGACGGGGCGCGCTAGAGGACTTCGCCCTCTCCGAACCACCGGCGCAACGCCCCGGCCAGCTCGTCCTGGTCTTCGCCCACCCAGGCCACGTGTCCGTCCGGGCGCAGCAGTGCCGCCGGTACCTCGAGTTCCTCGCTGGTGTCGACGACGTGGTCGACCCGATCCGCCCAGCCCCGCACCGAGAGCGAGCCGGTCTGGTCGAGCAGCAGGCCGCGGCCGCCGCGGGTCAGGCCGTAGAGATGGCCCTGTTTGAGCTCCAGATCGCGCATGCGACGGCCGAGCAGTTCGTGTCCCTCGCCGAAGTCGTAGCGGATCGCGGTCGCGGTGATCTTCTCGGTCAGATACCGGCTGACGTCCTCGAAGTCCATCAGTTCCGCCAGCAGCCGCCGGACCGCCTGCGAACCTGGATCAAGCGACATCAGCTGCATCTGCGCGCGGGTGTTGTCCAAGACCGCGGCGGCAACGGGATGACGTTCGGTGTGGTAGGTGTCCAGCAGGTCGTCCGGCGCCCAGCCGTTGACCGCGCCCGCGAGTTTCCAGCCGAGGTTGAACGCGTCCTGCACGCCGAGGTTCAGCCCCTGCCCGCCGACCGGCGGGTGGATGTGCGCCGCGTCGCCCGCCAGGAACGCGCGTCCCACCCGGTAGCGCTCGGCCAGCCGCGTCGCGTCGCCGAAGCGGGAGAGCCAGCGCGGCGAGTGCACGCCGAAGTCGCTTCCGGCCACCGCTTTGAGCTGTCGTTTGATCTCGTCGAAGGTCGGCGGGATCCGCGGGTCCTCGGCGAGGCCTTCGGCGGGCACGCCGACCCGGTACACCCCGTCGCCGATGGGGGAGAGACCGAACCGCAGCTGGGTCTTGCGGACCTCGGTCATCACGGCGAGCACCGTTTCCCAGTCCTCGGTCAGTTCCATCTCGCCGAGCAGTGTCTCCGCGGTGGCGGGCTCGCCGGGGAAGTCGATCCCGAGGAGCTTGCGCACCGTGCTGCGGCCGCCGTCGCAGCCGACGAGGTAGCGCGACCGCAGCCTCGTCCCGTCGGCCAGTTCGACGTCCACGCCGTCCTCGTCCTGTGTCAAGCCGATCACTTCGCAGCCGCGCCGGATGTCGACGCCGACCTCGGCGGCGTGCTCGATGAGCAGGCGGTCGGTGACGGTCTGGGGAATGCCGAGGATGTAGGCGTGCGCGCTGTCCAGCACCGGCGCCGGCTTGATGATGCCCGCGAAGGAGCCGCCGACCGGATACTTCTTGCCGTGTTCGAGGAAGCGCTCCAGCAGGCCGCGCTGATCCATCACCTCGATACTGCGCGCATGCAGGCCCATCGAACGGACGACCTTGGACTGTTCCAGATCCTTTTCCAGGACGACGACCCGCACGCCGTGCAGCCGCAGTTCGGCGCCCAGCATCATGCCGGTCGGTCCGCCGCCGGCGATGATCACGTCGATCAAGAGTTCCCCCGATTGTCGAGCTCGTGTTGTCCGGCGGGGGATTCTGCGGCATGACCGGGGTCTTGCCGCAAGCCCCCAGGTGCGTTATACGTTAGAAGTGGCAGGGAGAGTCGATCTCTCTGCCGTTGTCGTTTTCAGTCCGCGGTGGACGGACAAACCCCCGTTAGAGGCAGCAGTACACCGCTGTGACCAGCGACGAACTTGTTCGTGACGAACATGTTCGTTAGCATGGAGACATGGCACCTGCGAAGAGCCGCCGGGAACGACCGGCCAAACCCGCGCTGACCCGCGACGGCATCGTCGCCGCCGCGGTGGCGATCCTGCGCGAGGAAGGCCTGCGCAAGGTCACGATGCGCCGCCTGGCGCAGGAACTGGACACCGGCGCGGCCTCGCTCTACGTCTACGTCCGCAACACCGCGGAACTGCACGCGGCGATCCTGGACGAACTCCTCGGCACCATCACCCCACCGTCGGCCGAAGGCTCCTGGCGTGACCGGCTCGAACGGCTGCTCACGGCCTACACCACGACGCTGCTGGAATATCCCGGTCTCGCCCTGTCCGCACTGGTGGCCCGCCCGAGCGGCGAGAACTACCTCGGCCTGGTCGAGAACCTGCTCGCCCTGCTCGCCGAGGGCGACGTGCCCGCCGAGCGGCGCGCCTGGGGGATCGACATCCTCCTGCAGTACGCGACATCGACCGCGGCCGAGCACGCCGAGCAGGACTCGCCGGACGACTGGGACGCACTGGCCCGCGCCGTGCGGGACGCCGACGAGACGACCCACCCCCAGATCGCCGCCCACGCGGCCGACCTGCTCACCGGACGGCCCGAGCAGCGGATGTCGTGGGGACTGCGGGTGCTGATCACCGGAATCACGCACACCGGCCTGCCGCCGGAAAGGAACCCGACATGACCACACACCACCCCATCGCGATCATCGGCGCCGGCCTCGGCGGACTCACCCTGGCCCGCGTCCTGCACGTCAACGGCATCGAGGCCGCGGTCTTCGACCTCGACGCGTCACCGTCCGCCCGCACACAGGGCGGCATGCTCGACATCCACGAGGATTCCGGACAGGCCGCGTTGCGCGCCGCCGGTCTCCACGACGAGTTCCGCACGCTGGTGCACACCGGCGGCGAGGCCATGCGCATCCTCGACCGGCACGCGGTCGTGCGCCTCGACGAGACCGACGACGGAGACGGCGGCCGCCCCGAAGTCGCCCGAGGCGACCTCCGCGACCTGCTGCTCGGCTCCCTGCCCGAGGACACGGTGCGCTGGGGAGCCAAAAGCACCGGCGCACGGCCACTCGGCGACGGCAGGCACGAGGTGACCCTGGCCGACGGCACATCGTTCACCACGGACCTGCTGATCGGTGCCGACGGCGCGTGGTCCAAGGTCCGCCGCCTGCTCTCCGACGCCGAACCGGCCTACGAAGGCATCTCCTTCGTCGACATCCACCTCCACGACGCCAAGGAACGTCACCCCGCGAGCGCCGCGCTCGCCGGCGACGGCATGTTCTTCGCACTCGGTGCGGGCAAAGGACTTCTGGGTCATCACGACAGCACCGGCAGCCTCCACGTGTACATCGCGCTCAAGATCGCCGAGGACTGGATCTCCACCATCGATTTCAGCGACACCGTTGCCGCGAAGGCCGCCGTGCTGGACCACTTCGACGGCTGGGACCCCGCTCTGCGCGCGCTGATCACCGACGCCGACGGCGAACTGGTCCCTCGGCTGATCCACGCGCTGCCCATCGGTCACCGCTGGGATCGGGTACCCGGCGTCACCCTCATCGGGGACGCCGCCCACCTGATGTCGCCGTTCGCCGGCGAAGGCGCCAACCTCGCGATGCTCGACGGCGCCGAACTCGGCCTCGCTCTCGTCGCGCATCCCGGCGACGTCGAAGCCGCACTGAAGGCCTACGAGACGGAACTGTTCCCGCGTAGTGAGGCGTCGGCGGCGGAGTCTGCCGAAAGCCTCGTCCTGTGCTTCGCCGAAGACTCCCCGAAGCCGTTGCTGGAGCGCTTCGCGTCCTACCGCTGAGCCGACGCCGCCGGTTGCGAGCGCCTGGCGTACGCGCGGGCGGCGCGGGCCCGGTCGCCGCAGCGCACGGAACACCACTGGCGTCGTCCGTTGCGCAGGAAGAACCGCGTGCACGGCGGGGAACCGCAGGCCGCGATCCGCTCCGCGTCCGGCCCGGTCAGCAGATCCGCGGCGTTGGCGGCGAGGGTCGCCAACGCGTGCTCGACGATCTGGGTGATCGGATGCGACGCGGTGCGGTACAGCCCCCGTGCCGGGTCCCAGCGCAGGAGTTCAGCGGTGGGCGCCTTGCTCAGCGCCTCGTTGACGGCGTTGAGGGCGCTCTGCGGAGCCGGATCCGAACAGGCGCGCGACGCGAGCAGGATCCGCACCTGTTCACGCAACGAGCGGAGCAGGCCGGCGCACAGCTCTTGAAGACCGGCGTCGACCGGGGCGAGGCCCCGTTCGGCGAGCCAGTCCGTCGCGGCGGCCGGAGTGCCGAGCAAATCGGTGAACTGGCCGCCGGGCAGGGCGATCGTGGTGTTGGCGAGCGCCAGCGCGACGTACTGCTCGGCGCCCGGGGCAGGAGGAAGGGCAGCGGTGTCGTCCACGTTCTCATGGTAGGCGCTGACTTCATCCATGAGAAACTCTCACGGAAATAGTTGCGGTATTCCGTGACAACTGGATAGGGTCACTCACGGAAAGAACAGTACCTATCCGTGAGGTGGATGATGAACCAGATCAGCGACCAGCTCTCCGTCCAGGTCTTCGGCGGGCCGACCGCCCTGATCGAGTACGGCGGTCTGCGGTTCCTGACCGACCCGACCTTCGACGAGCCCGGCTACTACCCGAGGCCCAACGGCAGACCCGGCCTCACCAAGACGGCGCCGTCGGCGGCGAACCCCGCGGACCTCGGCCACCTCGACGCCGTCCTGCTCTCCCACGACGAGCACCCGGACAACCTCGACCACTCCGGCCGGAAACTGCTCGCCGACGTACCGCTGACGCTCACCACGGCCAGCGGGGCGGGAAGGCTGGGCGGCACCGCGAAAGGGCTGGAGAACTGGGAGACCGTCGAACTGGACCGGCCGGGTGGGGGAGTCGTGACCGTGACCGCCGCACCCGCGGTCCACGGACCTTCGGCGGACAAGGTCAGCGGTGACGTCGTCGGCTTCGTGCTCACCGGCGATGGCCTGCCGACGGTCTACGTCAGCGGCGACAACGCCTCACTCGACGTCGTCCGGCAGGTCGCGGAACGATTCGGGCCGGTCGACACCGCCGTGCTCTTCGCTGGGGCCCCGCGTCTGAAGCCGGTCTTCGACGGCGCCCTGCTCGTCCTCGACAGCGAGCTCGCCGCCGAGGCGACGCGCATCCTCGGCGCCCGCACGGTCGTCCCCGTGCACATCGACAGCTGGAACCATTTCACCGAAGGCCGCGACGAGCTGGTGGCCGCGTTCACCTCCGCCGGGCTGGCCGATCGGCTGCGCCTGAGCCGGGCTTGATCGTCTACGTTCGGGGTACGCCGACGAGAAAGCGAGCACCGCCATTCCCGCCACCACGCTGAACATCCCCACGCCCGACGGCCGGTCCGACGCCTTCGCCGCCTACCCCGAGGCAGGCGGAACGCATCCGGGTGTCCTCCTGTACCCGGACGCGTTCGGGCCACGCCCCGTCCTGTGGGACATGGCCCGCGAACTGGCCGACCACGGCTACTACGTCCTGGTTCCCAATGTCTTTTACCGGCACCGCCCGGCGCCGGTGTTCGACCTTCCCGACCACATCACCGCCGAGCACCGACCCGCGCTGTTCGGCCAGATCATGCCGCTCATCGAGGCGCACACCACCGAACGCGCCCTCAGCGACGCCGGCGCCTACCTCGACTTCCTCACCGCTCGGCCCGAGGTCGGCGCCGGACCCGTCGCCGCGATCGGTTACTGCATGGGCGCGGTTCTCGCGATGCGCACCGCGACGGCCCACCCCGACCGAGTCGCCGCCGTCGCCGGATTCCACCCCGGCGCCCTCGTCACCGACCAACCCGACAGTCCCCATCGACAGATCCCTGGCCTCGCCGCGAAAGTCCACCTCGGCCTCGCCGAGGGCGACATGACACCCGAGGCGATCACCGAGATCAGCCACGCGTTCGACGCCGCCGGAGTCGACTACAGCTGCGAGATCTACCCCGGCACCGTCCACGGCTACACCATGTCCGACACCGATGCCTTCGACGCCGCCGGATCGCGGCGCCATTGGGAGCGGCTGCTCGCACTCCTTGAAAGCACCTTCAAGGCCTGAGTTCTTCGGGTCTCAAGGGAGATCCATGATGCCGGTGGCCTGCGACCAGACACAACGCCACGTGCCACCGGCATCGGTGTACACGTCGCTGTGCCAGGCCTCGTGCGGCGGGATGTCCGCGCCATCGACGGTGAGTTCGATGACGCACCGGTAGCGGAGGACGACGACGTCGGTGCCGACGATGGCGTCCACGTCACCGACCAGCCTCAGTTCCCGGTAGACGACCCGCCCGGTGGTGAGCAGATCCAGGTACTCGGCCTTCGTCCACACGGTGCCGGTGGGGTTGCACAACCGGTACTCCTCGGCGTGCAAGCGGTCGTAGGTGTCGCGATCCACGTCGAGGAGACATCGGATCCGGTCCTGCTCGGCCTTGATCACCCGGCCGGCCACATCGTCGGTCATACCCGCTCCTGTTCACCCGTTCTTGGTGACGGCGAGGATAATCCGGTCGGCGGCCCACAACGCGACGCCGACGACGGCGGGCCAGGTCAGCCCGACGGCGATCAACCCGGCTCCGACTCCGAGAAACAGCGCCGTTTCCAGGACGAACCGGATCGGCTCAGCCAGCACGACGCGTGCCTTCTCGGCCAGGAACAGGCCCCAGAACACCGCGACGGCGAGCGGTGCGAGGACCATGGCCACCCACCGCCATCCGTCCGGCCCCAGCCGCCAGGCGACGGCCGCCGCACCGGTCAGCAGGGCGAGTTCGAGGAGGAACCGTACGAGCAGCGCGGCACCGCGCACACCGTGGAGTGGTTCGGACAGCCGCTCACTCATGGCTTCCCCCGTGTCCTCAGCCGAGGTGGACAACGGTACCGAGCCCTTCCGCCCGGGCCTGCGCGGAGACCGCCGCGTACAGCGCGACGTCGAGGACTCCCATGCCGAACGGGTTCAGCACCACATACGGCGACGCGACCCCGTCCGCACTGTGCCGTCCCGTGAGGATTCCGCCCAGCGTGCCGTCGAGAGGGCGTGCGGACCCGGCGGAACCCGGGCGCCCGAACATGCCTTCCGCCATCAGACGGCCCAGCGGCCGGCGCGGGTTGTCGGCGACCAGGTCCACGTCGTCGACGTACACCGCAGCCGCGTCGCGGAACGCCGCGTCCGTCAGGTCGCCGAGGGAGACGTTGATCAGCAACGCGCTCGGCGACGCCCAGTCCGGCTCGACGTAACCCACGTCCATCGTGGTCGTGAACACGGCGATCTCGGCCGCGGACACCGCTTCCCGTGCGGTCGGGCAGACCTGCACCGAGATCCCCGGCAGGATGGCGGCCAAGGCCCGCGCGGCCTCCGGGGACCGGTCGTACAGCGTGACCTTCCGCAGTGACGGCAGCCGTTCGGCGAGCAGCGCCGCGTGCATCCGGCCCTGCGCGCCGCAGCCGACGACGGCCAGCGAAACCGCGCCGCCGTAGCCCAGCGCGTCCACCCCTACCGCGCTCACGGCCGCCGTCCGGACCGCGCTCAGCAGACCGGCCTCCATGATCGTGGTGATACGGGCGGTCTCCGCGTCGAAGCACAGGCCGATCCCGCCCGCGCGTTCCAGCCCGCTGGCAGGGTTCGACACGCTGGCATTGATGATCTTCATGCCGTACGACGACCGCACCGCGCCCGGCATCCCGATCGACCGGGTGTAGGCGCCTTGAGAGTTCTCCCAGCGCAAGTACGCCTCGGCAGGCAGGAGACCGACGCCGCGGTCGTGGTCGGCCAGTGTTTCACGGACGACGTCGACCGGGTCGAGGTTCGTCAGGCACTTGCGGACCTCTTCGCGGGACAGCATCGTCACCTCGCCCGCACCGGACAGGCCGCTGTCGGCCACGTCGAACCAGCTCATGCCAGGTCCTCCCCGCCACACCACTCGAGCGCGGCCATCGCGCTGTACAGCTTGTTCTCCGCCTGGGCGAAGGCGATGGACCGCGGCCCGTCGAGCACGTCGGCCGTGACCTCCTCGCCCCGGTGCGCGGGCAGGTCGTGCAGGAACACCGCGTCCGGGCTGGTCCGCCACAGATCCGCGGTCACCTGGAACGGCGCGAACACCGTGCGCCAATCAGGGTCCGGTTTGGCGGTTCCCGTGGTCTGCCAACGGGTGGTGTAGACGATGTCGACGCCGCCGGGCAGATCGTGGACGTCGTGTCGCTCCACAAGGGACGAACCATGCCGGGCGGCGTGCTTGCCCGCGCGCTCGAGGACGTCCGGGTCGACGCCGTAGCCCGGCGGGGTGCGAAGGTGCAGTTCGGTCCCGGGGAACCGGCTGAGCGCCAGCGCCAAAGCCGCCGCGGTGTTGTTGCCCTCGCCGACGTACAGCATGCGGATGCCATCGACGCGGCCGAAACGCTGGACGATCGTCGTCAGATCCGCCAGCGCCTGGGTCGGATGCTCGTCGGCGCTCATCGCGTTGACGACCGCCATCCGGTCCTGCGCCGCGATGGCCCGCAGCTCCGCCGGATCGGCCGCGGTGCGCGCCACCAGGAAGTCCAGCATCGACGACAGCACCCGTCCGGTGTCCTCGATCGACTCCCCGGTGTTGGTCTGCAGATCGTTCGGACCGTACGCGATGATCCGGGCGCCCAGCCGCAGCGCGCCCGCGGAGAACGCGGTACGCGTGCGGGTGGAGGTCTTGCGGAAGTGGATGCCGACGACCGCACCGTCCAAAGTGGAATAAGTCGCGCGCGGTCGTTCCGCCAGCTCGACCGCCCGGCGGACGATGGCGCGGAGATCGTCGTCGGTCAGGTCGTCGAGTGAGATGAGGTGACGCAAGAGAAGGCTCCTCAGGAGATGGTGGCCAGGGCGCGGGCGGTCACGTCGGGTACTTCGCCGAAGTGACCGCGGACCCACGCGTCGGAGTAGATGGTGTCGAGATAGCGGTTGCCGTCGTCGGGGAAGACGAGCACGCAGCGGGAGCCGGGCGGGATGCGGTCGCGCAGCTTCGCGAGCGCGGCCACGGTCGCGCCGGAGGAACCGCCCGCGAGGATGGCTTCGCGCGCGACGAGCGTCCGGCAGGCCCGCACGCATTCGAGATCGGTCACGTGCACGACCTCGGCCACCGCGGACGTGTCGACCAGCGGCGGCCGCCGTCCGGCGCCGTGGCCGGGGATCCGGCGTTCCTCGGTCGGCACGTGGAAGATCGCGCTGCCCGCGGCGTCGACCGCGATCAGCTTCGTGCTCAGCCCTTCCCGCCGGATGTGGTCGGCGCAGCCGCGCATCGTGCCGCCGGTGCTGACCGCGCAGAACAGATAGTCGACGCGGCCGTCGAGCGCGTCCGCGATCTCGCGCATCGTGTGCTCGTGCGCGGCCGGGTTGAGCGGATTCGCGTACTGATCGGGCCAGAACGCGTCCGGCAGCAGCGCGAGGAGCTCCCGCACCCGGGCGATCCGGGCGCCGAGCAGGTCGCCGTCCAGCGGGGCGGTGACGACCTCGACCGTGGCACCGTAGGCCCGCAGCAGCGCGAGGGTCTGCGCGGTCGTACGGGTGTCGACCACGCACACCAGGTCGAGCCCGAAGTACGCGCACATCTGGGCGAGGCCGACACCGAGGTTGCCCGATGTGGACTCGACGACCACCGATCTCCCCGGCACGAGCCTGCCGGAGCCGATCTCGCCGCGCAGCATGTTCAGCGCGGTCCGGTCCTTCACGCTGCCGCCCGGGTTGAACTTCTCCAGTTTCGCGAACACCCGGGAACCCGCCAGTGGGACGACCCGGTCCAGGGCGACCAAGGGAGTGTTCCCGATCGTGGCGAGCACACCGCCGATTTCAGCCGTGCTCAACGGACACCTGCTCTCTCCTTGCCCCCAGTGGTGGCGCGGCGACGTTCCCGCCGGAGACGACGGCGACCGTCGCCCTTCCCTGCGGCCCGGCGCGCCCGGTCAGATGGGCGGCGGTCGCCACCGCACCGCTCGGCTCGGCGACCACGCCGAACCGGTCGAACAAGAACGCCTGCGCGGCGACGATGCTTTCCTCGTCGACCGTGACGACGTCGTCCACGAGCGTCTTGACGTGCTCCCACGCCAGCTCGCCGAGCACCGGGGCACGCAAGCCGTCGGCGATCGTCCGGTAGGTCCGCGAGACCGGCCAGCGCGTCAGGCGGCCGGTGCGGAACGAGTCGGCGGCGTCGGCGGCGAGTTCGGGCTCCACGCCGACGACCCGCGTGCCCGGCGAGTACGCCTTGACCGCGACGGCGACGCCCGCGAGCAGGCCACCGTTGCAGACCGGGACCAGGACCGTGCCCGCGTTCGGCAGATCCGTGACGATCTCCGCGCCGACCGTGCCGTGGCCGGCGATCACCGCGAAATCGGCCGACGTGATCAGGGTGGCGCCGGTGCGGGCCAGCAGTTCGGCCGTCGCGGATTCCCGTTCGCCCGGTGGCACGACGACCACCTCGGCGCCGAGCGCGCGGACCGCGTCGACCTTCAACGCGGGCGCCGTTTCGGGCAGCACCACCGTGGCCTTCACTCCTTGGCGTGCCGCGGCGTAAGCGACCGCGCGGCCGTGGTTGCCGGACGACTGGGCCAGGACGTGGCCGGTCAGCCCGGCGACCGCGTTGAGCGCCCCGCGGACCTTGAACGAACCGGTCCGCTGCCGGTTCTCCGGTTTGATCCACAGCCCGTCGACCGGCCCGAGTACGGGGGTGCGGCGCACGGAGTACCGGATCCGTTCGGCCGCCCGCGCGACGTCGTCCCCGGTCACCAGGCGCGTCATCGGGCCACCGCCCGGTCGGCCAGCGCCTGGACACGGTCGAGGTCGGCGTCGACCTCGGTGGGCGGGGCGGCGTCCGGCAGGAGATCCTCGATGTCCCGCAGCCGCCGGTACCGCAGCCCGAGCACACCCCAGACGACCAGGACGATCCCGGAGAACACCATCAGCGCGGCGACCCCGGCGTGGGCATCGTTGGCCGTGACCGGATCCAGCGCGCCGAACCCGCGGGCGAGCGGGCCGAACCAGTCGGACAGCGCGCCGGCGGTGAGGAACCCGAGCGGCGACATGGCCGTGGCCAGCATGACGTTGATCGCGAGCACCCGGCCCTGCAGATGCTGGCCGACCTTCGTCTGGATGATCGACAGCCAGTGCGCGTTGCCGATGCTCATACAGGCCAGCCGGACGAACAGGCCCGCCGCGATGACCAGCGCCGAGGGCCAGACCCCCATCAGCAGCACCCCGAGACCCGAGCCGATGACGAACCCGATCATCCCGGTGGCCCGGCGTTTCGTTCCGCCCCACCAGATCACCACCACGGCTCCCACCGCGGCACCGACACCACCGGCGGCACTGACGAACCCGAGCTCGCCGGGTGTCCCGATCGACAGCACCAGCGGCGTGATGACCACCCACATCAGCGCGGTGAAGTAGTTGACCACGGCGAAATAGCCGACCATCGCCAGCAGGGGTTTGCGGCGCAGCACGAACAGGAAACCGCCGGTGAGCGCCTTGCGGAACGGTTCCTGGCGGGTGAAGAAGAGCCGGTCGGGGAAGCGCACGGCCAGGAGCGTCACCACGCCGACGGCGAAGGTCGCGGCGTCGACCACGACGACCGACGTCAGGCCGGACAGTCCCATGAGGACACCGCCGAGGATCGGGCCGAGCACGGTGCCGAGCCCGATCCCGATGTCGGCCAGCGCGTTCGCCTGCGGCAGGTACGGCTTCGGCACCAGCTGGGCGATCGCGGCGAGGTACGCGGGCCGGTGGAACGCCGACGCCAGCGACGTCACCCCGACGATCACGCAGACCGTCGGCAGGTCCAGCCGCCCGAGCGCGACGAGGACGGCGAGCGCGACCATCGCCGCACCACTCACCAGATCACAGGCCAGCATGATCCGGCGGCGGTCGAACCGGTCGGCCAGCGCGCCGCCGACCGGGGTCAGCAGCATGCTCGGCAGCCGGGCCAGGAGCACCACGAGCGCGAGGTCGAACACCCGCCCGCTGCGTTGGTAGGCCCAGACACCGAGTGCGAACGAGCTGAGTTCGTTGCCGATCATCGACATCGCCTGGCCACCGGCGACGGTGTAGAACGCCCGCAACCCGCGGCGGCCGGCGGCCACCGGGACGTCGTCCACCCGCGGCGGCAGTTCCCCGGCGGCCCACTGGGTGAGCCGCGTCCGCAGGACGTCGGCGACCTCCGCGGCCTGGTGGCGAAGGAAGTAGTGGCCCGCCTTCGGGAGGACGGCGAGATCGACGCGGTCGGCGAAGGCTCCCCATTCCCGGTGCCGTTCCCGGTACAGCTCGGTCGCCGGGTCGCTCGCCCCGACCACGCACAGGATCGGCGCGGACAGCCTGGTTTCGGTGCCGAGTTCGCGGCCGAACCAGGCCTGCGCCTGCGCGGCGTCGTGCCGCAGGCCCCGCAGCATCGCGGTGCTCGCCTTCTCGTCCATGTCGTCGAGAAGGCCGCCGCCCGCGCGGAGCGTGTCGCGGTAGAGCCGGTCGGACACCCACCGCTCGCGCGGGAACTTCCGCTGCAGCCAGGCGGAGAGACGGCCCGGCAGGCAGGCGGCCGGGAAGCTGCCCGCGACGACCACGCCCAGGACGGTCCGGCCGTCGGCCTCCAGCCGAGCGGCCAGCGCCGTGGCGACCGCCGAGCCGACGCAGTGCCCGTACACCGCGACGGGCCCGGTGACCGTCCGGCCGATCTCGTCCGCGAGGGCGGCCACGATCTCGTCGATCGTGCCGAACTCCTCGTCTGGGCGGGCGACGTCGTGGCCGGGCAGTTCGACCGCACGGACGTCGACGCCGTCCAGTTCGTTGGCCAGGGGCTGGAAGACCGCGGCCGAGGCGCCGCCGTACGGCACGCAGATCAACGTCACCGCCGCCGCGCCCGCCCGCGCCGGGGAAAGACGGTGGAGCATGCCGCCGGTCTCCTCGCCCGCGTCGAGGTAGGCGGCCAGTTCGCGGACGGTCGGGCGCAGGAACAGGTCGATGACGCGCAACCGCTCGTCGAGCAACCGCACCGCGCGTACCGCGGTGAACGAATGCCCGCCGAGCGCGAAGAAGTCGTCGTCGACGCCGACCTCGGGCACGTCGAGCACCTGCGCCCACACCTGGGCGACCCGCTGTTCGGACGGTGTCGCCGGGACGCCGCCTCCTCGCTTCGCCGCGGCGGGGACGACCGTTTCGCCGGGGACGACCGTGACGCCGACCGTGGCGTCCACATCGGACAGAAGGACTTCGAGCAGGTCCCGGAAGTCCGCGACGATCCGTTCGGCGGTCGAGGCGTCGAACAGATCGGTCCGGTAGGCGAGTTCACCCGAGTAGGTGTCACCGTCGTTGACCAGCGCCATGCTGAGGTCGAATTTCACGCGTTCGGTGGCCGAGGGCAGCGGCGTGACGTCGAGACCGGGGATGACCGGTTCCGGCGCGGGCTGGTCGAGGACGTTGAGCAGCACCTGGAACAGCGGCGTCGCGGACATCGTGCGATCCGGTCTGAGCCGCTCGATGATCGCTTCCAGCGGCGTTTCCGCGTGCGCGAACGCGCCGAGCACGGTCTCCCGGACCCGGCCGAGGAGTTCGCGCACGGTCGGGTCGCCACCCAGATCGGTACGCAGCACGAGCGTGTTGACGAAGCAGCCGACCGTGGCTTCGACGCCCGAGTGATGGCGTCCGGCCTCCGGCACACCGATGGCGACGTCGTCTGCGCCCGCGAGCCTGCCGAGCAGGACCTGCCAGCCGGCGAGCAGCACCATGAACGGGGTCGTGCCCGTCTCGCCGGCGAGACGGCGGAGCGTCGCGGTGAGACCGGCGGGGAGCGTGTAGCGGACGTGCCCGCCGGACCAGGCGGCCACCGGCGGCCGCGGCCGGTCGGTGGGCAGCGTGAGCAGGGGTGGAAGCCCGGCGAGACGTTCGCACCACCAGTCGAGGTCTTCCGGACGTTGCCGCGTGGCCTGCCAGGCCGCGTAATCCGCGTACTGCACGGGAACCGGCTTCTGCGCCCGGCCGCTGTAGGCGTCCGCGAGGTCGGTGCCGATGATGCCCCGCGACCAGTTGTCGGTGGCGATGTGGTGGATCGTGATCGCCAGGACGTGGTCGTCGTCGGCGACGCGGAAGAGCTTCGCCCGCCATGGTGGCTCACGGTCGAGCGCGAAGGGTCGTTCCACCTCGGCCCGATACGCGGCGACGACGTCATCTGTATCCACAATGGACAGTTCGATCGCGTCTGACGGCAGCGGGACCGCCATCGGGGTGCCGTCGCGGTCTTCGATCACGCTGCGCAGCACCACGTGCCTGGCCGCGACCTCACGCACCGCGCGGGCCAGGGCGTCGGTGTCCAGTTCGCCGCGCAGGCGCAGCACGATGTCCCTGTTGTAGGCGGATCCGGGTTCCAGCAGATCGAGGAACCACAGCCGGGCCTGCGCGGAGGACAGCGGCGCCGGGGCCTCGGGATCGGGGCGCACGGGGATCGGCGCGCCGCCGGACACTCCGCCGGTGTCGGCCTCCAGTACCACGGCAAGGTCCGCGAGCACCGGGTACTCGAACAGCGTCCGTACCGACACCTCCCGGTGCAGCGCCTCACCGAGCCGTCCGGCGACCCGGACCGCGGCGAACGAATGGCCGCCCACGGCGAAGAAGTCGTCGTCCGCGCCGACGTCGGATCGGTCGAGGACCTCCGTCCAGACTCGGGCGACCAGCCGTTCCGCCGGGGTGGCGACCGGGCGGCGCACGGCCGGGGCCGGTGCGGAGGCCTGAGGGAGCGCGGCGCGGTCGATCTTGCCGTTCGCGTTGAGCGGCAAGCGATCCAGAACGGTCAGGGACGCGGGAACCATGTAGTCCGGCAGCCGTTCCCGCAGTGTCCGGCGCACGGTCGCCACGTCGAGCCCCGGCCCGACGAGCCAAGCGGCCAGACGCCGGTCGAGGCCGTCACCGACCGGCAGCACCACGGCCTCGGCGACGCCGTCGACGTCCCGTAGTGCCGCGGTGACCTCGCCGAGCTCGACCCGGTTGCCGCGGACCTTCACCTGGTCGTCGGCCCGGCCGCGGAACTGCACGGTGCCATCGGCGCGCACACGCAGCAGATCCCCGCTGCGGAAGCACCGGACCCCCGCGCCGAGCGGGTCCGGCCGGAACCGGTCGGCGGTCTGGGTGTCGTCACCGAGATAGCCACGCGTGATCTGCGGACCGCCGATCACCAGCTCGCCGGTCATCCCGGGAGGCACCACCGCACCGGTGCGGTCGACGAGGTAGCCGACCACGCCGGGCAACGGGGTGCCGAGCGGTACGTAGCCGTGGCGCTCGTGGCCGGGGATGGCGGCCACGTCGCAGGTCATCGAGATCATCGTGCTTTCGGTGTGCCCGTAGTGGCTCTGCACGCGCAGCCCGGGCCTGGCCGCTTCGGCACGTTCGACCAGTGACCACGGGCAGGCCTCGCCCGCCAGGATGAGCAACGCGCGCGGCAGCACCGAAGCCAGATCTCCGTGACGCGCCAGGAGTTCCAGGTGACTGGGCACGCACTTGAGCACGTCGACCGGATGCTCCGCCAGGTAGCGGGCAAAGGATTCCGGATCCATCGCGGTGTCTCGCTCGACCAGATGGACGGTGCCGCCGGTGGTCAGCGCGCCGTACACGCAGGTCAGGCCGAAGTCGGCCGCAGGCGTGGAGACCACTGCGAACGACGCGCCCTCCACGTCGCCGAGCCGGGGCAGCATCCCCGACAGGTAGTGCGCGACGTTGCGATGCTCGACCGCGACCCCTTTCGGCGCGCCGGTCGAACCGGACGTGAAGATCACGTGGATCAGGTCGTGGCCGGCCACCGCGACGTCCGGCCGCGTGGCGGGCTGCCCCGCGACGGCCTCGTCCACTGTCAGGGCGGTGGCATCGGGAATGGTGACGTTCAGACCTGGCTGGACGAGCAGGATCCGGGCCTTCGCGGTGCCGAGGATGGCGGCCACGCGCGACGGCGGGTAGGTGGTGTCCATCGGCAGGTACGCCCCGCCCGCCTTCATGATGCCGAGCACCGCGACCGCGACGTCGGTGCCCTGCTCCAGCAACATCCCGACCGGTTCGTCGGCGGTCACGCCCAGTTCGCGGAGCCGGTGCGCGAGCCGGTTGGCCCGCTCGTCGAGCTGCCGGTAGGTGAGCGAACCGGTCGCGCCGACCACCGCGACGGCGTCCGGGACGCGGTCGGCGGTCCGCTCGATGAGCACGTGCACCGGCGGGTACTCGCTGGTCTCCGGTGCGGGCCCGGCGAGCACGGGACCGGTCACCGTTTCGAAGGGGACGCCGGCGACCGGCCGGTCGAGGTCGGCCGTGACGCCGTCGAGGAGCGCGACGAACCACCGGGCGATCCGTTCGGCCGTGCCGGTGTCGAACAGGTCCGTGCGGAAGGACAGCCCACCGCGGTAGGCACCGTCCACTCGGGACAGTGCGAGATTCAGATCGAATTTGACGCCGCGCACCGGCGCCGGGAGCACCCGCGCGTCGAGCCCTGGCCACTCGGGCGTGCCCGGCGGGTCGTCGAGGACGTTGAGCATGACCTGGAAGATCGGCGAGGCGTCGAGGCTCCGCTTGGGCGCGAGCCGTTCGACGATGCGCTCGAAGGGCACGTCCGGGTGCGAGAAGGCGTCGAGCACGGTGTCGCGGACGGCGGAGAGCAGGCTGCGGCCGGTGGTGACGCCGGAGAGATCGGTGCGCAGCACGAGGGTGTCGACGAAACAGCCGACGACCCGTTCCGACCCGGGCTGCCGCCGTCCCGATTCCGGGACGCCGACCGCGACGTCGTCTGTGCCCGCGAGACGTCCGAGCAGTGCCTGCCAGCAGGCGAGCAGGACGGCGAAGGGCGTGCAGCCGGTCTCCCTGGCGACGTCCTGGATCCGGTCGGTGAGCGCCGGCGGGATCTCGACGGGCACCTCGGCACCTTCGCCGGAGGCGACCACGGGACGCGGCCGGTCGACGGGCAGTTCCAGCACCCCGGTCCCGGCGAGCTGCCGGCACCACCAGGCGAGATCGTCCTCATGCGGCTGGGAGGGCGTGAAGTCCGCGTACTGGCGGTCCGGCTGCTCGGGCGCGGGACGGAGGCCGAGTCGGGCGGCATAGCAGGCGGCGAGGTCATCGAGTACGACGTCGAGCGAGGCGGCGTCCATGGCGATGTGGTGGAACGTCAGTTCCAGCAGGTGACGGTCTTCCGCGGCCTGGAAGAGCGTGGCCCGCATGGGCGGCTCGTCGGCGAGTGCGAACGGCCGGTCGGCTTCCGTACCGAGGACGTCCACAGTAGACACTGGGACGTCATCGGCGGACCGGGGAACGGCGCGGGGTTCGCCGTCGATCTCCCGATGGACGCTGCGGAGGACGACGTGTCGCCGCGCGACGTCGCGGACGGCGGCGAGGAGCGCGGTGGTGTCGACGGGCCCGGTGAGTTCGAGGGTGACGGGGATGTTGTAGGCGTGCCCGTCGGGTTCGAAGCGGGCGAGGAACCACAGCCGGGCTTGCGCGGGGGAGAGCGGCGTGGGGCGCTCCGTGGTGTCGCCGCGCAAGGCGGCTGCGGCGCGTTGCGCGAGGAGGCTGGGGAGGTGCGGTGCCGCGGTCATGTGGTGCCTTTTTTGGTCGATGGTCATGCCGTGCCGCCCGTGGGCACGGATTCGAGGGCCGTCATGGCCATGGCGTTCAGGGCCTTGGCGAACTCGCGCAAGACCGGGTGCTCCAGCACGCTCCCCGCCGGGATCGGGAAACCGAGCGCCGCCGACAGGCGGTCCGCCACCTGGGCGGCCTTCGCCGGATCGCCGCCGAGTGACGGGAAGTCGTCCAGTGCGCCGACCCGGTCGTGGCCCAGCGTCTGGGCCCAGACGACCGCCACCAGTTCTTCGACCGGCCCCGCCGGTTCCGCGCGCAGACCGCCCAGCTGGGCGGTGAAGTCCGACAGCACCGGATGGTCGAACAGCGTCCGCACGGTGATCCGGTGGACCGCCCGGTCACGCAGCGTCCCCACCACCCGCGTCGCCGCCAGGGACCGGCCGCCGAGGGCGAAGAAATCGCTGTCCGGGCCGATCTCGCCGACGTCCAGGCAGAATCGCCAGACCTCGGCGACCACTTCCTCGTCCGCCGAGAGCGGGGCCGCCGCGGCGGCCGTGGCGGACGGCAGCGGAGGCAACCCGCGCCGGTCGAGCTTTCCGTTGGGCAGCAACGGAAGCGTGTCGAGCGTCAGCCACCGGCTCGGCACCATGTATCCCGGCAGCAGCCGCCCGACGTGTCGCTGGGCGGCCGACGGGTCGGCCGACGCCGGCGTGAGGTACCCGGCCAGGTGGGCGTCGACGCCGTCCGCGATCACCGCGACCGCCGCGTCGTCCACATCGGACAGTGACCGCAGGGTGGCCTCGATCTCGCCGAGCTCGAAGCGGTTGCCCCGCACCTTCACCTGGTCGTCGGCGCGACCGAGGAACTCCAACGTGCCCTCCGGCCGCCACCGGATGAGGTCGCCCGTCCGGTACCAGCGGCCGTCCTCCTCGTTGACGAACGCGGCCGGCTCCGGGTGCCCCCGGTAGCCGCGTGCGACGCCGCTCCCACCGATCCACAGCTCACCGATCGCGCCCGCCGGAACGGGTCTGCCACCGGTATCGCGTACGGACAGGCGGGCGCCGGGCGTCGGTCCGCCGATCGGCACCCAGGTGTCGCCGGGCGTGACGCGGTGCGCGGTCGCCGCGACCGTCGCCTCGGTCGGGCCGTACCCGTTCCACAACTCGCCCACCAGCGGCAACACTCGAGCGGCGAGGTCGGTGTCGAGCGCCTCACCGCCGAGCAGCAGCCGCAAGGACGGGTCGCCCGGCCAGTCCGCCGCGAGCAGCATCCGCAGGCTCGTCGGCGTCAGATCGGCGACGGTGACACCGTTTTCGGTGATCCACCGGGCGAGCTGATGGCCGTCGACGGCCTGGTCGCGGTCGGCGATCACGCACCGTGCGCCCGAGGCGAGTGGCCACCACAGTTCTTCCACGGAGACGTCGAAAGCCAAGGGCGCGATCGCCGCCATGGTGTCGCCCGGCGCGATGCCGTGGGACAGCTGGCGCGATCGGACGAAGGCGTGCAGGTTCGCATGCGTCACCTCGACGCCCTTCGGCCGCCCGGTCGAGCCGGACGTGTAGAGCACGTAGGCCAGCGAGTCACCGCTCGGCACGACCAGCTCCGCCTCGGCGTCGGGGACCGAATCGGCGTCGAGCACCGTGCCCGGCAAAGCGACGTCGCGAGTGCTTCCGCGCGTGAGGACGACCTCCACACCCGCCTCGGTGACGAGCTGGGCGAGCCGTGCGGGCGGCAGGTCGGGGTCCAGCGGCAGATACCCGGCACCCGCCCGCCACACGGCCAGCAGCATCGCGGGGAGCAGTTCGTCGCGGGGCAGGCACACCCCGACCGCGTCTCCTCGCCGGACGCCCGCCGCGACCAGGGCGCGGGCGACCCGGTCGGCACGGGAGACCAGTTCTCGATAGGTCAGTGTGGACACCGCGAGTGCGTCCGGTGCGCGTTCGGCGTGGCGCAGGACCGCGTCCGGAACGCTGACCGCCTCGGACGGCAACAGCGGGGCGCCGGTGCCCCATTCCGTGAGCTCCGCGCGTTCTTCGTCGCCGATCAGGTCCAAAGTGGACAATTTAGCGTCCGGAGTGGACAGTGCGGACCGCAGGATGTGCAACAGGGAGCGGGTGAACCACTGCGCGCGAGCGGGGGAGAGCAACGCCGGATCGTGTTCGAGGATCAGCTCACCGCCGTCGACGTGCTCGTTGACGAACACGGTCAGCGGGGCGTGGCTGCCGCCGGTGGGCAGTTCGCCGAGCAGGTCGAGCCGGGTGCCCGGCCCGTGCACCGACACTGGCAGCCCGGCGGGCTGCACGGAAAGCGACACCGGGGTGAGCGGCATCCCCGCCGGACGGTCGCCGCCCCAGAGTTCGGTTAGCTCGCCCGATGACAGGCCGCGGTGGTCGATGGCCCGCACGGTGGTCGTCATGGCGGTGCGCAGCAGGTCGCGGAACGAACCGGCCGGATCCGGGCGCAGCCGGACGGGGAGCACCTCCACCAGCGGGCCGACCGTATGGGTGAGATCGGCGGAATCCCGGCGCGCCGCGGCCGTCCCGAGAAGGACGTCCGAGCCGTTCACCAGCGAACCGGTCAGCACGCCCAGCGCGGACAGATAGACCGCGAAAGGCGTGACCCCCGAGGTCGAGGCGAGCCGGTCCACCGCCGTGCGCAGGGTTTCGGGCAAGGGGACGGTCACCCGCTCGCCGAGGAACCGCTGTGTTCCGGGGGCGGGCCGGTCGAAGAGCGCGTCGGGCGGGACCGCTCCGGCCAGTTCGGCCGACCAGTACCGCGTCAGCCGGTCGTCCCGCTCGAGTGCCTGCTCGCGGAGGGCGACGTCGCCGATCTGCGCCTCCGGCTCCGGCGCGTTCGCCCCCGCCAGACCGGTCATGAGCTCGCCGATCGAGACGCCGTCGGTGGCGATGTGGTCGGAAACGACGATCAGTTCGGTGACTTCGTCGGCGACCCGGAGCGCCGTGATCCGCAGCAACGGGGATTCGGTGCGCAGGTCGAACGCGTGCCGCGCCGCGGCCGATTCCTCACCTGCCTGGAGGACCTCGAGAGGAACCGGGGCTGGGGGGCCGATGACGAACTGCGGCTCGCCGTCGTGATCCTGGACCGTGCCGCGCAGCGCGTGATGCCGGGCCACCAGCGCGTCCGCCGCGCTCTGGATCGCCTCGCGTGAGAACGGCCCCTGGTGACGCAGGCGCCAGGCGGCCGTCGTGGCGGTGCCCGTCGGACTGAGCTGGGCGAGGGTCCACAGGTCGCGTTGCGTGTGGGTGAGCGGGAAGACCTCGCGACGCGGGTCGCTGACCGGGTCCGCCGCCGGCTCGACGACCGGGGCTTCGTCGAGCCGCCGCGCGACGGCGGCCACCGTGCCGTCGGTGAGGAAGTTCTCCAGGCTGATCACCCGGTGGGTGGTTTCGCGCAGCCGTGCCACCGCTCTCGCCGCGGCGAGCGAGTGACCGCCGGAATCGGTGAACCGGTCGTGCACGCCGATGTCCGCCAGCCCGAAGGCCGCCGTGACGGCATCGGCGACCAGCCGTTCGGTGTCGGTGCTCGGAGCGACGAACTCGGCCGAGGCGTCGCGATCGAACACCCAGGCCGCCAGTGCCGCCCGGTCGGCCTTTCCGGTGGTGCCGAGCGGGATCGCGTCGAGTACGGCGATCCGGGAAGGGACGAGGTGTCCGGGCAGTCGTGCGCGCAACCAGGCGAGCAATTCCGCTTCGGTCGGCCGATCGCCGTCCGGTTCGGCGAACCCGATCAGCCGTCGTTCCCCGGATTCGTCGGCCGGCGCGAGCACGACCGCGTTGCCGACCGCCGGATGGGTCAGCAGCACGGCCTGAACCTGGCCGGGTTCGACCCGGAACCCGCGGACCTTCACCTGATCGTCGACACGGCCCGCGAAGTGGTAGACGTCGTCTTGCCGCCGGACGAGGTCGCCGGTGCGGTAGTGCCGGATGCCGTTTTCGGTCACGTACTTGCTCGCGGTGAGCTCGGGCCGTCCGAGGTAACCCCGGGTCACGAGCGCGCCGCTGACCCACAGCTCCCCGGTTTCGCCGTCACCGAGTGGACGGCCGTCCCGGTCGCGTACGGAGAATTCCGCGCCGGGCAACGGCGTCCCGATCGGCGGGTCGGTCCGTTCGCCGCGGCCGACCTCGTACGACGAACAGTTGACGGTGGCCTCGGTCGGGCCGTAGCAGTTGACGATCCGCCGGACACCGTCATTGCGATGGATCCGGTCGACGAGCGCGCGGCTCAGCGGTTCGCCGGCGATGGCGACGGTCCGCACGGAAGGCGGCAGCGGTGTGCGGGCCAGGACGGCGAGCACGGACGGGACGCCTTGCACGAACGTGACTTCGTCGCGAAGACCAGGCAGCGCCAGCAGATTCTCGGCGAGGACGAGGCTCCCGCCGGTGACCAACGGCGGGAACAGCTCCGCGACCGACGCGTCGAAACACACCGATGCGGCACCAAGCACGCCCCGCAGTTCGTCGTCGGAGTAGGTGGCGGCCGCCCAGCGCAGCAACGCGAGCACGTTGCGGTGTTCGACTTCGACACCCTTGGGACGTCCGGTCGAGCCGGACGTGTAGATCACGTAGGCGAGGTCCGAACCCGCGCCGGTGACGCCGGGGGAGGTGGTGCGCGTGACGTCGATGTCCGCGACGGCGAGGACCGGAGCCGGTTCGTTCGCGCCGGGTTCGTCCACCACGACCAGCCGCAGCCCGGAGTCCTCGACGATGTCGGCGACCGCCGCACGCGGGGCGGCCGGGTCGAGCGGCACGTACGCGCAACCCGCCTTCAGCACGCCGAGCAGCACTGGCACCAGCCACGGTCCGCGACGCAGGCGCACCCCGATCAGGGCGCCGTGCGACACCCCGCGTTCCAGCAGGGCATGCGCCACGGCGTTCGCGGCCCCGTCCAGTTCCCGGTAGGTCGTCCGCCGGTCTCCGGCGACGACCGCCACGCGGTGCGGGGTCCGGCCCGCCTGGTCCTCGAACGCCTCGTGTACCCGGCCGGCCCTGCCCAGTTCTGCCCGCAACTCCGCCGAACTCCTTTACGCCCCAGTCGGTCCGAAGTGGACCTCGGCCGATTCAACTGGGGCCGGACCGGCACGGTCCATGAACAACCGACCGGAACTTCGACGCCGGAAGTTCCGGTCGGTGAACCGCGCTCACCAACCGGAACCACAGGCACACGGACCGCGATCGAAGACGTGACTCGCGTGATTGAACGACGATCATGCGTGATCAGACGGCGATCATGCGTGATTGGGCGGCGATCATCGTGTTCGCCGTCTAATCACGCGAGTTCCGCTTCCAATCACGCGTGTGCGCTTTCTGATCACGCGTGATCGCTTGTTGCTCAGCCGGAGATGCCCATGGCGTCGTACAGGGCCCGTGCGCGATGGCGGTACGGACGGGCCTTTTCGGTCTCGCCGGCGTCCTCGTAGGTCGCCGCGATGCCGTCCAGCGCCCGCGCTTCCTCGTGCTGCTCGCTGGTCAGCTGAGCGACGTCGCGGGCCCGCAGGTAGTGCGCCAGCGCGGCCGCACGGTCGCCGCCTGCCCGGGCGTTGTCGCCCAAGCCGTTGTGCGCCAGCGTTTCCAGCGGACGGATACCGGTCGCGGCGGCGATTTCGAGAGCCTGCTCCTCGTACTCGCGCCCGGTCACCGGGTCGCCGAGGTGCAGGTGCACCAGCCCGAGATACACCAGCGCATAACCCTCGGCCTCGCGGTGGCCCGCCGCCCGGCTCACGATCAGCGACCGGTCGAGATGCTCGCGAGCTTCCTCATAGCGGCCGAGCGCACGGTAGACGTCGCCGAGGTTGTGCAGGGAGATCGCGACGGCCGCGTTGTCGCCGATCCGTTCCGCGATGTCCAGTCCCCGCTGATAACTCCCCAAGGCGGCGTCCAGCTCGCCCAGATGTTCGTGGACGAACCCGAGATTGCCGTACGCCCGGCCTTCGTTGAGCGTGTCGCCGACCTCGCGGGCCAGTTCGACGGCCTCCCGGAGGTGCTGGGCCGCTTCCGGGTACCGGCCCAGTTGGGCGTACACCGTGCCCAACGTGGTGAGCGCGCGGGCGGTCGCGGTCCGGCTGCCCGGTACTTCGAGGCAGGCGGTGAGCCTCTCGACGGCTTCGTCGTACCGGCCGACGCGGGCGCAGATGGCGGCCACGTCGGTCAGCGCCTGCTGTTCGCCGAACGGGTCCCCGGCCCGCCGTGCCTCGGCGAGCGCGAAGCCGTGCAGCGTGTGCAAGGCGTCGTAGTGGCCGTGGAGACGCAGTGCCTGCCACAGCACGGTGGACAGGTCGCGGGCGTATGCGGTGCCGCCCGCACCCGCCGACTCTTCGGCGATCGCGAGCAGCGTGGGCAGTTCGGTGGCCAGCCAGGAAGCCGCTTCCTCGGAACCCTCGAACGTCCGGCCGCCGACCTCCGGGGTCAGGAGCGGCCGCCGGTTCGGATCCCTCGCCGCGATCGCGTCCGCGGCGGCGGCCGCGCCGGACAGATAGTGCCCGGCGAGACGGCGCATCGCGGCCGGCCGCCGACGGTCGGCGAGGCTGCGCGCGTAGTCGCGGACCAGGTCGTGGAACTCGTGACGGCCGTCCACGCGGTGCTCCAGGAGATGCCCTGCCACCAGCGCTCGCAGCAACCGCCGCGTCTCGGCCGCGTCGGCGTCCAGCAACACCTCCGCCGCGGTCGCGTCCCAGTGCTGCCCGGGGTGCAGACCCAGCAGCCGCAACGCGCTCGCGACGTCGCCGGGCAATGCTTCGTACGACCACGACAGCACCGCCGGCAGCGACGTCCTCGCCTCCTCGGTGGTGAACGCGTCGAGCCGGTCGTTCGTCGACCGCATCGCCGCGGCCACCTCCGCCAGGCCGCGGTCGTGCGCCAGCCGTTCGCCGACGATGCGCAGCGCGAGCGGCAGCCCGCTGCAGCCGGACACGACCTCGGCGAGCGCGGTCTCGTCGGCGCCGAGCCGGGCCCTGCCGGTGAACCGGCCGAGCAGCGCGACCGACTCGTGTTCGTCGAGCGGCGGCACGGTGACCCGGTGCGCGTCGTCGCTGACCGCCAGCCCCTGCAACGTCGAGCGGGTGGTCACGACCACGACGCAGCCGGCGTGCCCGGGCAGCAGCGGCCGGACCTGGTCCGCGGACCGCGCGTTGTCGAGGACCACCAGCACCGAACGTGTTGCCAGCACGCTGCGCAGCAATGCCGAACGGCCGTCGAGGTCCGCCGGCACCTCCGCGCCAGGCACGCCGAACGCGCGCAGGAACGAATGCAGCACCTCGGCCGGGTCGGCAGGCGCGCCCGGGCCGTAGCCGCGCAGGTTCGCGAACAGCTGACCGTCCGGGAACTCCGCGCGGACTGACTGCGCCCAGTGCACGGCCAGCGACGTCTTGCCCACCCCGCCCATACCTTCGAGGACGGCGACGACCACGGCCCGGTCACGGCGGGCGGCCAGGTCGTCGAGTGTCGCGAGCTCGTCACGCCGTCCGGTGAACGACGTGCTTCCGGACGGCAATTGGGCGGGCACGGAAGCCGAAGGAGGCGCACTGGCCGGCCGCGGAGCGGGGTCGGCGTCCGGCAGATAGTGCCGCACGAATCCGGCGATCTGGTCATTCCTCAGCCCCAGCCCGCGAGCCAGGGCCTCCAGTGACCGCCGCCGCGGCCGGGCGACACGGTTGCGTTCGATGTTGCTGATCCCGCGCACCGTCAGCCCGGTGCGTTCCGCCAGCTCCTCCTGCGTCAGTCCGGCCACACGCCGCAGTTCTCCGAGCAGGTTCGTCCCAGGCTGACCGTCCACTGCGGCAGGCTAGTCCGCTTTCGCTGCGAGACAGGGGAAAACGGGCCGATCCAGCCGCCGCGTGACCGTCCGCAGCCGGTCCGGCACCGTCAGCCCGTGACTTTCGACGGATGTGTCGCCAAGGGTGTGACTTCGATATCCATATAGGGAAACAACGGCAAACCGGACAAAAGTGTATGCAGCTCGTCGTGATCCGCGACGTCGAGGATCGAGAAGTTCGCGTATTCGCCCGCGATCCGCCAGATCTGCGGCCACTTCCCCTCGCGTTGCAGCCGTTGGCTGTACGCCTTTTCCCGCGCGATGATGTCGGTCCGTTCCGCCGGATCGAGGTCCGGCGGCAGGCGAACGTCCATGCGAACGTGGTAAAGCATCGATCACTCCAAAAAGGACATTCGGGTCAGGAACGTTCGGGGTCGAGGACGAAGCCGTACTCGATGGCCTCGCCGTCGTCCGACGGACGCGGATCCAGCACCAGTTCCGGTTTGACCGCCGAAGCGATGTCGTCGTCGTTGTGCTCGTCGCCGGGGAAGTACAGCTGCGCGGTGAGCAGTTCGTGGCCGGGCGCGGAAACCTTGACGTGCAGATGCGCCGGACGCCACGCGTGCCAGCCCGCCGCGGCGATGAGCTTGCCGCACGCGCCGTCGGTCGGGATCTGGTACGGGGCGGGGCGCACGGTGTGGATCTCGAACCGGCCGTCGTCATCGGCGGTGAAGCTCGCGCGCAGGTTCCACTCCGGGATGTTCGGCGCGAACTGGGAGTAGAAGCCGTCGGCGTCGGCGTGCCACAGCTCGACCTTCGCGCCCGCGAGCGCGGATCCGTCGGTCGAGGTGACCCGGCCGGTCCAGACGACCGGCGTACCGGACTCGTCCTCGCGCATCGGGACCGAACCGCGGGCGCCCTGCTCGGGCGCGCCGGGCACGTAGTACGGACCTTCGATGGTGCCCTTGTTTCCCTCACGGTGCTCGGTCGCGACCTCTTCGACGACGTGCTCCACCCACACGTCGAGGAACAGCGGCCACTCGCCGTCCTCGCCCACGCTGATCAGCCACGCTTTGAGCGCGTTGTACTCGTCGTAGGTGACCTTGTGCTTCCGGATCGTGCCGTGCACGGCCTCCAGCACCTCGCGAGCCAGCAGGCTGACCCGTTCCTTGGGTGTGCCGGCGACCCCGGCGAACTTGTCGCTCTTGAACCGTTCGGTCGCGTTGGCGCCGGACGCGGCTGCGGTGGCCGTCTCGTGGATGGCGGTCATGAATCCTCCTTGATTCGTGGTGGGCGTCAGTGGTCCTGGCGGTAGCGCCGGAGCTTTTCGGGATCGATCTCGGCACCGAGGCCGGCGCCGGGGCGGACGGTGAGTTCGCCGTCGGTGATGCGCAGCGGCTCGGTGAGCAGGTCGTCGCTCATGTCGAGGAAGTTCGACAGCTCGCCGGGACGACGGGACGTCAGCTCGTAGGCCGAACCGAACGCGACCGTGCACAGCGAGCCGAGCTGGCCGTCGATCTGGTTGCCCATCACGACCTCCAGGCCGAGTCCCTCGGCGAGATGATGCGTGCGCTGCGAACGGGTGAAGCCGGTGCGGGCGGTCTTGATGCTGATCGCGGTGGCGGAACCGCCGAGCACCTCACGGGTGACGTCGGCCGGCGTCACCGCGGATTCGTCGGCGATGAACGGAACGCCGATCTGCCCCACGAGCCAGCGCCTGCCGAGAACGTCGTCGGCCGGGCACAGTTCCTCGGCGAAGAGCAGGTCGAGGTCGGCCATCTCCCGCATCGCACGAGCGGATTCGGCGGCGGTCCAGCCGCGGTTGCCGTCGATGTAGAGGTCGACGCCGTCGCCGAAATGCTCCCGCAGCGCGCGCACGACGGCGGTGTCGAGCGACACGGGACGGCGGCCGACCTTGACCTTGAAGGTGCTGATGCCGTGGGTGTCACGCATCTTCTCGGCTTCGGCGACCATCGCGGACGGCTCGTCGAAGCCGAGCATGTGGGACACGCGCATGCGATCGGTGTAGCCGCCGAGCAGTTCGGTCACCGACACGTCGAGGCTGCGGCCGAGCGCGTCCCAGATGGCCATGTCGATGGCGGATTTCGCGGTCGGGTTGCCGACCGTGCGGGCGAGCCGGGTGTGCACCGTTTCGCGGTCGAGCAGGCTGAGGCCGACGATCTGCGGGGCGAACAGGGAGTCGATCACCGCGACGATGCCCGCCTGGGTCTCGCCGTAGGTGAACGGCCGCGGGGGTGCCTCGGCCACGCCGACGATGCCGTTGTCGGCGTGCACCCGCACGAGGACGTGCTCGGCGACGTGCACTTCTCCCGAAGCGAACTTCAGCGGTTTTCGGTACGGGATGGCGAACGGGATCGCCTCGACTCGGGTGATCTTCATCAGGTGCCCCCTGTGGACGGTGCGACGGAAGGAAAGACGTCCTCGAGCGCGTCGAGGACGGTCGTGACGAGCGGGGACGGGGTCTCGCGGTGCCAGGCCAGCGCCAGCTCCACGGTCGCCGCTCCGACGAGATCGCGGAACACGACACCGGCCAGGGGGAGGGCGCGGGCCGAGGCGGGGACCACGCCGACGCCCAGCCCGCCGGCGACCAGTGCCAGCAGGACCGCGGTTCCGGAGGCTTCGTGCAGCTGATGGGGCGTGATCCCGGCCTCGCGGCAGCTGCGCGCGACGGCTTCGTACACGACCGAGTTGCGCCGGTCGTAGGTCACGAGCGGTTCGGTCCGCAGATCCGCCATCACGACCACGGGCTCGACGGCCAGCCGGTGGTCGGCCGGGACGGCGAGGATCAGCGGTTCGCTCTCGATCACCCGGAAGTCGATGTCGTCCCCGGTGACCGGCGGACGGAGCACCCCGATCCCCAGCGCGCCCGTGCGCAGGCGTTCGCACTGCTCGGCGGTCAGCAGATCGGCGCGGATCTCCAGCTCCACCTGCGGCACCCGCCGCGCGAGCGCCCTGGCCAGATGCGGCAGATGGGAGAACGCCGCCGTGCCGGTGAACCCGACCCGGAGCAGGCCCAGCTTGCCTTCGCCGATGCGCCGGACCCCGCGGACACCCACGTCCAGCCCCGCGAGCACGCGCCGCGCTTCGGCCAGGAAGAACTCACCCGCCGGCGTCACCCGGACCTGCCGGGTGGTCCGGGCCAGCAGGACGACACCCAGTTCGTCCTCTAATTGCCGGATGGTGTGCGAGAGCGCGGGCTGCGCGACGTGCAACTGCTCGGCCGCCCGGCCGAAGTGACATGTCTCGGCGACGGTGACGAAGTAACGCAGGTGCCGAAGCTCCATGAGACGTCTCCTCCCTGCCTCTGTCGCCGATTCGTTCACGGTAGGAAGCAAAATCATCGAAGACAAAGACTTTATTGCGGTCTATTGATAAACAGCGGTTATCAATAGCATGCATCGTTGGACGCGGCTCACATCCGGCGGGGCGGTTTCGTCGTAATGCCGAGAACGCTTCCCTCATCCGCCAGGAGCCCAGCATGACGACCATGACACCGCTCAGCGAACTGACCGGCGACTACTCGCTCGACGCCGCCGGTACGACGCTCGCCTTCATCGCCCGGCACACCATGGGAAGCCGGGTGCCGGGCCATTTCGACGAATTCGAGGGCAACGCCCACTTCGACGGCGACGATCCGGCCAGGTCCAGCGTCCGGCTCACCATCAAGGCCGCGAGCATCGACACCGGCAACGAGAAGCGCGACGACCATCTGCGCACCGCTTTCTTCGACGTGGCAGGACATCCGGTCATCACCTTCGTCTCGACCGCCGTCCGGCACGTCGGCGGCAGCGGGTTCGAGGTCATCGGCGACCTGACCATCCGAGGCGTCACGAAATCGGTCCGCATCGCCGTCGAACTGGTCGACGCCAGGCCGGGCCCGGACGGTGTCCGTGCCGGCTTCACGGGCGCCGTTTCGCTCAACCGCCTCCACTGGGGTGTGAACGAGAACCTCGCCACCCGGCTCATGGTCGGCTCGAAGGTGACCCTGCAGCTGACCGTCGCCGCGAGCCGTCGTCCGGCGCGCTGAGCACGCGGGAGCCGAACAGGCCGACACCTGCTCAGGAACACGGCGGGCTGTACGGCAGCTCAGCCGACACGAACTCGTCCCACATCTCGCGAGTGAGGGTGTTCCCCGTGATGGCGCAGATGCTGTGGATGGCCCGGGGCACGGTCATGTCCCACAGCCGCACGGTGTGGTCACGGCCGCCGGTGGCGAGGGTGGCGCCATCGGGGCTGAACGCCACCGTGTCGACGTCGGCCTGGTGCCCGGTGAGCGGCTGACCCGCCTGCGTCCGGTCGGTTGTCCGCCAGAGCCGCACGGTGTTGTCGCTGCTGCTGCTGGCCAGCGTCTGTCCATCCGGGCTGAACGCCAACCCCGATACGGGATTGGTGTGGCCGGCAAGGGGTTCGCCGAGCGGTGTGGCGTGCGCGGGATCGGTGACGTCCCACAGCCGCACCTGCTCGTCGTCGCTGCCGCTGGCCAAGGTCCGCCCATCCGGGCTGAACGCGACCCGGCGGATGTCGTCCTTGTGCCCTTTGAGGGGTCCGGTCAGCAACGTGGGCCTGGCCGGATCGGAAATGTTCCACAACCACACCGCGACGTCGCTGTATTCGGTGCCCGTCGCCAGGGTTCTTCCGTCCGGGCTGATCGCCACCGCCAAGGCGTTGGCGTCCGGCCCGATCACGATTCTGGCCAGCGGCACGGGTTTGGCCGGGTCGGCGACGTCCCACAACCGCGCGGCGTTCTCGTCCTTCACATCGCCGCCGGTGGCCAAAATGCGGCCGTCCGGGCTGAACGCCACCGATCGGACGCCGTCGGCGTGCCCGGTGATCGGTGCGCCGATGGGCGTGGGGTGGCCGGGATCGGCGACGTTCCACAGTCGCACGGTCCGGTCGCCGCCGCCCGTGGCCAGGACGCGGCCGTCCGGACTGAACGCCAAGGCGTTGATGTCGCCCTGGTGGCCGGTGAGCGGTCCGCCCAGTTGCCGCCGATCGGCCGTCGTCCACAACCGGACGGTCCGGTCGCCGCCGCCGGTAGCGAGGACGTGCCCGTCCGGGCTGAACGCCAACGCTTTGACTTCGCTCGTATGTCCGGTCAGGACGGTGTCGGGAATGTTCCACAGCCTTACCGCCCGGTCGCCACTGGCGCTGGCCAGCGCGCGTCCGTCCGGGCTGAACGCCATCGATCGGACGCCGTCAGCATGCCCGGTGATCGGCGCGCCGATGGGCGTGGGGTGGCCGGGATCGGCGATGTCCCACAGCCGCACGGTGTAGTCGTCGCCGCCGGTGGCCAGCGTCCGGCCATCAGGACTGAACGCCGCCGACCAGATCGCGCCGGCATGCCCCGTGATCGGCCGGCCCAGTACCACCGGACGAGCCGGATCGGCGACGTTCCACAGCCGCACCGTCCGATCGTTGCTCGCACTCGCCAGCGTCCGTCCATCGGGACCGAACGCCACCGAATGAATGGCCCCGGTGTGTCCGGTCAACGGTGGCCCGAAGGGTTCGGCCCGGTCCGGCGCGGCGATGTCCCACAGCCGCACGGTCCGGTCGTCGCTGCCGGTGGCCAGCGTCCGGCCATCAGGACTGAACGCCACGGAGTAGACGGTGTCGGTGTGCCCGGCCATCGGCGGGCCGAGCCCCGTGTGCCGAGCGGGGTCGGTGACGTTCCACAGCCGGACGGTCCGATCGTCGCCCGCGCTGGCCAGCGTCCGCCCGTCAGGACTGAACGCCAGCGACCGGATCGTCTTGGTGTGCCCCGTGATCGGCGGGCCGAGCGCCGCAGGGCGGGCTGGGTCGGTGACGTCCCACAGCCGCACCGTGTTGTCGGCGCCGCCGGTGCCCAGAGTGCGTCCGTCCGGGCTGAACGCGAGCGCGCGGGTCGCTTCGCCGTGACTGATGGTTTCGTTCAGCAGCACCGGGCGGGCCGGATCAGCGACGTTCCACAGGCGCACAAGTCTGTCACCGCTGCCGCTGCCGGTGGCCAGCGTTCGCTTGTCGGGGCTGTACGCCACCACCCCGGCGCCCTTGCTGCCCGATGGCACCATGGCGGACAACGGCGCGTTCGCATCGACGATCAAGTGGGTGCCCGTGTCCGGATCGGCCGGACGCATCCGGTGGGCGACGAGATCGAGCTGGGCCGCGAGAGACACGTCGATGGCCCGTATCCGGTTCGCCTCGGCGGTGACCTTGTTGAAGATCGCGGCGTCACGTTGTTCGTGGGCGATGTCGCGTTGCCGGAAGGCGTAGACGGCGGCAGCGGACGCGACGAGGCCGAGAACGGCCAGCATGGCGACCGCGGTTCGACGGACTCTTGTCCGTCGGCTCTCGTGCCGGGTCGAGGCGTCAAGGAAGGCCGCACCGAGCGGCGTGAGGGCGGCGCGGTGCTCACTTCTGGACTGCCACCCTCTCGCGACGGCCAGCCGATCGCCGCGATACAGCGATCCGACCGGTTTCCCTTCCCGTTCCCATTGTTCGGCGGCCTCGATCAACTGCTGCCGGATGACCTGATCGTTGCGGCCCGTCTCGATCCAGGTGCCGAGCCGCGGCCACGCCCGCAGCAACACTTCGTGGGAAAGCTCGACGGTGTTGTCGTCCAGCGTGACCAGACGTTTCTCGATCAGCCAGCCGAGAACCGTCTCGGCGGTCCGCGGTGCGTCGAAACCCTTGACGAGGTCGGCCGGATCCGCGCGCCGTCTGGCAGGCGGCGCGTCGTGCCTGACCACGACCAAGTGCATGAGGATGTGCTGGAAGATCATGCGCTGCTCGGCCGTGGAGCACCGCGCGTAGGCCTCGTCCGCGGTAGCCGCGATCGCGCCTTGGATCCGCCCGGTCCGGTCGTAGTCCGCCAAGGTCAGCTTGTCGCCCGTGCGCCGTTGCCAGGTGACGGCCAACGCGTGGGCCAGCAGGGGGAGCCCGCCCGCATCCGTCCCGGCCTCGTGCAGGAGGACCTCGACAAGACTCGGCTCCACGTCGACGCCGATCTGCCGGGCCGGCCGCTCGATGGCCGCTCGCAACCCGGCCGGAGTCATCGCCTGGAGGTTGAACTGGCTTGCCGGCAGGAACTTCGCGAGCTGATCGTCGGCGAGGCAGTGGTCGTAGAAGTCGCCCCGCACCCCGAGAACGGCACGCATCGCGATCAGCGCGGCGATGAAACACCGCCGCTCGGTCTCGCCGGCGCACAGGGTGAACACCTCTTCGAACTGGTCCACCACGACGACGGTCCCGTCAGGCAGCATGCTCGCCAACAGGGCGGGATCGGATCCGACCGCCGAGAGCGCGGTGTCCACGCTGTCGTCGATGAGCCGCGCGACCTGCTGTGCCAGTGTTTCGCAGGGCTTCTTCGCCGGGGTGAGCAACAGCCACGGGCGTCCACTGTCGGCCACGGCGGTCGTCACGCCCGCTCGAAGCAGCGATGACTTGCCGGCGCCGGACGGTGCGACGACGAAGACCGGCCCGCCGCGGTGATCGATCTTGTCCATCAACGCGGACAAGGTCGCCTCGCGGCCGAAGAACCATCGCGCTTGGTCAGGCTGGAACGCACGCAGACCCGGATAGGGGCAGACGTCCTCCGGCCACTCCGCCTGGCTGACGTCGGGCGGGTACGGGTCGTCCGGCAGGCAGATCCACCCAAGCGCCTCCGTTTCCTTGACCCGGATGCGCTTGGGCCGATAGCGGGTCTCGTCGGCGGCGCTGTGCCAGACCACTTCACGGAACAGCCAGTCGGAGGTGATCACCGCGAGCACGCCGGCCGACCCGGCGAGGGCGTCCTTCAACGGCGACGCGTCGAGCAACCGGAACGTGTGGTTGATCGCGACGCCGGTCGCGCCGTGGGCGTCGAGCAGAACCTCCCCGGCGTGCACCGCCATCCTCAGCCGGATCTGCTCGCCGGTCCCGTGCGCTCGGTTGTGCCTGTTCAACGCCTTCACCAGACGACCGGGCACCTGCTCGACGAACAGCCGCTTCGGAACCTCCGCCGGCGCCAGGAGAAGCACACCGTCGCCCCGGTCTTCACGATGGCAGGTGTTCCAGTGCGAGCCGAGCGCATGAGCCAAGGCCGCATAGAGGGCGCTGCGCACGTTCCTCTGTTCCGGGTTCTTCCTGCCGCTGAACCGCTCCACGTCCACGACCAGAACCGTGCGATGCAGTGCATCGGGCGACACGAAACCTCCGCAGATCACGTCACTCGGCCAAAGATGCCGCCCATAGTCCTCGCAGCCGCACAGAGCCCGAGGAGCTTTCACTCGTTCGCGTGAACCGATCGACGTTCAGCGAAGCAAAGGGGCGTTCAAGCTCGTATGAGCCTGAACGCCCCTCCGGGACTTACCCGATAAACTGGCCGGTCAAGCCATCGGAGGCTGCTCGCGCCACCAGCGCTGGCCGGCTTCGGGCAGCGTCGAGATCGGGTCGTAGTACGGGTACCGCCGCTGCAAGGCTTCCGGGTCCTCGTGCTCGATCCCGGTGCGGTAGTTCTTGGTCCAGTACGAGATCCCGAGTTCGCGGTCGTATTCGGCTAGCTGGTGGACCCAGCGCTTCCCGACGTAGGGCACGTCGCAGACGATCCGCGGGGTGGCGTAGCCGGGCAGGTAGCCCATGATCGCGTGCTGCAGTTCCTGTGCCTCGTGCACGGAAACCCGCCAGTGCTCGTCGTTCGGGATCATGTCACACTAAGCGGAGTTTGGCGTAGGGCGTCGCCTGGATGCACCCTTCACCTGCCGTGTTCGCTGTCGCGAACGTCCACAATGGATCTCTGGGCCGTTTCTGGGCCGCCAGAAAAAGTCACAGGACAGTAACTTTTGACCCGCTCGTGATCGGCTGCCAGCGAGCGAAAAGTCGCGGAGCCCATTCATCGTGACACCCGTCGCTGGGGTGCGCTATCGCTTGATTGAGTAAGCGATGCTGGGCGAGAGGTCCGAGGTTGTTGGTGGTCTGGCGCGGTTTGGTGCGTTTCGAAGCTCGTATGCCGTAGCCCCTTCGCCCTTTGTGTAGCGCTCATCATGCTGTCTAAAACCAGATTGGGGGAGTGATGGACCTGCAGAGTGTGACACCCAGTCACGACGTATGTGTCGCCCTGTCCAGGCATCGCAGGGGGCGACAAGGTCCATGAAGGGTCGTCACCGCAAGCGAGGTGGCCGAGTCTGGAGTATGTGGGGCAGCTTGGGTCGCGGCGAGCAGTTGGTAGGCGCGCTGTCCGTTGCGCGGGAAGTGCGGGAAGGAGTGTTCGTCGTCATCTGTGTGGAGGTCCAACACCAGTGCGGTCGGGTTGAGTCGGCGGCCACTGAAGTAGTTCCGGTGCTGCCTCGTACAACGGACGAGCTTGAGTTTCATGTTGGCGAGGTCGTCGCTCGGACGCGACGTGCCCGATGATCGCGCCGAGGGCCTGGGCCTGCTGCCGAGGGTAGTTCGTATCTCGTATCAGCTGTCCGGCAGTCTCTTCGGCGCCTGTTCGTGCGGTCGCCTTGGCGACGGAGGCCAGTGCTCGAACTGTTCTTCTTGGATCGGTGATCGAACGGGCGATCCGTTCGGCGTCGCTGCGGTCGTCGCCACGATCTCACGCAGCATCCGGGAGGACCTTGCGGAGCCACCAAGCCGGTGTGCGTTCTGTTCGCCGTCGGCGAGCAGGTGGCCGGCCCCTGTTGCGCTTTCCTGACTCAGGGACCGCCTTTGCCACCACCAACAGCGCCGCAATCCTGTCGCCCGGATCGTCGATCGAGCGGGCGCGCGGCTCGGCGCCATCGTGGTCACCGGCCGCGACCGCTATGGCGGTCTAGTGCCTGGGCCAACCTCGGACGGATCGAACGAAACGTCGAGCCGGGTCAGGGTCGCCTGCCCGCGCAATCGCCTCTGCCGTGACCCAGGTCGACTCGTTTGTGACGGCCTGAGTGCTCGTTTCCCTGCCGGACGACGGATCGATGGTGACGAACTGATGACGTTGTCGCCCGAGAAATATCTCAGATGTTGCTCCTCATATAGCGGCATTGAGTCGTGTCCTCGAAACGGCTGATCCGAGTCGTATCAGGCAGAACGTTCGGGGTAGCCGCTGCGACGAGCAGGACTGCGCGGGCCGAGCGACTCAAGTCCTGGAACCGGAAATCTCGGTCGGCCGAGGGACTGCGCCATCGTCGATGACGGCTAGCAAGGCCACCCTGCCGTTGAAGATGACCGTGGCCGGGGTGTCATCGCCTGCGAGGAGGGCGAGTTTGACGACCTTCGCCTCGGACATGGAGGCTTCGATGGTGGCCGCCACCGAGGCCGCCTCGGCCGCGTTCACCTTCCACATCTGGTCGCCGAGTTTGACTCGCTTGGTCTCCATTGCCGTTTCCTTTCGTCTGGGGGATTGGCTGCTACTGAAGAACTGACGGACCGCCGACGAGCGATTCGTCGATGGTGAGATCGAAGGTGAAGTCCGCCGTGCGGACCGTGTTCTCCGTTTTCAGCCGGACTGCCCCGAATCGTTCATCGGCTCGGAAACCTGCCCGGTACAGGCCGATGACCCGGTCCGACGACGCCGCGAGCAAGGCTTGGGCGGAGTCGATGATCTCGGCGGCCGAATCCCCCGCCAATACCGAGAAGTCCACTTCGTTCCCGGCGTCCGGTGATACCCATACGGCGATGTCCAGTCGTTCGCGCACCTCTCCCGCGAACACCGACCTGTCCGCGACGCCGAGCCGGGTGCCGTCTACCGCCCCGCTGAACCGTGCGGTGTGGGTGTGATGGCGGACCCTCCCGTCGGCGCCGGTGGTCGTGACCAGCAAGTCGAGCCGGAAGTCTTGGCTGCGGAACGAGCGATTGTGGTGCACGACCAACGCGGGCAGCCGGATGACGACCCTGGCAGGCGGCCCGATTTCGCTCGAGGCAACAGGGTCCGGGCGGTCGTCGACCTCGAATACCGCCCTCTCCGCACGCGGTGCGGGCGTCGCCACGACATCGAAGTCGAGGGTCCGCACCGCGAAGCGCACCGGGCGCGTCAGCATCGGTGTGATGAGTTCTCTGCTGTCCTGGGCACCCAATCGCCGGAGCTGCTGTTCCAACCGGTTCAGTGGCCGACCCGTGCGCACGCCACCCTGCTGCAGGACGATCGCATCGGTGCGCTCCTCGCCGAGCAGGACCATGATCGTTTCCCGGCGTGGCCTCACCGGCGGCACCGACGACGGCCAGCTCAGTTCGAAGCCGGGTAGCGCACCCGTGACGTCGTCCCCGCCGAAGACATATCGCTGGTGCGGTGCGATGGGCACGCCGCTCGGATGCGCTGGGTTCAGCAAAGTGACCTGTGACGACACTCCGATATCCAGCAGCGACACATACAGATACTGGTCACTCTCGTTGTGCACCACCACGCAGACCGCCTGCCCAGGGTGGAGTACGGCACCTCCAGCGGGCAGCGGGTGCGCGACACCGTCGACGACCCGCGCCAGCTCGACGCGAACCGGCGCGGGCAACGCCATCCCCGGATCTTCGCAAAAGCGCAGCAACGCTCGCGCTCGTGCTATCCGCTTGAGGTCCCCCAGCAGCTGATCACCGTCGGTTTTCGGCTGGTTCAGCGGACCGGCGCCGTCGT
Organism: Amycolatopsis sp. WAC 04197; assembly: GCF_003947475.1. Lineage (NCBI taxonomy): Bacteria > Bacillati > Actinomycetota > Actinomycetes > Pseudonocardiales > Pseudonocardiaceae > Amycolatopsis > Amycolatopsis sp. WAC 04197. Next base: position 442,401 of record NZ_QHJK01000003.1, on the reverse strand, counting down.
GCAACGCAACGCCCTCGGAGCCGGCCACCACGCGCACCACCCCGGTCTCATCCGGCGAGGCCACGCGCAGCGTCGGCTCGGCTCGCACCTGGTTCACCAGCGAAACCAACCCGGCGTCGAGAGAAACCGGGAGCGACGGCACGGCTGTGGCGACCAACTGGGCATACGCGCCCACGGGAAGTTCCAGATCGGGCGAGGGGCCCTGCAACCTGCCGAAGGCCGCGTGGCCGTCCGTCCACTCGATCACGACCGCGCCGAGCAGGTCGTCTTCGTGGTAGATGGCGAACTCGTCGCCTTTCTTGTAGCCAAGCAGCCGGGCACCCGCGATGCGAATCCACTGACGCTGCCGGAAGGCGGGCAGGGACGCGACCTGATCCACCGATTCGATCCCGAACAGCTCCCGCTCACCAGGTCCCTCGACCTCCGGACGCTGTACCCCGCACCGCTCCAGGACGAGCTGCCGGACACGGTCGGCAACGGTCGCCCAGGACAACCGCCCGGCCCGCGGGTCGAGCGAGTCGAGCGTACGGGTGAGTGCGTCGGTGAAGTAGCCCATGGGCACGTCATCGTCGTTGAGCGCCTCGTAGGCACGCTGGTTCGTCGCGCAGGCCACGATCCTCACCGCGTCCGGATTGCCACGGGGATTCAACCTCGACAGGTCGGAGCCGTTGCGGTGAAGCGAGTCCAAATGCGCGCGGGCCACGTACGGCGGTACGGCACGGGGCCATGCCTTCGTCACGCCGCCGAATTCCAGATCGCGAGAGAGCGCGCTGGAGTGGCAACAGTCGAGGATCACCGCTGCATTGCGGGTGCGCGCGGTGAGCCTGTCGAGCAGCAGGGAAAGCTCCACGTTGGCAATGCCGCGGAAATCGTCCTCCGTGGACTCTTCGAAGTCGGTCGGCACGATGTACTGCACCACCCCCGGCCCTGGCATGCCGTCGGCGAGGGAGGGATCCTTGGCGTAGGCGCCGTGACCGCTGTAGTAGACGACGGCGGCATCGCCCTGGCCGGACTGGCTGATCAACCGTTCGTACGCATCGAGAATTCCCGCCCGGCTGGCGTTCTCTCCGTCGCACACCACCGGCGTGAAACCCCAGCGTGCCAACGAGGCAGCCATCGCGGCGGTGTCGTTGCCGGTGCCGGACAGCCCCCCGGCATTCGAGCCGATCAACAGTGCCCTGCGTGTCATGTTTCCCTCCAGGTTCCAGGTACGCGAAACCAGACCTGGCCGTGCCTTGGCCTGTTCTCGCGGTCCATCAGTTCCCCAGCAGCCCGTTCTCGCGGGCGATCCGCACGGCGTCGGGGGCGTTCTTGGCGTCGAGCTTGCGCATCGCCGACGCACGCTGGTTGGCCACGGTGGACGTAGCCACCTGCAGCCGGCCGGCGATCTGGCGGTTGGTCAACCCTTGGGAGACGAGGCCCAGGATTTCGAGCTCGCGGTCGGCGATCCCGAACGGTCTCTTCGGCCGGGCCGGGACCCTGCTCGACAGCTTGTACGCCCGGCTGATCCGCTGGATCAGCGCGGCCAATGGTTCCGCTCCGAGCCGGTTCGCGATCCTCGCGGCTTCCTCGGCCGCCTCGACCGCGGCCGGTCTGTCGTGAGCCCGGGCGGCGGCTTCCGCGGAGCGGGCCAGCGCATACGCCTCGGAATACGGTCGTTCCAAACCGGACCACGAATCCGCGAGGCCGTTCCACGTCGCCGGGTCGTCCACGCCTGCCGCCCTGGCTTGCTCAGCCGCACAGAGCGCGGCGAGTACCTGGGTTTCGGGATCACTGCCATCGGTCGCCCGTGAGGCGGCTTCGTCGGTGAAGACCTGGAGTTCCGGCGGCGGACAGGGACCTGGCCAGTCAGCGGCGAGCCGCAGCCCATAGGCGCAGAGCTGCAACACCAGCAGCGCGTCTTCGCTTGCGGCGACCGCTTCGATCCCGTGCCGCACGGTCCTCAGGGCGCCCTCCAGGTCGCCGCGAGCGGCGGCCAGTTCGGCGAGGCAACGGTAGAGGGGGCTCAGGAACCGCGGCTGCGTGCTGGGCAGGTTCCGCACACCTTCCAACATCCGTTCGGCATCGTTGAACCGGCCGGTCGCCAGGTCGACCTCCGCCTTGGTCAGCCGCTGGAACGTGGTTTCTCGCGCCGGGTGGTAGCGCAGCACCTCCTCGACGAGGACCGCAGCCTTGTCCCACTCGCCGATCTGGAACAAGGTGGCGCAAGCGTTGTTCGCCAGCAGCGCCGACTGCCGGGAGTCGAGCAGGCCGAACTCCCTTGTTGTCGCCAGGCCGAGCTGGAACTGTTCCGCGGCCTCGGCTATCCGGCCCGCACGCTCGAAGCAGACGCCGAGGTTGCCACGGGCTCGTAACTGGTCTTCCAGCTGATCTTCCGCTTCGGCGATGCCCAGTGCGCTTTCCACGGCCGCGATCGCCTCGTCGTGTCTGCCGAGGCCGGACAGCGCCAGCCCCTGGCTGATCCGCGCGCGCCCGACTTCCGGACCTGCGGACGCCGTCTCGGCTTCCGCTTCGGCCTGCAGAGCGAGTTCGAGTGCTTCCGTGCACTGCCCGGACTTCACCGCCGCGGTGGCGAGGGCGGAACGAACACGGGAGCCCGCCGCGCTCGGCCGTACCTCGGTCAGCAAGTGGTCCGCGGAACGCAGTTCGGCCAGCGACTCCTCGTCGTCGCCCGCCTCCCACAAATAGCTGCTCAGCCGCTCGTGCAGGCCACCGCGCAGCACGAGATCCGCCCCACTCGCGGCCTCCACCGCCCGGCGAGCCCAAGTCACGCATTGACGAAGGTGCCCGGCCCAGCGGGCGGCGTTCGCGGCCACCTCCAGCACCTGCGTCAGCGTGGTGCCCGCGACCTGCTCCGGTTCGGCCAACCGCGGCCACAGATCCAGCGCACGGGCGTACTGGGTTTCCGCTTCGGTGAACGCCCGTAGGCGCATGGCGAGGTCCCCTGCGCCGACCGAGGCGTGTAGTGCCCGGTGCGCGTCGTCCGCGGCGAACCAGTGGTAGGCGAGCTCAGGCAGCAGGTGTGGGTTCGACGGCATCTCCTTGGCCAGCGCCTCGGCGAACTGGGCGTGCAGGCGCTTGCGTTCCCGGGTGAGCACCATCCCGTACGCGGCTTCGCGGAGCAGTGCGTGCTGGAACCGGTACGACGCGTTGTTTCCGTCCTCAACCAGTACTTGCCGTTCGAGGCATTCGGTGAGGGCGGCATCGAGCGCCTGGTCGTCGAGACCGGAGATCCGGGCCAGCAGGGCGTCCCCGACCCGGCGGCCCGCCACTGCCGCGACCTTGGTGAGCTCGCCCGCGTTCTGCCCGAGCCGGGCGAGGCGCTCACGCATGAGGTCGTGCAGTGACGGCGGGATGCGGGTGACGCCCGATCCGGACTCGGCGACCAGCTGTTCGGTGAAGTACGGGTTGCCCTCGGAAAGGGTGAAGTACTCGTCGGCCCGCTCGGGGCTGACGTCCTCCCCGGTCAGTATGGCGACGAAAGACCGCAGCTCCTTGCGGCTGAACGGCGGCAGCGTCATCCTGCGGGTGCGGCGGACGAACTCCGGCTCGGTCAACCGGACCCGCAGCGGGTGCCCGGTGCGGAGCCCGGACCGGTAGCTGCACACCAGCATCAGCCGCTCGTCGGAATTGGTGAGCACCAGGAAGGCGATGAGGTCCAGGGTGGCGGTGTCGGCCCACTGGACGTCCTCGAACACCAGCAGCAAAGGTTTCTGGCCGCCGAGGTGGTCGAGCAACCGGGAGACCGCGCCGAACACCCTGGCCTGCGCGCCGTATCCCGGGGCGGGTCCGGGGCCGGTGGTGAAGTCGGAGATCAGGTCCGCCAGCTCCGACCAAGCCGGTCCGGCCAGTTCCCTGGCCCGCCGCTCGCCTTCGGCACGGACCAGGCCACGCAGCGCTTCGGTCAGCGGTCCGTACGGAATGCCGTCGCCCGCCAGTTCCAGGCAGCCGCCCGCCAGTACGAACGCGCCTGCCTCTCGTGCGGTGCGCGCGAACTCCTGCAGCAGCCGGGTCTTTCCGGTGCCGGCCTCACCGTCGAGCACCATGGCCGTGGGCCGCCCTTCGGCCGCGGTAGCCAGCAGTTCCGAGAGCAGGCGGAGTTCGTCAACCCGCCCGAAGAACCGGTTTGTCACCGCTGTCCCTTTCACTCTGTGCGTCAGCCGAGCGGTCGGGCCGCGGCCGTCAGCGACACGGGCCAGGGATAGTCAGCGGGCAGGCCCTCGATCGCCTTGCGCAGCTCGGCCGCGGCGAACGCCGCCCGGCAAACGCAGCGCAAGGCGTGCAGCTCCGCCGCGCGGTCCGCGGCCAGGTCTCCGGCGGCCAACGCGGCGTCGAGGCGCCCGGTGAATCCGGCCGCGACAGGCTCCAACCCGGCCAGCGGTCGCTTGGGGGAGAGGAACGCGCCCAACGAGCGCAGCATCACCGGCACTGCCGAATGATCGGCCGGGAGCGCGCGCACGGCGGTCAGCAAGGCCTCTGTGCCGAGTTCGTAGTCGGTGCCGTCGCCGTCGGGGTCCGCGCGTTGCCGCAAGCACAGGAACGTGGCGTAGACGAAGTGAGCCAGCGCAGTGTCCTCTTCGGACAGATCGACATCGTCGCTCTCCATGACCTCACTGGCCAAGGCGACGGTGTCGTCGACGATTTCGACACCGGGCGCGGTCGAGCCGGGCAGTAGGAACCGGGCCGTGTTGTGCCAGGTGTCCTCGCCGTTCTGGTCCAGGGACAGCGATTGGACGAGGGAACGCATCAGGTCATGTCGAGCGGGCAGCGGCGGGGTGGCAGCCGGGGTCTGCTCGAGTGGCGTGTTCGCGCTTTCTTCGCCGTCGTCCTCCATGATGATCACGGGTACTTCCTCGCGTGGCATATCGAGGATCCCCGCCCCCGGCTCCAGCGCCGTGCGCATCAACCCGAAGACACCCGTACCACCGGTGTCGAATCGCCTCTTCAGTTCGGCGAACCGCCCGAAGAAGCCTTGCATCGCCGTCAGGTCGAAGGGGTTGGTCCCGATCCCGAGCAAGGTCTTCATCAGTTCGCACATCTGAAGCAGCAGCTCGGCCATGTCCAAGATGTCAGCCGTAACGCCCGCCGTCTCGCGCACATTCAGCAGCAGTTGTTCCGCGCGGTCGAGGTCCGGGTTGGCCGCGGGGGAGCGCCGTCCGGTCAGCATGTCGATCGGCGACTGCGACAGCATCGCCGTCAGCCGATGCTCGGAGTTGGTGATCAGCAACATCCCCAGCAGCACTCGCAATATCGCGGAATAGTTGACCGCGAACGTTCCTCGTGTGATGGCCTCCTCGATCAGCGTGATGGCTCGCGACCGTTCGCCCCCGCTCCGGACCTGCGAGTCACGGAAGGCGAGCAGGAATCCCAAGAATCCCGCGACCTGCGGGCGCTGCGGGTCGTCTTCGCGGTGGTAGCCATAAACCTCGTCGGCACAGCGGATCGCCTCGTCCAGGTCCGCCCGCGCCGAGGGGGACTCGACCGGCACGGTCATCATGCGCTGGTACAGCTTCTGCGCCAGGTTTCCCAGTGGCTCCGTCCTGGCAGGGCCGGTGAGTCCCGCGAGCCGGGCGCGCAGCTCGTCGATGGTCTCGGTGGTCTGGGGCATCCGGTCTCCTCTGGTCGGGGCTGGTCAGTGGCCGCCGTGGACGAACCCCGCCCATCCAACGACCCCGGCGTGCTCGCGGCCGCCGACAAGCTCGCGCAGGTGAGCGGGCATGGTGTCGGGCATGGGCGTGTCCGGGCGGAGCATGCAGAGCTGAGCCGCGCGCAGCGCCTGCCACGGTGGCAGCCGCTCCGTCCTCAAGTAGTGGTGGAACAGGTACATCAGCATCGAGGTCGCCTCGTCCGGCACCGCCCACTGCGTGGAGAGGACCGTGCGGACACCGCCCGCCAGGAACGCCGTGCCGAGGCTGTATGCCTCGTCGTAGCCGTGGATGGATCGGCCCGTGTGGCACGCGGCCATCACCACGAGACCGATCTGCCGGTTCGGGTTGCTGTTGAGCAGCCGCACGATCTCGTCCGCGCCCAGCTCGCCATGGCCGCCGGCGGGATCGGACGCCAGCAGCAAGCTCGCCTTCGCCGTCTGCTCGTCGGAGGCGAACTGGCCGTGGCAGGCTAGATGGAGCACCGCCCCCGCCTGCGGTTTGTCGGTGGCCAGCCAGGCGCGCACCTGGTCGGCGGTGCCGGGCCCAGACGGGCTCACCGAGCCGTTCGGGCGGCGCCCTACGTACTTCGCCGCGCGCAGGAAGGCCTGGTGCACCTCGAAGGCCTCGAGCCGGGCGGCGGGCAGATCCCGTGGGAGACCATCCGTTCGCGGGTCACCGACGACGAGGCCGGTCGAGGTCAGCCGCACCGGTGGGCGTGCGGCGTTGGCGCAGAACTCTCGTGCCGACACCGCCTGGGAGAAGGCGGCCAGCTCCACTGCGTAGGTGCCCTCCGCGTTGCGCGCGGCTTTCCAGGGGATGGCCGCCAGCTCCGCCATCGGGATGAGCACGATCCGCGGCGTCCGGTCGCGTTTTTCCACGTCGCGGGCGAAGTAGCGATCCAGGAGCGGGCCGATGGCCGCTCGCCATGCCCACTCGCACAGCTCGTCCAGGCGGTTGGTGAAGGGAGCTTGAGCGGCCGGGCTCAACTCGCGGGACAGAGCCGACAACGCGGCCAGATACCCCTCGACTTCAGCCTCTTTCCGTACGCTGAGGTAGGTCAGCGGTAAGTAGGCCATCGGTCCTTCGCGCGGCACCACCAGTGCCATCCCCGGCTGATACCCCTCGGCGGGGAGGAGGTAGACGAGGGCGTCCGCGTCCACGGACCGCAGCGCGGCTCGGACATCCGACGGCGTCGGCAGTTTGAGCAGCTTGTCGATCCCGCCCGCGGCGGCCACCAGCACCTCGACGGCCTCGGCGCGCAGGCCCCAGGCCGTCGGCCCTTCGACCTCCCAGCGGCGGGCCAGGTCATCGCGACCCGCCGCCCGCAGCCTCGGTACGAGGTCGAGTACTTCGACCTCGGCGAACAGCATCAGGCCGCGGCCGGCGTCCAACGCGTGCATCGCACCCGCGTAATCCCCGGTCACCAAGCACTGCCGGGCGAAGTCCATGCCATAGGTGGCGGCCTCCCGCAGGCCGGTCCTTGCGGTTGCCGGGTCCGATTCCACCAGGGCCTGGTGGGCGAACCGGTACATGGCTTCCAGGCCCGCCACGTCGGACCCACGGCGGTTGCCCACCCGTCGCTTGATCTGCGCGAGCAGATTCTGGACGTCGGTCCACGGCCGGTTCGCCGAACCACCGCGGCCACGCAGATCGTCGATGAGGTCCTCGAGTACCTGCTGGGCCTCATCGAGGCCTTCGATGGTGCCGAGGACTTCCGCCCGCCGCCACAGAGTGATGGCGAGCCCGTTCCGGGCGGCGTCCTGCATGGGACCGGGCTCATCCGCCGCCTCCCTCATCAGTTCGACGGCGCGATCGATCCGGTCGAGGTCGGTCTCCTGGCCCCCGCGTAGCAGGGCGTAGTTCGCGACGAGTTTGCCCGCGGGGTTCGCACTGTCGCCGGTGTACTTCCGGATGATTTCCTCGGCGGTCAGGTCGCTGAAGTCAGGTTCGGGATCGTTTATCAGGCTTAGTATCGCTTCGCTCCCTCCCGGTACCGCGAAGTCGGCCGGGTCCAAGCCGAGGGTGGCCGCGCTGCCGCGTAGACGGTCGAGAAGGGCCCGCACTTCTTCCCAGTCCCCGGTACGCATCGACCGAAGAAGTTCCTGCATCGTGGCTTGCATTTCCCGGAGAGGCGCGGACTGCGGTACGTCGCCGATGCGGTCGATCATCTGCCCCATAGCTTCCGCCGCACCGGACACGCTGCTCTCGTCACCTCGGTGGAAGGCGGTATTGAGCTGTACTGCTTTGCGGGCGCTCTCGATCGCGTTCAGAGTCGGCGGGAAGTCCGCGTGCCTGCCCGCGAGCTCGTCCAGCTCGGCGATGGCGGCAGTGCCGTCGATCTTCCGGTGCTGCGCCTCGTGCGCCAGCTGGCAAGCGCGGCCCGAATCCCGCGCCTGCGGCCAGGCGAGTAAATGCGGCGGCGCGGTGTCTACCATGCTCAGCAGCGCACCGAGATCGCTCATGGTCTTCAAAGGCGGTGCGCCGCCCCCCTCGGTCAGCAGAGTGACCATCGTTGCCGCGAGTTCGCCGCGCTGGGGATGCCCCGCGGACAACGTGTTCAGCTCGGCCACGAAGGAGGACACGTCGTTCGACTCGACGGCGCCGGCGGCCATGGCGTCCACGGTGGCCCGGCAGCGGGCGACGACCGCCGCGTCAGAGGGAGCATCCGGTCCGTTCTCCACGCAGCCTCCTCGATCGCGTCTTCTCTTCTTTGACGGACGGACGTTTCATCACCGGGCGGCCGCGGCGGCGAGCACGCGGCCCACCGCCGCGGGACCGTCGGCCCACGGCTCGTCGTGGAATACCGACGACACCACCTCCACCACAACGGCTTCGGGTGCCTCGCCGTCGGCGATCCTGCGGTCGATCGCCGCCATCGCGACGGCCGCCCGCTCTTCGAGCGGATCTGCTTCTTCCAGGCGGAAAGCCGAGTCGGCGCCGTACTCCGACGAGAAACGCGGCAGCGGGACCGACAGCAATCGCTTGTGCCCCAGAGGCCTTTCCACGTAGTCCACATACCACTTCGGTCGGACGCGCATGGCCGTCAGCACCACTTCGGTCGCGTCTTCGACCAGCTGCTGGGCGGTTGCGGGATCGCTGCCGCGAGCCACGCGGTACTCGGCCCACTGCTCGGTCGGCCAGATACCGGGACCCATGGCGATGTCCGAGCCGGCGAACTCCAAGATGTCGACGGCCTGCGCGATCAGTGTGGGGTCCTCGTCAAGCTCGGCTGCCAGCCAGCGGGGAACCCTGGGGCGCTGCAATGCGCCGCGCTCGCTGCGTCGGCGACGGTAGCCGTCGACGGTCGAATGGGAGAGACGGCTGTGGATCCAGCCCTCCAAAGAGATGATGGGGATGCGCGCGTTGCGGAACACGTCGTCGACAACGGCTTCCATGTCGTCGTGGAACCGGTCCAGGCACCTGTCGTCGAGGTGGCGGACCGCTACGGCACAGCGGTCGTGGCCGCGTTTGAGTTCCAGCCTCCTGGTGAGATTCCGGAATACGACCGGCTGGGCGATCTCGAAGACGGATGCCCGCAGGCATCTGCGGGCATCGCCGCGGGCGAGAGCCGCGCGGACGGCCAGCTCTCCCCGGCTCGCCAGCTGCCGGACCTCGTCGGGAACGGTGCGGAAGAAGTCATTCTCGGCCATCGGAAGGCTCCTGGGATTCATGATTGCTTCGGTAAAACCGAAGCTAGGAGCCGTTTTCCGCGGATTCGATGGACCGGACGGGAATTGATGACAAGTGCCTATCCCGGGTCAGGTGGACGATCACCTCGAACGCCGGACTAGACCGTTTCTCGCCGTGTCGGGCTGCTCGGCCGTCCTGATCGTACTTGGAGAGCGAACACGCCTCAGGGTCGCCAGGTGGTGTCGGTGACTCGGAGCCCGACGCTCTTCAAGGACCGGTCGAGGTTGCGCAGCGTCCCTTTGCGGGGCGTGCCGATGATCCAGGGATCATTGCCGCGGACCTCGATCTGGAGCGGTCCCTTCTCCGGCGCATGGTCGATGAAGCCGGAATAACGGCGCCGGCCCAGCTCGGTCCGGGGGACCATCCGCTGGTTCGCCGATCCCCGCCACACCAGCTTGGTCGGCTTGGCGACCTCGAACCGGCCGAAGACCACGACATCGGCGAGGGCGAGCACGGCCAGCCGCGTTTCGTCCAGCTCGTCCTCGTCATAGCCGGTGTACACCAGGAAATCGAGCTCCCGGGCCACCTCCCGCCGGACCTCGTCCGCGGCGGTGAGGAAGGTGGCGAGGTCGTCCGCTTGCTGTAGCGGTTCTCCGCCGCTCACCGTCAAACCGTCGGCACCTTGTTCGACCGCGGACCGCCACAGCGCGGCCAGTTCCGTGACCGATGCCTCCACGCCACCGTCGGCGGGCCAGGTGTCCAGCGACATGCATCCCTTGCAGGACAACGTGCAACCCTGCACCCATACGGTCAGCCGGTTCCCAGGGCCCAGTGCGTGGACGGGGTAGTGGGTCCGACTGATGCGCAACCGAGCGCTCATTGAGCGTCCTCCTGGCGCAGGACGCTCAGCCGGTGCTCGACGGCCTCGGTGAAAGACGCGTCGCCCATGGTGGCCGACAGAGCGTCGAAGTAGGCGTACTCCGCCGCCCGGTAGGCGGCTTGAATGGCCTCGATCAGGGTCTCCGGCTGGCGGTCGTCGCTTTCCGGAACGACCGCACCGAAGTCCGCGAAGCCCGGATCGAGTTGCAGAACCGCCTGCTGCAGCTCCGCGTCCAACTCCTCGAAGCGGCGCCGGTTCTCCGCATAGGCTTCTTGGAACGGGTGCCTGCGGGCGAGGCCGATCATGAACGAGACGGAGCCGCCGACGAGTAAGCCGGCGGTCAACGTCACCACCAGCGTCGTGCCGGTGATATCGAGAGAAGCCAGACGAACTTGATCGACGCCGACGACGGCCGCCGCGACCATACCGAGGAAGATCGCCATCGTCGCCCAGGCGACCGCCAGTACCACCGCCGCCGGGGTGAGGGCACCGTCGCTGCCGGTGGCCCGGCCAGAGCGCACCATGAGCGCGGTGACGTGTGGTCCCAGCACCATCAGCACCGCGGACGAGATCCCGAGAGCCCAGGCCGCGCCGGGCTGCGCGCTCTTCAGGAAATGCTGATAGACCATGAAGTGCAACGGGCTGAGCGCGGCGACGAGACCGGTGAGGATGAGCACTCGCCACCGGATTCCGAGTGCGGTGGTCTCTCCTTCCCACACCGGGTCGTCCACGGGCACCGGCTCCGCGGCAGGGTCGCCCTCGGCGGCGGGCGGCCGGTCCAGATCGGGCTCCCGTAGCCATGCTTCCTGTCCCGCCAGGCGGCTCATGCTCAGCTGCGCGCCCACCATGCGTTGCCGTGCCTCGTCTCGCCGCGCCCGCAGCGGCGCGGTCTGGTTCAGCACCGAGAGGTGGCGGTCCCGTGCCGACGCGACCGCGGCCAGGCATCGTTGACGCAGAACATTCACGTAGTCCTCCTTCGCCGCTTCGGCCTCCTGAGCGGGAAGGAAGGGATCGGTGAACGACCAGCCGTCGCGGACGTGGTTGCGGGCGTCGGCCGCTCCGCGCGCGCTCGCCTCGGCGATGAGCACCGCGGCGGGAGTGCGCGGCTCTTCGGTGGCGACGGGCAGCCGCGGCTCGGCCCGCGTTGCGAACGAGTTCTGCGGGGGATGAGTCACGGCGAGTTCTCCTGGCTAGCGTTCATAGAGGGTGATCGAGCCCTCGGCGTCGCGGGCGAACCGGATCCGGTCGCCGGACGCCAACCGGCGGCTCAGCGTTGGCTGGATCTCGACGCCGTTCAGGAAGGTCCCGTTCGGGGTGGGGAGGGGGTCGATCCAGGCTGTCCCCTCGGCGTCGACCCACACCACCGCGTGGGCGCGGGACACGTTCGGGTAGCTCGCGAACAGGCGCTGGTGTTCGCCGAGTCTGCCCAGTTCGGCGCGGACGCCCGCGGAGAGCTCGACTTCCCCGCCCGCGAACTTGATGTGGAGGTGCGGCGGGGTCAGAGAACGACCGCAGGTCATCTGCGTGCACCGGGTGTTGCCCGCCGCGGCTTCCTTCCCGCAGTGCCAGCAGCGGTCGTGGCTCCACGGCGTCCGCTGCTCGGAGTCCGAGCCGGGCCCGCCGACGCGGTCGGATATCTGTCGGATCGACAACTCTTGGATCGGCACCTCGTCGCCGACTGCCAGCAGGTGGCACAGGTGTTTCGGGCACAGGGACTTCTCGTCGTCGAAGATCTCCGAGCTGTCCTGCGCGCACACTCGGCTCATCAAGCGCCGCCCGGTGTGATCCGTGCGGTCAGCGTGGGGCCCTGATCCCTGTCGCCGGGATGCACCTCGAGGACCTCGACCAGATCGCCCTGCCCGGCGTTCTTGTCGAACAGCTCCCTGGCCAACGGGTTCACCAGGTTGCTCTCCAGCAGGTTGCCGATGCCGCGGCCACCGTTCTCGAGGTCCGACGTGCACAGCCGCGCGAGCTGCGCGTGCGGGGCGGCTGACAGCGTCAGCCGTACGCCCAGCTCGGCACGCACCTTGGTGACCACGTTGCGCAGCTGTAGTTCGAAGATCCGCACGGCCACCGCCGGGTCGATGTAGTCGAAGATGACGATGTTGTCACCGAACCGGTTGAGCAGTTCGGGCCGTTTGAGCTCGGTGGTGAAGTGGTCGCGGATCTCGGTGCGGACGCTGTGTTCCAGCTGCTGGTAGGGAGTACCCGGCTCGATGAGCCGATAGGTGGTGCCGGTCTTCGGGTCGGTCTTCATGATGCCGAGGTTGGAGGTGAACACCAGTACGCACTCGGAGAAATAGGTGGTCATGCCCTGGCCGTCGGTGAGCCTGCCGTCCTCGAGGATCTGCAGGAACTTGTCCAATACCAGCGGGTGCGCCTTCTCGATCTCGTCGAACAGCACCACCTGGAACGGCCTGCGCCGCACCGCCCCGGTCAGCTCACCACCCGCCTCGAAGCCGACATAGCCGGGAGGTGCGCCGATGAGCCGGTCCGCGGCCTGCTCGGCGGCGAACTCGCTCATGTCGAACCGCAGGTAGGCATGTGGGTCGCCGAAGAGCAGGTTGGCGACCCGCTTGGCCAGCTCGGTCTTGCCCACTCCCGTGGGACCCGCGAAGAACAGCACACCACGCGGCCGGTGGCCCGGATTGGCGGCCTGGGCACCGGAAAGTCCCAGCGCGGCGCGTTTGAGGATGTCCAGCGTCTTGCTCACCGCCCGTTCCTGGCCGAGAACGTCTTCGGCGATGACCTTCTGGCCCTCGGTGATCTGCGTCCGGACGCTGGTGCGCCGCCACAGGTTGTCGTCGATGCCGAGTTTGAAGATCCGGATGGCGTCGGCGATGCGGTCCACGCCCAACTCGCGGTCGATCGCCAGGGTGGCGATCTTGAGCAGGGATTCGAGAGTCATGCCCTCGGTGAGTCCGGCGATCTCTTCCTCGGGTGTGACTCGGCCCGGCTCCGGCTCCACCGCCGCCTTGGGAAGCATCGGAAGCACCAGCCGGGCCATGTCCTGGCGTTCGTCGAGGGTGGGCATCGGGGCGGCCACTGTGCGGATGGACTCGATCCCGGCGGTGAACCAGATCGGCAGATCTCGCTCACCCTCTACCAGCCAGATGATCGGGTTGTACAGGGCGCGCGGCCACTCCGGGTACTCGTACCGGGACGCGGTGAGCGCGAGCTTCTGGAAGAACAGAAACTGGTCGCGCTCGCCCTCGTCGAGCTGAGCGGGCGAACGGATCAGCCGGGAGGCGTGGTCGACGACGAAGGCGAGCCGTGCGGCGGGCCGCCCCGCTTTGCCTGCCTGCCCGCCAGCCGCGGGCCGGGCGTTGTTGGTCTCCAGCGGGGCCTGCTCGGCCGTCCCCACCACCTTGGTCAGATGTGTGCGCAGCCGTTCCAGCGACGGGCGCCTGCCACGGACGTTGTTGCCGAGCACCTCGTCCACGGCACGGTATGCCTCGTTCGTCGCCGGATGGACGCCGATGCCCGTCACCGCGTCGTAGGTGACGAGTGCGGCGAACCCGGCGGGGCGCAGCACATGCCACAGCAGCGGAAGCATCGGCATGACCTGCGGTGCGCCGCCGTCACTGACGAGGAAGGAATCCCGGATGTTGCCGTGCAGCACGTACTGCGAGTGTACGGCCAGTGTGCCCGCGATTTCGCCCGCGAACGCGGGGATCCGCTGTCCGTCGATGTCGGTGGTCATCGGACGTCCTTGCGGTAGTGGTACTTCGGAGCCTGTACGGTGATGTCGACGGGCGTCTGCCCGGAAACCTGCGGCGCGGTTTCCTCCAGCCGGATCCGCACTCCGGCCGCGGCCGCGGCGGTCGCGACGGATTCGATACCCGCGTTCGTGATCGCGCACCGCTCCTCGTTGATCACCTTGTCGTTGTCGCTTTTGGGGGTGCGGGTGGCTTCGAGATGGTGCTCGATGATGTTGCCGTCACGCACCCGGACCACGGTGGCGTGCTGATCCCCCCATTCGGGCCGGGCGAGACGGAGTCCCGTGAATTCCTTGCCTTCGAACGTCTCCAGAACTTCGTGGCCGTCCTCGGTCAGGCATTTGAGGACCAGATCGCGCAGGAACGCACGTCCGGCCACATCCTCGGCCCACGTCATGAGGCAGGCACCCTCGGCGCGCAGTTCCGTGCTCAGGTCACGGTTGCCCGCGACGACCTCTCGCAGGGCGGCCGCCGTGCCACGCAACGGAGTGGGCGGATCGGCGTCGGCTACGACCTCGGCGAGCGGGCCGTCCTCCAGGCTCGACAGCCAGGTGGCGGCCAGTCTGCGCCGCTCGATGCCGGGGTTGAGCTTGGTCACGATCTTGGACCGCAGGCTGCTGAGATACAAGGACTGTTCGGCGCGGCCCGGGATGGCGGCGGCATCGGCCAGCACCATGTCGCGTTCCCGTGCGGTGGCGTCCGGATCGAGCAGGCTGATCACGTCGGTGATCGACGAGGAGGTGACGACCGCCGGCCGTTTGACGTGCCGATCCGCGGCGGCGTGACGGTGGCGGTCCAGTTCGGCGGAGAGGTCGGCTGCCGCCAGGCTGATCTTCGCGGTGATCGTGACCCGCAGCGGGGGAGCGGCCGCGTCCAGCTGCTTGTTCAGCCGAGCGATCTCACGATCCATTTCGGACACCCACTGCCTCGCGCCCTCGGCGCTGAGCTCGGCGGAGAGCGCGAGAGGACGCGGAATGGGCAGGGCGACCCCGGCCGCCTTGGCACGTTCGCGGACCAGGCACAGCCGGGCGTTGAACGCCACGACATCGGCCACCGCGCGCCTGCGCCACTGCCCGGCCTCCTCCGTCGCCTCGATGGCGGCGATGTCGGCCTCCAGTTGTGCACCCGCCTCGCCGATCGCCCTGACCGCGCTTTCGGCGGCGGCGTTGGCCGCCCTGGCGACCAGTACCGCGCCGGCCGTCACCGCGAGCGCCCCCGCGACCAGGGCTCCTGCCGCGACGATGGGAAGACCGGCAGGTGCGACGGCCATCGTTCCAGAACTCATGGCTACCTCCTCATCGAGTAGATGACGGACGGTCTTCACGGGGGCGCGCCAAGATCGCGCGCTCGCGGCGGTCCTGGGCTCGCCAGTCGAGGTACCGCCGGAACGCCCACGGGGGCAGGAGGAACGCGACCAGGAAGGGCAGGACAGCGGGCGCGAAGATGGTGAGAACGACCAGTGTTCCCGCCGCCGCCAGCGAGGCCGGGCCGGCGATCCGGCGGGCGACGATGCTCCTGGCAAGCCTGCCCAGCGCCACCCGGCCCGCGCCGAGCAGCGAATAGGCTGGGTGGAACCGGCCGCCGCTGTCCCAGGCCAGCACACTTTCCGACACGAGGCCAAGCACCAGTGCCGCCGCCGCACCTACCCAGGAGTTGACGACTTGGGCTTCGGAAGCGACGTCGGCCACATCGCCGAGCGCTACGAGCGCGAACAGGAACGCGGCGATCGCGGCGACCCCGGCGGCGGCGTGGCTGAGCGCCTGCGGACGGTTCTGCCTGCGCGACCAGTCGCGCAGGCCTTCGGTACGGCGTAACCAATCCTCATGTGCTCTTCGGGCACGCTCCTCGTCGGCGAGCCGCGCCGACTCCGCTTCCGCGTGCGGCGTGAGTGCCATCGCCACCCAGTGGTAGTCGGGAGCGGCGACGAGCTCGGAGAACCAGCTCAGGCGGAAGGTACGCGCCTGTTCGTCGAGCCCTCGCTGGATTTCCCGCCTGTTCTCCGTGTTGGCCGTGGCGGCGAGCAGGGCAAGTGACAGGGCCCGCCCTCGCTCCTCGCGCAGGAAGCGCTCGGCGGCCCGCCGAGCGCCGGCGTCCCGCACGCCGGCCGCGTGCGCGGCCAGCCGCTCCTGCTCGTTCTGCCATCGGTTGCCGGTCTCGACGAGCCCAAGGCCGCTCGACAAGGTCTGGGTCGAGCCGCCGGTGCTGAGCAGGCGGAACAGCTTGTGGTCCCAAAGTTCGGTGACGACATCGGTGCTCGGAATGGTGCCCTCGTAGCCCTCCTGAGCGAGCGGCGCGAGGCCGCCGGGCGTGATGTTCCACCTGCGGTACCAGGGCGGATAGGTCGGGTCCACCGCGCGGATGAGATGCAGCAGCCGCACGTCCGCGGGAGCTCGGCGCGGCGGCGCTGGGATGCGGACACCGTTGTCAGGGAAGGACTTCAGCCACGCGAGCAAGCTGTTCCGCGGTTCGCTGTCGTCCCCGCACAGCACCGCGAGCGACAGTCCCCAGTCCTTGATCAGGTCGGCCGCGAGCTCCTGTCTGTCCCAGTACTCACGTCCGATGAAGACATAGGGCCGCGTCGCGGAAGGATCCCGCGTGGACGGGCGCGCGGAGGCGCTGACTTCGGGACGTTCGCCGCGCAGCCAGGCGGCGACCTTCTCGGCACCCCAGCGTTCGTCCACATCGATGGTCAGCAGGCCGTCGCAGAGCAGCCGGATGCCGTCGTCCGGGACGGCGGCGGTGTCGAGGGGGCGCGAGATGATCCGGGAACGGATGATGTGCGCTTCGTCGATACCGGGGAAGAGGGCTTGCCCAGTGGCGAGTTCCAGTACGCAGACGCCCAAGGACCACCAGTCGAAGGCCGGGCGCACCTGGCCGACGGCGAACTCCGGCGGGGTGTAGGGGAGGGTGCCTGCCCGTGAGTCTTCGGTGTAGGTCTCGCCCGCGGGCACAGGGATGGAGATACCGAAGTCGGCGATCGCGATCGTGAGCGGTTCCCGGGCGGCGACCAGGAGATTGGCGGGTTTGAGGTCACGATGCACGATGCCTGCCGCGTGGATTCCGGCGAGCCCGGACGCGAGCTGGCGAACCACCTCGGCAAGGACGTCCGGGGCGAGCCCGGAGGGTGCCCGGTTGCGCATGTCCAGCAGGTTCCCGCCGGTCAGATGCGGCATGACCGCGTAGAACCGATCGTCTTCCACCCCGGTTTCGTCATAACCGACGACGTGCTCGGGGCACTCCTGCCGGAGGAACTCGACGACCTGGTCGTCCGGGCGCCAGCCGGGCCGGTGGACCTTGAGGACCCGCTGAGCGTCATCCGCCCGCCGGACCACGTGGTAGACGTCGCCCTGGTTGCCCGAACCGGTGATGTCGAGCTCGACCCGGAACCGCTCGGCGAGCCGAGCCGGAAGGTCCGGTCGCGCACCGGCGGGCCGGGTGCGACCGGGTTCGACCTCGGTCTGGGCGCCGCCGTCGAGAGGGCTTCTTCCCGGATCGATCTCCGTCGGTGGCCCGTCCTGCGCGGCCGGTCCCCGCCCCGGGTCGAACACCGTGCGCGGGGCACCGTCCGGTGTGGTCACCGCCTCATCCGGCGCATGACAGCTCGACCACCACGGACCGGTTCTGTGCGGCCACAACCGGGTCGAGCGTCCCGTCCGGGCCGAGGTCGGGTTTGTGGTACTTGCCGGTCTGCCCGTCACCGACGGTGCCGACGCGGTCCGCGGCGATGCCCGCCTTGACCAGCAGTGCTTTCACGGTCTCGGCTCGCTGCTTGGAAAGTGTCACGCTGTCCTGAGGAGGGCCGTGGGTGGCGGTGTTGCCGACCAGGGTCACCCTCTGCGAACCGCCGGTCAACTGGGAGACGAGCGCCTGCAAGGTGTTCTGCGCGGCCGTCTCATCCCGCAACTCCGCTTTGTTCGGACGGAAGCCGACCGCTCCACTGTCCTGTAACACCGTCGTACCGCACGACCGGAACACCACCGGCGCGGGCAGCGCGACCTTCGAAACCGGCTGGTCGGCCTTGGCGGCCTCCCGCCTGCTGGGCACCTGCACCACGGCCGAGCATTTGGCGCCCGCCCTCGCCAGGATGGCCTCCCACAGTGCGGTGACCCGCTTTTGCAGGTTGTCGTCCAGTGCGGGCTGGGGCTCGGCGGTGAGGCCGACCCCGACGAGGAGCACGGTTTTGTTCTGCATGGCAGGCAGAAGCTGCTTGGCGGCGAGGAAGTTCGCCACTTCGACGGGGTCAGCGTCGAACATGCCACCGTTGAGGAACGACACTGCGCCGGCGGTGGAGAGTCCGGAGTCCATGAAGACGACCGTGCCGCCGTCGTCCGTGAGCTTTCCCGCCTGTGACAGCGCGGAAAGTCCGTCCGCCTCCGGCTTTTTCGCGCCGAGGTCGGTGACGGCGGTGGTGATCTGCTGGACGGCGGTCGCGACCTGCTGCTTGCGCTGCGGCTCGCTCTTGCCGTCGATCACGGGAGAGACCTTCACCACGCGCGATGGCTCGCCGTCGACCCGGAACACCTGGACACCCTGTTGCCTCGCCACCGCGCCGGACAACAGGTCCTTCACCTCGGTGGTGATGTTCGGCCGCTGACTGCCCATCCGCGCACCGACCACCAGGCTGACCGGCTTGTCCGTGGCGGCCACGCACTCACCCGGCTGGCGACCGGGGCTGTCTCCCTGAGAGACGGCGGGCTCTCGCTCGCATGCTGTCAGCAGGGCCGCGACGGCGGCTCCCGCGACCACGCCGCGAAGCAGGCGTGCGCCGTCTCCGCGGGACCGGAGAGAGGTCATCGTCGGTCCTTCCCGTTCTGGTTGTCTTCACCGGTGATCTGTCGTCGGTGCTCGCCAACGGCCAACCCGCGACCGAGCAGCTTCAGTTCCGCGTCGGCGAGGACCTTGGCCGTCAGGCTGTCCGGCAGCGCGAGGAACAGCACCATGTCCTGGTCTGCTCGCTGCCGTATTTCCCCGACCTCTTTGGTGAGCTCTTCCGCCCTCACCAGCCCTGCCTCGAGCTCGGCCAGCCGGGTCGCCGCCTTTGCCCGTTTGGCTACCGCTCGCACCCACTGCTGAGCGGCCGGATTGTGCAGCTTGTAGGCCATGGCGCCGGACAGGACGCCAGTACCCAGATAGAGCATGAGGAACAAAAGCGCGGACAAGTAGTTGCCCTGCGTGGCGTTGTCGGCCACCTCCGACGGCGCCTGGCCCTCGTTCTCGACGGTGGTGCCGCCGGAAGCCGGTGTGACGTAGAACCAGCGGAACACGAAGGCCATCAGTCCCAGCGCCAGCCAGACCCCGCCGCATCCAATGGCGATGGAGCGCGCGTTGGGTACGTGGCGGTGGAACGACGACTCCTTCCACTGCTTGCCCGCGGTGTGCGAGAGCGCGAGGCAGACGACGGTGAATCCGCCGACGAACCCCCAGAGCACCTCCTCGTACTCGTCGATCGCCTGCGTGAGGATCTGGTTGAAGGCGACGATGTCCACCGCGGCCGCGGCCAGCAGCACGAGGTACTGGAATCCGGTGGTCCACGGCAGACCGACGATGAGTGATGCATCACCGCGGATCACGCGCCTGCGTTGGGACAGGACCGTCAGCGGTCGCGTTGGTTCGGTCATTTCTTCCCGCCTCTGCGTTCGCTTCTGCGGATCGGCTCGTGGTAGGGGGCATCCGGGTCGGTCACCCGTTCCAGGGCATGCGCGACCGCGGCATCCAGGTCGTCCAGGACGTCGCGCTGGTCCTCACAGAGAATCCGGCGGTACTCGACGAGGGCGTCGGCTTCGGCGGCCAGGCCACCGATCTCGGTCAGCAGCCGGTTATGCTCGTCCTTGATCTTCAGCGCCCACTGGGCCTTGTGCGCCATGACGTAGTTCTCGATGCTCGTCGTGGGGTCGGCGCCCTCGCCGACTGCCGCGACCTTGCGGTCGATGTCCTCGGCCAGCTGCGCCGTCACGATCTCCGGTGCTTCCCGCTTCCGCAGGTAGCGCAGCCTCTTCTCGATCGAACGCGGGAGCCGTTCAACCCGGGATTTCCTGATCTTCATGCGGATCGCTCGTGCTCCTCCGGCTCGATGCCGGCTCGGTTTCGGATTCCGGCGTCGCCGGACGGACGTGCTCGATGACGTGCAGCAGCTCGTAGTGCCCCTGTCCGAGGGTTTCCGGCTCCCCGGTCACGGATTCGTACACCCATGAGGGCAGGACCTGGCTCGTGTACCTGATCGCCGGGGCCAGGTGGATGCCTTCCGCGTGTGCGAGGACCAAGTGCTCCCAGTAGGCGCTGACCCGCATCGCGCTGCGGGCGCTGAGCTGCTTGGCCCGGGTCTGCGCGAGCGTGAAGTCGGAGCGGATCACCTGTTCGGCGGCGGCGATCCGGCTGGCCAGCTCGCCCAGCTCGTGGTGCAGCGAGGCCTCGCCGTCGTGCGCTGTCACGATCCGCCTCGCTCTGGCCGCTTCGCGCCTGCTGTGGAGCACGACCGCCTGGTCAGGCCGGGTTTCGGCCCGGCTGCGCGGTAGCAGCTCCGCTTCCGTGAGCGGAGTCTCCGCCGCGATGACACCGTCGGTGGCGCGGTCGAGCTCCGTTTTGGTGTTCGCGTACTGCCGTCGGAGGACCTCGAGCGCCTCCAGCCGCGGCTTGCTCTGCTTCACGAAGTCGGCCAGCTGCTCGGCCATCTCGTCGAGCGCGATGCATTGGAGGTACTTGGGATAGGGCGCGGTGATCGCGCCTTCCTGGGAGATCATGGCCAGCACGTCGTTGTAGGCGGGGGTGCGGCGCTTGCCGTCGCGCCGGCCGCGCCGCCGGTCGATCCGCCGGTCGCGCTTGCCGTAGGTTCCCTCGGGGGTGGGGCTGGTCATCGCCGCTCCTTTCGGCTCTCGGCCGCTCGGTACTGCGACAAGGCGGTGTGGTGCCGGATCCCCAGCCGGGCCAAGGTGTTGACCTGAGTGCGCAGCTCGTCCGCCACCGCTTGGCCGGGGAACCCCGATTCCGGCACGGGGATGGTGATGGCGGTCAACGCGGCGAGCGCGACCAGCGGCCCCTTGTCTTCGGCCAGCCGCTCGGCGTCGCGTACGGCGAGCCGTGCTCGATCGAACGCCGCCGCCAGAAGCTCCTTGGCTCCCGCTTCGGGGAGACCGAACCGGTCGCCTTCGCTGAGGACCATCCGGCCTATCGCGACCTGACGGGTGCTGCTGCGCCCCATCTGCTCGATGATTTCCTTGAGTTGAGGATGTTCCCCCACGCTCGGTGCCACGGCCGCCTCCTCCCAAACACTGTCGTCCGGCCGGCCCGCGTGGATCGGTTCGATCGTCGTCGTCAGCGCATCCGCCGCGACCAGCAGTGCCAGCCCCTCCCTGCTCTCCGCAGCGGGGGAGTCCTTGGCGCGCAAGGCCGATGCGGCGGTGTCCTGTCGCGCCAGCACCTCGACCACGTCGTGGGCCAGACCCTGCAGCCGTGGCCGGGTGGCCGGCTCCGACAGCAGCGCGCACATGCGCTCCAGCGCGTCGCCGATCAGATCCCGGTGCCGTCGGAGCCTGATCGCGGCGGCGAACCTGGCCCCGCCCACGAGCAGCACCGCGGCCACCGCGGTCGCCATCGCGATCCACTTGAGCTCCTCGGTGTTCAGTCCCACAGTCCCGTTTGACGGACGGCCGCGCCGTCATCCCCCGAAATGCGTGAATCCGCCCCAGTTCACGATGTCGGTGGGGTTCTCCAGCATCCGCAGCTGTGCTTCACGGAGTGCGGCCGCCGGATTCGTCGGCATTTCGCCGACGTAATGCCAGAAGAGCGAGATCAGCGCCGAGTCGTCCGTGACCGGCCAGATCCCACGCACCACCGAGCGCGTGCCCTTGACAAGCAGCCTGCTCACTTCGTCGTGATCCGGCCCGGACAAGCGGACCGAGTCTCCTTGCCGGACAACAGTTTTCCCGCCCGCGGGAGATGAACGGGCGAGTAGGCGCGCCGACGGGACGACGGTGATTTGGACGTCCTCGACCAGATGTCTGCGCCCGGAGCCTGTCTCGCGCCAAGCTGCCGCCCAAGGCACCGAGCCCAGCGCGCCGGCCGAGGCCACCGCGACACGCGGGATTCTGCCCGGGGCCACAGCCTCGGCGGCGGCCAGCAAAGCCGCGCCGCCGGCGAGCCATGCCCAGCCGCTCAGCGCGGCAGGCTCGGCGGAAGTGTTCTTGGTGAACCACTCCCCGGTCAGCAGCGGCAATCGGGCACTGGTCACCGCGCCCTCGGCCGGGACGACCACCATCAGCCCACCGGCTGACGCCTTACGGGGCACGAGGTACACGAGAGCGTCCAACCCCAGACCCCGCAACAACGGACGAATCTCCTCCGGTCCCAGTGGCTCGGCCAGCGCCTGCTCGTCCTCTTCGGACAGACGGGAGGCCAGATCCAGGTGCCGGGCCGCCCAGGGGTCATCGGCTTCGTATGCGGCGATCCACTCTTCGGCGAGGTCCACGCGACCGGAATCGGCGAGGTGACGGCGGAGCAACTCATCTCCGGCGCCACGTGCCAGCGCCACACCTCTCTCAGCCTCGACGGCCAGGACGAGATCGTCATTCGCGCCGTCTTCCCGGCACCAATCGCTTACCAGGTGAGCGAACCTGGGGATCAAGGCGCTCTCGTCCCGGATCGGATGGGTCAGCACACGCCAGGTTTGCCGGACCAGCGCACACAGACCCAGATGCCTGCTGCGCGCGGCGTCGCCGGGTCCGCGGCGCCGGCGGAGAAGCTGCCCGAGAGATTCGGTGACCTCGAGATCGGCCTCCGCCCGCCGGCCCGCTCGGTTCTCCAGCACCCGCTCCAGATCCTCGATGACGGAGTCGACTTGATCGCTGTCGTGCCCGCTTACGGCCAGCCGGGCGGCGAGGAAACCGCGGACAGTCCGGACGAGAGGGTTCGAAATCATGTTCTCCGGCAGTTCGTCGCACAGCCGGATGACCTTCAGATAGGCGGCCGACCGCGTGGCGGTGTCGCCGTCCACCGTCACGGCGGCCGCCTCGGCGAACGCTCTCATGAGGTGAGCAGTGGTGCCCGGCCCGGTGTCCCGCTCCGAGTCCGGTACCAGTGCTCCGATGCTCGCTGCTACTTCCTGGAGGCGCTGTGGCTCCACCGGTTGCCCACTGTCCACCATCGCCTTCAACGCGGTCCACTGGTCCATCCCCTTCAGCAGATCGTCCGCCTCGGCCGAACCCTAGAGGCTCGCGTCCTGCAACGCGGCGCGGACCGG
Organism: Amycolatopsis sp. WAC 04197; assembly: GCF_003947475.1. Taxonomy (NCBI): domain Bacteria; kingdom Bacillati; phylum Actinomycetota; class Actinomycetes; order Pseudonocardiales; family Pseudonocardiaceae; genus Amycolatopsis; species Amycolatopsis sp. WAC 04197. The sequence continues at coordinate 419,292 of NZ_QHJK01000003.1, read as the reverse complement.
GCCCGGGTCCCGGTCGCCCATGACAGCCGGGACCATGTCCTCGATGAGGGTGGCGACAGCGGCCAGCTTGGGCTGGTGGTCTTCGTCGGCGTACGCCCGCATTCGGCGCAGTGCGTCGGCCATCTCCACAGAGGTGGCCTGCGCCCGATCGGTGTCCAGCGGGAACCGGTCGGCTTCCCACTGGCCGCGCAGCTGGGTGGTTTGAAACCCCAGCTCGGCATGAGCGGCGTCTTCGCTCGCCATCGCTTCGTTCCGGGCGGCGGCCAGGATGGCGTCGACGTCGTACCGGCTCGCGACTTCGCCGCCGCCGAACGCCTCCAGCGCGACTGTGAGTCCGATGATCCTGCTGCCGTGCAACGGTGTGACGACCTCAGGGCCGAGGTCTGTCCGGGCCAGCGCGCGGGTTGTCCAGTCGATGGTCTGCCAGGCGTGCTGTGGGCCCTTGAAGCGGATCAGCAGTTCGTGCAGGCCTGCGAGCACCGCCTCCGCCCCCGGCGCTCGCTCAGGTGTCTGGAGAATCTCGACAGCGTCGGACAGGGCCGAGACGTCCTCCTCGGTGCACCCGCGGGCCTGAAGCAGTAGTGCGTAGGAGACGGTCTCGTCGTCATCCAAGCCGATCGCGGCGCGTTTGGCGGCGAAGGACGTGACCGCTGTTTCCAGGAACGCGCTTGCCTCGCCATCGCTGTTCCAGAAGATCTCTTCGGCCATGGCGGCCACGACGCCGTGGGCTTCCGGGAGCCACTCGTGGTCTTCGGGCAGCAGGTCGCGCACCTTCACCGCGGCGCCGAGCGCCTCTTCCAGCAGCGTCAGGTCAGGCTTGGCGACGTAGAGCTGTTCGAGAACGGTGGCGAGGAGATCCCAACCCTCGACGCTGTCCTCCGCCGCTTCCGTCAGCACCGGTGCGGTCAGCGTCCGGCGCAGAATGTCGGCGGCGCGCACGAGTTCGGCGACGTCCGAGGTCAGCGGGTAGGACCACCGCAGCGCCCACGCCCGCGCGAACTCGAAGTGCACGGCGTTCAGGGCCTCGGTCCAGGACAGTGAGAGCTCGTCGAGTGTCTTGATCAGCTGCCGTGCCCGCTCGGCGGTGACCGCGCCCGAGCGCAGCAGGGAACCGGTCAGGTTCGCCGCGTCCACAGCGGCCCGCTCGGCCACCACCGGCGGAGCCTGTGGGGCGGACACCGCGGTGAGCGAGCAGGCTATCGCCGTGCCGTATTCCGCCGCGGAGTCGATCTTCTCGGCGACCCGACCGTGTGCGAATCCGAGCTCGGCCCACCACCGCGAGACCGACGGGTGGTCGGGCGCGGTGCGGACGGCGAATCCGACCAAGCCGGTCACGAGGCGCAGGTCCTCGGTGCGGGCGTCGGGCTCGAGCGAGTGAAGGAGGTCGACCCCCGCTTCGGCAGCCGTCGCCGGGTCGATCAGGTCAGGGCGCTCCCGGATTTGCGCGGCCAGCCGGAGTGCGTCCTGGTGCGCGGTCGGTGTGTCAGCCACGGTTCACTCTTCCGCCTCGCGCCTCGATGACCGCTTGGACCCGAGACATCACGTCGCCCATCCCGTCCGGGTCGGACAGCAGGGACTCCGCTCGCCGCCGGGGCAGGAAGCCGCCGTCTGCCAAGCTGAGCAGCACCGACCGCAGGTCCGCTTCCCGTTCGTCCGGCGACACCTCGGAGAGCCGGGTCACGACGGTGTCGATCACCACCGAGTCGGGATCGGGATCGGCGTCCCGGAGCTCCACGGCGGCGAACGCGGACTGGGCGCTCGGATCGGCGACGTGATCGCAGCCCCATGGCGAGGCGCCGTCCTCGGACAGCGAGGTGACCGTCGTGTCCGGCCTGCGCCCGAGCGGACGGTCGATGTAAGCGTCGTACCAGGTCACGTACTCCGGGGAGGCGCTGGTGCCGACGTTGACCCGCGCGCCGGTGCTGCATACGCGCCGGATCGTGCTCATCATCGCGGGAACCCGTTCGAGGTAGTACGGCACCGGCTTGTCGAACTCTGACGCGCACCGCTCCGCCAGCCTGCGCATCAGGTAGCCGTTTCCCGGCAGCGGCGCGGAGTAGCCGGCCTCGTCGACCAGGTGCCCGAACAGCGCGCGGTGTTCCTCGTCGGGAAGTGCCCGCCCGTACCGATTACCGCGTGCCTGCTTGGGCTTGGCTTGGGCACCGCGAGCACATCGGTAGGACCTCAGTACGTCGTGTACGCGTTTGCGCACGTGGATGCGCACCGCGCCAGGAGGATTGGTGATCGTGGCGCCGCGCTCCGTCAAGAAGGTCGTGACGACATGCAGCACGTCGGCCATCAGGTCCCGGCACACGCAGTCGCCGGAGAGGACGAGCCGAGTGTGCGACTCCACCTCTTCGGGCGGTGCCTGGCCGTAGCGCAGCTCACGCAGGATCAGGCGGAGGTCGCAGCGGGAGATCTGGTGGCTGATGTGCAGCTGCTCACGGACTTCACGAAGTTCGTCGAAGGCCGCGCGGACGACCTCGGTGGACAGTTCGGACACGGGTCTGGGGGACCGAACGGGGGATAGAATGGAAGGCATGGCGAACTTTCTACACTTACATAAGTTTTTATGCGAGCAAGTGATTGAACTGTGATGGACCAGGTCACGGCGTGGGCAGGGGCGATCATGCCTTCGCCCGGTGTGACACCATTGGCCTAGCGGAGAGGTGGAATGCAGGATGGTGTTGCTGCCCGCGGTAGTGCCCCAGTTGGTCGAGAAACGCTCGGAACTGGTACCCGCCCGGTTGGCCCGCAAGGTCGCGCCGCTGTTCGGCGTCCCCTCCGAGCACAACCCGTTCCAGCCGTTGACCTGGGTCTGCGACTTCAGCGCGATCACCGTCTCGGAGATCGCTCGCGGCGCCCCTCTGCCGACGAGAGCCGCCGCAGCTCGGCTGCGGGGCCAAAAGCGCGAGGGCGAGTGGTTCGTCCACGACCGGGCGGTCCTGCCCGGCGACGGCGGGACGCTGCCCAACGAGATCGTCGCGGCGACGGTCAACCGGTTCGGCCCGGACACCAAGGCGGCGGTCGTGCTCACCGCGACGAATGTGCTGCTCGGCCCCGTCGCCGAGGCGATCAGGACCGCGTTGGGGATGCTGCGCACGGCCGACGGCGGCGAGCTCCCGCCCATGCAGTGGATCGCCGCGTGGTCCGCCGCCGCAATCGAGGTGTACCGGTCGCAGCCCGCGCTGGTGTCCGCGGCACTCACCGCGCGGGTGATTCAGCGCGCGTCGCTCGCGGCGCCGCAATTTCCGTTGGCGCCGCGGCTCGCCGAGCAAGCAAGGGCCAGGTGCGAGATCGGCGCCGTCGCGGCCGAGCGTTCTCCGGATCCCGTCATGCGCCCCAGGGACTTGGATTTCCTCGACGGGATCGCGGCTGCCCGGCTCAACGCCACCGGGACCCTGCCTGGAGTCGGCGACGAAGAACCGACCGGCCTCCGCGGCGGTGTCGGCGACCGGGTGGTCGACCAACTGATCGGGTTGCTGGTGGAGATGGGGGCCCCGGACGGGGTCGCGCATATCTGGGTGACCGAGCGAGTCCCGGGCCAGGAGCAGGTTCACGCCATGGTCCCCTCGTCCGGGCTGGTTCGAGAGCTGGTCGAGACCTGGGCGTACGGGCGAGGGCCACTGCCCGGCCGGGACGAGACCGGAAACGCGCTGGCCGAAGCGATGGCGGTACCTTTCCGGCTGCCCCGGCCAAGCGAACTGGTCGGCATGCCGCTGTTCACGCGGCGGGCGTTCGCGCTGGCGACGATGGGCATCATCCGGCAAATGGGCTTGCTCGCACCATCGGCCTGGCTGGCCGGGCCGGAGTTCGCCGACCTGGTCCGCGGTCTGTCCGAACTGCTCGATGAGGTCTTCGATCCCGACGATCCGGTCGTGGTGGACAGCAGGCTGCGACTGGCGGTGCAGCAGGCCAGTGTCGAGCGGCACACCGGGCACGTCAGGCCCGAGTCCGCCGTGGCGGTGATGGCCGCCGCCGATGCCTGCCTGGACGCCGCGGAGGCGAACCGGATCGATCCCGGATTGCTGGCCGATCTGCTTGTGGTTGCATGCATAGAGCTCAACGCGCTGCGGTCGACCGGCTTGCGGGGAATGGACATCGGCGGGGCGCTGCGCCGGTATTGGGGCACCTTCGCGGACGCCGTTGAGGTGGACCTGTTCGCTCCAGAGGCCGATCACAGCGGCCTCAGCTTCCAGTTGCACAATTACGCGGCCTTCCTGGGGGCGGGCAAGGACGACATCGAGGACCTGCGCGCCGCTGTCCACCTGTTCACCACGTCGGTGATTCCCGGCCGGTCCCGGTTGTACAACCGGGACCGCGACATTCGGCCGCTGGCCCGCAGTCGCTATCTCGCCGCGGATGCCGCCTCCGGCCTCGCCTCCCTGTTGACGGACCGGGGCGAACATTCGGAGGCGGAGCAGTGGGTGCGTCAAGCGCACACCTGGGTGCACCAGGTCATGGCTGAACCGCCTTACCAGCCACATCGTCTCTTGCCGGCGCTGGAAGACAGCCTGTTCGCACTTCGCGCCGCTCCGGTCCTGCTGCAGGCGGTCGAATACGGGATCGCGGCGAACCCCGAAGCGGACATCGGCCTGGCGAATGAGCTGGTACGTCTGCTCGAACGGTGGCTGAAAGAGACGTCGGACGGTTCCGTCGGCCCCTTCGGCTACCAGTCCGCGGCCGCGGACTTGCGCGCACGGCTCAGCGCGCTCGGTTTTCCCAGCTGAGACCACTTGCTTTCCCTCTCTTGACGGGAGTGCCCTGTGCATTGGCCGACGGTCGCGGGCCGCGACCACCTCGTCCGGACCGTCCATCTCCAAGTGGAGGTGATCGGCTATGCGAAGTGGTGGCGGAAACGGCGACGACGGCAATTGATCAGAAGACGACATCTGACAGTGCGACTGTTTTACCTGCAGGCCGGGGTCGTGAGTGGTGGTATCACCATGACTGGCCGATCCCGGCCGATGCAACTTCGTGACATGTTGCTGCCGCACACGATCAGAAGAATTGTTCCAGCGAAGCCTAGTTCAAAATCTTGAAAATCCCATTTTCGTGGCCGGCAGGAGAGACGCGCCTGGGCCGACCGCGCGAAGCGTATTCTGATTGACGGCGCTGATGCTGGGTAATCGGCACGTGCAGAAACTCCTGAAGTGTTGACGAGTGGCCGCTCGACGTTCGGCGCTGCATCACTAGTCTGCTGCCCTCGCGAATGTGTTACAGCTACGCGTGCCTGCCGCTGTAATGCCTGAACTCGCCTAGGCGGGGTGCTGGATCTGCTGCCGCGGGTGCCGAATTCGACGCGATCAGTGGCAAGCCGCCAAGCTCGAGGACACCGAGTGGGTGAAGAACCGCGATGCGTTGGCTCTGACGTTGCGGCTTGCCGAAGGTAAGGCCGGCGTCGCGAACCGGCTCGGTAGAACGACCGAGTTCGCGAAGACACAGCTAAGGCGTGGCCACAGCCGCGCTAGGACAAATCAAAGCCTGCTAGCGCACGTAGAGATTGCCCGTACTCCTTCCTTGCTAGAGCGGAACTCAGCCGTAGTCAGCGCCTGCTTTGGTCGAGCACGCGGCCAGCGGGATGTCATCGTTGGCGGCTCGGTCCTGCCGTCTTGATGCGGCGGCTGTGGTTCCCTGCCATCCTGCGTCTGGTCGGTGTGGGCGGGAACATGGTGTCGATCGCGATCCGTGCCCGGTCGTAGCTGGTCAGGGTCAGGTGCACGTAGATCTTGAGCGTGAAGGCTTCGGAGGAATGGCCGAGGTAGGCGGCTATTTCCTTGATCGTGACGCCCTGGGCGAGCAGGTGTGAGGCGTAGAAGTGGCGCAGAGCCTGCATGCCGTCCTGCTGTCGCTGGTAGGAGAGCCCGGCCTGGTCGAAGGCGGGCTTCCATACGCGTTGTCCCCAGGTGGATCCGCGCCACGGCCGGTCTTTTGTATCGGTGATGAGCAGGTTGACAGTCTGGGTGAGGATCCTGTCCTGCTCGGCCCAGGGAAGCGTGACGGCACAGGGCGGGAAGGCCGCCGTGTAGTCGTCTATCATCCGGATGATGGCTCTGGTCATAGGGATCGTTCTGGATTTATGTCCTTTTGGCAGTTTGAAGGCCAGGATTCCGTTGCGGTACACGATTTGACGATCGCAGTTGTAGGTGAGTTTCGCGCGGTCGATGCTCTCGGGAGAGAAGGCGAACACTTCACCTGGGCGGAGACCGAGGCCTGCGCCGAGCGCGACGGCTATCTTGTACCGATCGGGAAGCGCCTGCTTGATCGCGCGCAGTTTGGCCGCCGGCCACGGTGTCACTCGATGAAAGACACGTCGTGGCGGGCAGAGAAGGCGGCTTCGGAAGGGGTTAGTTCCGAGCAGCCTCGCTTCGACTGCCACGTCGAGTGTCGCGGAGGCGGTCATCCAGGCATCGGCCTGGTAGTTGACGGAGATGTCGGAGTGCTCGGCCAGCCAGAGCTTCCACTGCCGCACCACCGCTACGTCGATGTTCCTGATCCTCTTCCCGCCCAGGAACGGCAGTATTTGATTATCGAAGATATTGGTGAGGGAGGCCTTGCTGGACTCGTCCTGCGACCTGCCCTGCCGGTAGATGACTGACAAGTCCGCGAAGCTGACGTCGCCCGCCCTGGGGCTGATGTAGATTCCGGCGTAGAGGTCGTTCTCCATCTTCGTCTTGAACTTGCGAGCCAGAGCAAGTTGCCCATCGGGGAACGATTTTGAACGCTCGTCGCCGTCGGGATCGGTGAAGCGCACGCGGTAGCGCAGGCCGGTGCCGAAGCGGGGTGTTTTCGTGCGCGCTGGAACTCCGGCGCCGTCTCGAATGCGTTCGCCGGTCGAAGGACTCCGTTTATCCTTCCACCAACGATCCTGTATGTATGCCACGGCGATCGCCTTCTCTCGTTGTTTTGCAGGCGACGGAGTGTGAGCCAGGCAGAGAAATTCTCTTGTGCGCTACCTAGCGTAGATCGAACTGTTCGCATCCATATTCGCTCGATATGGCGGATGGTTTCACACGTGTGGGTTGTATTCAGCGCGCTCCGGCTAAGCGACCTCGGCTCGTGCCTGCACGAAGGTGATCCGTATCGAGCGGTGGCGGAACATCGGCTGACATGGCAGTAGGTCACATCGTCGCGCTGGCCCGGCATGATGAGCAGCCCGCGCCCGCAATCGAGCGACGGCGCATCGTGGAAGGCTTGCGTGATGAGCGACGACAACGGGGAGAGGGCGCGCGGTGAGTGGCCTGCAGTGGCTGCGCCGCCGGGCCTGCGGGCCAGGTTCGAGGACGACCCCCACAAGCCAGGTGTGACGACCCCGATCTATGCCTTCAGCAATGAGGGGCATCCGCTGGTGCTCGGCCCGGGCGGCACATGTCTGGTGAGGCCGGAGATGGCAGGGGTCAAGCTGCCCTACGCCGGAATTGATGTGCAGTTCGGCCCGCCGATGGCGGGGCCGTTCACACCAGCGCCGGCGGGTTTGGTGGCGGTGTTCGATGATGGGCGCGAGCGGCCGGTGCTGTTCTACGATGTGCACGGCCGCGCGGTGTTGGTGGATCCAGACGATGTCACGTGCGATCTGGTGCTGGCCGAGACTATCCCCGACCTGAAGCGGGTTGATTTCCGACCGGCGCCTGCTTAGCCTGCTGCGGCGGAACGCGCGCGAAATCTCGGCGGACAACGAATTACCGCTGCGCTTGGCATCCTGCCGATTTCGGCGCTGCGGAGAGCGGGTCGTGGCTGCGGCCGCGCCGACGTGACCAGGACGTTCGCTCGGACGGATCTTGCCCAGATGCCTGGGCCTGAGCAGGGTTGACAACGACTAATGCCACCGCACACCCCGAGTCGGGAGGTCGATATCAGCATGTCGCAGTTCGACACCGCATCCGTAGGCGCCGGTGATCCGCTGATGCCGACGGTCCAGCGGTTCCCGGTCAACGCGGGCGCCCGGCCGCTCAGCGATGAAAATCCCAGCACCGTCCGGCCGTTCATTCTGCGAGGTGTGCGTGCACGCCGGATCACGGTGCGGCCGGAGGCCAAGCATCGCACTACAGCTCACGACACGCTGCATCCCCGCCAGTGCAATGAGGACGGCAAGATGATCGACGACTCCTACACCACCCCGGATGACTGAGCATCGCGATCCGCTGGTCCTGGTCGTCGGTATCCGTGAGGACTGGGCGGCCGCTGCGGTCGGCCGGGAACTCGGCACCCGCGGCGTTCGCCGCCACGTGGTCAACGTCGGCGACTTCCCGCTCAGCCTCTCCCTCGGCGCCGAGTTGACCCCGGACGCCGATGGCTGGCGCGGCTCCCTGCTCACTGCCGAGCATGACGTCCCGCTGCACGAGGTCACTGCGGTCTACTACGGCAAGCCGACCGAACCGGTGATGCCGGCCGGGATGTCCGGTCCCGAGCTGCGGTTCTCCCGAGCGCAGGCTCGGGTCGGGCTCGGTGGCGTGCTGGCGAGCCTGCCAGTGCGCTGGGTCTCGCACCCTTCGGCGCTGGCCGACGCCGCGTACAAGCCGCGGCAGCTGGCCACGCTGGCTCAGGCCGGCCTGACCGTGCCGCCGACGCTGATCACCAACGACGCTGACGCCGTCCGCGAGTTCGCGGAGAGGTTCGGGGAGCTGATAGTCAAGCCGCTGGCCGAGCCGGTGGTCTACGAGTCCGGCGGCGAAGCCCTGGTCTACACCCGCCGTCTTGGCCGCGACGAACTCGGCTCACTAGACGGCATCGAGGTGACGGCGCACCTCGTTCAGCAGTGGCAGCCGAAGTGGTTCGAGGCCCGCGTGACCGCGGTCGGTGACCGGCTCTTCCCGGTGGCGATCCACGCCGGCAGCGAGAAGGCGCTGGTAGATTGGCGCTCGGACTACGACGCCTTGACGTACGAGGTGATCGACGTCCCTGACCACGTCCGGGCGGGGATCGTCCGGTACCTGGACGCGGCGGGGCTGGCGTTCAGCGCGTTCGACTTCGTCGTCGGGCCTGACAGGACGTGGACCTGTCTCGAAGCGAACGCGGTCGCTGCCTGGGGCTGGTTGGCCGAAGAATGCGACTTGCCGATCGCCGCGTCGATCGCCGACGCCTTGATCGAGGAGTAGACCGTGGACGCCCTGGACACCGCCACCTGGGAAACCCGGGCGGCCGCCCTCGCCGCCGAGCTGACTGCCGACGGTGTCCTGGCCGACCCGGCGTGGCGCGACGCGTTCGCCGCGACGCCCCGGCACCTGTTCGTCCCGCACATCCTTAACGGTCCCGCCTCGCTGAGCACTGGTGATCCAGGCTGGCTGGACGCGGTTTACGCCAACGAATCCCTGGCTACCCAGACACGACCTGCCAGTAACGACACGACCGGGCGGGAGATCGCCAGCTCGTCCTCGAGCAAGCCGGCGGTCATGGCGGTGATGCTGGAGCGGCTCGCCGCCGAACCTGGACACCAGGTGCTGGAGATCGGCACTGGCACCGGCTACAACGCCGCCCTGTTGTCGCATCGCCTCGGCGCGGACAACGTCTTCTCCCTCGACCTCGACCCCAAGCTGGTCGACACCGCCCAAGAACACCTCACTGCAGTCGGCTACCAGCCGCATCTGGCCGCCAGCGACGGGTTCGCGGGCTGGCCGGGCGAGATGACGTTCGACCGGATCATCGCGACCTGCGCGGTCACCGCGATCCCGCCAGCCTGGATCAACCAGCTTGCCGACGGCGGCCGGATCATCGCCCCCCTCGACGCTGGTGCCGCTGGGCCGCTGCTCGTGCTCGACAAGACCGCTAACGACGAAGTCAGTGGCCGCATCGACCCGTTTCCTGTGCTGTTCATGCCGATGCGTACCGACGTCACCAGCCCGTTCGCCCCCGGCCAGAGCCCGTCGACGGCTGCGGCCGGGATGCCGCACTACGGCACCACCGCTGTGGACCCCGCTGTGCTCCTGGAATCGCCCGATCTGGCGTTGTTCCTCTGGCTGCACGCCCCTGGCCTTCGGCTCGGCGGCAGCGTCGAACACGGCGTCGTCGTCGCCGAGCGCGGTCCCGCCCGCGCCGAAGCCGACCTGGCGCCCCTGGCTGAAGGCACGTGGGCGGTCCGGCAGTCCGGGCCCTACCGGCTGTGGGACACCATGGAGCACGCCGTCGCCATGTTCGGCGCCCTCGACAAACCGGACGCCATCCGGTTCGGTGTCACCGCGCTGAACGTCCCCGGCAAACAGTTCATCTGGCTCGACGATCCCGATGGCGACCACAGCTGGCCGTTGGCCTGACGGTCGGCGTTGTCAGGCCAAGACCGGGTCTAGCAGGCTCTCCTGGCTCGCCGGGGCTGACCCGCGCCATGACGTGGAACGTCGTAGCCGTGGTCGCCGTCTTGACCGCGGGCGCTGTGATCGTGCTGTGGGTGGCCAGTCACCGGTCGTCCCAATCTCGGCAAGGCCCGGCTCACCGGTGCGCGCGCTGGCTCCCGAAGGTTCCCCCGATTCGGTGAACCGCCCGAAAGATCGCGTCGCACTGTTGCATGGGCGAAGCCCAGAGCGATCCCTCCCCGGGAGGGATCGTGCCGAACGGTGAGGAAGAGAGCGCGGAGCCGGTCGGGCGAACTAGCCTGTTCGCCTACCTGACGGCGAGTTCGTCCGTCGAATACCGGGCCATCATGGACCTGTTCACCGGGCCGCTGCTGGCGGATCTTTCCGCCGCGGAGGTGGCACAGCAGCTGGCTGAACGGGGGCTGCGCCTGTCGACCGACGAAGTCACCGCTCGCTGCGAGAGCTTGCAGGGCTGGGGGAATCTGGTGCGCGGCGTCCGGGACGCCAGGGTGCCCACCGTCCGGGATTTCCTGCGTTCCCGGAGCCGCTATCAGGCATCGAAACTGGGCGGCAGGGTGCATCGGGACGCGGAGGCGGTGCTAGCCGCCGGTGAGGGGGCGCAGGAGGTGGCGCGCGAGTTGCTCGGCGCCACAGCCAGGGTGCTGAGCCGGATCATCGAGCGTCTGCGAGAACCCGACCCGGATCCGGAAGCGCTGGCGGGCGACGTCACCACCGTGTTCAACAACCAGCGCCTGTTCAACGAGAGCGTCCGCGACTTCTACGCCTACTTGAACGCGGTGCTGTCCAGGTACGACTTGGCGGGCGACGAGTACCGGCAGTTCAAGGAACTGCTGTTGGAGTACATCGACCTCATCACCGCGGACGTGTCGCGGCATGCCCCGGCCATCGTCGGGCGCTGCGACCGGATCCTGCCTCTCCTCGACCGCATCCTGGCGATCCTCGACAAGCTGCCGACGTTGATCATGCCGGACGGGACACCCGCAGATCGGATGCCCGGGCGGTCCCGGGCTGATTGGGACCAGTTCCACGCCTGGTACAGCGGGGGAGACGGGCGGTCCGGACCGGAAACCCTGCGGACGGCGGCCGATCAGGCCCTACGTCAGCTGCTCACCAACGCCAAGCGCATGCTGGCGGCCGCAGGCACCGGGATCAGCAGACGCGCGGACCTGCTCGGCCTGGCCGCCCGGTTCGACCAGTGCGAACCCGAGGAGGCGCACCGGCTCTTCGCGATGACCTTCGGTGTCTTCCCTGCCCGGCACCTGCTCGGCGGGCCGGAGGAACCCGACCCTCGCGACGGGGTCAACACGTCCTGGTGGGACGCGACCCCGATCGATGTGCCGATGAGCCTCCGTGATCGCGGCGAGCGGCAGACGCGCGGGCGGAGTGCTGCGGTGCCGGACCCGGGCTTGGACGAAGAGTTACTGCTTCGGCAGGCAGAGGACGAGGCACGCGCGCGACGCCTGGCCGCCGACGAACTCGTGGCCGCCGGCGCTTTGGACGGGGCGCGGGTCAGTCCGGCGGCGCGAGATCTGCTGCTGGGGATGCTCGGGTCCCTGCTGGCGAAGAATCAGGAACTGGATGGGGTGGTGACCGAGACGAACACGGACCTCGATCTGGAGATCACCGCGAGAACGGTCCCCGGTGGTGCCACCGAGATCTCGGCGAGGGACGGCACGGTGACGGTGCATGATCTGAGCCTCCACGCGGGACGCGTGAGACGTGCGTCTTCCAGCGATGCGGGGAGGACGGCGTGAGCCGAGGTTCGCGGGAGCATGAGGCAGACGATCGACGGACCGCGGCCAGGGAGCTGTTGATGCATCCTGTCCTGACCGCCGCGCGGCATCCGGATCTGTTGATACAGGTCCGGAAACACGCCCCGCAGCTGAAGCGGATGTTCGCCGCCACGCTCGGCTATCAGCTCGTCGTCGAGCCGACGTTCGCCCGGCTGCTCAAGGCGCCTCTGACCGTCGACGCGCCCGTGCGGCCGGCGCGCACCCGCACCGACAGGCCGTTCACGCCGCGGGCCTACCGGTATCTGGCGCTGGTCTGCGCCAGTCTGCTCGCCTCGACCACGGCGGATCAGCTCCTGATGAGCGCGCTGGCGGAGCAGGTCCGCGCGGACGCGGTGACCGCGGGAGTCACGGTCGGCGATTCCACCACGGAGAGCCGCGAGTTCGTCTCGGCGATCTATCTGCTCGTCGACTGGGGAGTGCTCACCGAAACCGACGGTTCGGTGGCGGGCTGGGAGACCCGGCAAGAGGAGGCCTTGCTCGACGTTCATCGGCCGCTTCTGCCACATCTGCTGTCTCGTTCGATGACGGATATCGGCGGAGCTGTCGAGCTGGAGCAGCCCCGGCGTGGTCTCCGGCGAAAACTGGTCGAGAACCCCTTGGTACGCAGGGAAGAACTCACAGAAGGGGAGCGGGACGCGCTTTCCCGCGAGCGCAGGGAATTGACCCGGATGCTCGAAGAATCTTTCGGGCTCACCGTCGAGGCACGCGCTGAAGGCGTGCTCGCTTATGACGTCGAAGAGAAACTCAGCGACGTCGTGTTCCCCGGCACCGGCACGGTCGCCCACGTCGGTCTGTTGCTGGTCAATGCCCTGGCCGATGACCTCGAGGCGAAGGCGGCCGACACGGTACTTCTCCAAGGCCGGATCGTGCCGGGCGTCTTCGTGCCATGGGCGGTGGTCGACTCGAACATCGATCTGCTCATCGAGCAGTACGGGAAGGCCTTCGGTAAGGCCTACACACAGGATCCCGCGATGCTCAGGCGAGAAGTGGCGCTGCTGCTCGAATCCCTGAGCCTGGTGGTTATCACCGAAGAAGGGCTCGTCTTGCATCCCGCGTCGGCTCGCTATCGGCCGGAACCGCACCGCGCACCGGCGCGCACCCGGGCGATGCGCAGGCTCGATGACGGCGACACCACCGGACAGGAAGAGAAGTCATGACGAGTGTGGTAACTGAGACGCTGGAGCCGGCACCGCCGAAGCATCATCCCGGCCGGTGGGGCCTGACGAGGGCGGGCATCGTCAACGTCTGGAACTACTACGACACGCTCTTCCGGTTCTCCGGCGGCCGGATGATCCTGCGCGGGACCAACGGGTCCGGAAAGAGCCGCGCGCTCGAGATGTTGCTGCCGTTCCTGCTGGACGCGGACCGCCGCAAGATGGACGCCACCGGATCCGGGAAAGTCCGCCTCGAAGACCTGATGCGGCATGGCGCCCAGGGCCAGCTGAACAGGTTGGGCTATCTGTGGCTGGAACTCGGCCGTGAAGGTGACGAGTACCTCACGATCGGGGCAATGGTCCGTTACTCGGCCAGTACCGGTGAAGCAAAGCCCTGGTACTTCACCACTCCGCTGCGCGTCGGCGTCGACCTCCGGCTGATGGACGACCACCGGCGGCCGTTGCCGCGGGAGCAACTAGCCCAGCTGATCGGCGTCGAACGCATCACCGACCGGCCGGAAACCCACCGGGAGACGGTCGCCGCACAGGTCTTCGATCTCACCGGCGCCAGCGGCAAGGAGCGTTACGCCGGGCTTCTCCAGTTGCTGCACACTCTTCGCGCTCCGGACGTCGGGAACCGGATCGATGAAGGGAATCTGCCGAAGATCCTCTCCGACGCCTTGCCTCCGTTGTCCGAGGCGACGCTACGGGAGGCGGGTGAGCGCCTCGATTCGCTTTCCGACGCGCGCGACGAGCAGCAGAGGCTGGCCAAGGCCGTCGAGCATCTTGACTCGTTTCTGGACGTGTATCGGCGTTATGTCGCCCGGGTGCTGATCGAGTCGGCGGACGGTGTCAAAGCCGCTGCCTCGGAAGCGGCGAAGCTTGCTTCCGAGGAGGACCGAGCCAGGACGAAATACAACGACCTGAGCGGCGAACACGAGCGGATCAGCCAGGAACTGGAGGCGGCGAAAGAGCGCCAGGGCCGGCTGTCTTCGACCATCGAAGGCATCAAGCAGTTGCCCGCGTATCAAGCAGGGCTGGACATCGAGAACGTCGCGAAACGGGTCGAGGCGCTGGGCTCCGCCGCCACCAGCTATCTCGAAGCCGCCGGCGGAAAACGGGCCGAGGAAACCCGTGCCGTCGAGCGGGCGGACCGGATCGCCGATGAGATCCACGCCGCCGGGACGCAGGCGGACACCGTGCTTCGGACGGTTCGCGATCACCTCACCGAGGCGGGTGTGTCGTCTGCCTCCTTGCCGGCGCGAATCGGCGCGGAGCCTGGCGAGCGCGACGAGATCCGCGAGCACGTCCGGCTCACGCTGAGAGAAGACGTGCAGCCGGTGCTGAGGCCCAGCGCTCGCTCGATCGCGGTCACCCCGGCAGCGCTTGATGAGGCGGCTGCTACGGTGCGCGACGTCGGGCAGACCGCCGGAAGGCGGGCAGGGGAAGCCGCCAACCGTCGGGAACAGGCCGAGGCCATCGAACAGGCGGCAAAGGAACTCCGGCGCACCGAGGAACACGCGGAGGAACTCGGCGTGCGTGCCGAGCAGGACGCCGAACGCGCCGAGGAGGCCGCGGCCGACCGCGAAGACGAGGCCCGGGATCTGGCCGTGAAGTGGCGCCACTGGACATCGGACGAACGCACCCACGCGGTGCTGGGAGACGTGGACTGGGCACGGACGCCCATCGCGGGACTGTTGCTGGATGCCGACGCTCTGGTCGATGCCGAAGCCGACATCAACGGGCTGGACCGCGTCGCCTCCGAGGCCGCGGGGGCCGCTCATGTGGCCATCGCCGAGCGACGCGCGGATGTGCGGCAGGCACAGCGCGCGGATGACGAAGAACGCAAGCGGCTGCTCTCCGAGCAGAAGGACCTTCGCGCTCAGCACGATCCCGAGCCGCCGATCGTCCCCTGGGCCCAGGCCGGGCCGACCGGTTCCCGGCCTTTGTGGCGTTCGGTGGAGTACGTCGAGAGCCTGGGGGCGACCGAGAGAGCCGGTCTCGAGGCGGCACTGCTGGCCGCCGGGTTGTTGTCGGCCAGGGTGGTCGAGGACGGTTCTCTGCGGGCGGAGGACGGTCAGATCCTGCTGACCACCGATGCTCCCGCCGCGCCACGGCCGCTGACAGAGGTCCTGCGCTGGGATCCGGACGGAGGACTCCCCGAAACCATCCTCGAGGCAGTGCTCGCCCGGATCGGTTTCGGTCCTGGTCACGGCACGTGGGTCGGGACGGACGGGCGTTGGGGAAACGGGCCACTGCGCGGCAAGCACCATGCCGACAAGGCTCGCTTCATCGGTGCGGCGGCTCGCGCGGCAGCACGTGAGGAGCGGCTAAAGGCCATCGAGCGGGAACTGGAGGAACTCGATGAGCGGGCCGGTGCCCGAGTCCTCGAACGCGAGCGGATCGACGCCGCCGAACAAGACCTGAACCAGCACGTGCGCTCCGCACCGACCACGGACGCTCTCCGGAAAGCACACGCGGCGGAGATCTCCGCGGCGAAGGTGGCGGCCAGGTCCGCGGGAGACGCGTCCAAGGCGTCGGAGAAAGCGCTACGGCAACGTGCGGAACTGATCGCCGAGCGGCGGGCCCACGGGGAATTGTGCGGACGGCTCGGTCTCCCCACGGGGACGATCGCGCTGAGCGAGGTCATGACGGCCGCGAGCGACGCCGGACGTGAATGCGTACAGCTGGCCCGGCTCCTGGCGTCGATGCACAGCGGCCGCCAGAACCACGACGACGAGATCACCCGGCTCGCGACCGCGGTCGACGAGCGCCGGAAGGCGGAGTCGGCCGCAGCGGATTCCTGGCGGGACTGGTCCGATGAGAGCGCGAGGTTCGACACCCTGACCGAAGCCCTCGGAGCGGAGGCCGACGAGGTTCGTGAACGTCTCCGGCTCGCAGAAGAGGAGTATTCCGAGGTTCAGTCCGTGGGTAACCGGCTCGATGAGCGCGAGCGGGAGCTGAGCAAGGGGATCGGCGTCGCGGAAGCCAAAGTCGACGAAGCACGACGGAAAACCCAGACCTCGCACGACGGGATGACCAGGGCTTGGGACCTGCTGTGCCGCCGGGTGTCGCTGCCGGGGGTGGCGGAGGCGGCGGCGTCCGGCAACCGGCAGGACTTGGTGCGACTGTGCGGCTCTCCGGCCGCGACCACGACGCAAATCGCGCGAGCGGCGGGGGCGGTGCACCACCTCGTCGACTCCCGGGGACAGCCGGTCGGCGAGTCCGCGTTGATGCGGGCGGTGCAGACCATCACGGGTGACGTGACCACTCTGTTCGATCTCACCACGGACAATCAGGGCGGGCTCTGGCTGATCGACCTCACCGACGCCACGGGCCGCCAGCCGGTCGCGGTGGCGGCGGTCCGGCTGCGTGAGCAATCCGACCGTGCCGCTGAAGCGCTGACCGGACGGGAACACCGGGTCTTCACCGATTTCGTCATCGGAGGTGTCGGTGAGGAACTACGTCGACGGCTGGGGCAGGCCGACGGGCTGGTCAGAGCGATGGACACGAGCCTGCGGGACATCCGGACCAGTCACGGCATCGGCGTCAGACTTCGCTGGGAACTGGTGGAACCGCAGGACAGTCCGATCGGCCGGATCCGGGAACTGGTCACCGAAAGCAGCGCCGTGCGGCCGGAGGGCCACACGGCAGAACTCATCCGGCTGCTCAAGGACCGGGTCGATGAGCGGTTCAAGGAAGATGAAGCCGTCGGGTACAGCGAGCATCTCCGCACCGCACTGGACTACCGGCAGTGGCATCGGGTGGAGGTGTCGATCCTCGGCCCCGAGGAAGGGCAGGTCCGCAAGATCAGCCGACGGGCGAAGCTTTCCCAAGGCGAGACACGCTTCGTCTCCTATCTCGCGTTGTTCGCGGCGGCCGACGCCTATCTGTCCGGTCTGCCCGACACGGACCGGGCATTGCGGCTCATCCTGCTGGACGACGCGTTCGCCAAGGTCGACGACCGGACGATCGGTGAGCTGATGGGGTTGCTGGTCCGGATGGACGTCGACTTCTGCATGACCGGGCACGCGCTCTGGGGTGCGTATCCGCAGGTTCCCAGCGTGGACGTTTACGAAATCCGGCGCGCCGAAGGGACGGCTGCCGTCGCCACCCACGTGCACTGGGACGGCCACGCGCGTCACTACCTTCGTTCGGCGGGGCACGAATGATCCCCGCGACCGCGCACGCCTATCTGGCTCGGCCTGGCTTCGGGGAACTGTGGAAGGCGTTGCGGAAACGCTTGGAGAACACCGAGCTCGCGGTGCGTGGCTCGGTGACCATCGACCTGGGCTACCAAGGCGCCGAGGACCTGTCCGGGTTACTCGGCCGGGTGATCGGCGAAGGCCGGGCGAGGGTGGCGCTGCCCGAACTCGACGCGGCACTGCGGTCGTCGGTGGTGGCGCAGGGGCTGGTCACCGTAGTCGCCGAAATGACCGGCGGCCCCCTGGTGGACCGGCGAGCCGCGAGCCGAGCCGAACGCGACCGGAAACTCGACGTCTGGGCGGCATGGGAGGCGGCGCTGGGGGAATCCGGCCTCGCCGCCGCGCCCTGGGTGGCGCAGTGGCAGGACGGGGTCCGGCGTGCGGGATTGCTCAGCCGGGCAGGGGACGACGCCGGTGCTGTGATCGACCGGACCGTCGCTGTCTTACGCGTCCTGGCGACGAACCTCCCCTTGGCCGACCGAGACACCGAGATGATGGCTGTGGCTCTTCCCGCACCACCGTCGTTCGAACTCGCGGAACTGGCGAGCCGGGCCTGCTCGGACGCGCACGCACTCGACGACGGACAGCTGGCGGCGGCGCTGGTCCTCCGGGCCATCGCGGCGGCAAGCGGCGAAGCGGTCCCCCGTACTCCCGCAGCCAGGCGGGAGCTTTGGGCGCTGGCCGGGGTCGCCCCGGACACGGTGTCCGGAACGGTGCTGGCGTGGTCGGTACGCCCACCAGGCGGGCATCCGTGGGCCGCCATGATGCGCGCTCGCTCTGATTTAGGCCTGGTCACCCACGTGACGCTTCAGGAATGGCATGCCGCGGCGGACCAGCTCTGGGCGGATCCGCGTGATGAGGTGTTCGTCTGCGAGAACCCCCAGATCCTGCAGGCCGCTGCTCGTGCCGGCACGGGACGTCCACTGCTGTGCACCTCCGGAAATCCGGCGACCGTGGCGCTGCGGGTGGTGGACCGGCTCATTGCGGAAGGAGCCGTTGTGCGCTACCACGGCGACTTCGATCCCGCGGGGCTACGGATCGCCGCCCGCCTTTTCGACCGGGGCGCCCGGCCTTGGCGATTCGGCGCCGAGGACTACTTGGCGGCGGTTTCCGGTGCCAGGCTCCCTCTGACCGGGGTGGTGCCGGAAACCCCCTGGAGTCCGGGCCTTGCGGCAGCCATGGAGAAACACCAGGTCGCCGTGCACGAGGAAGCGCTCGTGGACACGTTGCTCGCCGACCTCACGTCACCGGAGGGGCTCGGTGCCGGTGAACTCGGTCAAGGCGCTGTCAGAGCTTGACGATCCGGCTGTCCCTTCGCGGCGCTTTGGTGACCTCTGCGATGGCGCCTTCCCGCTTCAAGTAGTCGAAGACGCGCTGGTGCGCGATGTCATTGGGCACCTCGAACTTGGTCTTGGCGTGGTTGCTCAGATAGCTGTAGGGCTCTCCCAGGGTGCCGAGCACGTCGACGACGTCCGCCGCGGACGGCCGGTACTGGACCGCGTCGAGGAGCCGGATGGTCAGGTTCGCGTCGAGGGTGGCCGAGGCGATCCGGCGAAGCTGATCCCAAGGGAGTTCGATCTCCCGGTCCCAGGCGTGGTTCCCCGCGGCCGACAGGACCGTCGCGTCGTCGCCGGGGACGTACTGCGCGAGGTTGCCGACGACTTTGTCGAGGGCTTCCGGGGGCACATCAGGGTCGCGGAACATCTTCAGGACGAAACCTCGGACGAGTTCGGGCGTCATGAACTCGGTGAACCTCGACGACTTCGCGATCGCGGGCCCGATCGCGTCCCAGCCCTCGTCCCTGAAGTGCGCGAAGGCTTCCGCGGAGTCCTCGATCAGTTCCTCCTCGAGGAGGAGTGCCAAGAACTCTCCGCCGTCCGTGACGATCTGCGTCACGGGGAGGAATCCGGTGACCTTCAGGCGCACGGCCAGATGGACTCTCATGCGGGGATCGGGGATGGTGTCTGACGCGTTCAGGATGTCGACGGCGATGCTCAGTCGTTTGTCGTGGTCAGTGTCGGCCACGGTGCTGATCGAGCCGGCCTGGACGATCAGATCGGCCAGGCCTTGATCGATCGACCCGATCTTTTCGCGGTAGGCGACGACGTTTTCGAGGTTCGCGTGGAAGAGGCGGTGTGCGGCGAGACGGCGCCAGTATCGTGCGGGCACCGAGTCCAGGCGTTCCACGGCGCTGTCGGGTGCGGTCAGCGTGAAAAGCCGGTCCAGATGCGCGTCGTCCGAGGCACTGTCCATACCGTTCAGCACGTCGGTGAGGGATTCGGCGGATCGGATCGCGTAGCGGGTGGCGCTGTCGTTCTCCACTGCTGTCAGGTATCGGCTGGGATTCTGCACGCAGTGGAACCACACGTGCGCGTTCTGGCGCACCCTGTCGAGGCTGATGTCGCCGTCGCCGACCACCTGCCGAAGATTGCCCGCGGTGATGAGGTAGAGCCGTTCGCGGACGACATGTTCCCGGATGGCCTCGGTCAGGACGGAAAGGTCGGGTAGGACGATCGCGGCTTCTTTGAGGAAGCCGGCGACCTTGGTGACGATGGCATCCGGTTGGGGGCTTGTGAAGACGCTCATCTCCGCGTAGCGGGCCGCGATGAAGTCGGCGACCTCGGGGTTCGGGTCATAGGTGACGGCGGGCAAGGAACCGCTCAACGCGGCGTTGACCAGAGCAGGGCGGACGTCGTCGGGGACGCCTTCCTCTTGCACCAGGTAGGTGATCACGGCGGGCCAAGGAAACCCGCTCAGCAGCGCCACGAACTCTTCGCGCCGGGATCCGCCGTTCAGGTACGCCTTGAGGAACTCGCGCGCGTCCTTGCCGAAGTCCGCCACGACGGTGGCCGCGATCTCGGAGGCACGTGCGTCTTTCCGCTCGAGCAGATGATCGACGACCTGGATGTTGTAGGCGCTGACCGTCCGCGGGAAATCTTGGGGAGCTTCGTTGAGAAGATCGGCGATGGCGTCCGGGCCACTGAACGCGTGCTGGACGTCCATTTTGTTGGGCTGCACGCTGTGCACGATGAACCTCGCAACGTCGACACCCGTGAAGTCGCCGTAGAACTGTGAGGCGTACAGCGCGAAGTTACGGTCCAGGTATCCCTCGCTCACGAGCTTGCGTGCCAGTTTCGATGTGACTGTCCTGCTGACAATTTCGGCAAAGTTCTTGTCGCCTTGCTCGGTCCGTAGGGTGTACTTGCCCTCGGCGACGAGGTGCTTGAAGTCCGCCGCCCGGAGGTACGCGATCTCCTTGTCGAGTTCGCCGATCGCCGCCCTGTGGGCGCGCTTGTCGAGTTCATCCCACTTGGCGACCTCCAGCGACTCAGGGAAGAGTGCTTGGATGCGGCCGCTGCCCAGCTTGCCGATTGCGCGCTCCTGCCCGAATTGACCCGTTGAAGCCTTGATGGACACCTCGCCCGACTCCGCCACCGTCCGCCAGAAGTCACAGGTGTGTACTTCGTCCTCGGTGTACCAGGTGTCGCCCGCAGACTGGAAGTGCACATCTCGCCAGCCACCGGTGGTGCTGTTGTTGTCCTTGAAGGCATGCCCGATCGCGACGAGTCGATCGCCCATGTCCTTCGCGAGCGGTGCCCTGGCCTCGATCCTGCCCGGTTCCTTGAGCAGTTCACGTTTACGTCGCTCGCGATCGTCGATCGCCGTACGGACCAGGTCGCGACGGCGCTCGTACAGCAGGTCCAGGTCGCTCTCGCGACGGGAGATGAGCTCGAAATCCTTGAGATGGAGGTTCTTGTAGGCGATCAACGCGAAGAGGTTGCTCGCTGTCAGGCCAGGTGCCTTCTTGTCACTGAGCAGGAGCCGCTCGGCGAACACCGTGTACTCGTTGCAGATGTTCTTGAGGAGCCGCATGTCCGTGGTGTGCTCCGCCACGAGGGCGATGAGCGGGCGATCAATGCGGTTGATCTTTCCAGAGTCGAGCAGCCCGGACAGCAGTTCGCGCGCGTTCCGATGGGAGATGAAGGGAACCATCGGGATGACGATGTCGAAGAACTTCGTGCGGTTGGCACGGACGGTCTCGGCGTCGGCCTTGTCTTGTGGCGCGAGTCCGGGCTCGGATCCCAGGGTCTCGAACAGGCTGTCCTTGATCGCATACACGAACCGCAGCGGTTTGTTCCGAGTCCTGCGTTTCGCCGTGTGGTTCAGCAGGGTGTTCAGCTCGCGAAGGGCCTCGAAGATGTGCGGGTCGTCGAATCGGTCCAGGTCTTCGAAGATCACCAGCTCGGGTAGCTTCGTGTCGAAGAAATAGACGATCTCGTCCAAGTACTCGTCGAAGTACGTCGAGGTTTGCTGTGTCAGCTTCACCGTCGCGCCGGCAGCGGAGACGTCGGAGATGGCGGAACCGTGGATGACCTTCCGCAGAATTGCGAGGGCCGCGACCGCCAGCGCGGCGAAACCGAGCCAGGACAGGGTGACGATCCACCCGGAGTTGCCCGCGCCGGCGCCCTTGAGCTGCGGCAGCCAGCCGAGCAGGAAGAGAAAACCGCCGACGACGGCGACGATGAGGGAAGCTTCCAGCGCGGCGCGTGTCTTGGAGAGGGGGACGATGCGCTTGAAGCGTGAGAAGGACATCTCGCGCGGGGATGCCCGGTACAGGAGTTGTTTGACCAGTTCCTTCTGGATCCGATTCGTCAGCATCCGGTCCACGCCCTCGGGATCGGGCCCGAGGGTGGAGATCGCGATCCGCAGCGTGGTCTTGGGGTGCTTTTCCTCGCGCTCGCCCGCGAACTGGTCCAGCACACTCGATTTCCCGGACCCGTACGGCCCGGTGAGGGCGATATTGCGGTTCCTGTCCTCGCGTACGGCCTCGTGTAGATGCCGAAGGTAGGTCTCGTGCTGGTCGGCGACGTAGTCCGAGGTCAGCGAACGAAGCGTGGGGGACGCCGGGAGGACGGCGGAAGTCTGTGGGTGTCTGTCGGCATCGTTCATCCGTGGTTCCTTGGTGATCTGCTGGTGGTTTATTCCACTCGGGCTCTGCGCGTGTCTTTGTCAGCTCGGCGAGCTCGGACTTCGCGAGAACCTCGAATATCCCAGCCCGGCGAGCCGTTTCTCCTCGTCACTCGGCCAGTAGAGGTCGACGGCCAGTGGGAAGCGTGCACGCCACTCGATCCGGCTCTCCGACTGTTCCTTCTGCCGGACCTCGCCTCGCCTCGATTACAGGGATCGCCAGGTTACCCGCCGTTCACAGGTCATCGGGGCCCAGGCGGCCGGAGATTCGCGCGTAACCGGCGTCGTAGCGACCGACGGCATGGTGCGGCGGAGGGCCGTCGGATACCTCCCTTCGGCGTCGATGCGGTGAATTGGCGTGTTCCTGCGACGAATGTACTCGACGGGCGGCCCGTCCGGGGACGAGTCTGTTCTCGAAATCGAATATTAGCGATATTGTAGAGCCAGGCTAAATATTCGATCGAAATATTCCCGCAGGCTCCCTCGCCCGCCGGGTCGGCAGGCCATGGCCGTCAGAGCAGGACTGCTCGAGACACTATCGGGTACAGCTGGGGACTCATGATGTCCTTCCTGTGGACGCGCTGTTTAGCGCGGCGACTGAAATGGCGAATATTCGGGGTGGACTCGATGCGCCGAAGCAATTCTGACACGGGCGGCTAACGCGCGGCCGTCCCAGGGTATTCACCAAATTTCGGGGACAATTGGCAAATATTCGAGACCACTCTTTCGGGTGAATTGCTCAGAAGTGGGTATTCGGCCTGGCCGGGTCGGGTAAATGCCCGGTGGCGACTTCGCAGCCGCAAACACGGGGGTGCTTCTGTTAGAAGTGGCCCCGGTGCCGCCTCGTTGTGAGCGTTACGACGCCGTGCTCGACGAGCACGTGGGTGATGCGCCCCAAGTAGCAGCGTCGATCCCAGGTCGTGAAGGTCGGCGAGGCACCGCTTACCCATGGTTGTGATCGGTGCGCACACCAAGGAAATGGCTCCTCTTGACGTCCGTCGCGAGACGACTGCTGAGCGGCACCCAGTCGCTTCCTTGTGCCGCTCCCGACGAGCCCCGTGATTCGTGCCGGTTCCGATCGGTTCGTTACTGAGAAGACCGTTCGGTACCGGTGGGTCCACGTCCCTGCACCCCCAAGGCGTCCTGGCGCTTGCCATGAGTTCGGCAGCGCTGGGTAAGGTCTTCCGCTCGGGCTCGATGGACCGCAGGGAGGGCGACGTGAGCTTGAGTGACTTGGTGGGGGACGCGCTGCACGACCCGAAGGCCTATCGCCTGGGGCCTCGGCACTTGGGCAGGGGAGCGCAAGCCGAGGTGCTTCCCGCCGTGCACCGGGTGACCGGTGCGAAAGTCGCCTTCAAACGGAGACGCTCGTGGGGGGTCGAAGCCGTGGCCAGGATGCAGCGGGAGATCGAGTTCGGCAGGCTCCTCCCGGAGAACGACCACATCATGCCGGTGCTTGACCACGGCCTCGGGCACGATTGGTTCGTGATGCCCTTGGCCGAGGTCAACGCCGAGGAAGCCCTCCGGTCCCTGAGCGACGACGAGGCACTCAAGAAGCTCGTGCTCGCCGTGTGCCGGGCGCTGGAGGCAGCACATTCGGTGGGTTGGCTGCACCGAGATCTGAAGCCGGCCAACCTCCTTCGCCTTGACGGGCGATGGCTGGTGGCCGATTGGGGACTTGGCAGGCGTCCGCGTGGCGACACCACGTTCTCTGGGCGGACCACCGCCGGCGAGTTCTACGGCACCGAAGGGTTCGCGGCTCCGGAGCAGGCGATCAACGCGCACGAGGTCACTGAAAGCGCGGATTTCTACAGTCTGGGTCAGATCATCGGCTGGGCCAGGACAGGGGCGGAGCCGAGAAACGGCATTCCGCTTCTGCCCAAGGACGAACCTTGGCGATCGGTCGTCGCCGCGGCGACAGGGAAGGATCCCGCCTCGCGACCGCGGAACACCGACGAGTTCCGCGAGCTTCTGAGGGGAGTGTGAGCGAAGTGGACGCCATCGCGGGGAGATATGCGCTGGTCAACCAACCGCCCAGGACCGGTGGATTCGCCAGCGTCCACAAAGCGTTCGACCTCACCGCGCAGAAGATGGTCGCGGTGAAGCTGGTCGGTCGTGCCGACGATCCCTATCGTGAGCTCGCGGTCGATCGCGAGCTGGAAAGCCTGCGCACCCTCACCCATGCGAACATCATCAGGTTGCGAGACGCCGGGCTCGACGAAGACCGCGACGCGCACTACCTCGTTCTCGACTGGATCGAGGCTTCGCTCAAGGAAGTGCTGAAGGCGCAGGGCCCGTACAGCTGGGAAGATCTTGCCGAACAAGTCGCCCGACCGCTCGTCGAGGCACTGTCCTATGCGCACCTCAAGGGAGTCGAGCACCGCGACATCAAGCCCAGCAACGTGCTCATGACCGACGCCGGTGTGCCCTTGCTGGCGGACTTCGGGCTCGCGAAGGTCAAGCAGGCGGCCCCGAGCGAGCACACGGTCATCGGGTTCCGTTCCGGGCCGTACACCCCTCCCGAGGAGGACGGGGATGTCAAGAACGTGCGCGACGTGTACTCCATGGGGGTTCTCCTCATCCAGGCCCTGCACAAGGACACGTTGCTGAACTTCGCGGACATCGACCCCGCGTTGCAGTCGATCAACGTTCCGCCCGACGTCCGGAAGCTGCTCGAACGGTGCGTGCAGCCCGATCACACCCAGCGTCCCGCCAACGGAGCGGTGCTGGCGGACGAACTGAAGAACGTGTTGCGTGGTCGCGCCGTGGTTCCCGCCTCCCAACGGAGCACCCTGTGGCTCAGTCTCACCAACGCGGCCCGGAAGTCCCTCAAGGAGCACGCCCGCGACACGGAGGCGACTGCGGAGGCCGAGGTCCTGGACGATCTCAACGACGACGTGTACGTCGCCTACCGGTACGACCGCGGAAAGCGCATCAGTGACCGCTCGACGGTCTACGTCGCGGGAAACCGGTGGAAGTTCACGCTCAAGTTGGACTCCCCTCCGGCGCTGGTAATGGTCAACGCGAGGTTGCCGGACTACGAGGAACTGGAACGCTTTCGCAAGGACGCGACCAATGTCGCCACCTTCGCGACCTGGATCTGCTCGGAGCCGCGCAATCGTGTCCAAGCGGAAGACGGACGGCACGATCTGCTGCGCACGCTGGACGATTTCGACGAGGAAAAGGATCTTCAGCGCAGCGGAGACCTCGTCACCGGCTACGACGGGCTGGACATCCTGTTCGAGTGGAACAAGGTCCTGCAGGCCCGTGAGGACCTGGCGCGAGGCTCCCACCGGGCCATCCACTACACGAACCGGGTCATTCGCGGCCGCGAGGTCGAGCTGGATCTCCGGGATTCGGTCGAGGAAGACCTCATCGGCACCGACTGGGAGATCGTGGCCAAGGACGCGCGCCGGGTGCTGGCGTACGGTGAGATCATCGGCCAGGAGGGCGACACCATCACCTTGCGGAGCAAGGCCAAGGTGCCCGGCCTGGAGCGCAGCGGCAGCATCCGGCCGTTCCTCGGGCCAAGCAAGAAGGCACTGCAACGTCAGCGCGACGCCGTCAAGGCCTTTCAGGACGGCACGGCGGCGCAACCGGACCTGCGGGTCAAGATCGAAGACCCGGCGAAGGTCGAGATGCCGGTTCCCCGCAAGATCGACGAATGGACCGGCAACCTCGACGACGGGAAGAAGGCCGCGGTCGAGTCCGCGCTCGGGCTGTCGGACATCCTCCTGGTTGAAGGGCCGCCCGGTACGGGGAAGACTGATCTGATCGCGGAGATCGTCGTGCAATCCCTGAAGGAACGGCCGAACGCGCGGATCCTCATCGTCAGCCAGACGCATGTCGCAGTGGACAACGCCCTGACCCGGTTGGAACGTGCCGGGATCTCGCGGATCGTCCGGCTGGGGCATCCGGATGATCCGCGGGTGGACAAATCCGTGCACCATATGCTGCTCAATCAGAAGATGGCGAAGTGGGCCGAGGGGATCCGGCGCAACGCCCAGCGCCACCTCGAGAGGGTGGCGGGCAGGCACGGTATCGACGTGCGCCACCTCCGTGCCGCCCTGGCGTTGAAAGAGCTGGCGAAGGTGGTCACCGACCAAGACTCGGTGGAGAAGGAGATCGACCGCCGGGCCCGCGACAACGGGGTGACCTCCATGCTGGCGACGTCGCTGGGTGCCGTCGAGGACGACAGCGGTCTGCAAGAACGGATGGACGACCTCGGGACCCGGTACGACCAGCTCTATCGCGAAGCGGCCACGTTCCTCGCGGGAGATCTCACCCTCGGGCCGCGCCTGGCGGCCGACGAAGCACTGGCCGCGGCGGACGCGCTGCTGGGGACCTCGTCTTCGTCGAAGAGGCTGTTGGACCTGGTCGGGTTGCAGGCGGAGTGGCTTCAACGGACGAGTACCGATCATCGTCTCGCCGAGGCGTTTCTCGGAACGGCTCAGGTGATCGCCGGTACCTGTGTCGGTTTCGTCGGCCAGGCCGCGGTCCGTGACCTCGAGATCGACCTCTGCATCCTCGACGAGGCGTCCAAGGCCACCGCGACCGAGGCGCTGGTGCCGCTCTCCCGCTCGCGCCGGGCGATCCTGGTCGGGGACACCAACCAGCTCCCGCCGCAGGAGGAGGAACTGCTCAGATCGACCGAGATCCTCACGGAGCACGGCATCGACAAGGAACTGGTCCACGAGACACTGTTCAAGTGGTTCGCCGACCGGCTGCCGTCGCACTCGAAGTTCCGTCTCCGCGATCAGTACCGGATGGTTCGGCCGATCGGCGACATGGTGTCGACCTGCTTCTACGACGGTGAGCTCAACTCCCCGAGGAGCGAGGGGCTCGCGGGATACGAGATGCTGGGTAAACCCGTTCTCTGGCTGGACACCTCCCCGCTCGGTGACGAGCGAAGGGAAGACCGGGGGCCGGGTGGCATCAGCTACGCCAACCGGGCCGAGGCCCGGCTCATCTTCAACCGGCTCACGACGCTGAACAAGGCCATCGAACGAGGCGTGATCGACGCTCCGAGCGAGGACGGCAAACTCGAAGTTCTCCTCATCGCTCCCTATCGCCTTCAAGTGGCGGAACTGAAGCGCAGGCTACCCACCGTCCCCTTCAGCAGGTTGAAGGTCGACGTGCTCTCGGTCGACGCCGTGCAGGGCAGGCAGTGCGACGTGGCGATGTTCTCAGTGACCCGGAGCAACCCGAAGATGAACTTGGGCTTTCTCGGAGCGGCACACTGGCGGCGCATCAACGTCGCGGTCTCCCGCGCTCGGTTCGGCCTGACGATCGTGGGTGACGCGGAGTTCTGCCGGACGGCCACCGGGGCTCTGCAGCAAATCGTCCGATACATCGCGGATCATCCCGACGACTGCGCGATCCAGGGGGCCGACAATGACTAGCCTGAACCTGCTCATCGCCAAGCGGTTCGGTGGCGTTCGCCCCGGTTTGGACCTGCTCGGGATCGAGAAGGCCGCCGTCCCCGTCACCGTAGTCACCGCCGACGTCCTCGCGCAGGAGGTCAAACCGCTACCGCTGCTCGACGAGTTCGTGCTGCGGCTGGTCAAAGCCGAGGTCGGTGGGGCGAGCGAGATCGCGGCCTTCCTCGGCCTGGATCAGAGACTCGTCGATGCGGCCGTTGCCGATCACTATCGGGAAAGCGTGCTGAGTTTCGGACCAGGGCCGGGCAGGCTGGCGCTGACCGGCCGAGGTCGACGGCTGGCCGACGAACTCGAGTCAATCAGGCCGATCCAGCGGAGTTTCAAAGTGGCTTTCGACCGGCTCACCTGGTCAGTGGCCGACTACGACGGCCGTGATCTGCTCAACAAACGTTCCGCTCTGGCCGAGGGGTGCCTGCTCCTGCCGGCGCAGCGCACCACGCGGATCAAAACGGCTGACATCACGTCCGCGGCGGTCAACTCCATCTTGAGGCCGTCCGGCCGCCAAGTGTCGATCGACGTCCTGGACGTCATCGACGTCGCTCCTTCGACGCACCGGTACATGCCCGTCGACGTCCTGATCTACGGCGATCCGAATCGAGGTGACGTCGAGACGGCGGTCATCGTCGATGGCGACCCCAGTGAAGACCATGACGTCGCGCTGGCCAAGCTCGGCGGCGCGGCGAGCTTGGATTTCCGTATCGAACCGTCGGCCCCGGCCGCCGCGCTCCCGCCGCACCTCGAAGGCGAGAGGATGCCCCGTGTCCTGGGCTCTCCTCTGGATATCGGCACTCCCGGCGTACGAGAGATCCAGCTTTTCGATCATCAGGTCGTGTTGATGACCGCTCTGGAAAAGGCCAGAGAAAGGCTCCTCATCTCGGCCGATCTCGCCGTCCCGTCGGTGGTGGATTCGGAATTCTTCGCAAGGCTGGAGCAGCGGCTGAGAGCAAGGGTGCGCGTCGACTTGATCCTCGCGGCAAGTGGCAAGGAAATCGATGCGGAACTGGACCGGCTGGTCGGTCGCTACCGGAAATGGCTCCGCGTACACCGGCCTGAAGAGGTGGATTCGAACACTCTGATCTACGACGGAGTCTGGGCCGTATCCGATTTTCCCTGGTTGTCCTTTCGAGGAGCGGGAAAGCCGTTCCGCGACTACATGGGAACAGTTGTGACGGATTCGGCTGAAGCGGATCAGGAGTACGTGAGGCAGCTCGCGCCATTCGCCTCCTGAAAGGTCTTTCAGGCTCGGACGAGGGTGTCGAGTTGCTGCCGCACGCGGACGGCATCGGCTTTGCGCCCTTGGCCCTGGAATCCCCAACGATTCCAGCCAAACCGCTCGCGCCTGATCATGGTTTCCGAGGGCGGCACGAAACGAGGCAAGTGACCTGTCGTAGTAGTCGACGGCCTGCCGCTGGCGCGCGCTGGCGCTGGAAGCCGCTACCGCCGGCCTCGCGATCGACAGGATCGCGGTGTACGAGGTGCCCTACATGAGCGACGTGTCGATGACTTGACGGTCGCCCTGGCGGAGGACCCCCACTCTGGCGTACGACGCGGCTTGCCTCGGCGACAGGCTCCCGCCGGTGGTCCCCCGGCTTTCCCGTGACATGCAGCCCACCTGGTAGCGACCGGGAGCGTCGCATCATCGAGGGGCAGTCGCACGTCGTCGATCCCGTCGACGTGCGCGGCTGTCCTGACGGAGTTCTTCGCCCGATGACACAACGGCGCCGAGCCGCGGACGGTCCTGTCACCGGCATCGCACGGTGATCCGACGGTGCAACCGGCCGATTGACCATGAAATTGACATCCTGGCCCGTTGTCGGTCAGAAGGATCTGGAGCGAGCCTCAGGGCGCCGACTCGGTGAGTTGTCGTTCAAGGGCGTTGGCGTGGGGGAGGGGGTTCGGTGTCGTCGTTTGGAATTCGGGCTGTGTCTTGCCGAAGCGGGGTGCTTCGGGCTCGGCGGTGGTTGTGCGTGGGAGTGTGCCTGCGCGACGCCACTTTCGGAGGATGCGGCGGCCGTAGTTGTGGGTTCCGGCGACGCGGTCCAGTTCGGCGCCGGTGGGTGTTCGGCCTTGGGCGTTTTCGTGTTGGTAGTGGGTCCACATCAACTGTTCGGCGGTCGGCTTCGGTAAGTGATTTTCCTGTTCTGATGCGGTCGTCGGAAGAGGAACGGTCGAGGGCGGTGTCATGAGAGCGGTCGTCTCGGGTTCGGTGGGAGGTCGCTCAGCGGGTGCCGGCTCCGAAGTGGCGGGCTCGGTGCGGTGGCGCTTGAGAGCGCGGTTGAGAAGCTCGGCGGCCAGTAGTAGGGCAAGCGGCGACGGCGACCCCGAAGGCACTCGTCACCGGAGCCGAGGCGATGTTCGCGCAGAGGGACAGTGAGATGCCGAACATGAACGCGGCCCAGGTCGGCCACCGGCTCGAGCCGTCACGGCTGGGTTTCCAAAGTTCGACGGTCGCGGTGGTCAGGAGGCCGTCGACGGTGAGCGGCCAGATCGAGGCTGTCATCGTGTCGGCGCCGAAGCGGAGGCGAGCTGGCGGCCGTGAACGTAGGACGCGTAGGCGGCGCCGAGGGCAACCAGGGCGGTGCAGCCGCATTGAATCCAGAGAGCAAGGTCTCGCCGGAAGCTGTTCATGACGTAGCTCCCCGGCGGAGACGGTTGATCCTCAGTGTGGCGGAAAGCCGCAGCTCAGAGCGCTGCGAGGGCGCGTGGTTGCTGCTCGTACCTCGTCGGGGGTACGAACCCACGCTGCCGGTTCGATGAGCTCGAAAAAGACAATGACGAACCTGCTCGTGCGGGGAGACCGCCGACGACGAGGGGTCCGAATTGGGCGGGTAAGCCAGTCTGGGTTTGCTTGCTGAGGAAGGGTGGGCCGTGCGGATCTCCTAGTGCTGACAGGCACATACAGCGTGTTCCCAGTAGTGGAGCGGCGTCAGGCTCGAGGCCAGCCAGGCGACCGCACTGATAATCAAGCGGACGAACCGTTGCAGTAGTGCTCGCGCGCAGCGGCGACGTGAGGACGCAGCGTGGCCGAGCAGAGTCTCACTTATCAGCAACTGCTCTCAGTCATCAGAAGCAGGTACTGCCTCCTTGTGAAGTACGAAGTAAGCGAAGCATGAAGTGACTCGGAAAAGATCCACAAGGGCTGAATACTTCTGCGTGCACGACTTTGTTTAGGATGTCGTTAATGCGATGGAACACCGCGAATGTTGGACGTCTTTCAGAGTGTTTATTCGCGCTGCGACCCAATTTTCCGTCGTTCGGCTTGGAGTGTCCACTCTGGATCTTCTCGTTCGTTCCTGGGCCGCTTCACGATCGGTAGCATTTGCCCCTGTCCGCCCCCGGGTGGCCAACACTGAAGATCCGACCCGCTGGATGCTCTGAGTTGGGCGCAGGTGCCCGTTGTCTCTCGGTGGCACTACCGGCGCATGGCCAGGCAGGATCTCTGGGGCAGGTTGGAGGTCAATATCGACCCATGCTGGCGACGCCTGCGCTGGTCAGGTGGTTCTTGGTCCAAGAGGAGATGCGTCTCAAGTTGTGCTAAGCCAACCTGCAGGCCGGGCGTCTCCGGTTGGAAGCCGGTCGGTGTTTCACCGTGTGAGGCACTATCCGATTCGTCTGCAACTAGGCGTTCCCGGGGGTCCCGAACGACGTTCGGGACCCCCGGTTTCATCTAGGTACATGTAAAAGTCAGCCGTGCTGGCTGGCCCACCATTTCTGGCCGGCTTCGGGCAGTGTGGAGATCGGGTCGTAGTAGGGGTAGCGACGCTGCAAAGCTTCGGGGTCCTCGTGCTCGATCCCGGTCCGGTAGTTCTTGGTCCAGTAGGAAATGCCCAGCTCGCGGTCATATTCGGCGAGCTGGTGAACCCACCGCTTGCCGACGTACGGGACATCGCAGACGATCCGCGGAGTAGCGTAGCCGGGCAGATATCCCATGATCGCGTGCTGCAATTCTTGGGCCTCCCAGACAGCCACGCGCCAGTGCTCAGCATTGGGAATGCTGTCGCACATGTAGAAGTAGTACGGCAGGATGTTCGCCTCGCCCTGCAGCGCGAAGCACAGGTCCAGCAGGTCGGCCGGGGTCGCGTTCACGCCCTTCATCAGCACGCCTTGGTTGCGCACGTCGCGGACGCCGACGTCGAGCGCGGTCCTGGCGGCTTCCGCGACCAGCGGGGTCACCGACTGGGCGTGGTTGACGTGGGTGTGGATCGCGAGGTTGACGCCGCGGCGCTGCGCGGTGCCGGCGACGCGTTCGAGGCCTTCGACGACCTTCGGCTGGATCCAGTGCTGAGGCAGGGCGGCGAGCGCCTTGGTGGCGAGCCGGATGTCGCGGACGGTGTCGATGTCCATCAGCCGCATCAGGAACGATTCCAGCTGCGGCCACGGCACGTTCGCGACGTCTCCGCCGGAGACCACGACGTCACGGACGCCGGGGGTCTTCTTCAGGTACTCGATCATCGCGTCCTGGCGGTCGACCGGTTTGAGCGAGAGCTTGTGCTTCTCGACCTGTTCGGTGGAGTTGCCGACCAGGTCCATCCGGGTGCAGTGCCCGCAGTACTGGGGGCAGGTGGAGATCATCTCGGCGAGGACCTTGGTGGGGTAGCGGTGGGTCAGGCCCTCCACGACCCACATCTCCGCCTCGTGCAGCGAGTCCCGCTCGGAGTGCGGATGGCTCGGCCACTCGGTGTCGCGGTCGCTGCGCACCGGGAGCATGTAGCGGCGGATCGGGTCGGCGTACCAGGCCTCGGTCACCTTCGCCGGGTCGGTGCCCGCGTTGGGCGCCATCGTGTTGATCATCTGCGGCGGCAGGAGCATCGACATCGTGGCCATCTCGCGCTGGTCGGCGAGCATGTCCTCGTAGAAGCGCTCCTCGAGCTGATCGCCCATCAGGGCGCGCAGCTGCTTGGCGTTACGGATGCAGTGCACTCGCTGCCACTGCGCGTCGCGCCACTCTGCCTCGGTCACGTCGTGCCAGCCGGGGAAGCGGCGCCAGTCGGGTTCGATCAGCTCGACCCGGGTGTAGTCGTAGGGCTGATCGTAGGCGGCCACCGGCGAGGTCGGTTCCTGGATCGCAGTCACTTGTACTCCTCGTCGTCGGAAACGCGTGAAAATATCCTGTCACATCGTTCGGAAGACGTAAATATTCCTGTCCTGCGTGGTGTGTCGAAATCTTGCCGACCCGCCGGTCACGTGGGCTTCCGCACGCTGCAAACTCAGGAGGGTGACGAACGCGCGAACGACGCTCCTGCTCGGCGGGCGCATCTACAGCCCCTCGGCTCCCGACGCCACCGCCATGGCGATCACCGACGGCATCGTGGTCTGGGTGGGACAGGACGGCCCGGCCAAAGCACTGCATCCCGACGCCGAACCGGTCGACCTCGACGGTGCCTTCGTCGCGCCGGCCTTCGTCGACGCGCACGTCCACGCCACCGCGACCGGACTGCACCTCACCGGGCTGAACCTCGCGAACGTCCGCGGCGCGGGCGAACTGCTGGCCGCGGTCCGCGACGCCGTCCGGCCCGGCCAGGTGCTGGTCGCGCACGGCTGGGACGAATCCCGCTGGAGCGACGGCAGGCTGCCCAGCCGCGCGGAGATCGACGAGGCCGCGAACGGCGCGCCGGTGTACTTGAGCCGGGTCGACGTCCATTCGGCGCTCGTCTCCAGCGCCCTCGTCGCATTGGCCACCGGTGTCCACGAGGCGCCGGGCTGGTCGGCCGACGGACCGCTGACCAGCGACGCCCACCACCTGGTGCGGGCCGCGATGCGCGACGCCATCACCCCGCGGCAGCGCCGCGAGGCCCAGCGCGCGTTCCTCGCCGAAGCCGCCGCGCGCGGTGTCGTGAGCGTCCACGAATGCGCGGGCCCGGACATCTCCGGCGCGGAAGACCTCACCGACCTGCTCGCGCTCGCGTCCGAGCCGGGCCTACCGGAGGTCGTCGGCTACTGGGGCGAGCGCGGCGGAGTCGATACCGCCCGCGCGCTCGGCGCCAGGGGAGTCGCGGGCGATCTGTTCGTCGATGGTGCGCTCGGCTCCCGCACGGCCGCGCTGCACGAGCCGTACGCCGATGCCCACGGGACCACCGGAACGCTCTATCTCGACGCCGCCGCCATCGCCGAGCACGTCGCAGCCTGCACCGAGGCCGAACTACAGGCCGGTTTCCACGTCATCGGCGACGCCGCCGTGGCCGAGGTCGTCGAGGGATTCCGGCGCGCGGAGAAGGCCGTTGGCCGTCGAGCACTGGCGGCCCGCCACCACCGGCTCGAGCACGTCGAGATGATCGACGCCGGCCAGGCGAAGGAACTCGCCGGTTGGGGCGTGGTCGCGTCGGTCCAGCCGCAGTTCGACGCGGAATGGGGCGGCGAGCACGGCATGTACGTCGACCGTCTCGGCGGAGAACGGGCTCCGAAGCTCAACCCCTTCGCCGCCATGGCCGCCGAGGGGCTCCTGCTCGCCTTCGGCTCCGACGCTCCCGTCACGCCTGTCGACCCGTGGGCCACCGTCCGCGCCGGGACCTATCACCGCACGCCGGGCTCGGGGCTGTCCGCTCGCGCGTCCTTCACCGCTCACACCCGCGCGGGACATCGCGCCGCCGGAGTGAACGACGGCGTCACCGGCAGCCTCGTCCCGGGCGCTCCCGCGCACTACGCGATCTGGGACGCCGAGGATCTCGTCGTCGCGACGCCGGACTCGCGGGTGCAGCGCTGGTCGACCGACCCGCGCGCGGGGGTGCCTCCGCTGCCGAACCTGGCCGAAGGGGCGACGCTGCCCCGGTGCCTGCGCACGGTCCGCGGCGGAGAGGTCATCCACGATGTGTTCACCCGCACGGCCTAGGGTTCAGGGGTGTCCTCGACCGTGACCGATCCGGACCCCCAAGCGGCGCCCCGGAAACGGTTCTCCCGCGCCTGGCTCCTGCGTTTCCTCGTCGCCGCGGCGTCGGGTTTCACGCTGTACCTCAGTTTCGCGCCGCGTCCGCTGTGGTGGCTCGCGCCGCTGGCGTTCACCGGCTTCGCGCTCGTGGTGCACGGACGCAGGTTCCGGGGCGCGTTCGGATACGCGTTCGTGTTCGGGATGGGGTTCTTCCTGCCGCTGCTGACGTGGCTGCTGGACTTCCTCGGCCCGGATTTCGGGCCGTGGCCATGGATCGCGCTGTCGATGGCGCTGTCGGTGTACCTCGGTTTCGGCGGGGCGTTCGCCACGGTGGTGTGGCGGCTTCCGCTCGGACCGCTGTGGGCCGCGTTGGTGATCATCGCGCTGGAGACGCCGCGGGCTTGGTTCCCCTTCGGCGGTTTCCCGTGGGGACGGGTGGCGTTCAGTCAGCCCGAGGGCGCCTTCGTGTCACTCGCCTCGATCGGCGGCGCACCGCTGGTCGGTCTCGCCGTCGTGGCGACCGGTTTCGGGCTCGCGGCGCTGTGCCTGCGGCTGAGGGGCGCCGATCCGCGCCGTTCCCTCGTGGCCGCTGCAGCGGTGACGCTGGTGCCGGTGGTGGCGGGTCTCGCGGTGTGGCCGACGATCGGCACCGAAGCCCAGGACGGCGAACTCACCGTCGCCACGGTGCAGGGCAACGCGCCGGACATCGGCCTGGCGCTGGAAGGCCGCCGCGACGAACTGCGGAGCAACCACCTCGCCGAGAGCGCCCGCCTGCTGGAAAAGCTGAAGGCGAGCAACACCAAGGTCGATCTGCTGGTGTGGCCCGAGACCGCGATGGCCATGCGCACCGGTGACGCCGGCGTCGACCGGATGGTCCGCGACTACGGCACGCAGGCGATCATCGGCGCGCTGGTGCGGCTGCCCGACGGCACTGCCCAGAACTCCGCGCTGGTCTGGGATCCGGCGAGCGGCCCCGGTCAGCGCTACGCCAAGCAGCAGCTGGTGCCGTTCGGCGAATACGTCCCGGCCCGCGAGGTCGCGAAGCTGGTGACGCCGTTCGTCGACAGCGTGGCGAACATGACACCGGGTGACGGCGCCAACGCCGCGCTGTCGGTCGCGGGCACCAAGGTCGGCGTCTTCATCTGCTACGAGACCGCGTTCGACTACCCGGCCCGCGAATCGGTCGCCGACGGCGCCGAACTGCTCGTCGTGCCGACCAACAACGCCTGGTACGGGCCGGGGGAGATGAGCTACCAGCAGCTGGCGATGTCGCGGCTGCGGGCGGTCGAGCACGGGCGCGCGGTGATCGTTTCGGCCACCAGCGGGGTCAGCGCGATCGTCGCGCCCGATGGTTCGATCAAGGCCTCCACCAGCCTGTTCACCGCAGACTCCCTGGTGGGGCGCGTACCGCTGAGGCAGCAGACTACGCTGTCGGATCTACTCGGTGTGACGACGGAGTACGGGCTGCTGGCCCTGGCGATCGCCGGGGTTACCGGCGGGTACGTACTCCGTTTCCGCACCCGGCGCGCGAGCGCCGCCAAGGCAACGAGGGAAGCGGCGGGCTGACCCGCCGGAACACGGAGGAAAAGCGGATGGCGCAGGCGCCGCGGGGGGCCCAGGGAATCGACCCGGTGCTGGTGGTGGTCCCGACGTACAACGAACGGGACAACATCGGCCCGATCCTGGAACGTCTGCTCAAAGCACTCCCGGACGTGCACGCCCTCGTCGTCGACGACGGCAGCCCGGACGGCACCGGTGACGTCGCCGACGAACTCGCGAAGGCCGACGAGCGGATCCACGTCATGCACCGGACCGAGAAGGCCGGCCTCGGTGCCGCGTACGTCGCGGGATTCCGCTGGGGGCTCTCCCGCGACTACGCCACCATCGTCGAGATGGACGCCGACGGCTCGCACGCGCCGGAGGATCTGCCCCGGGTGCTGGCCGCCCTGGAGGACGCGGATCTGTCCATCGGTTCCCGCTACGTGCCCGGCGGCAGCACGGTGAACTGGCCGTTCCAGCGCAAGGCGCTGTCGTGGATGGCGAACTTCTACGCGCGGGTCGCGCTCGGTACGAAGATCAAGGACATCACCGCCGGTTTCCGCGCGTATCGCCGCACGGTGCTGGAGAAGCTTCCGCTCGACGAGATCGCCTCGCGCGGTTACTGCTTCCAGATCGATCTGGCGTTCCGCACGGCGCTCGCCGGGTTCGAGGTCGTCGAGGTGCCGATCACCTTCACCGAACGCGAGGTCGGTCAGTCGAAGATGAGCGGCTCGGTCGTGCGCGAGGCGATCGTCCTCGTCGGGCTGTGGGGGCTCAAGCGTCGCTGGCAGCAGCTTCGCGGGCTGGCCAAGAAGGGCTGACGCCCAGCACGCTCACTCCGAGTTTCCCCAGTTCCTTCACGGTCGGCTCGTCCGGCGCCGCGTCGGTGATCACGCCCGCGACGTCGGACAGGGGGAGCACGGTGAACGGCGAGGCCGCGCCGATCTTCTCGGAGCTGGCCAGCACGTAGGTGTCGGCCGCCCGTTTGGCGAGCGTGCGTTTCATCGCGGCCTCGTCGGAGTCGCCGGTGGTGAGCCCGGTTTCGGGGTGCACACCGGTGACGCCGAGGAAGAACAGATCGGCGTTGATCCCCATCGCGGCCTCGGCCGCGGCCGCCCCGCAGGTGACGGCGGAGTGTTTGAAGAGCCGGCCGCCGATGAGGAACACCTCGACCTTCGGATGCGTGACGAGCGCGGCCGCGACCGTGGGACTGTGCGTGACGATCTTCGCTTCGAGATCGACCGGGAGCGCCTTCGCCAGCGCGAGCGCGGTCGTCCCGCCGTCGAGGATGACCGTCGAGCCGAGCCGGATCAACGCTGCTGCACGTTTCGCGATCCGTTCCTTGCCCGCGACGCTGACCGCCATACGCGTCGCGTAGTCCGCGGTGGCGGGGGAAACCGGTAAGGCTCCGCCGTAGACGCGTTGACAGAGCCCGGCGTCGGCGAGTTCTCGCAGGTCACGGCGAATACTGTCCTCCGACACGCCGAGTTCGGCGGCGAGGTCCTTGGCCACGATCCGGCCTTCGGTTTTGAGTCGTTCCATCAGCAGGTCTCGGCGCTGCGCAGCCAACATGTGCACGTTCCTCCTTGTTCCTGCCGATTGTTGCACATTATGCTCCGTCGCATGAGCAAACCTTTGATGATCCTCATCGCCGGACCGTTCCGTTCCGGCACCGGCGACGACCCCGAACTGCTCGCCCGCAACCTCGCCCGGCTCGAAGAGGCCGCCTGGCCGATCTTCCGCAGCGGGCACGTGCCAATGATCGGCGAATGGGTCGCGCTGCCGGTGCTGCGCGGAGCGGGCGGGAAGACCGTCGCCGATCCGGTCGCCAAGGAGGTCATGTACCCGACGGCCGACCGGCTGCTGCACCACTGTGACGCCGTCCTGCGGCTGCCGGGCGAATCCACCGGCGCGGACCAGGACGTCGCCATCGCCCTGTCCCGCGGGCTCGACGTCTACCACCGAGTCGAGGACATCCCGGGGTATCAAGCCGCATAATGCGTCACTCGATCGAAGGTGACGTTTTCGGGGGAAGGTGAGCCGTGACCGGGAAGGTCTGCGGGATGTGCGGAGGTCCGCTGCCGTCGAAGGCGGATTCGCGCGGGCGTGCGGCCGTCTACTGTTCGGCCGCGTGCCGCCAGCGGGCCTACCGGTCACGGCGCGACCCCGCCCCCGACGTGCAGGCCCTGATCGCCGAGGTCGGCCGGGTCGCGAACCGGCTCGCGCCTCAGCCGCCGGAGGAGTTCCTCACCGATCTCACCTCCCTCACCTCCGATGTCGGCAGGCTGCGGCGCATCGCCCAGCTGGCGCTGCGGACCAAGGACGAAAACGTCACAGCGGCGCCCGTGACGGAAACCGTCGACGAAGTCGCCTTCGCCGCGAGGATCGAGGAGCACCAGCGAGAGTTGCGCGTGCACTGCTACCGCATGGTCGGGTCCTACGACGACGCGGAAGACCTGGTCCAGGAGACATTCCTGCGAGCGTGGCGCGGCCGTGAAGGGTTCGAAGGCCGGTCGAGCTTCCGCGCCTGGCTCTACCGCATCGCCACCAACACCTGCCTCGACTTCCTGCGGCGCAACAAACGGGTCCCTCGTCCCTACGACCCGTTGCCCGACGTCGAACAGGGCGAACCTCCGCAGTTCCTGCCCTGGTTGCAGCCGTTCCCGGACGACTCCGCGGAGTTCGCCGAGACCAGGGAAACGATGGAGCTCGTCTTCCTGGCCGCGATCCAGCACCTCCCGCCGAAACAGCGGGCCGTGGTGATCCTCAACGACGTCCTCGGCTGGAAGGCCGCCGAAACCGCGGACCTGCTGGAAACCAGCGTCGCTTCGGTCACCAGCGCCCTTCAGCGCGCACGCCCCACGCTGCGCGAACGCCTGCCGGAACGTCGCACCGACTGGGCCCGGACCGTGCGGCCGACCGAAGAGGAGCAGGCGATCCTGCGGCGCTACATGGCCGCCGCCACCGCCGACGGCGACAGCCGGGTCATGGCCGAGCTGCTCAGGGAGGACGTGCTGGTCACGATGCCGCCGAACCCGCTGTGGTTCTCCGGCCGCGACGTCTTCCTCGGGTTCGTCGCCAAGTCCCTCGATCCGGCTTCGCCAACGTACTTCGGGGAGTGGAAACACCTTCCGACCGTCGCCAACGGGCTTCCCGCCGCAGCGGGCTACGTCCGGCGGCCCGGCACCCGGATCTACCGGGCACAGGTGCTCGACGTGCTGCGTATCGAAGACGGGAAGGTCGCCGAGATCACCGCCTTCGAGCCGCACCTGTTCCCCGCGTTCGGGCTGCCGTTGACGCTGACCTGAGCACCGATGAGATCTCCGCGCCTTCCACGTCTCAACCGTCGTACCCGACAAACGTGGAAGGAAGACCCATGAGCCTGCAGAACAAGAACGCGATCATCTACGGCGCCGGCGGGGCGATCGGCAACGGCGTCGCCAAGGAGTTCGCCGCGCGCGGGGCCCGCGTCTTCCTCACCGGCCGCCACGAACCGGCACTGACGAAGCTCGCCGACGAGATCAAGGAGACCGGGGGACGGGCCGAAGTCGCCGTCGTCGACGGCCTCGACGAAACCGCGGTCGACGCGCACGCGGCTTCCGTCGTGGCCGAGGCCGGCAGCCTCGACGTCTCGCTCAACCTCGTCCCGCGTGGCGACATCCAAGGCATCCCGCTCGTGGAGATGTCGGTCGAGGACTACGTCCGTCCGATCACCGACGGCATCACGACGAACTTCATCACCGCGCGGGCCGCCGCCCGGCACATGGTCGCCCAGGGCTCCGGCGTCATCCTCGCCCTCGACAGTGGATCCGCCCACGGCAGCCCGATGATGGGCGCCACCGGTTCGATCGACGCCGCGCTGGACACCTTCATCCGCAATCTCGCCGTCGAGATCGGACCGCACGGCGTCCGCGCGCTCGGCATCTGGGTCGCGGGCATCCCGGAGACCCTCACGCCCGAGAAGCTCGCCGCGGTGAACAACCAGCTGCCGGCGACCCCCGAAATGGTGCGGAACGTCCTCGGCGGCCTCGCCGAGGCCCGGCTGACCAAACGCTCACCGCGCCTCGCCGAAATCGCCTCCACCCTGGCGTTCCTCGCCTCCGACGACGCCATGGGGATCACCGGCACGTTCGTCAACGTGACCAGCATGTACCCCAGCTGACCGAGCCGCCCCGAGCTCCGTCAGCACCGCCCGGATCGCGGGACTCGACTCGGCACTGCGGCGCCACGCGGCGTGCACCTCGCGCGTCGGCGGGCGCCGCAACGGCCGGGCGACGAGCCCTTCGGCCAAGGGCGGGCGCGCCAGCCGCGGGATCAACGCGACGACCTCGCCCGAGGCGACCAGCGACAGCTGCGTGGAGAAATCGTCCACCAGATGCCGCACATCGGGTTCCTCCGGAAGGCCGGCGAACACGCGCCGGAACCACTCGTGGCAGACCGTGCCGGGCGGACTGGTCACCCACGCGTGCCCGGCCAGATCCGCGCCGTCCAACGGCGGCTCGGACCGCGCCAGGGAATGGGTCTCGGCCATGACGACATCACCGAGGTCGGTGTGCACCAGACGCCGCGACAACGCGGGGGAGAGTGGGACCGGTAGACCGTCGGCGTCATGCAGGAGCGCGAGGTCGGCCGTCCCGGCCTCGACCGAATGCAGCGCCTGGTCGGGGTCCTGCTCGGTGATGTGCAAGCGCAGGTCGGGATAGCGCGTCAGGAGCCGCGGATGGACGGGGGCGAGCAGGCCGCGGATACCGGTCGAGAACGCGGCCACCCGCAGGACCCCGCGCGGCGCGCCCTCCGCGACCGACTGAGCGGCCTCGGCGCACCGTTCGAGTGCCTGGAACACCTCCAGCGAGGAGTCGACGACGGCCTGACCTGCCGGAGTCAGCACGACACCGCGGCCGGCCGGGGCGAGCACCGGCATCCCGATCTGGCGCTCCAGCCGCTTGATCTGCTGCGACACCGCGGACGCCGTGAAGCCCAGCTCGTCCGCCGCCCGCGCCAACGTCCCCAACGCGGCCACCGACCGCAACGCTCGCAGAGCCCCGACCTCGATCATGAAGCCAGGCTACGCAATACCGTCCAAAAACCATCGCTGGACCGCAGGTATCGACGCCGACAGGATCGACCGCATGACCGGAACAGTCTTCGGCACCAACCTCGTCGCCATGGTCACCCCGATGGAACCCGGCGGTGCGCTCAGCGAACCCGGCCTCACCGGCCTGGTGGACCATCTGCTCGCCACCGACTGCGACGGCATCGTCGTCGGCGGAACCACCGGGGAGTCACCCACCCTGACCGACGCCGAAGCAGCGCGGCTCGTCCACACCGTGGCGAGCCGCGCCGGGAACCGGGCCCGCGTGATCGCCGGAGTCGGCACCTACGACACCACCGCCTGCATCCGGCGCGCGAAGGAAGCCGAGGCGGCCGGCGCCGACGCGCTCCTGCTCGTCTGCCCCTACTACTCCAAGCCGACCCAGGCCGGGATCGTCGTCCACTGCCAAGCGGTCGCCGACGCCACCGACCTGCCCGTCATGCTCTACGACGTCCCGGCCCGCACCGGCACGGCCCTCGAAGTGGCCACTCTGATCGAACTCGCGCACCACCCCAGGATCCGGGCCGTGAAGGACGCCAAGGGCGACCTGTTCGAAGCGATGAC
This sequence comes from Amycolatopsis sp. WAC 04197, assembly GCF_003947475.1. Classification (NCBI taxonomy): domain Bacteria; kingdom Bacillati; phylum Actinomycetota; class Actinomycetes; order Pseudonocardiales; family Pseudonocardiaceae; genus Amycolatopsis; species Amycolatopsis sp. WAC 04197. Next base: position 377,370 of record NZ_QHJK01000003.1, on the reverse strand, counting down.
CGTCATGGCGCACACGTCGCTGGCCTATTACTGCGGCATCGACGAGCTCAACCTGCCCTACCTCGCCGCCGGCGCCACCGGCCTGGTCAGCGTCGTGGGCAACGCCTTCGCCGACCGCAACGCCGAGCTCATCCGAGCCGTACGCGGGGGAGACCTCGACACCGCGCGCTCGCTCAACGCCGGGTTGCTTCCCCTGGCGGAGGCCGTCATGCGCACCTCTCAGGGAGCGATCATGGCGAAGGCGGCGCTGGCCGAACTCGGCGTCATCCCGCACGCGACGGTCCGGCTCCCGCTGCTGGAATCGCCGCCGGAGCACCTACGGCGCCTTCGCGACGCGTTGACGTCACTCGGCGCCGGGTTGCTCCCCGCCTGATCGGTCGCAGGATGTCAGGAAAGGGTCGTTCCTGACGTTTCTTGTCCTGAACGGCCCTTTCCTGACATCCCCGAGACACGGCGAAGCCCCCGCGGAGGGAGGTCGCGGGGGCTTCGCCGGTTCGTGGTGGGGCTAGCTACTTGTGCCGTGCGTCAGGCGGACCGGGTGGTCCTGCGTCCCTTCAGCTCGGCGAGACGTTCGTTGAGCAGATCTTCGAGCTCCGGGATCGAACGGCGCTCCAGGAGCATGTCCCAGTGCGTCCTCGGGGGCTTGACCTTCTTCTGCTCCGGCTGCCCGCCGTCCACGATCTCGGACTCGCTGCCGTGCAGCCTGCACTCCCACACCGAGGGGATCTCGGCGTCGTCGGAGAAGGGCACCTCGAACTCGTGGTTCTTGGGGCAGGCGTAGCGCACGGTGCGCCGAGGCGCGAGGTCGTGGTTGCGGTCGGTCTCGTAGCTGACCGCTCCCAGCCGGCTTCCACGGAGAACACGGTCGGCCATGATGGGGGTCCTTTCAGTCAGCTCCGGGTGGAGCCAGGGTGATGCTCACCCTATGCAACGACGATGAGGCCCAGGAGATTCCCTGAGCAGCATGTCCTTGCTCACGATGAGCTGTGTCACCCGGTGGCAACAGCTTCTCCTAGTAGGAGTGGTTTCGCGCTCTGGCGTGACGTCAATACGGCCATCTTGGTGCGGATATCCCCCAGATGGGCTAGTAGTACGCCTGTCACGTCAACCGTAACTGACCGTGTTGGGCCGAGGTCGGCCCCAGGTCGCCCAGTCGAAAGTGCCGACGGCACAATACCTGATAACGGACCGTGTTCGGTTCGCCCTCGGAACGTGATGCCGATGAACTTTCAACTAGCGCCTGCTCGGTATCCGCGACCACCACGGTGTCCCCGGCCCGCAGCACCTCACCATCGGAAACCCGCGCGTTGAACCGCCCCGTCTGCCCGCACCAGCACAACACCTCGACCTGGACCGGCTGCAACTCGTCCGCCAGCTCGAACAACCGCGCGGCACCCGGGAACAACATGCTCCGGAAATCCGTCGCGATCCCGAAGCAGTACACGTCGATCTGGACGTCATCGGCCAGTTCAGCCAGCTGATCCACCTGATCAGGCGACAAGAACTGCGCCTCGTCGACGATCAGGTAGTCCACATGCCGCCCGGCCGCCCACTGCTCACGCACCAGCAACCGCAGGTCGGTCTCGTTCCCCACCTCGATCGCCTTGCGCGTCAACCCGATCCGGCTGGTGATCTGCGGCTCCCCGGACCGGTCATGCCGCACCAGCACCATCCCGCGACGACCCTGCCGCGCATGGTTGTGGTCGATCTGCAACGCCAGCGTCGACTTCCCGCAGTCCATCGGCCCGTAGCAGAACTTCAACTTCCCGACGACCGGCACACCCCGCCGTGAACCCGCCACCGGCACCGACGACAACGCGTCCGTGGGATCCGGGCCACTCTCCTTCAGTACGGTCACGACGCTCGACCCTATCGGCACGCTCCGCCGTCACAGCACCGCCGGTGGTCGGTTACCCGCCGCCTCGATCGCCCGGCGCACCGGGACCAGCCACACGAACACGAAACCGAGCACGAAGAAGATCACCAGCGCGATGATCGCGTACCGGAACGAACCGGTGATCTGCCCGACCGCGGCGAACAACAGGGGACCGAGCCACGACGTCCCCCGCTCACCGACCACGTACAGCGAGAAGTACTGCGCGTCCTTGCCCTCCGGGATCATCTGCCCGAACAACGACCGCGACAACGCGTTCGTCCCACCCAGCACCAACCCGATCCCGACCGCCACCGCGTAGAACTGCAACGGCTGACCGGCCTCGATGAAGAACGCGAAGCACAGCACGACCACCCAGGCCACCAGACTGCCCAAGATCGTCTTCTTCGCCCCGATCCGGGCCGCGATCGCGCCATGGATCATCGCGCCGGCGTAGGCCAGGAACTGGATCACCAGGATCGTGACGATCAGCACCTGGGTGCTGTACTTCAGCTCGTCCTTCCCGTACTGCGCCGACACCGCCACCACCGTCGTGATCCCGTCGGTGAAGACCAGGTAGCTGCCGAGGAACGCCAGCGTCAGGGGATACGCCTTCGCGTCCTTGATCGTCCGCCCCAGCTCCTTGAACCCGGCCGTCAGCACCGACAGACCCCGGTCGCCCGACTTCGGCACATGAGTCTGGGGGAGCGCCCGCACCGCCGGGATCGTGAACACCGCCCACCAGATCCCCGACGTCAGGAAGCAGATCTGGATCGCCAGCCCTTCACTCACCCCGAAGAACTCGTGCCCCATGAAGAACCCGAGCTGCAACGCCAGCGCCAGGCCACCGCCGAGATAGCCGAACGCCCAACCCTTCGACGACACCGCGTCCCGCTCGTCCGGCTCCGCGATGTCCACCAGGAACGAGTAGTAGACGACCAGCGCACCGCCGTAACCGATGTTCGCCAGGATGAACGTCCAGACCCCGACCTCCCAGTTCGTCCCCGCGATGAAGAACATCAGCGCCGAGGCCGCCGCGCCCAGGAACGCGAACCCGCCGAGGATCCGCCGCTTGTGCCTGCTGCGGTCCGCGATCGCCCCGGCGATCGGCAGCACCAGCACCTGGGTCACCGTCGCGATCGACAGCAGATATCCCCACAGCGAACCCGCCGGGAACTCCAGTCCGAACAACGAGACGTCGCAGTTCTGCAGGGTGCTCGAAGCTCCACTCGAATCGGTGCACGCCCTGTCCCCGTTAAGGGTGAAATTCGCCTTCGCGTCCGCGGACGCGATCTCGCTCAAATAGAGCGCTCCGAAGACGGTGATCACCGACGAATAGAACGGCGAATTGGCCCAGTCGTAGAGGTACCAAGCCCGCCACACCCGCTTGCGTTCACGGGTCACGGCCACCGTCATGCACAGCTCCTGAAGTCGAGAACGTCGAGGTCAGCGGGAGACTACTGGTGATCACACCCACCTGTCCGGCACGAGTCCGGACCGTGTTCGTTTCGACGCGAGACGAACCCTCGCCGGACACCTTCCCGGCCATCGTCGGCGTGTCGCTGCCACGATCCCCGTGTGTTTCGTGTGAGGCTGGTGAGCGAGCTGTGACTCTTGTGAAGCAAGTGTCCGGTATTTACTGTTCCGCTCATGAGGACCCATCGCCTTCGCACAGCACACCGCGTAGTGGCGAGAACGCTCCTGCTCGCCCTCGCCGTCACGGGCCTGCAGATCGCCACCACCGGATCCGCCGCCGCGGATCCCCACGGCACCTACTGGTCCAAGCTCCGCATGTGTGAATCGAGCGGGCGCTACAACATCAACACCGGCAACGGCTACTACGGCGCCTACCAGTTCGACCTGCCCACCTGGCGCAGCGTCGGCGGCCAAGGACGACCCGACCAGGCCACCCCTCGCGAACAGGACTACCGGGCCCTCTACCTGTACCGCATGCGCGGCTGGCAACCGTGGGAATGCGCCGGCAAACTCGGCTTCCGCAACGACAGCGACGGCCGCAGCAAACGCGTCCCGTCCTACGCCGAATCGGCCTACATCGGCGGGGGAGGACAGCCCGCCCCGCCGCCCGCACCCAAACCGAAGCCCACCCCGCCCGCACCGCCCGGCGGCCCCAAACCCGCCTGGCCCGGCGTCGTCTACGCCTACGGCGACTGCGCCGTCGCACTCAAGCAGTTCCAGCTGCGGATGAACGCCTTCGGCTACGGCTTCACCGGAACCGGCTGCTACTACGACAAAACCCGCGAAGCCGTCCTCGCCCTCCAGCGCGCCAACGGCATCAACGACTCAGGACGGCTCGGCCCCAAGACCTGGGACGCCGCCTGGAACGGCAAACCACCCCGCTGACCCCCTCGCGTTTAGTCCTCTAAATGCGTGTGAGCGCATTCAGAGGACTAAACGCGGGATCAGGAAGGCCAGGAACCCCGCTCCCGAAGCACCTCACGCAGCAGATCCGGCCGATCCGTCACGATCCCGTGCACCCCCAGATCCAGCAGCAACCGCATCTCCGCCGGATCGTCCACCGTCCACGTGTGCACCTCGAAACCCCCACGCGTCGCCTGCCGCAGGAACGCCCGGTCCACCACCTTCAACCGCCCCTGCCGCACCGGCACCTGCGCCATCGCACCCCGCGACAACGCCCGCAACGAAAACAGCGGCAAGAACCCGTTCGCCCACATCACCGCCACCGAACGCGGACCCATCGCCGTCACCAGCTTCGGCCCCGCCAACTTCCGGATCCGGGCCAGCCGCGCGTCGGAGAACGACGCCGCCGCGACCCGGTCATGCGCACCGGTCCGCTCTATCGCCCGGACGAACGGCTCCACCGCCTCGTTCGACTTCACGTCGATGTTGAACCGCGCCTCCGGCAACTCCTCGAGCACGTCCTCCAGCCGCGAAAGGGGCACACGGCCCCCGATCTTGACCGTCCGCAGCTGCGCCCAGGTCTGCCGCGAGATCAACCCCGCGCCATCGGTCGTCCGATCCAACGACGCGTCGTGATGCACGACCACCACGCCATCCGACGTCGCGTGCACATCCGTCTCGAGATAGCGATAACCCTCCGTCACCGCCTGCTGGAAGGCCGGCAACGAGTTCTCCAGTCCTTCCAGGTCACCGAGGTGCCAGCCCCGATGGGCGAAGGCACGCGGAAGCGGATCTGCGAGGTACGGAAACAGTGTCGGCACCCCACTAGTGTGCACTTCGGTCGTGGCCCCGGCATGATCGTCGGGTGGCCAGCTAGGGTCTGAACCGTGAGGGAAGTGGCCGAACACCCGAAGACGTCCGCCGAAGAGGTGTCCGAGCTACGCCGCGCAGGGGCACCCAAGCACTGCGGATGGTGCGGACGGCGCCTCGAACAGGGCGGCAACGTCGGCAGGCGCCGCCGTTACTGCGGGCAATCGTGCCGCCAGCGGGCTTACGAACGCCGGACCGCCCTCCAGCGCAGCGGCCTCCCCGAAGACGCCGTCGTCCTCTCCGACACCGAGATCGCCACCCTCCAAGACCGGCTCTTCCAGCTCCGATGCGCCGCGGAAGACGTCGTCACCGCGGCCGACGACGGCGCCTCCGTCACCGAACTCCGGAACCTGGCGGGCGAAATCGCCCAGGCAGCCAAGGACCTCGAACAACTCCGCTGACCTACACGATCCCGTCCAGAGCCCGGTACGTCCGGTTGCTCGCCGCCGCAGCCCGCTGCTCACGACCGGTCGCCTCGATGTAGTTCTGGCTGGTCGCCAGGCTCGCGTGCCCCAGCAGCGCCATGATCTCCGACGCCGTCGCGCCGTCTTCCGCCAGCCGGGTCGCGAAGGTGTGCCGCAACGCGTGGAGATTCGCCCCGACCGGCACCCGGTCGTGCAGGCCCGCCCACCGGTAGCAGGATTTGACCAGGTACTCCAGCGCCCCGCGGCCGATCGGCTCACCGGCCCGATCCCGGAGGAGGGGAGTGGAGGGCCCGAACCGCTGCTGCGGGAACCGTCGGCGGCAGGAGGCGAGGTACTCCTCGATGATCTTCTCCATGATCGGCTGCACCGGGATCGACCGGTCCCGGCTTCCCTTGCCATGGACGTGCAACCGCGTCTCGCCCTGACGGCCGACCAGCGACCGCGCCGTCAGCGCCCGCATCTCCGCGGCACGCAGCCCGGCGACCAGCCCGAGCGCGATCACCAGGACGTCCCGCTCCGGCCACGGATCCCGGGCCCGGCGCGCGCCGTCGACGGCGGCCGCGAGCAACTGCTCCGGGGTTTCCTCACCCCGCAAGGGTTTCGGCGTCAACGGAGGCGCTTTCGGCCGGGCGACGGCGCCCATCGGATTGCCCGCGAGCAGGCCGTCGGACACACAGAAGGTGAGGAACTGGTTCCAGGTCGACCACGCACGCAGCACCGAGCTCTTCGCGTGCGTGTCCGCGAAGGCACCGAAGGCGTTGCGGAGCGCCTGGGCGGTGAGCATCTCGACCATGAGGTCGTCAGGGGAGCGGTCCAGCTCGCGGAGCAGAAGAGCGGTGATACCGGCGAGGTCGCGGCGGTAGGCGTCGGTGGTGTGAGGAGAATCCTTACGGGGACGACGTGCGGCGAAAAAGGCTTGCTGTGCCTCGGAAACCCTCATGAACATCTTGTACCGCATGGCACCGACAGTCTTACACTGGGTTATATTCCGTTTCATGCATAATAGTGATTATGCATGAAACGGAGTGATGGGTCCGGAAATCCCTCGCGGGGGATCTCGGCCCTTCTGTCGCTCTCCGATGTGTCATGAAAGGGTCGTTCCTGACGTTTTTCGTCCTGAACGACCCTTTCATGACACATCGGGCCACCGGGGCGCTCTGGGGCTTGCAGGTGTCGCTGGCTAGATCGGCTCGGTGAGGTCTGCCTGCTACTGAGCGCCTCCATTGATCATCATCGGCCGAGACGTCCGGATCAATTCGTCACAGTGACGTATTGAGGCCGGGTGATTGGACATCGGTTCCTCGTCCTCTGGGGGTGTCCTGAGGCGTCCCGGGGTCTCGGGACACCGGCACCGCACGGAGAGGTGCAGGGAGGGACGTCGGCGCCGAGTGCAGCGAAGGGCGCTTTCGCTGCGTGACATGCGGTGAAGGACGCTTCCAGCCCACGTCAGGGCTCCTCTCGACCGCCGTTATCCAGGTCGGCCAAAGTGCCGATAATGTACATTATGTCAAGTAAGTGGCATGTGGTTCGATGCCCCGATGACTCCGACCGAAGCCGACCTCGCTGACGCCTTGACCGCGGCCACCCGTGCGGCCGTCACTGACCTGTTCCGCGACAACCCCGGCCACACCTTCTACTACGTCACGCTGACGACGCCTGGCGAAGCGTTCAGTCCGGCGCTGTCCGCGTGGTCGCACGAGGCGCTGGCTCAGCGGTCCGACGCCGACGTTGTCCGCTACTCCTATGCCGATTCGCCGTTTTCGATCTTGGGTGAGGAACACCTGAAGCCGGTCCGCGATCTGTTCGCTGCCCGGCCGGCGGTCTTCGACCTCGACGACGAAGCGTCCGACGCCGAGTTCGACCTTCGGCTGCGTGCGATGGAGACGGCACTGCGGAGGCTGTCCGATGAAGGACTCTTCGGTGCCGGCGAAGCTCGCACGGAAGTCCTTATTCTGGCCGAGGTCGTCCCTGAAGACGAGGACAACGTCGCCCGGGCTCGTCGGCTCAACCCGCCTGGGCCGGCGCTGGATGCCTGGCTGGCCTACTGGGGCGTCGGCTGATATACGACACAAGGTGTCGCGTATTGGGTGGAATGGTCCTGGCATGGAATCTCGACTCGCGGATTTCGGTGCGCCCGACTCTCCCACCGCTGACAAGGTCATGCACGCTCAGTTCGACACCGCGAAGGACGTGCCCCACTCCCCTGGCAACAACGTCGCGGTCTACCTCGGCGGCGACGGCGAACTTCGCGAATACTTCGAGAAGCTGTCCGTCGGCGGCACCGTGACGATGCCCCTGGAGAAACAGTTGTGGGGCGACGAAGCCGGCGCGCTGGTGGACCAGTTCGGGATTTCCTGGATGTTCAACATCACTCGGTCGGGCGCCGAGTGGGCTGCCAGGAATGTGGCGGCGTTCCGCTGACGGGTCGCGCTAGGGTCGTCTCCGGATACCGAATCTGGGGGTTGCCGAAATGTCCGAGAGCACCGCTGTGCGTGTCGATCCGTCCAACGAACGGATGCTGAAGGCGTGGGATGGTGACGACGGGTCGTTCTGGGCGAAGCGTGCGCAGCGGTTCAACGACGGTGTCGCCGCGTACCGGGATCTCTTCTTCGCCGCGGCTGATGTCCAGGTGACGGACCGGGTCCTCGATGTCGGCTGTGGTGCCGGGCAGACGACGCGGGACGCGGCCCGGCTGGCTGCCGAGGGTTCGGCGCTGGGTGTCGATCTCTCGAGTGAGATGCTCGGCGTCGCTCGTCGGCTGGCCGAGGAGGAGCGTGTCCTCAACGTCTCGTTCGAGCAGGCGGACGCGCAGGTCCATCCGTTCGCCGAGGCGCGGTTCGACGTGGTGATCAGCAGGCACGGCTCGATGTTCTTCGGTACTCCCCTGGCCGCGTTCGCCAATCTGGCCAGGGCGACCCGGCCGGGTGGTCGTCTGGTCCTGCTGACGTGGCAGCCGTTGCGGCTCAACGAATGGATCACCACTTTCCGGACGATCTTCGCGGCAGGGCGTGAGGTGCCGTCCGGGGATCTGGCGCTCAGCGATCCGGGAGAGATCGAGGACTTGCTGACCTCCGCCGGGTACGTCGACGTCGAGTGCACCGCGGTGAACAAGCCGATGTACTTCGGTGAGGACGTCGACGACGCGGCGGAGTTCATCGTCGAGCAGCATGGTGGGCGGTTGAGCGACCTGGATGACACCGCGCGGGAGGGTGCCATCCAGGCCTTGCGTGCGGATCTCGCCGAGCACCAGGCCGACCGGGGCGTTTTCTACGGTTCGGCGGCCTGGCTCGTCGAGGCGCGGCGTCCTTGAGCTACTGCTTGCGGGCGATCAGGTAGGCCTGTGGGGTGCTCTCGAATTCCTCGGACGGCTCACGCACGAGGGTGGAGAGCAGGCTGAAACCGGCCTCCCCCAGCTGTGCGGCGATCTTCTCGGGCACCAGCCGGTACGCGTCGCAGGAGATGTCGTGGCCGTACGCGTGCTCGATGTGGCGTACTTCGTCGCCGACCTGGAAGGCGAGCAGCAGGTGGCCGCCTGGGGCGAGGATCCGGTGGAAGTCGGCGAAGATCTCCGGCAGCCGCTCCCGCGGTGTGTGGATGATGGAGTACCAGGCGACGGCGCCGGCGAGTGAACCGTCCTCAAGGGACAGTCCGGGCATCTCGCCGAGCTGGAAGTCCAGATGTGGGTACCACTTCCGGGCGACGGCGAGCATTCCCGGCGAGAGGTCGATGCCGTGGATGTCGAGTCCGAGTTGGTGGAGGTACTCGGTGATGCGGCCGGTTCCGCAGCCGATTTCGGCGACGCGGCCGCCGCCGGCGGCCTGGACGAGCTCGGTGTACGCGCCGAGGACGGCGCGGTCCCAGGTGGATCCGGCGAGGTGGTCGCGGAGGAGTTCGGCGTAGTCGGCCGCGACCGTGTCGTAGGCGGTGCGGGTGGTTTGGAGGTAGTCGGTCACGGCGGCGACCCTAGCCCCGGGCACCGACAACAATCGTCGCGTACAGGTCTTCGTCGGTGATCACTTCGGGGGTCAAACCGTTGTGCGCCATGGCTTCCGCGGTGCTCGCGGCTTGGCTTTCGCCGGTTTCGATGAGCAGGTGCCCGCTTGGTGCGAGCCAGTGGAGGGCTTCGGCGGCGACGCGGCGGTGGACGTCGACGCCGTCGTGCCCGCCGTCGAGCGCGACGCGGGGTTCGTGGTCTCGTGCCTCAGGCGGCATCATCGCGATGGCGTCGGTGGGGACGTACGGGGCGTTGACGACCAGGATGTCGACGCGGCCTCGTAGCGACGTGGGAAGTGGCGCGTACAGGTCGCCTTCGAAGACCTCTCCCCCGGCTTGGGCGACGTTCTCGCGGGCGCAGCGGACGGCGGCGGGTTCGATGTCCGCCGCGTAGAGCCGGACGTCGCCGAGTTCGGCGGCGATGGCGGCACCGAGCGCGCCGGTTCCGCAGCAGAGGTCGAGTACCACCGCTCCTGGTCTGGCGAGGGTGACGGCGTGGCGGACGAGGAGTTCGGAGCGTTGCCGCGGCACGAAGACGCCGGGTTCGACGGCGATGCGGAGTCCGTGGAATTCGGCCCAGCCGAGGATGACTTCGAGTGGTTCGCCGTCGACGCGGCGTTGGACCATGGTGTCGAGTTCGGCCGGGGTGCGGGCTTCGGCGGTGAGGAGCCGGGCTTCGTCTTCGGCGAAGACGCACCCGGCCGCCCGCAGCCTGTCGATGATGGTCACTTGTCCCGCAGTCTGGTGAGGATTGCGTCGAGGGCCTCGCGGACGGTGTCGGGGACGCCATTGGTGCGCAGGTCGGTGAGGAACTGTTCGTTGAGCCCGCCGGGGGTCATGTGTTTGCCGGTGAGGGTCTCGAGGGAGCCGTTCTGTTCGGCGAGGGACTGGCCGAGCTGGCCGAAGATGTGGCTGGTGAAGGCGGTCGCCGTGGTGTCGTCGATGCCCTGGTCGGTCATCCAGGCGGCGATGGTGCCGAGGTAGTCGAGGTGGGCGGCGAAGGTGGCGGTGGCGCCGCTGAAGATGTCGAGGTCCTTCTCGGCGGCGGGGACGACGCTGCCGCCGATGCTGTCGAAGAGGGCTCGGGCTTCGGGGTTGTCGGGGTACATCGCGGTGAGGCTCTGGCGGCGTGCGGCGGGTGGCAGCGGGATGCTCCGGACGACTTCGCGGGCGGGGGCGGCCCAGTCGCGCAGCCGGTCGAGGGGGACGCCGGCGAGGGCGCTGATGAGGACGTGCTCGGGGCGGAAGGTGAGGTCGCGGAGGACCTCTTCGGCGATGGGCGGGCGGACGGCGAGGATGATCGTTGTGGCGCTGTCGACGACGGCTTGGTTGCTGTCGCGGACTTCGACGTTGGCGAAGCGGGCGGAGAGTTCTTGCCCGACGCTGCGGCTGCGAGGTGAGAGGAAGACTCGGGGCGGGTCGGTGACGTCCTTGCTGAGGCCTTCGACAATGGCGGCGGTGATCTCCCCCGCGCCGATGAATCCGTAGTCCATGGTCAGGCTCCCGTGTGGCCGTCGACGCGTTCGCGGATGAGGTCGGCGTGGCCGTTGTGGCGGGCGTATTCGCCGATCATGTGGACGTAGAGCATGCGGAGTGAGAACGGGTTCCCGCCGAGGTCGAAGGTGTCGTCGAGCGATCCTCCGGCGGCCGCCTCGTCGGCGAGCCGGATCTCTTCGAGGAGGATGTCGTAGGCCTCTTCGGCTTTGGTCGCGTCGAGGACTTCGAAGTCGTGGTCCTTGCCGAGGGCGGGGTCGTAGAGGGGTTCGATGTCCTGTGCGGCGTAGCGCAGGCGGAACCAGAAGCGTTCGACCTTGGCGAGGTGCCGGACGAGGCCGAGGAGGGTGAGGTTGGAGGGCGGGACCGATGCCGTGGCGAGCTGTTCCCCGGTGAGGCCGGCGAGTTTGTGGAGGAAGGTGCTGCGGTGCCAGGTCAGCAGGGAGGGCAGGAGGATCCGCTCGTCGGCGGCGGTGTCGCCGGACGGGCGGGTGACCTCGGGGGCGGTCCATGTCATAGCGGCGATCATGCCATCGGGTGACGTGGGATTCGTGGTGCACCGGCTGGGGTGAGCGGGGTCACGTGAGCGGGGCTGAATCCTTTCGTGGGGTTCGCGGCTCTTGTAAGGGCCGGGACAAGCCCGGCGCGGGAGGAGGTTCGTCGTGGAGGCCGATTGGCCGCGGGATTCGCTGATCGTGGCGGCGCAGGGCGGGGACGCGTCCGCCATCGCCGCCCTGGTCTCGGGTTCTCATCCGCATGTGCAGCGGTTCGCGCGGTCGCTGTGCGCTTCGCCGGAGGACGCGGAGGATTCGGCGCAGGAGGCGCTGATCATCCTGTACCGGAAGATCGGCTCGCTGCGGGCCACCGGTGCGCTGGCGTCGTGGATGTTCCGGATCGTGCGCAACGAATGTCTCCGGCGGGCGCGCCGGGCGTGGCGTGGTGACGATCTGGCGGATTCCGTGGTGATGGTGTCGGCCGAAGAGGACGCCTTGGATCGGCTGGAGGCGCAGCGGGTGGCCGAGGCGGTCGCCGGGTTGCCGTCCGATCAGCGTCGCGTCTTGATCATGCGTGACATCCAGGGTCATCCGGGCCGCGTGGTGGCCGACGCGCTCGGGCTGAGCCCGGCGGCGATGAAGTCCCGGCTGCATCGCGCGCGGGCGGCGGTCCGTGCCTCTCTCGACAACCCTGCTTCCTGATCTTCTGTTGAGGAGTTCTTCAATGCTGGAAATCGGTTCCACGGTCCCTGAGGTCGTTCTGGAGGACACGTCCGGGCAGGTCGTGCGGCTTTCGGAGTTCCGTGGCACGGGGAACGTGCTGATCTATTTCATGCGGTCGACCTCGTGCCCGGTGTGCAACGGCCATGTGAAGGATCTCGTGGGGCGCGCGGAGGAGCTGGCCGCCGCCGATGTGCGGGTGCTGGTCGCCGTCCCCGAGGAGCGGGCGGAGGCCAAGGCGTGGCGGGCGAAGCGCGGGGTGCCGTTCCGGGTGGTGACCGGTCGGGGCGGGACGCCGCACGAGGCCTTCGGGCTGGGGAAGAAGCTGCTGCAGCAGTCGGGCAGTGTGCTGTTCGACCGGGACGGGGTGGTCCGTCACGCGCATGCGGCGACCATGCCGACCAGTGCTTATGACAAGAAGGGCATCGCCAAGGCCGTTGAAGGGCTCGCCAAGGTGCGTTGACTGAAGGTGTGAATCGGTGCTTCACTTCTTGGGTGCCGTATCGACGTACACCGAAGGTCCAGGAGCGTCTGGACGCTCAGCGCGACGCCGTCCTCGCCGCCGCCATGGAGCAGTTGGCCGAGCGCGGGTATGCGGGGTGCTCGGTGTCGGCGGTCGCGGAACGGGCGGGAGTGGCGGTCGGCAGCGTGTACCGCCACTACCCCACCAAAGCCGCACTGGTCGTGGAGCTGTTCCGCAAGGTCGTCACGCGTGAGGTCGAGGCCGTGCGCGAGGTGTCGGAGCGGCCCGGTACGCCCGCGGAGCGGGTCGTGGCGGTCTTCGACACCTTCGCGAGCCGGGCGTTGAAGACGCCGCGGATGGCGTACGCGCTGCTGGCCGAGCCTGTCGACGCGCCGATCGAGGCCGAGCGGCTGGTGTTCCGGCGCGCGTTCCGTGACGTCGTGGCCCAGCACGTGGCCGACGGTGTCCGGTCCGGGGCCCTGCCCGCCCAGGACGCGGACGTCACCGCGGCGGCGCTCGTCGGCGCGGCCGCCGAGGTGCTGATCGGCCCGTTGACCACCGGCAGTGCGGACGAGGTGTCCGGGCTGCGCACTTTCGTCCTGCGTTCCTTGGGAGGTTCCGATGCCGGTCACTCATGAGGTCACCAATCAGGTCCCGCCGCTGGCGGAGTACGACGTCGCCGCCGATCCGGCCCTGCTGGAAGGGCTGGAGCGGGCGGGCGCGGGCTGGGCGGTGGCCGAGGTGCACGCTCTCGGCAGGCTCGCCGGGAGTGAGCAGGCGCAGGAGTGGGGCAGGCTGGTCAACGAGAACGAGCCGGTGCTGCGGACGCACGACCGGGTCGGGAACCGGATCGACGAGGTCGAGTTCCACCCGTACTGGCACGAGCTGATGGACGTCGCGGTGTCCTACGGGCTGCACGCGGCACCGTGGCGGGATCCCCGTCCGGGCGCGCACGCGGCGCGGGCGGCGAAGATGTACGTGTGGGGGCAGGTCGACGCGGGGCACACGTGCCCGATTTCGATGACGTACGCGGCGGTGCCGGCGCTGCGGTTCAATCCCGAGCTGTCCGCGCGGTACGAGCCGTTGCTGGCGGCGACGGAGTACGACTTCGGGTTGCGTGAGCCGAGTTCGAAGCGCGGCCTCATCGCCGGGATGTCGATGACGGAGAAGCAGGGCGGTTCCGACGTCCGGGCGAACACGACCACGGCGCGTCCGCTGGGTGACGGCAGCTATGTGATCGTCGGGCACAAGTGGTTCACCTCGGCGCCGATGTCGGACATGTTCCTGACGCTGGCCCAGGCGCCGGGCGGGCTGTCGTGTTTCCTGCTCCCCCGTGTCCTGCCGGACGGCTCGCGCAACGGGATCCGGTTGCAGCGACTGAAGGACAAGCTGGGCAACCGGTCCAACGCGTCGTCGGAGATCGAGTACGACGACGCGATCGGCTGGCTGATCGGCGAGGAGGGCCGCGGGGTGCGCACCATCATCGAGATGGTGAACAACACCCGGCTGGACTGCGCGGTCGGGAGTGCCGCGGGGATGCGGTACGGCGCGGTGCGAGCGATCCACCACGCGCGGCATCGTCGCGCGTTCGGGGCGAACCTGGTGGATCAGCCGCTGATGGGCAACGTGCTGGCGGATCTCGTCGTGGAGTCCGAGGCGGCGACGACGGTCGGGATGCGGCTGGCGTCGGCCACCGACCGGCCGGAGGACGAGCAGGAGCAGGCGTTCCGGCGGCTGGGGCTGGCGGTGACGAAGTACTGGGTGTGCAAGCGTGGTCCGTCGCACGCGGTCGAGGCGCTGGAATGCCTGGGCGGGAACGGGTACGTCGAGGAATCGGGGATGCCGCGGCTCTACCGCGAGGCTCCGCTGATGTCGATCTGGGAGGGTTCGGGCAACGTCGCGGCGCTGGACGCGCTGCGGGCGATGGCGAAGCAACCCGAGTCGGTGGCGGCGTATTTCACCGAGGTCGAGCAGGCGTCCGGTGCCGACGCCCGGCTGGACGACGCGGTGGGCAGGCTGCGCAAGGAACTGTCCGATCTGTCGGACATCGAGTACCGGGCGCGGCGGCTGGTCGAGTCGATGGCGCTGGTGCTGCAGGGTTCGCTGCTGGTGCGGCACGGGACGCCGGCGGTGGCCGACGCGTTCTGCGCGTCGCGGCTGGGCGGCGACTGGGGTGTCGCGTTCGGGACGCTTCCGTCCGGAGTGGACACGCGGGCGATCGTCTCCCGCGCGGAGGTCTGAGCGGAGGCGTCGTGCGCGATCGGCGATCACGCGTGATTGAACGGCGCACTCGCGTGATTGGAGACGGATCTCGCGTGATCAGGCGGCGAACACGGTCGGGACTCTCGGTGCCCGTATGACCACGTGCTGCGGCGGTCCGGTCGATTCACCCGGCCGGACCGCCGCCGAGCACTGCGAACAGCCGCAGGATTGCGGAATTCGGGTGCATGCAAGGGCTCTCGGGTCGGCTACGTTCCTCGGTCATGGTCGATCGCCGAAGATGCCTGGTCCTGGTTCCCGTGGCGCTGTTCGCCGCCGGTTGTGCGACGGCCGCGCCGACGCCGATCTTCGCGGCGGCGAGTTCGACGCCTTCCGCGGAGAGCGCGCCGATGCTGGGGGCCGCGGCCCCGTCCGGTGCGCCGTTCGTGGCGGCGGACGGACGGGACCTGAGGTCCTGCGCCGACGGTGAGTGCGAGGTGCTCGTCCGGACCGGGGACCAGATCCCCAACGACGGCGGCGCCGGACCGCTCTCGGTCGCGGTCCAGGCCGGGAAGGTGGGGCTCGCCCCGGCCTCGGGCGGGATGGGCGCCGCGGTGTCCGGTCCGCCGGGGATGGCCCATCAGATCAACCGGCAGGTGATCGTCGTCGTCGCGGTTCAAGGCGACGAAGGGATCGTCCGGCTCAGCCGGAAATAGCCGCTCAGGTCAAGCCGGCGACGAATTCGCTCAGCAGCCGGTTCGCCGTGGCGGAGTGGTACAGGCGGTCGAAGTCGGCGCGCGCCACCCGATGCCGGAACTCCCCTCGGTGGGACGGATCGCCGGCGTCGTGGACGGTGTCGGTGAACCAGGTCGCGAAGGCCTGGTAGTTCCACACTTCACGCAGACGGTCGTCGGAGTACGCATCGAGCGGACCTGTGTCGCCCTCTTTGTAGTAGCGGATCAGCGCGTCGGCGAAGGCGTCGGCGTCGTACAGCGCGAGGTTCATTCCCTTGGCGCTCATCGGCGGGACGATGTGCGCGGCGTCGCCGAGCAGGTGGAGCCTGCCGTGGCTCATCGGGCTGAGCACTTCGCCACGCAACGGCAGTAATTGTTTCTCCACGATCGGGCCCCTAGTGGCGAGCGGTTCACCGAAGCGCGTTTCGAGTTCGCTCCAGATCCGTTCGTCCGGCCAGTCTTCGGTGGTGTCCTCGAGCGGGCATTGGAGGTAGAACCGGCTCGCCCGCGGTCCCCGGGCGAACTGGGCCGCGAATCCGCGCCGGTGGATCGCCATCACGGTCTGGTGGGTGGCGGGTACGTCGGCGAGGACAACCAGCCACGCGTAGCCGTATTCGTGGGTGTGGCGGGTGATCCTGTCTTCGGGGATGGCGGCCCGCGACGCGCCGTGGTTGCCGTCGCATCCGGCGATGAAGTCCCCCTCGACGATCGACCCGTCGCCGAGCCGGACGCGTGGACATTCGCCGATGTCCTCCACGGAAACCTCGGTGTCGAACCGCAGGTCGCCACCGTCTTCCTCGAATGCGGTGATGAGGTTCCGGACGAGGACCTGTTGAGGGCAGAGCCGGCCTTCCCCGTGTTCTTCGACGGACAGCGTCAAAGGCCTCGGCTGTCCGTCGACGCGGAAGCCGAGGGTCGGCTTGATGGGAATCCCGCCGACCACGCGGTCTTCGATGCCTCGTTTTCGGAATACGCGCGTGGCACGGGTGTCGATGACCCCGGCGCGCTGCCGTCGCTCGACGTACTCGCGGCCGCGCCGTTCGAAGACGACACAAGGGATCCTCTCGCGCAGGAGGAAGTTGCCGAGCGCGAGTCCGGCCGCGCCCGCTCCGACGATCAGGACGGGTCTGTGCTCGTTTCCTGTTGTCATGCTTCAAGTTTCGGCAGCACCACGGTTTGAGGCGAAGACGATCTCTGTACCTACTAGTATGTACGGCATGCATGCGATGCAGTACGAGATCACCCTCCCCGCCGACTACGACATGGGCATCATCCGCGACCGCGTCGCCACCCGCGGGCATCTGCTCGACGACTTCGGCGGCCTGGGGCTGAAGGTCTACGGAATCCGTGAGCGCGGCGTCGACGGCTCGACGCTGAACCAGTACTCGCCGTTCTACCTGTGGCACGACGAAGCCGGGATGAACGCCTTCCTGTTCGGCGGACCGTTCAGCGGCATCGTCGAATCCTTCGGACGTCCCGCCGTGCAGCACTGGACCGTGCTCGGCTTCGAAGAAGGGCCCGCGTTCGGCTCATCCCCGGTCGCGGCGGGAAAGCACGTCGTGCGGATCCCCGACGAGACCGACCCGGTGGCCTTCCTCGGCGAAGCACTCGACGGGCTCCGCGAGCACCTGCGCCAGGACGGCGCGCATTCGGGCGCGCTGGCCGTCGACCCGCGAACCTGGCAGGTCGTCCGCTACAGCCTGTGGGCGGACGAGGCACCGGAATCGGACGAGGTCCGGTACCAGATCCTCCACCTGTCCTCGCCGCACCTGGATGAGCTGCGGCGAGGACGGCAGTGGGATCAGCCGAGCAACGCGGCGAACAACGCGCCGGGATCGGCTTCGGGCGGACCGGCGGGCCACTGATCCCGGTACGGGTACCAGAGCCCGTCCTTGCCCAGCCGCACCTGCACCCCTGTCCCGTGAACGGTGCAGTGGTTGCGTTCGACATCCAGGCCTTCGCCGGGATCGTCCACGACCTCGGCGAAGGCGGCCCGCGCCCGGCCCATCGCCTGCGACGGCGGCGTCCACACGGTCTCCAGGACGTCGAGACCGGCGCGGCCGCCGTGCCGCCACGCGAGCACCGCGCGGTCGAAGTCCTCACCGTGCTCGGCCGGGCGCAGCCTGTCCACGGTCTCCGGGTGAGTGGCGGCGAGGCGGACGGCGTCCTGCTTGCGAGTGAGCTTCGGCTGAGACGCCAGCAGCGCACCGGCCATCTGTCCCGCGTTGTCGACCAGCAGGGCGAAGGCCTCGGCCGGGATCTCGGGCGCCCCGGGCACGGTCGGGCCTCCGGTGGGCGCGAACGCGGCGAGATCCGGCAACGGGCCGGGCTCGTCGGCATACGCCCGCTCGGCGTCGATGCCGTCGTCACCGGTGCGCACGAACCGGGGCGCGTTGCGCCGCTGCAGCTCGTCGAGCAGCTCCCGCTCCCCCTTGCCACGCATCAGCAACAACACGAACGGGTCGGCGTCGAGCAGCCACGACGCCTGGAACGACAAGGCCGCGGCATGGCGGCACGGCAGCTCCCAGCCGGGGCAGTCGCAATCCGGATCGAGGTCACCGATCCCGGGCAGCAGATGCACCCCGGCGTCGTCGGCGGCCTCGACGAGGTCGTGCGGCATGTCCCGGTCCAGCAACGCGGCGAGATGCCCGGCACGCGAGGCGACCCGGTCGAGGAAGCGGTCCCACTCGTCGCCGGTCAGCTCCGCGAGCCGGACCTCGGTGCGGTGCTGACCCTCCTGATCGTCGACCACCGCGGCGATCCGCCCCGGGCTGACCGTGATCGGACCGACCCGGCCCGCCGCGGCGTACTTGCGGCCCTGTTTGAGCTGCCGCAGATCCAGCGCGGTGTCCTCCATCGCGCTGATCCACGCACGACCCCACCACGAGCGGGCGAACTGGCCGCGTCCACCCTGGGCGCCGAAAGCGGGGAAACCGCGGACGCGATCTTCAGGCGTGCTCATCGGCGGCTCCTCAACTCGACCAGATCGGCCAGCTCCTCGTCGGTCAGTTCGGTCAGGGCGGCCTCGCCGCCGGCGAGCACGGCGTCGGCGAGCGCGCGCTTCTCCCGCAGCATCGCCGCGATCCGGTCCTCGACGGTGCCCTCGGCGATGAGCCGGTGCACCTGCACCGGCCTGGTCTGCCCGATCCGGTACGCGCGGTCGGTCGCCTGGTCCTCCACCGCGGGGTTCCACCAGCGGTCGTAATGCACGACGTGATCGGCGCGCGTCAGGTTGAGCCCGGTCCCCGCCGCCTTGAGCGACAACAGGAACACCGGCACCTCACCGGCCTGGAACCGGCGCACGAGATCCTCGCGTTTGGGCACCGGGGTGCCACCGTGCAGCAGTTGCGTGCCGATCCCGCGCTGCGCGAGATGACGTTCCAGCAGCCGTGCCATGGCGACGTACTGCGTGAACACCAGCACCGCGCCGTCCTCGGCGAGGATCGTGCCCAGCAGTTCGTCGAGCAGCTCGAGCTTGCCCGACCGGCCGTCCAGCACCGCGTCCGACGGCTCCTTGAGGTACTGCGCGGGATGGTTGCAGATCTGCTTGAGCCCGGTGAGGAGCTTGACGATCCGGCCGCGGCGCGCGATGCCCTCGCTCCCGGCGATCTCGGCCATCAGCTCGCGCACCGTCGCCTCGTACAACGCCGCCTGCTCGGCCGTGAGCGTCACCGGCCGGTCGGTCTCGGTCTTCGCGGGCAGCTCCGGCGCGATCCCCGGATCGGATTTGCGTCGGCGCAGCAGGAAGGGGCGGACGAGCCGCGACAGGCGCTCCGCCGCTTCCGGGTCCTTGCCGGACTCGACCGGTTTCGCCCATACCCGCCGGAAATCGGCCATGGAGCCGAGTAGGCCCGGTGTCGTCCAGTCGAGGATCGCCCACAGCTCGGCGAGGTTGTTCTCCACCGGGGTGCCCGTGAGCGCCACCCGCGCCGACGACGTCAGCGTCCGCAACGCCTTCGCCGTGCCGGAGCGGTGGTTCTTGACGTGCTGGGCCTCGTCGGCGACCAGCAGTCCCCAGTGGACGGACCCCAGCGGCTCCGGATCCACCCGCAACGTGCCGTACGTCGTGAGCACGAAGCCGTCGCCGAGGTCGTCGAGTGAGCGTTCGGTGCCGTGGAACCGTCGCACCGGGACGCCGGGAGCGAACTTGGTGATCTCGCGTTCCCAGTTCCCCAGCAGCGAGGCCGGGCAGACGACCAGCGTCGGACCGTCCGCGCGATGCAGATGCAGCGAGATCAGCGTGATCGTCTTGCCGAGACCCATGTCGTCGGCGAGACAGCCGCCGAGCCCGATCGAGGTCATGGCGGTCAGCCACTGCAGGCCGCGCATCTGGTAGTCGCGCAAGGTCGCGGCCAGGCCTCGCGGCGGCGCCTGCGGTTCCGGCGGAGCGAGCAGCCGCTCCCGTAACGCGGCGAGCCAGCCGTCGGTGAGGACGTCGACGCGTTCACCGTCGATCTCGGTGGTCCCGCTCAAGGCGGCACCGAGCGCGTCGATCGGCGTGAGCGGCTTCAGCGCGCGATCCCGCGCCTTCGCCGCGAGAGCCGGGTCGACGAGCACCCACTGATCGCGCAGGCGCACGACCGGACGGTGTGCCTCGGCCAGCGCGTCCATCTCGGCCGCGGTCAGCGGTGCACCGCCGAGGGCCAGCTGCCAGTCGAACTGCAGCAGCGTGCCGCCGGCGAAGAACGACGGAAGATCGGCGGGCGGCGCGTCACCGCCGCCGACGACGGCCTTCGCGCTCAGGTCGCGGGCGAGATCGGCGGGCCAGTGCACGTCGATACCCGCCGTGGCCAGCAGCGGCGCCGCGGTGGTGAGCAGTTCGGTGATGTCGGAGTCGCCGAGCCCGACCTCGTCGGGGACCGCCGCGCCGAGCAGGGGTTCCAGCGGCGGCCACACCTGCGCGGCCCGGCGCAGCGCCAGCATCACGTCGATCCGCGCCCTCGGACCGAACCGGTCGTCACCCGCCCAGAGCGCGGCGGCGTCGGCCAGGACACCGGGGTCGGCCAGGCTGTGCACCTGGACGACCCCGCTGAACCGGCCGATCGTGAAGTCGTCTCCCGGCGCTTCGATCCGTATCGAGACCCGGACGCCGGAATCCAGCCCGGCCGCGACCTCGGCCGCCCAGTCCCGCAACTGCGGAACACGATGCGAGGGCGCGGCGGCGAACGCCTTCACCCCTGCAGCCTGCGCGGCGGCGGGCGTGCGCGGAAGGGTGTCGGCAACGGCGTCGAGGAACGCGCGCAGCAACGGATACCGCGCCGGCAGAAGGTTTCCCTCGCCCGGGATCGCCCGCGCTCGCGCAGGCATCGCTTCAGACAGCTCGCGCAGCCAAGCGGCGTCGGCCGGTTCCAGCGGGCCAGCGCGCCAGGCGTCCACATCGGACTCCGTGAGCCCGGGAAGCAGCCTGCCCGCCTCGGCGAGTTTCAACGCCGCCGTGGCGGCCGTGCTCCAGAAACGCGCGGAGTCGTCGTCGCTCTCATTCAGACGCAGCAGCACCGGAAGCGCCTCGGCCATCGGCAGCCGGACGCACGGCACCGTGGTGATCTCGGGGAGAGCGACCGTCACCTCCCCGGTCCCCGGCGTGTTCCCCTCGGCGTTCCAGAAGACGAATCCGCTGGTCCGAGGGGGATTTTTCGGTTCGAAAGCGACACTGCCGAAGCCGTCGTGAGACGCCACTCAACCCCAATCTCTGTACGGTGTACAGTTCAGGATAACACAACTCTGTACACCGTAGAGAGAACGTGATGACGGACGCGGACCACACCGGGGCGGGCGACCCACGGCGGACCATCGAACTGCTCTGGGGCGTGCGCGAGAAACCCCGCCGCGGCCCCAAACCGAAGCTCACCGTCGACGAGATCGTCACCGCCGCGATCGAGATCGCCGACACCGAGGGCATCACCTCGCTGTCGGTGCGCCGGGGCGCGGAAAAGCTTGGTGTCTCCCCTATGACGATCTACACCTACATCCACAGCCGCGCCGAGCTGCTCGACCTGATGATGGACCGGGTCCACGGTGAACTGACCGATCCCCCGGCCAGTCACGACTGGCGGGTCACGATGACGATCCTCGCCGAGGACGCCTGGGAGATGTACCACCGGCATCCCTGGATGCTCCAGCTCACCACCGGCCGTCTCCCGCTCGGCCCGCACACCTTCGCGAAGCACGAACGCGAACTGAAGGCCGTCGACGCGATCGGGCTCACCGACCTGGAGATGGACGCCGTCGTGGCGATGGTCAACGGCTTCGTCCAGGGCATCGCACGCGGTTCGGTGGAATCGGCGAGTCTCGTGCGGCGCTCCGGCCTGACGGACATGGAGTGGTGGACGGCCAGCGCGCCCGTCCTCGCGGAGATCCCCGAAGCCGATGCCGGCCTCTTCCCGCTGGCGGCGCGCATCGGGCAGGCCGCCGGGGAAACTCACGGTGCGGCGAGCGCGCCGCTGCACACCTTCCGGTTCGGGCTGGCGCGGATCCTGGACGGGGTCGAGCAGCTGGTCACCGGTGGTTCCGGTACGTCGGGGACCGAACTTCCCTCCTGAGCATCCAGCGGTAGAGCAGCCACAGCGCCAGCGCGACCGGCGTCAGGACCGCGCCGAACAGGATTCCCGCGAACATCCCGTACCCATGCGGATCCGACGACAGTCCGGTCGCGCTGAGCACCGCGCTGCCGACGAGCAGCACGATCACCGCCACGACAACGACGAACGCGCCGAGCACGACGCGCCGCACCACCGTCCGCGAGCCCGTCATGCCGGATCGGGAGTGCAGAGGGTCAGGAACGACTTCCGGTTCTCGCGCTGCACCGCCGCCGCGTCCATCCAGCCGCTCCGGCCGAACAGGTAGCTCCCGGCCGGGTGCCCGGCCGACTCGCGCAGCACCTGGGCGAGGTCGGCCTTGGCGCCGAACGCTTTCGGGCCGTCGACGGCGATGTTGACCGAGCCCGCCTTCGTCCAGTCGTACGCCGACGGCAACGGTGTCCTGACCTGGAGACCACCGGCGTCCGAAGAGGAACCACCCAGCAGGTCCAGCCGCTCGACCCGCACACCCGGCCGCGGCGCGGCCCACAGCTGCTCCGTGCTGTTCCGCGTACCGGAGTCGAACGTCAGCCGCAGACCGGTGACGCCCTCGCACGGGGTACCCGTCCACAGTTTCAAGACGCCGCCGTCGACGCGGAACCCGGCCTCCGGCGGCAGCGACGGCGCGAACTGCGCCTTGGTGTCGCACGCCGCGGTCACCGCCACCACGAGCAAGGCGGCGCAGACCCGTCTAGTGATATCCGCCATCGGTGAGTCCCGCGTCTTCCTCGGTTTCGTTGCCTCCGGTGACCTTCTCCCACGCGTAGGAGGCGAGGAAGCCGGCATAGCCTTCGCGAGCCCATTGCTGGGAATGGCGCTCCTCGTGGTGCAGCAACCGATCCAGGTCGAGCGAGCCCTGGGACGCGCCGTTGTCGTCCTCGTACCAGGCGTGCCCCGACTTCACCACCTCCCGCAGCTGCTGCGCCGGATCCTTCGCGTCGTCGATGTTCAGCATGAACGTGTCGCCCCAGGCGGTCCCGCCCTGCTGGCTGAACTGGTCCTGGATGAAGTTCCCGCCCAGACCCATCATCATGCCGTTCGGGGTGGTCACCAGCCGACCGCCGTTGCCGTGCACGAAACCCACGTCGTCGTCGTAGCTCCAGGAGTTCTCCCGCTGCCGGTCGGTGATCCGCCGCAGCTCCTCGGATCCGTACGGCGTCGGCGCGAAGTCGGTCTTCTCGCCTCCGGCGCCGTAGTCGGTACCCGCGTTGAGAATGTAGGTCATCCGCACCGCCTTGGCGGCGTCGTCCCCGCTGACGTCGGTCGGCATCAGGAAGTACGACTTGTAGGTCCCGTCGCCGTCCTCGTCCTCGCGGATCTCCTCCATCCCGTCGAGGACCTTGAAGTCCTCCGGCGTGATGTCGTGGTCGTCGGCGATCTTCATGATGGTGTCGATCGATACGCCCCGTCGGACGGCGTTCTCGAGCCACTGCCGGTAATGGCCGGACGCGGGTGGCCCGCTCAGCAGCCCGGCGTCGCGCAGCGCCTGCTCCATCTCGACCACACCGGCGTCGATCTGCCCGGCTTTCTTGGCGCCCGCCAGGTCGGTCGCCTCGTGGTCGCTGATCTGGCCGTCCTGCACGAGCCGCATCACCCGGGCGAGGGCGGCGTCGATGCTGTTCGCCGTCGTGAGGATCGCCTTGGATTCCTGCTCCAGCTGCTTCCGGATGGTCTCGCGGTGCCGCTGGGACTCGGCGCGCTCCTCGGCTTCGAAGCGTGACTTCGGCGGCGGGTCGGCGGGTTTGCCGTCCACGATCGTGCCGTCGGCGGTGACGCTGAACTGGTAGGTGCCGGCGAGGGAATCGTTGTTGGCGACCCTGGTCTTCAGCGCGGACACGTCGTCCGACGCGTTCTGCAGGGCACGTTCGACGGCGGACAGTTCCGCGATCAGGATCTCGGCCTTGTTCCGGGTGTCGCCCAGCGAATCGCGGGCGCGCTCGCCCGCCGGGCCACGCCAGTCGGGCAGTTTCCTGGCGTCGTCGAGTTCGTCCTGCAGCCCGATGAGTTTGTCCCGGCGGCCACCCAGGTTGGTGGCCGCCGTGTGGAGTGCCTCGGCGTCCCATTCGCGGACGTCGCCGTAGCCGACCGTCATCGTCCGAACGCCTCCTCCGCGGAGTTCTCGTTTTCGGAGTACGCCTTGGCGGCCTTGGTGATCGACTCGCTCCAGCGGTCGATCTCGCCGGCCCACCCTTTCGCGCGCTCGGTGCACGTCGACGCCAGCGTGGGCGCGCTCTTCGCGGCCTCCCCGCCCGGCAACGCCGTCGCGATCGCACCCAAGCCGGTGCCCGGTTCCACGGCTCTGGCCTGGTCAGCCGCGGAACCCGCCGCCTTGGCCGCGGCCCGCAGCTGACCGATCTCGACCTCGTATCCGCTCACAGCGGGACCTTACGTCAGCTCGGAACGCTCCACAGCCGATTCGCGCGAAGGGGTGGCAAGCCGCCGGACGACGTCGTCGTACCGCGCCTGATCGGCGGCCGCGCGGGCGTGTGCCCGCTCCAGCTCCTCGGCGAGAGCCGTCGCCCGGGCTTCGGCGAGGCTCCTGGCCGTGTGTTCTTCCGCGAGCGACGCCCGAAGCCCTGCCGAGTCCTTTTCGGACACCGCCGCGCGCGTCTTGGCCTCGTCGAGCCGCTCCTGCAGCGCCACGCGTTCCGCGGCCGCCCTGGCCAATGCCGTGTCGCGCTCGGCCAGCTCCGTGGTCAGCCGGGTCTTCTCCTCACGCAGCGTCCGGAGCTCCGCGACCAGCTCGTCACGGGCACGTTCCGCCGCGACGGTCGCGGCCTCCGCGGCACCGCGGGCTCGTTCGTGGGCGGCGACCTCGGCCCACGAACGCTGCCGGGTCTCCTCCGCGTCCTTCAAGGCCTGTTCGGCGGCACGTTCCGCCTTGACCTTCGCCGCCTTGTCGTCGCGGGACGCGGCCACCGCGGTCGCGCGCGCCGTGTCGGCCTTCGCCGCCGCCTGCTGTGCGTCCTCGGCCTCGCGCCGGGCCGTCGCCGCGTCGGTCTCCGCTTCGGTCACCCGGCCCAGGGCCGCCTTTCCGGCGTCGTCGAACCGCGCACGCATCGCGTCCAGCAGTTCCACGAGCGACGCCGCCGCCGGCGTGAACTCGTCGGCGATCCGGCGGACCTCCAGCAGCGGATCGGCCACGCTCGCCACCGCGGCCGCCCGCCGGGCACGCGAGGCGGCGTCGGCGTGGGCCTTGCCGCAATAGGCCGAGGGACGGCCACCCTTACGTTTGCCGTCGGCGTCCACCGCGGGCGGGGGCAAAGGATTCTCGCAGCCTTCCAGCGCGCACAGGCGGACCTCGTCGGCGTCCGTATCGATCACCGCAGCAGGGTAGCGCCGTCGTGCCGCCGATAGGGTCGCTGACATGCGTGTCCTGTTCACCTTCGCCGGTGGCAACGGCCACTTCCGGCCGCTGCTCCCCCTCGCCCACGCGGTCGCCGAGGCGGGGCACGCGATCGCGTTCACCGGTGAGCCGTTGATGGTCCCGGTCGTCGAGGCGACGGGGTTCACCGCGTTCCCGTCGGGCCCGAACCTCGGCAGCGACGGCGGCGGACTTCGCCCGTTGCTTCCCGTCGACAGGGACCGCGAGGACAGCGATCTCCGTGACGGTTTCGTTCGTCGCACCGCGCCCCAGCGGGCCAAGGACGTCATGGCACTCTGCGAGGACTGGGAACCGGATCTGCTCGTGTGCGACGAAGCCGATCACGGCGCGATGATCGCCGCCGAACGCCTCGGCCTCCCGCACGCCACCGTCCTGGTGATCGCGGCGGGCGTGCTCATCCGCGCCGAACTGATCGACGACGCGCTCAACGAGGTCCGCGCCGTCCACGGTCTCCCGCCGCAACGAAACCTGGAGATGGCGTACCGGCACCTCGTGCTTTCCCCGTTCCCCGCGAGCTTCCGCGACCCCCGGTTCCCGCTGCCACCGACCGCGCGGCCGTTCCGCAGCCCCCTTCCCGGTCGCGGACCGGTGCCGGAGTGGCACGTCGAAGGCCGTCCCACCGTCTACTTCACCCTCGGCACGATCTTCAACACCGAATCCGGCGACCTGTTCGCCCGGGCACTGACCGGCCTGCGGGAGATCGACGCGACCTGCGTGGTGACCGTCGGGAACCTCGTCGATCCCGCCGAGTTCGGCCCGCAGCCCGAGCACATCCACCTCACGCGGTACCTGCCGCAGGACGACGTCCTCCCGTACTGCGACTTGGTGCTCAGCCACGGCGGTTCGGGCAGCCTGCTCGGCGCGCTCGCCCACGGGCTGCCGATGGTGCTGCTCCCGATGGGCGCCGACCAGCCCCACAACGGCGATCGGGTCACCGAACTCGGGCTCGGCACCGTCCTCGACGTCATCGACGCGACACCGCGGGACATCCGCGACGCCGTGTCCACGGTGCTGAGGGAACCGTCCTACCGGGAGGCGGCCGGGCGGCTGCGGGACGAGATCACCGCGTACCCGGCGCCGGAGGAGATCGTGCCGCTGCTGGAAGGACTGCTCAGGTGACCACCGAACTCGACACCGCGATCACACAGGCGTTCCGCGAGGAGTCGGGGCAGGTGATCGCCACCCTGATCCGTGTCACCGGCGACTGGGACCTCGCCGAGGAATGTCTCCAAGAGGCGTTCGCGCTCGCGTTGCGCACCTGGCCCCGCGACGGCGTCCCGGCGAAACCCGGCGCCTGGCTGACGACGGCGGCACGCAACCGCGCCACCGACCGGATCCGACGCGAGGCCGTCGGCGCGGCGAAACTGCGCGAAGCCGCCGAACTGAACGTCCCCGCCGAGCCGGACCGGGACGAGAGCGGCGTCCACGACGACCGGCTCCGGCTGATCTTCACCTGCTGCCACCCCGCGCTGCCGCTCGAAGGGCAGGTCGCGCTCGCGTTGCGGACTCTGGCCGGGCTCACCACCGCCGAGATCGCCCGCGCCTTCCTCGTCTCCGAGGCGACGATGTCGCAGCGCCTGGTCCGGGTGAAACGGAAGATCCGCACGGCGGGCATCCCGTACCGGGTCCCGCCCGCGGATCTGCTGCCCGAACGCACGGCCGCGGTACTGGGAATGCTGTACCTGCTGTTCAACGAGGGCTACTCGGCCAGTGCCGGTACGGATCTGCTCCGGCCCGACTTGTCCGCGGAGGCCATCAGGCTCGCGCGGATCCTCGCCAGCCTGATGCCGGACGAGCCGGAGGTCCTCGGGCTGCTGGCCCTGCTGCTCCTGCACGACGCCCGCCGGGCCACCCGCGTCGATGCTCAGGGCACCCTCGTCTCGCTCGAAGACCAGGACCGCGGCGGCTGGAACACCGCCGAGATCGCCGAGGGCACGGAGTTGCTGGAGACCGCGCTCCGGCTCGGTGTCGCCGGGCAGTACCAGATCCAGGCCGCCATCGCCGCCTGTCACGCGACGGCCGCCCACGCCTCCGACACCGACTGGGCGCAGATCGCCGCGCTCTACGGGGAACTGCTGCGATTCGTGCCGTCGCCCGTCGTCGAACTGAACCGCGCGGTCGCCGTCGCCATGGCCGAAGGTCCCGAGGCCGGGCTCGAACTGGTCGACAAGCTCACCGCGGACGGCGGTCTCCCCGGCTACCACCTGCTTCCCGCGACCCGCGCGGACCTGCTCCGGCGGCTCGACCGGCTCGACGAGGCCGCCGACGCGTACCGCGAGGCACTCGCGCTCGCCGGCACCGACGCCGAGCGCGCCTACCTGTCGGAAAAAATCGCCGAAATCTCCTGACTCCCGGCTGTCTGTCCACGGCGTCACCGTTCGTCGGTGGGCGACAAGTCCGAAAAGAGGAAGGGGTCATCCGATGGCCGTTCTCGACGTCCCCGGCGCCCGGCTGCACCACACCGTCACCGGCAGCGGCCCGGTTCTGCTGTGCGTTCCCGGTGGCGCGGCCGATTCCGCGATGTTCACGCCGATCGCGGCCCTGCTCGCGGAGCACTACACGGTGATCACCTACGACCCGCGCGGGATCTCCCGCAGCCCGCTCGACGATCCGGACGGGAAGCAACGGATCGAGGCCCACACCGACGACGCGCTACGCCTGCTCGACAGCGCGAGCACGGAACCCGCGATGATCTTCGCGTCCAGCGGCGGCTGCATGCAGGCCTTCGACCTCGTCACCCGTCATCCCGGGCGGGTCAAGACGCTCCTGGCGCACGAACCCCCGCTGACGAGCCTGCTGCCCGGCCAACCCGACGGTGACCCGGACGAACTGCAGCGCCTCCACCGCGAACAGGGCATCGAGGCGGCGATGGCCAAGTTCATGGCCGACGCCGGTTTCGAGATGGACTGGAGCGCGCTCCCACCGGAGATACGGACGAACATGGAGTTCTTCGTCGTGCACCTGATGAAGATGATCGGGGACTTCACTCCGGACTACGAAGCGCTGAAGGCGTCGGAGACCCGGATCGTCGTCGGCGTCGGGAAGGACTCGGCCGGGCAGCCCGCGCACGAGGCGGCGGTGCTCGCGGCCGCCCGGCTCGGTGTGGAGCCGGTCTACTTCCCCGGTGACCACGGTGGTTTCGCGGCCGAGGCCGTCACGTTCGCGCCGCAGCTCCTGGCGCTTCTCGACGCCTGATGTCAGGAAAGGGTCGTTCAAGACGTTTTTCGTCCTGAACGACCCTTTCCTGACACACGTCAGGCGCGGACGTGCGCGATCAGCCCGCCCACCAGAGCCCCGAAACCGCCGATCGCGGCCAAGGTCCGGACCAGGTTCCACCGTTCCCAGACGCCCTCGAACTTCGCCCGCAGCGCCTCGAAGTCGGTGCCGTCGCCGTCGAAGCCCGCTTCGAGCGCGTTGTTCAGCGGGACGTTGATCGCCATCGTCACGATCAGCATCACCAGCAGCAGGGCGAACCCCGCGATGAGCCACGGCAGCGCGGGCCGCAGTTCCGCCCGGAAATGCAGTGCCGCCGCGGCCGCCGCGAGCAACGGCGCGCCGCCGAAGCTCAGCGCGAACCAGCCGTTGAGGATCGCGATGTTGATCTCCCGCATCCCCGTCACGTAGGTCCGGGCGTCCGCGCGCCCCAGCCCTGGCATCACCGAGCACGTGTAGGCGTAGAACAAGCCGGCGATCAACCCCGCCGTGATGACGGCCGCGATCAGGACGATCTGGCTCAACGTGGCCATTCCTGTCGCCTCCCTTCCGATTCCAGCTCGTTTCATCGATTCCAGACCCCAGTGGCCGCCGCTTTCGCGGCGTATTCGGAGAAGTCCCTCGCGGGCCTGCCCAGCACCCGCTCGACGTCACCGGTGAGCGAGGAGTTCCGGCCGTCGAGGATGCGCGTGAACAGGTCGGTCAGGCCCTCGATCTCCTCCTCCGGCACGCCCTGTTCGGCCGCTCCCGCGGCGAATTCCGCGGCGGAGACCGGAACGTACCGGACATCCCGCCCGGAAGCTTTGCCGATTTCCGCCGCCGCGTCCGCGAAATCCAGCAACCGGGGGCCGGTCAGCTCGTAGACCTCGCCGTCGTGCCCGTCGGTGGTCAGCGCCGTCACGGCCACGTCGACGATGTCTTCGACGTCGATGAACGGCTCGGTCACCGACCCGGCGGGCAGCACGATCTCCCCGGCGAGCACCGGTTCCAGCAGGAAGTGCTCGCTGAAGTTCTGCGCGAACCAGCTGGCCCGCACGACCGTCCACTCGGCACCGGAGTCCCGGACACCCTGTTCGCTGACCACGGCTTCCTCTTCACCGCGGCCGGACAGCAGGACCAGCCGCCGCACCCCGTGTTCCACGGCCAGCTTGGAGAAGTCGCGGATCGCTTCGGCGGCGCCGGGGAAGGCGAGGTCGGGGTAGTAGGTCAGGTAGGCGGCGCCGATCCCGGTGACCGCGGCCGTCCAGGTCGAACGGTCGTTCCAGTCGAACACCGGCCGCGAGGCCTTCCGGACGTCGATCCCGAGGGCGGTCAGCCGCTGCGCGACCCGGCTCCCGGTCTTGCCCGTCGCGCCGAGGACCAGGACCGTCTCGTTGTTCTTCGCGTTTGTCATGGCACCAGTCAAGCGCCTGCGAATGAGACGGAACATAGTTCAAAGGCTCTGTTCCATGTTTCATCGTCTACGCTTGCGCTATGGATCCCCTCGCCGGTCTGCTCGACGGACCCCGCGCCCGCGGCGCGTTCCTGCTGAAGTCGGTTATGACCCCGCCGTGGTCGCTACGGATCGAGGACGAGGCTCCGCTGACGGTGATGGCACAGGTCCGGGGCGAGTCGTGGGTGGTGCCCGACCGCGGGGACGCGGTCCGCCTCGGCACCGGCGACATCGCCATCGCCCGCGGTCCGGACCCGTATCTCGTCGCGGACGACCCGGCCACCCCACCGCAGGCGATGATCCTGCCGGGACAGGAATGCCTGACGCCGGACGGGAAACACCTCACCGAGCTGTCGGATCTCGGCGTCCGGACCTGGGGTGACGATCCGGACGGCCCAGTAGTCCTGCTCACCGGCACCTATCCACTCGAAGGTGAGATCAGCAAACGGCTCCTCAACGCGCTGCCGTCGCTGCTGGTCGTCCGGGACGACGAATGGGACAACCCGCTGGTGACACTGCTCGCCGGCGAGATCGTCAAGGACACGCCCGGCCAGGAAGCCGTCCTGGACCGCGTGCTCGACCTGCTTCTGGTCGCCGCGCTGCGGACCTGGTTCGACCGACCGGACGCCGCGGCACCCGCCTGGTATCGCGCGCACAGCGATCCGGTCGTCGGACGCGCACTGAAACTGTTGCAGCACAAGCCTTCCGAACCGTGGACCGTGGCCAGCCTCGCGGCCGCCACCGGCGTGTCCCGGGCCGCGTTCGCCCGCCGGTTCACCGCCGCCGTCGGCGAACCGCCGATGGCCTACCTCGCGAGCTGGCGGATCGCGCTCGCCGCCGATCTCCTGCGCCAGCACCCCGACGTCACCATCGGCGCGGTCGCCCGGCAGGTCGGCTACGGCAGTTCGTTCGCGCTCAGCACCGCGTTCAAACGCGAACACGGTGTCAGCCCGCAGGGCTACCGCGCCGGCGTCGCGTAACGCTCGACCAGTTCCGCGCCGATCCGCGCGAGTTCCTCCTGGACCGACTCCGGGCCCAGCACCTCGATCATCGAACCCCAGCCCGCGAGCTGCTGCGCGATCATCCACGCCACCGGCGCCGACACCGTCACCCGCACACGCCCGTCTTCGAGCGTCTCCTCGACACGTGCCTGCCGCCCGAAGTGGTCCTGGAGGATCGGCAGATGCCGCTCCGCGATGAGCACGGTCGCGTCCAGCCCCGAACGCCGTTGCTCGACCCGGTCGACCACCTGCTCCCACGCCCGCGACAGTTCGAAGTCGTCCGGCCGCGCCGCGGGCAGGTCGCTGACCTCGGCGTCGGACATGCGATCGACGCGGAAAGTGCGCTGGCCGTTCTCAGTACCCGCGATGAGGTACCAGATGTCGTCCTTGTCCACGAGCCCCCACGGATCCACGACCCGCTCGACCGGCTCCGCGCCTTTCTTCGCGTAGCCGAACCGGACCTTGCGGCGGCGCACGATCCCGGCCTGCAGCACGGTGAGCAACTCGGGCCGTTCCTTTTCCCGCTCGCCCCACCGCGACGGATCGATGACGACCGCGTCCGCGGCGGCCTGCGCGTCGGCGCGGAACGTGTCCGGCAGGGCCCGGACCAGCTTCCGCAGCGCGGATTTCACCTCGGGCGAGAGCGATGCGGCCGGACCGGCGAGCAGGAACAGCGCCTGGGCCTCCGACGCGGACAGTCCACTGAGGTCGGTCCGCGCGCCGCCGACGAGCGACCAGCCACCACCTCGGCCGGGCTGCGGGTACACCGGGACACCCGCCGACGACAACGCCTCGAGGTCACGCCGCGCGGTGGCGACCGAGATCTCCAGTTCGTCCGCCAGTTCGGAAGCCGTGACACGGCCACGCGCCTGCATCAGCAGGAGGGTGGCCACCAGGCGATCGGCACGCATGGCGCCCAGTCTCGCAGGCAAACCGCTCATCCGGTGAACACTTTGCGGCGCGGACTTGACCTTCACATCGATGTCAGGCCCTACGGTCGGCGCACCCCACTCAGAAGGAGAAGCACATGGCAGGCGCAGTGATCATCGGCGCGGGACCGGGTATCGGCCGCTCGGTCGCGCACCGCTTCGCCAAGGAAGGGCTGCCGATCACCTTGCTGGCCCGCCGTTCGGCGACCCTGGAGCCGCTGGCCGCCGAACTCGGGACCGCGCTGGCGCTCACCGCCGACGTCACCGACGAGGCTTCCCTCAAAGCCGCTCTCGACACCGCCGTGCGGGAACACGGCGAGCCCGACGTCGTGGTCTACAACGCGGCGATCATCCAGGCCGACACCCCCGGCGAGCTGTCCGTCGAACGGCATCTCGCGGCGTGGTCGGTCAACGTCGTCGGCGCGATCACCACCGCGGCGCACGTCGCGCCCGGGATGGCGAAACGCGGATCGGGCACGATCATTGTGACCGGCGGAATGCCCGAAGCCGTACCCGCCTACACGAGCCTCTCGCTCGGGAAAGCCGGTGTGCGGGCGCTGGTTTCCCTGCTGGACAAGGAGTTCGGCCCCTCAGGAGTGCACGTCGCCACGGTGACCGTCGCCGGACCCGTCGCGAAAGGAACTCCGTTCGACCCCGACGACATCGCCGAGCACTACTGGCGGCTGCACACCCAGCCGCGAGAAGACTGGGAGCAGGAGATCGTCCATACGGCGTAGCAGACCTACCAGTGCGCCGGATGGGAAAGCGAGTCCGGCAGTTTCGTCGTCGCGTCGCCCTTCGCCGCGTCCAGTTGCGACTGGAGGAGGAAGAGCGTGTCACGGAAGTCCGCGCCGCGGATGTCGGCGTCACGCAGGTCCGCCCCGGTGACGTCGGCCTGCCGGAGATCGGCTCCCCGCAGATCCGCGCCGATCAGGTACGCCCCTCGCAGCAGCGCTCCGCGCAGGTTCGATCCCTTGAGCTTCGCGCCGATGAGGTCGGCGCCGCGCCGGTCCTTCTTCTTGCCCGGCGCGGTGGCACGGGCGAGCTCGCTCGCGCGCAGCAGCAGCCCGTTCACCGCGCCCCGATGCGAGTGGACGTCCAGTTTCCGCAGCACGCCGGGCGTGTCCAGGGTCATCCGCTCGGTCCGGTCGATCATCTCGGCCAGGTCGTCACGGATGGGCGCGGACGTCGGCAGCGAGGCCGCCTCGGTGAGGTAGTAGAGCAGTTCCTGCAGATCCCGCATGACCGGGAAGACCGCGAACATCGTCCTGGCCGTCTTCGGCGACTTGCGCCAGTCCTCGCCGTCGAAGGTGACCTGGGAGACCTTCTGGCCCGCGCCGAAGCAGTCGTAGACCGTGCAGCCGGTGAAGCCCTTCTTGCGGAGCTTGTCGTGGATGCCGCACCGGGAGTCCTCGCGCAGGTTCGGGCACGCCTGGCCCGCCGGTTTGGTGATCGCGAAATCGGCCGACGCCGCGAAGGCCGGGACGACACAGCACAGGCCGAAGCAGTTCTCGCAGTCGGCTCGCAGGCCGGAAAGGGCTGGCACGGTGGTTCGGACTCCAGAAGCTCGGCGAGATGTTCCAGCCACAGGGTACGGAGCACACTTTCCGTGCAGGGCACCCGCCGCCAATGGCCGCCAGACGAAGGTCGGGTCCTGCCCCATTCAGTCGATTCGGACATGTCATGCGCTCAATAACCTCGATCCCCGTGGGAATCGGCAGGTGCCGTCCCATGCGGTCGAGCTGGACCGCCTTTCTGCCGCTGTGGTCTTGACCGGCCGGTCCCCCTGCGAACGACAGGACGAACACATGCGAGAGACGAGACAAGCGCGTTGGCTGTCACGTGCCGGAATGGCGAGCGCGGTCGCGGTGGCGATCAGCGTGACCGCCGCTCCGGCCCAAGCCGCCGAAGGACAGATCCTCGCCGCGGGATCCGCCGAAGCGATCCCGAACAGCTACATCGTCACGCTGAAGGACACCGGCGTCGTGGGCGCGCTGGCGAACCGCTTCGGCGCGAAGGTGGAGCAGGTCTACAGCAGCTCGCTCAAGGGTTTCTCCGCGACACTGTCGGAACGGCAGGCCAAGCGGCTCGCCGCCGACCCGTCGGTGGCCTCGGTCGAGCAGAACCAGGTCGTCCACGCGGACGCGACCCAGACCAACCCGCCGTCCTGGGGCCTTGACCGCGTCGACCAGCGCAACCTGCCGCTCGACAACAAGTACAGCTACACCAGCACCGGCGCGGGCGTGAACGTCTACGTCATCGACACCGGTGTGCGGATCAGCCACCAGACCTTCGGCGGCCGCGCCCGCAACGGCTACGACTTCGTCGACAACGACGCCGTCGCGCAGGACGGCAACGGCCACGGCACCCACGTCGCCGGCACCATCGCCGGTTCGCAGTACGGCATCGCCAAGGGCGCCACCGTCTACGGCGTCCGCGTGCTCAACAACTCCGGCAGCGGCACCACCGCCGGGGTCATCGCGGGTATCGACTGGGTCACCAAGAACCACGTCAAACCGGCCGCGGCCAACATGAGCCTCGGCGGCGGTGCCTCCAGCACGCTCGACGACGCCGTCCGCCGGTCCATCGCCGCGGGCGTCACCTACGGCGTGGCCGCCGGGAATTCCAACTCGAACGCGTCGGGCTTCTCCCCCGCCCGCGTGACCCAGGCGATCACCGTCGGCTCGTCCACCAACACCGACGCGCGCTCCAGCTTCTCCAACTACGGCAGCGTCGTGGACATCTTCGCGCCGGGCACGAACATCACCTCGTCGTGGAACACCAGCGACACCGCGACGAACACCATCAGCGGCACCTCGATGGCGACCCCGCACGTGGTCGGCGTCGCGGCCCGCTACCTGCAGAACAACAAGAGCGCCACGCCCGCGCAGGTGGCCACCGCGCTGATCAACGCGGCCACCACGGGCAAGGTGACCAACCCGGGCTCCGGTTCCCCGAACCGGCTCCTGTACTGGTCGCCGACCGCGTGACCTGACGTCTCGTGAGTGGTAAGGACGGTTCTAACCGTCCTTACCACTCACGAGGGGCCTATATATCCAGTTTCGCGTGGGGTCGTGAGTGGCAAAGAGGGTTAGAACGACCATTGCCACTCACGACCCCCGGGCAATAACTGCACAAAGTGCCCAACTGGGGCGCTTGGATCTCGAAAGTGACCTTTTTGGACAGTCCGAGGGGCGTTAAGGCCTCGGTGTCGAGCCACCACTCACGAGACGTGCCCCAGCGACGGCGCTACAGCACCTTCCGGATACTCGGCACCACGGCCGCGAGCCCCGCGGCGTTCGGGTGCAGTGGGGCGAAGCTGTTGTTCACCACCGAAGGGATCAGCCCTTCGATCCATTTGACGCCGATCGGCTGGCAGGCGTCGTGCCCGATGCTCGGCGTCCGGATGTCGACGTACTTCGCGCCGTGCGCGGCGGACTGTTCGGCCATCCGCGCGTTGAGCCGGTCGATGTTGGCCTGGATGTAGTCGGCGTCCTGCGGCAGGACCGGGACGAGCGGCCAGCAGCCGCCGGATTTGATCCCGGTCGGATAGCCCACCATGACGATCTCGGCCTTCGGCGCGCGCTGGCGGATCGTCTCGATCACCGTGCCGTAGGTCGCGGCGAAGGCGTCGATCTTGGTGGCGTACTTGTCCACCCCGCCCGTGGTGTTGGCCGCCTTGCACGAAGCACCCACCGGCAGCAGGTTCACGCACGACGTCGCGAGCCCGACCAAACCGATGTCGTTGCCGCCGATGCCGACGGTCACCAGTGTCGTGTCGGCCGAGAGCGCGTCGTACTGCGGCGGGTTCGTGCCGGAGACGATGCCCTTCTGCGGATTGGTGAAGTGGGACGTGGTCGCGCCGCCACAGGTGACGTCGCGCAGTTCGTCGACCTCGATCTGCTTCGCCAGCAGCCCGGCGTAGTTGATCGCCGACCGGGCGCAGGTGAACAGATCGGACTGCGGCAGCACCACCGAGCCCGCCGAGAACGAGTCACCCATCGCGACGTACACCTGCCGCTCCGCCGAGGCGAGGGCCGGTGTCCCGATTCCGACGAGGGTCAGTGCGGTGCCCGCCACCGCGGCGATCCGGGCGATTCTTCCCCAGCGTGTCACTGCCGCCTCCTGCATGCGTCGTCGAATGCTGCGGTCAGCGTCCGCCGGAGCGGGGAGAACCACTAGAACGGAGGCGCGCGTTCTTGATCGGAGTTTTGTAGGTTCCCTCTATGACGAAGGCGTCGGCACAGCCATGGCGCAGGCTCGACGCCTCGGTGCTGACCCGCCTGGAACCCGACACCGCCGCGATCGCGTCCGCCGCGATGGACCAGGTCCGTGCCGGGCTGCGGTCCCCGCTGGACGACCGGACGGCGGCGAACCTCCAAGTGACCCTCGACGTCGCGTTGCACGCCTTCTTCAGCGAGATCGGCCATCCCGACATCACCACCGACCGCGAGGTCTACCGCGCGCAGGGCCGGGCCCAGCACACCGCCGGCCGCAGCCTCGAGGAGATGCTCGGCTTCTACCAATCCGCGGCGCTCGGCGTGTGGCGGCAGCTGACCTCGGCGGCACCGGCGGTGGATCTGCCGACCCAGGCGATCGTCGAACTCGGTGAGGCGCTTTTCGCCTTCATCGCGGAACTCTCGGCCGCGGCCGCCGACGGATACGCCGAAGCGCGCTCACAGGCCGCGCGGGCCGGGCAAGCGCGAAGGGACCGGCTCCTGGGTCTCCTGCTCGCCGAACCAGCCGTCACCCGAGACCTGCTCGAAGACGCCGCGAGCCAAGCCATGTGGGTCCTGCCCGGCAGGCTCGTCGTCGCGGTCACCAGCGCCGATGTCGCACCACAACTGCTGGACCGGATGCCGGGGCGGGTGCTGGTCGGCCGTCACCACGACCTGACCGCGGTGGTCATGCCCGCCGACCGCCTGGAGTGGTACCTCGGCCGGTTGCGGGACCTGCTCGGCGACGACCAGGCAGGTGTGGGCCCGGTCGTGCCGCTCCGCTCGGCCGCGCTCGGTGCCCGCCGGGCGAGCGCGCTCTGGCGGCTGACCCGCACCGGCGCGCTCGGCGACAGCCCGCTCGTCCACACCACCGATCACCGCATCGATCTGCTGCTGACCGCCGATCCCGAACTCGCCGCCGAGTTCTCCGAAGACGTCCTCGCGCCGTTGGCCGGTCTCCCGGAACCGGCGAGGCAACGGCTCACCACGACCCTCGCCGCCTGGCTCGCCCGGCCTGACCAGCCGCAGGCGATCGGCGTCGAACTGCATGTCCACGTCCAGACCGTCCGGTACCGGATCCGGCAGCTGCGGACGCTGTTCGGCGGCACGATCGACGACCCGGCAGGCCGCTTCGCACTCGCGATCGCGCTCAGGATCGACCCGCTGGTATCGAGGGAACCTACAAAACCATCAGAGCGGAGCGTCCATCCGCTGCGTCCCGACGACGGATAGCAGCCGCAACGCGTTCTCCGACGGAGTACCGGGATCGGCGGTGTAGATCACGACCTGCTGGTCCCGGTCGCTGATGTCGAGGACGTCGCAGTTCACGCTGACCGGGCCGACCACCGGGTGCTGGAACGTCTTGCACAGCGTGGGCGCGGCGCAGACGTCGTGCGCGGCCCACAGCCGGGCGAATTCCTCACTGCCGTCGAGGAGTTCGCGGATCAGCCCGGAGACTTCGGGGTCGTCGGGATAGCGACCGGCGGTGACCCGCAGATTCCGGACCGCGCTCGCCGCGAACTCGTCCACATCGGACACCCCGTACAGCCGTCTCCCCTCCGGCCGCGGCCCGAGGAAGGCGCGGCGCACGAGATTGCGGTCCCGCCGGGGCAGCGCGGAGAAGTCCTCCATCAACGCCGCGGCGAGGTCGTTCCAGGCGAGCACCTCGTAAGTCGCCGAGAGCACGATCGCCGCCGCCTGCGGAAGACGGTGCAGCAGCGCGAGAATGCTCGGCCGCACCTCACGCGACGGTCCGGGCGGTGGTCCCGGCGGCGCGCCGGCGAGATGGTGCAGGTGGTCCCGTTCCACATCCGACAGCCGGAGTGCCCTGGTCAGCCCGCCCAGTACCTCACGCGAAGGCCGCGGCCCGCGAGCCTGCTCCAGCCTCGTGTAGTACTCGGTCGAGATGTACGCCAGCTGTGCCACCTCCTCGCGACGCAGGCCGGGAGTGCGGCGGCGGGGCCCGGCGGGAAGGCCGACGTCGGCGGGGGTGATCCGCTCGCGCCTGCTGCGCAGGAAGTCCGCCAGTTGTCGTCTGTCCACCACTCCAGTGTGGACGATGGCGGCCCGCCAGCCAGGTACCGCCGATACCTGGATAGGCGCCGAAGGCGGGAGAACCCTCGGTGCCATGACCACCACAACGACTGTTTCCGGCCTGCTCGACGGCAAGGTCGCCTTCGTCACCGGCGCCGGCCGAGGTATCGGCGCCGCCGCGGCGCGGCTGTTCGCCAGGGAAGGCGCCCGCGTCGTGCTCGCCGCCCGCACCGAGTCCCAGCTGAAGACCGTGGCCGAGGAGATCCGCGCGGAGGGCGGCATCGCGGACCACGTCGTCTGCGACCTCGGCGACGCGTCGAGCATCCGCGCGGCCGTCGACCGCGCCGTGGACCTGCACGGCAGGCTCGACGTCGCGTTCAACAACGGCGCGACCAACGTGCCGCCCGGCCCGATGGACCAGGTGACCGAGGCCGATTTCGACCGTATCTACGCGGTGAACCTGAAGGGTCCGTGGCTGGCGATGATCGCCGAGATCGAGGCCATCCGGGCCACCGCGAAGACCGGGGCCATCGTCAACAACACCAGCGTCGGCAGTCTGATGGCCAACCCGGAACTCCCCGCGTACGGCGCCATGAAACGCGGTGTCAACAGCCTCACCGCGTCGGCCGCCACCACCTACGGCCCGGAAGGGATCCGGATCAACGCCGTCGCACCCGGCACGACCCTGACCGAGATGTTCTCCGAGTGGGTCGAGAGCTCGCCGGACATCCTGCAGCGGCTCAACGCCCAGACCCCGCTGGGGCGCGTGGCCGAGCCCGAGGAGATCGCGCAGGCCGCGGCGTGGCTGCTGAGCGATCGCGCCTCCTACGTGACCGGGACGGTCCTGCGGGTGGACGGCGGCATGCTGGCCTGACCTCGGGGAAGGGGTGGGTGATGCGGGGGAACCGGCGTCGGCCCTCCGGCGTCTGAACGCGCACGACCCACCCTGACCAGGGGTTTGCCCGAGGAGAAGCCGATGCCGTTCCTGGATCCCGAACCGCTCTACGCCAAGCTCACGTCGGGGGACGCGGCGGGTATCGCCGAGGTCGGCGCCACCATCGCGGACGCCAAGACGTCGTTGCAGACCGTGGCGGACGGGATCTCCGACGGCGCCCTGCGAGCGGCCCGGTCCTGGCACGGGAAAGCGGCGGCGGAGTTCGTCGGCAAGGCGAAACAGTCCTCGCGCACCGTCGCCGAGGTGTATGCCCAGCTCAACACCGCCGAGGCCGCGGTCAAGGGCGCCGCGAAGGCGTACTCCGCGCTGCGGACCTCGGCCGACACCGCCATCGGCCCCTGGCGCAAGCTCGGCCTGACCGACCTCCTCGAAGCGCCGGAGATCGCGATGAAGACCATCCGGGCCCTGACCGTCGCGCAGCAGACCTACGAAAGCCGGCTCACCGCGCTGGCGGCAACGACCGACGGAGGCGGAAGCGAAGGCTGGGACAGCGACGGCAACGCCGACATCAGCGGCGTCAACCCAGGCGAGCCGTGGACCTCCCAGGGCTTGGCCTACGACGGCAAGAACCTGCTGGTGGGCTCGTACCACGACGGTGATGGGGACGGCTCCGGCGACAGCCCCGTCGGACCCGGACTGACCCCGAGCAGGCTGACCTACGTCGACTACGAGACCGGCGTGGAAACGGGGAACGTCTACCTCAACGGCAACGGCGAGGTCGGCGCGCCCACGCACACCGGCGGTGTCGCGACGGATGGCGAGCACGTCTGGGTGTCGTCCAACGGATACGTGTACGTCTACGACAAGGCCGAACTCGACGCCGCGCAGGACAGCGGCAAACCGGTCAACGCCGTGGACGTGGTCGACACACCCGCCCACAGCTACGTCACCTACGCGCAAGGCAAACTCTTCGTGGGCGACTACACCAACAACCGGCTCTACGAAGTCCCGGTCGGTCCGGACGGCTCACCCCGGCCGGACGAAGCCGGGGATCCGATCGAGACGCCGAACAACGTCCAGGGTGTCGTGGTGCGCGACGACGAGTTCATCTTCTCGTCCTCCGACGGGCACAGCGGCAAGTTCTACCGGCAGGACCGGACGCCGGAGTGGTACGACTTCAACGATCGCGAAGAGATCGAACTGAAGGGCGGCGAGCCGGGCAACGAAGACGGCTACGACTCCCACGGCGTCGAGGAGGCCGTCGAGATCGACGGGGAAATCGTGCTGGCGCACGAATCCGGCGCCTACGGCTACCAGAAGAACCCAGGCTCGAAGTGGGACGAACCGGAGCTGACCAGGATCTCCCTGGACGAACTCGGCCTCGACCCCGACGGCGCGCTCTCCCCCGGCGACGCCGGATACGAGACCGATCCGGACTCGCTGGTCGGTGCCGCGGGCGTCCTGGACGGGGCGACGTCGACGTTGAGCACCGCGGCCGGCGCGATGTCACGGCTGCAGCTCGTACCGCATCTGCTCGGCGACGTGCCCGCGGCGACCACCTTCAGCGACGCGCTGACCAAGCACGTCACGGCGGCCGGCGACCGGCTGACGGCGGGAGTGGAAACGGTCGGCGGCATCGCGGACAGCCTGGTCACCGGGGCGGACACGTACCGGCGCGTCGAGGACGGGGTCAAGGAAGGACTGGACAAGCTCGGCGGGTTGTTCAGGTAGCTCGCGATCACTCGGGTTTCTTCGGTGCCGCGACGCCGTCGCCGAGCAGAATCTCCAGCAGATCGTGTCGGAGCGGCGTCGAAGGTTCCTCTGTCGCGGCGAGAGCACGCTGACGGATGAGGGCCAGTGTCCCCGCGGCCTGTTCGCTCGATTCCTGGGTTCGGGCGACCTGTTCCTGGGCCGCGGTGAGTTGCCCCCGCACGGCGGTCAGTTCTGCCTGAACGTCAGCGACTCGTGCTCGAGATGCGGTTTCGAGGGCGGTCCGCTCGGCGATGGCTTCCTGATGGCGGGCATCGAGAGCTCGCAGCTGCACCCTCGCGGCGTCCAGCTCCGCGGTGAGTTCGGCCTTCTGCGT
Organism: Amycolatopsis sp. WAC 04197; assembly: GCF_003947475.1. Taxonomy (NCBI): domain Bacteria; kingdom Bacillati; phylum Actinomycetota; class Actinomycetes; order Pseudonocardiales; family Pseudonocardiaceae; genus Amycolatopsis; species Amycolatopsis sp. WAC 04197. The sequence continues at coordinate 335,959 of NZ_QHJK01000003.1, read as the reverse complement.
GTCCACGAGCCGTTCCCAGGTCTTGCGTTGCTCATCGGATGCGCTGAGGGCGTCACGTGCGGCGTCCCGCTCCGCGGTCCGTGTGGCCAGTTGCTCGTTGAGGTTTGAAAGCGTGGCTGCCAGCTGATCGGCGCGGTTTCGCTGCGTCGCCGCTTCCTCGGCTGCTTCCTGTGCGTGCTCGGTGATCACCGCGGTGGCCGTCTCCGCTTTCGCCTGAGCCAGCTGGGCCGCCGCCCGGGCCTCGATCGCCTCGTCCGTGGTCGCCTTGGCCAGAAGCTCGGCCTGCTGAGCGGTCCGGGCGGCTTCCTTCGCTTCCTCGGCGGCGGCTTCGGCCTCGGCTGCTCGTGCCAGTGCGGCGTCCCGTTGCCGGTCGGCTTCCGCGGCGGCTTCCTGGGCGGCGTCGGCTTGACCGACGGCGGCCGCGATCTCGTCGCGCAGATGGGCGGTGACCGCGTCGAGCGCGTTGCTCAACGTACGGAGAGGGTCGGTCAGCGCGGCGGCGGCCTGGTCGAAGGCCTGCCCGGCGTCCGCCAGCGCCGCCGACGGCACGCCCTCGTCGCCCAGAGCCTCCCGTAGCGCCTGTTCGGCCGCGGCCAGTTGCTTGCAGCTCTTTCCCCCGGGCCATGTCCGGTCAGGGCAGAACTCGTAGGGCCTGCCTCCCCGCGGTCCGGGCGGCGGCAGCGGCTCCCGGCACTTGCGAAACCCGCATCGTGCCTGCTCCGGCGCACTTTCCTCGGCTACCGCGCTCGCTTTCTCGACCATATCCAGAGCCTACCTTGAGAGTTACATAACCTCTAACAGAGGTATCAGTAACATTATCCCAAACCTAACTTAGCTACAGAAGATACATTTTGTAGCTAAGTGGTTCGCGGAGGTCGATCTGGAGACGTAAGCGGTCCGAAGGCGACGAATAGGGGCGTCTGAGGGGCTGCCGAAAACTGGGCAGGCGATCAACGCCGATACGGTGTGCGGATGATCGTGACTGGTGTGGCGCAGGACGACAGCGTCGCCAGGACCGGGCTATCCCCCGCGGGCGTACTCACCGACGAGGTTTGGCCGGGACTGGCGGATCCGGCGGGTCTGCTGTCGGGGATCACCGACTGGCTCACCGGATACGGCAACCGTCAGACTCGCCGCACCTACGCCGAAGGGCTCGGGCTGCCGGTCAGCGCGGCCGATATCGCCGCGGCTTGGACGCCGACCGGCACTCCGAGCGACGCTCGTTGGAGCGCCGCGGTGGCGGCCTACGCCGACGCCGTGGTCACCGCGCCGGCGTCCAGGCGGGCGGGGCCTCCGCCGGCGGGTCGCGGCAGATTGCGGTCCTGGCATTGGCTGCGATGGTGCGCCGCGCGCGGTGTCGACCCGACGGCGGCGACGTCGGCGCACGTGAAGGCCTGGCTGGCAGAACTGGACGAGGCGGGCGCCGCGCCGTCGACGCGGGACCGGATGCTCGCCACGGTGAAGACGCTGTACGCGTTCCTGGCCGACGCCGGACTCGTGGCGGCGAACCCCGCGGCGCTGGACCGCCGTCGGCTCGGGCTGACAGCGGCCGCCGCGAGCACATCGGCGACGATCACGTTGACCTCCCGGCAGGTCGCGGCGCTGCACCGGGCGGCGGGTACGCCACGGCGTGGTGCCGGCCCGTGCGATGTCGCCCGCGCGGTCGCGATCGTCTCCCTCTTCACCTTGGGGTTGCGGGTGAGCGAGCTGTGCGGGCTCGACGAGGCGGATCTGCATGTCACGCGAGGGCGGCGGGCGCTACGGGTGCGAGGCAAGGGCGGCAAGGTCCGAGTCGTCTATCTGAGCGTCCCCGCCGAGAACGCGGTGCTGGAGTACGCGAATCTGCGTGGCGACGGCGCGGGAACCGCGATCGTGGCGGGGGTCGGCCGGGCCGGTCGTGGTGGCGACCGGCCGCTGCTGGTGACCCGCGGCGGACGTCGTTTCGCCCGGCAGGCGATCTGGCAGCTGCTGCGCCGGGTCGCCGCAGCCGCGGGCCCGGAGCTGGCCGGTGTCGCCGAAGTGATGCACCCCCACGCACTGCGGCATTTCTACGTGACCGCGGCGGTGGAGGCGGGTGCGTCCCTGGAACATGTCCAGGCCGACGTCGGGCACGCCAGCATCGACACCACCAGCGCGGTCTACGACCACGCGGCCCGCGACCCGGCCCGCAGTGCGGTCGACCTGGTCGCCGACGCCTGGCACCCCACCTCCTGATCCGCCTCGAGCACGAAGAACAGGAAACTCAAGAAGGCGGTCTTGCCCGCGAGCTCCTCCGGGAAACGCTCTCGCGCGCCCGGCGCCGGGTGGGGCTCGCTGACGACGGACGTCCGGAAACCCGCCGCGGTGAAGGCGTCGGTCATCGCGTGCAGGGGCCGATGCCAGTACGTCAGAACGGCTTTCTGGCCACTGAAGGTGTACTCGTCCGACCACTTGACGGTCTTGAAGTAGTCGCCTTCGGGATGGACCAGCTTGAAGATGATCGGGTGGTTGACGGCCATGATCAGCCTGCCGCCGGGTTTCAGCACACGCCGGATCTCGGCCAGCGGCGCCGTCCAGTCTTCGAGGTAGTGCAAAACGAGGGCGGCGATGACGTCGTCGAAGGCACCGTCGGGATAGGGCAGCTGCTCACCGATGTCGGCGACCCGCAATGCCGCGTCGTCGCCGAGGCGTTTCCGGGCCAGCTCCAGCATTTTGGCGCTGGAGTCGAACCCGGCCACGTTGGCACCCCGATCACGCAGTGCCTCGAAAAGGGGACCCGCCCCGCACCCCGCGTCGAGGATCCGCCTGCCGGTCACGTCGCCGGCCAGATCGAGGATGGCTGGCCGCGTGTAGTACGCGTTGATCAGGCTGGTTTCGTTCTCGGCCGCGTACGCCTCGGCGAAGGTGTCGTAGTCGTTTTCCACCAACCCAACCTAAGTCACGCCGAGGGCTTGCCGAGACCACCCGTGACCGACGGCGACGACGCGAGCGGAACCAGCAGCCGCGCCGCGCCACTGCCGTCCGCGGGCACGGCCCAGATGTCGCTTTCCTTCCCGTTCCCGCGCGGCAGGCTGTACCCGATCGTGTCGTTGTCGAGCCACACCACCTGGTCGTCCACACTGCGTGTCTCCGCCAGCGGGGTCTCACGCATCGTGGCGAGATCCAGCACGTGTTCCCGCCACGGGTTGACGTCGCCCTCCGCCACCCGCTTCTTGAACGCGAGTTTCTTCCCATCCGGCGACAGCGAAGGGCATTCCGCGTTCTCGCGCAGGGTGCGGGCGTTCCACGCCGTGTTGTCGCCCTGCACCAGATAAGTCCGCCCGCCGGTGGCGACCGTGGCGTAGAAAGTGCGCTCGTCCGCGGCGAACGTGACGCCCCAGTAGTTGACGTCCTCGCCACGATGGGGCACGTCCCCGATCCGCAGCGGGATGCCCTCGATATTGCTCGACAGCTCGTTCAGCTCGCGATCCATGATGGCCGTGCGCGTCGAGAAGGTGCCGGGTGTCGAGTAGGAGTCACCGGTGACGAAGGTGGTCCAGCTGCCCATCCGGCCACCGGGTGAGAGCTTCGCGCGGTTGGGGATTCCGGGGACGTCGACTCGTTTCACCTCGCCGAGCGCGGCATCGACGAACCGGGCGACCGCACCCGCCATCGGCGTGGAGTCCTTCGCCAGGCACAGGCCGCCGTTCGCCACGGTGTAGAACCGTTCACACGTGAGCGAGCTGATGCGTCGCGGCCCTCCGGGATCGGAGACGGAGACCGAGGCGACGTTGCCGTACCCCGGCCCCGAAGCGCCGTTGCGGAACAGCAGTCTGCCCTGCTCCCCCAGCCCGACCTGCCCCGAGGAATCCACCGCGACCGTCGCGTCCGCCGCCTGTCGCTCGGGGCTTTTCGCCTTGGCCTGCACCACGTACACCACCGAGGCGGCGGCGAGGGCGGCGACACCCGCCAGCGCCACGACGAACTTCATCGGAAGCTTCATCCCGTCTCCTTCCCCGTCACCGGCAGCGGTACGGGCCTGCTTTGTCGAGCAGTTCGCCGTTGGTGCCGATGATTTCCCAGGAGTAGGTCTTTCCCTTGAGGACCAGCTTCATCACCCCGTGCTTGCCCAGGATCTTCTCGACGCCTTCGCGGGCCTTGTAATCGAGGTACAGGCTGTCGCCGCCGATACCGGCGATGACCGAACGCACGCCGTTGGCCTCGTCGACGTGCCCGTTGACGTCCAGCGGCTTCGTCCGCTCGTAATGGTGATCGTGTCCGGCGAACACGACGTCCGCCTTCGCCCTGGCCAGCTCGTTCCACAACGGCGCCACGCTCTTCGCGTCACCGGAATTCCCGGAGTTGAAGCGCGGGTGGTGCCAGTAGCCGGCGATACAGGATTTCTTCGTCTTCGCGAGGTCCTTGCGCAGCCAGGCGACCTGTTCGGCGCCGCCGCCGTTGTACACCGGGTCCGAATCGAGCGCGACGAAATGGAAGGCTCCGACGTCGAAGCTGTAGTACGGCTTGCCCTTCGGCGTCGCGATCTTGCCGAAGTACTGTTTGTACCCCGCCAGCTCGTTGTTCCACTCGTGGTTGCCCGGCGTGGGTTTGGTGATCTTCTTGAACCTGCCCCACGTCTTGTCGTAGTAGGACCGGAATTCTTCGATGGTGCCGTCGACGTATTGGTTGTCTCCGACCGTCAGCACGTAGCGTGGCTTGATCTTGGCGACGAGCTCCGCGGTCTGCTGGTGTTCGGAAGGCAGCTCCGGTTTGGCGATGTCGCCGGCGAGCGCGATGACGATGCCGTCGGACGGGGTCGGCCGGGTGGACGCCTTCACCGGCGCGGTCGACCCGGACAGGTTTCCGGCCGCGTCCCGCGCCCGCACCGCGTACTGGAAGTCGAAGCCCGAAGCCAGCGACGTGTCGGTGTAGGACGTCGTCGCGGACCTGCCGATCACGTTGCCGTTGCGCAGGATCTCGTACTCGACGACCCCGACGTTGTCACTCGCCGGGTTCCAGCCGAGCGTGATGCTCTCGGTGGTGGACGACGCCTGCCGGAGCCCCGACGGCACCGACGGCGGCTGGATGTCGCCGTCGCCGGTCCGGACGCCGTAGACCTCCAGTTCCCACAGCGAGTACCCGTAAACGGTCGCCCGTGCCGTGCCGAAGATCCGGACGTGCCGTGCGGAGGTGTTGAGGCCGGTGAACTCGTCGAGTCCGCCGTCGCTCCCCACCACGGTCTTCACGTCGCGCCAGTTCTGGCCGTCGTCGGACGCCTGGAGCTGGTAGTCCTTCGCGTGGGCCGATTCCCAGAAGACCTTGATCCGGCTGATGTCCGCCGGGCCGCCGAGGTCGACCGCGATCCACTGTGGATCGCCCTCCAGGCTCGCCCAGCGGGTCGTCGAATCGCCGTCGACGGCGAGAGCACCGCTGAAGCTCTCGTTCTCGACGGTGGACGTCGTGGTCCGTTTGTTGACCGACAGCAGGGATTCCACCGGTCCGGCCGCGGCGCTGGAAGCGATCACGGGCTGAGCGAGCAGGACGATCGCCGCGATCGCGGCGGTGCCCGGCTTCACCATTCGATTCACCTGTACTCCTGGTTGGGCCTACGTCGTCATGGAACACGGATCGGGTCCGGTGCCGAGTACGGCACCGGACCCCGTCCGTCAGCGGCAGGTGTACGGGCCCGCCTTGTCGAGCACGTTCCCGTTGGTGTCGTGGATCTCCCAGGAGTAGGACTTCCCGTTCAGCATCAGCTTCATGACGCCGTGCTTGGCAAGGATCTTCTCCACCCCTTCGCGGGCCTTGTAGTCCGTGTAGAGGTAGTCGCCACCGATGCCGGCGATGACCGAACGCACGCCGTTGGCCTCGTCGACGTGCCCGTTGACGTCCAGCGGCTTCGTCCGCTCGTAATGGTGATCGTGCCCGGCGATCACCATGTCGGCCTTCACCTTGGCCAGCTCGTTCCACAGCGGGGCGATCTGCTTCTTGTCACCGGAGTTCCCCGAGTTGAACCGGGGGTGGTGCCAGTACCCGATGACACAGGACTTCGTGTTCTTCGCGAGGTCGTTGCGCAGCCAGGTCACCTGCTCGGAACCGCCACCGGTGTAGATCGGGTTCGAGTCCATGGCGACGAAATGGAAGTCGCCGATGTCGTAGCTGTAGTACGGCAGGCCCTGCGGGTACGCGATCGCACCGAAGTACTCCTTGTACCCCCGGAGCTGGTCGTCCCATTCGTGGTTGCCCGTCGTGGGTTTGGTGATGCTCTTGAACTTGCCCCACGTCTTGTCGTAGTGCGCGCGGTACTCGGAGATCGTGCCCTTGTGGTACTGGTTGTCGCCCACGGTCAGCACGTACTGCGGGTTGATCTTGGCGACCTGGTTCGCCGTCCCCTGGTGCGTGGAGAAGAGCTCCGGGTTGGCGATGTCGCCCGCGAGCGCGAGGGTGACCGGGCCGCTGCCGCCGGGCTTGGTCGCGGCCTTGACGACCGGACTCGCCGCAGAGACGTTGCCCGCCGCGTCCCTTGCCCGCACGGAGTAGCCGAACTCCGCTCCGGACGCCAGCCCGCTGTCGGTGTAGGTGGTCGTCGCGGTGGTGCCGACGACGTTCCCGTCACGGAGCACCTCGTACTCGGTGACCCCGACATTGTCGGTGGAGGCCGTCCAACCGAGGGTCACGCTGTCCACGGTGGTGGCCGTCGCGGTGAGACCGGTGGGCACCGTCGGCGCCTGGGTGTCGCCGCCGCCGACGCGGTCGCCGTAGACCTCCAGTTCCCACAGCGAATAGCCGTAGGTCGTGCCGCGGGCCGTGCCGTGGATACGGATGTGCCGGGCGGAGGCGTTCAGTCCGAGGTGCTCGTCGATGCCGCCGTCTCCGCCGACGATCGACTTGATGTCGGTCCACGTCCGGCCGTCGGCCGAGCCCTGGATCTTGTAGGTCTTGGCGTAGGCGGCTTCCCAGTTCAGTTTGACCTTGGTGACGGTCGAGGTGCCGCCGAGGTCGACGGCGATCCATTGCGGATCGACGCCTTCCTCGCTGGCCCATCTGGTCGTGGTGCTGCCGTCGACCGCGTTGCCACCGCCGAATTCGGCGGCCTCGACCGACGACGTGGTGGTCGGCTTGCCCGCCGACAGCAGGGATTCCGCTTGCGCGGTGGTACCCGACGAGATCAAGGTCTGCCCCAGCAAGGCCAGGGTCGCCACCGCGACACCGGCCAGGGGTGTTCTCCGTTTCATGCGAACTCCTCGACGTTGCGGAGTCGGCGAGTACCGGCGGTGGGCGGCGACTTGTCAGCCGGAGTCGCTTAGTTAAGTAAGTTTCCTAACGATCGCAGTGTAAAAGGTTCTTAAACTCACAGTCAACGGGTGATCGCGCGGTGCCCGGCACCATTTGATGGCAGGGTCGCGGCCATGGTGACGCTGGATCGGCTCGTGAACGTCCTCGGTGGATACGGGGCGCGGTTGTGGTGCTGCCCGGTGTCGCGCGAGGCGGCCTTGCGCGACGTGGTCATGCACGACCCCGCCGACCCCCGCGACCTGCGCGGGGACGTGTACCTCGCCGTCGGCGCGGAGTCGGTCGCGGCCGCCGTCGAGCTGGCCGCGGCGGCGCAGGCCTCGGTCGTCCTGGTCCGCGGCTCGTCGCCGGATCCGGAGGCGGCCGAACGGGCGGAGCGCGGCGGCGTCGCGGTGCTGCTGGTGGACCCGGACGTGTCCTGGGGACAGCTCGCCGGCGTGGTCTACGGCCTCGTGCTGGAGGGCCGCGAGACCGAGTCGGGCCGCGGGCCGACCGACCTGTTCGCGCTCGCCGACAGCCTGGCGGACGCGCTCGGCAGCGCGGTGACCATCGAAGACCGGCTGTCCCGCGTCCTCGCCTACTCCAGCCGCCAGCACCTGGCCGACCGGGCGCGGCTGGAGACGATCCTGGGCAGGCTCGTCCCGGAGCCGGTCCGCGAGCTGTTCGAACGGCGGGGTGTGTTCAGGCACCTCGCCGAATCCGACGAGCCGCTGTTCGTCGAGGCCGATCCGGAACACGGGCTGACCGGACGCATGGTCGTCGCGGTCCGCGCGGGCCGGGAGCTGCTGGGTTCGATCTGGGTGGAATGCGACCGCCCGCTCTCCGACGCCCGGCGCGCGGTCCTGCGGGACAGCTCGCGCACGGTCGGCCTCCATCTGCTGCGCTCACGTGCGAGCGCGGACTTGGAGCGGCAGGTCGAATCCGATCTGGTGATCCGGCTGGTGGAGGGCACACCGGACGCGGCGGCCGTGCTCAGCAGGCTGGGCCTCCCGCCCGGTCGGTTCCGGGTGATCGCGCTGCAGGCCCATATCGGCGACGAGCGCCATGCCGCGCTGCTGCTCGCGTTCGAGCGGGCGACCACCGGTTTCGGCTGGTCACGCGCTGGTCGCAGCACGCTGTTCAGCAACACCGTCTACACCGTCCTGCCTGGGGACGACGTCGAGGCCGCCAGGGCGTGGGTCGGTTCGATCCGCGAGGCGCTGCCCCGGCAGGTGACGATGCTGGCCGGCATCGGGGCGGGTGCGACGTCGGCGGAGTTGCCCGCCAGCAGGCTCGAGGCCGACGAATGTCTCGCGCTGCACGGCGTGCGTCCGGGCACGAAATCCGCGATCGCCTACGACGAAGCCTGGGACGACATCCTGGTGCAACGGCTGCGGGCCGCCGCCGCGTCCGGCCGGGCACCCGCCCGCGGCCCGATCACCGAACTCCGGCGGCACGACAGCGCGAACGCCACCAGCTACGTCGCGACGCTGCGCGCCTGGCTCGAGGCGCAAGGGGATCTCGCGGAGGCCGCCGAGCGGCTGGAGGTGCATCCCAACACGATCCGCTACCGGCTCCGGAAGATGGCCGAAGTGACCGAACTACGCCTCGACCAGCCCGCAAAACGACTGGCGATGATCATCGAACTGGCCGTGTCCGACCCGGCACCTTGACCGTTCCGGCCAAAACGATCCGACCAGGTTGTCGATTCCGGACAATCGGCACCGCCTGAATCCGAGCCATCCTGACCGCGACAGCACCACTCGTTGCGGAGGAACTCATGGGCGATCTCGACCGGATCGACGGCGGCCCGCGTTCGGCGATCGTGATCGGAGCCGGCGTGGTCGGCCTGTCGACCGCGTGGTTCCTGCAGGAACGCGGCGTCAGTGTCACGGTGGTCGACCGCGCGGGTATCGCGGCGGGCGCGTCGTGGGGCAACGCCGGCTGGCTCTCCCCCGGCCTCTCGATCCCGCTCAACGAACCCGGCGTACTGCGCTACGGGCTGCGGACGCTGCTGGACCGGCAAGCCCCGCTGCACGTTCCGCCGTCGCCCGACCCACGCCTGTGGTCGTTCCTCGCGCGGTTCGCCGCGAACTGCACCGGCCGGTCGTGGACCCGCGCGGTCGAGGCGAACGCACCGCTGAACGACGAATGCCTGGAAGCCTTCGACGTCCTCACCACGAACGGCGTGGACGCGCCGACCATCGAAGCGCCGATCACGGCGGCGTTCGAGACCGCCGACCACGCCGCCGGGCTGATCGGCGAACTGCGGCGGATCGAGGAAGTGGGACAGGGCATCTCCTACACCCGCCTCACCGCGGCCGACCTCGCCGAGCGGTTCCCGCAGGCCACGGCCAGGCTCGGCGCCGGTGTCCGGATCGACGGGCAGCGCTACGTGGACCCTGGCCGGTTCGTCGAGTCGCTGGCACGGTCGGTGGTGAGCCGCGGCGGCACGATCCGCCACAAGTTCGAGGTCGCTTCCCTGCGCGCGTACCGTCACGCGTTGAGCGTGCGCTCGAAGACGGGCCAGACGGTGAACGCCAACGCGGTCGTGCTGGCGACGGGGGCCTGGCTCGGAGACCTGGGCCGCAAGTGGGGAGTCAAGGTCCCCGTGCGGGCCGGACGCGGCTACTCCTTCACCGTGCCGACCGACGAACCGGTGCCCGGCCCGCTCTACCTGCCCGACATCCGCGTGGCGTGCACGCCGTACCGCGAAGGGCTGCGCGTGGCCGGGACGATGGAGTTCCGGAAACCGGACGCTCGGCTGGATCCGGCGAGGATCGCCGCGATCATCGCCTCGGCGCGGCCGTACCTCACCGGCCTGGACTGGGAGCGGCGCACCGACGAATGGGTCGGCTCCCGCCCCGTCACCACCGACGGGCGGCACGTGATCGGCGCGACGAGCACACCCGGGCTCTACGTCGCGGGCGGGCACGGGATGTGGGGACTGACCCACGGCCCGATCACCGGACGCCTCCTGGCCGAGCACATCACCACCGGCAAACAACCGGAGGCGCTGCGGCCCTTCGACCCCCTTCGCTGATTCGGACGGAAATGCTCCCAGAGAACGAAACCCCACCAGGCGAACAGTCCGAAGTGGACCGGCTCCGCGCCGAGAACGCCCTGCTGCGCACCGAGAAGGACCTTCTGCTGAAGGCCGCGATCGGGTTCGCCACCGACGCGGGCGCCTTCCAGCGGCGGTCCCGTGAACCAGAGACCCGCTGACCGAAGCGGGACTCACCGAAGGTCTGTGGGGGCCGGGTCCTTTCCGCGCCCGGCCCTCACAGACGTATCCACCGAAAGGCGATCACCACCATGTCCACCGTCTCGTCAGGCCCTTGGCTGACCAAGGAAGCGCACGCTCGGCTGGTGCGGGAGCTCGCGACGTTGCGGCGCCCCGGCACCGACGACCGGTACGGCGACGACGAAATCACGCACAACGCCCACCGGCAGGCACGGATCCGGCAGATCGAGGACATGCTGCGCGGCGCCGTCGTCGGGCAGGATCCGCCCGACGACGGGATCGCCGAGCCCGGCATGGTGCTCACCGTCCGGTACGACGACGGTGACACCGAGACCTTCCTGCTCGGCACGCGCGACGAGGCGGGACACGGCGATCTGGAGGTCTACTCCCCCGATTCGCCGCTCGGGCGCGCGCTGCACGGCGCGAAACCGGGTGACCGGCGGGAATATCTCGTGCCGAGCGGCGGGGCCGTCCATGTCACGTTGCTGGACGCCAAGCCTTACGGGCGGCATCGGGAGGCCGCTCACTGAGCCCGGAGCGCGCCGGCGCGAGATTCCGTAACCTGGGCCTGACGACCGGTCTGGGGGGTGCGTATGGGGAGAGTCGCCCTCATCAGCGATGTCGGCGGGCATCCGGATCAGCTGCGCCAGGCCCTGGCCTGGCTCGGCGTGACCTCGGAACGACTCCCACCCGAGCTCACCGTGATCCAGGTCGGCGATCTCGTCGATCGCGGCCCCGACAGCGCGGGGGTGCTCGACATCGCGGGAAAGCTGCTGGAAGACCGGCAATGGATCCAGCTCGCCGGGAACCACGAGACGCAATACCTGCCCGGTGGGGACATCTTCTGGCGCGAGCCCCTACCGGAAGACGACGTCACCAGATTGCGGGAGTGGTGGGCCGACGGCCGGTTGCGGGTGGCCGAGGCGGTACGGACCGCCGACGGCGAAGAACTTCTGGTCACGCACGCGGGTCTGACGCTCGCCTGCTGGCAGCGTCTGGGAGGACCGACGTCGGCGACGGAAGCCGCGGCGATCCTCAACGAGCGCCCGGACTTGATCTGGGAAAGAGGTGAACACGGCCGCGACGAGGACGCAGGGCCCTTGTGGGCCGAATCGGGAGCGGCATTGCACGAACCGTGGATGGGCTACTTCGGAGTCGTACCGTTCGGCCAGGTCCACGGGCACTCCACGGTCGTGCGGTTCGCCGAGCGGACCTGGCGATGCGCGGGCCGGATCCGGCACCGTACGACGGTCGACTGGCGGGCCCGCCACGTTCGCGTACGGGTCGGAGGGCGGGTGTTCACCGGTATCGATCCGGGGCACGGCCGCACTGGTGCCGACGAGTGGCGACCGCTCATCCTCGACGACGCCCGCGTCACGACACCGAGCCCACGCTAAATTGTCCTGTGTGGACAAAGACGAGTACCGCCGCCGACTTCGCCGCGTCCTCGACGCGCGTTCCGACGACGTCGCCGCGCGGCTGAGGATGATCGTCGGAGCGATCGGCGACAGCGTCGAGAGCGTGCGGATCGAGGTGTTCCCCGACCAGGACGGCGAGGGCACCTTCGATGTATGGGCCCGGTTCGAGGGCCCGGACTCCTACGTCCTCAACAAACCGATCGACGAGCACCGCCACCTGTTCGGCGTCGTCCACCACGAGACGGGCTGGGAACCCGACGTACCGCCGCTCCCACGAGGTCTTTCGGCGGACCTCATCGTGGACACGGTCGTCGAGTGGCTCGACTCGGTCTGGATCCGGACGTTCGACCCGCGGCCGCCGATTCCGGTGGAGGTGTCCTGTCCGGACGGCTACGGCTCGGCCGCCCAGATACCGCGGACATGCCCGATGTGACGACGCATCAGCGCCTCCGCACCGTCGGCGTCGCGAGCCTCGACGAGGTCGACGAGTTCGGAATGCTCGCGCGCTGAAGCGACGAGCTGTCCACGTTCGGCCAGGACCTTGAGGCCGTAGATCCGCGATCGTGCTCGTAACGACCGGACGATTTCGACGAGGTGTTCGTTGCCGGCCAGTCCCAGCAGCGCGAGATGGAACTCCATGTCGAATCTGACGTGCCCGATCAGGTCCTGGTCGACGGAAGCGCGCTCGATCCCGGCCGCGAGCTCGCGGAGCCGCTTCAGCGCACCGGCGTCGGCGCCCGTCTCGGCGATGCGGCGTACGGTGGGCACCTCGATCAGGGCACGCAGCTCGGTGAAGTCGTCGAGTTCGCGTTCGGATGGCTCGGTGACCCGGAAACCCTTGTTGCGCACGGTTTCCATGAGCCCTTCCTTGACGAGGTCGAGCATCGCCTCCCGCACCGGGGTCGCGGACACACCGAATTGTGCGGCCAGCGTGGGCGCGGAGTAGACGACACCGGGGCGCATCTCGCCGGAGATCACCGCACCGCGAAGGTTCTCGATGACCTCGTCGCGCAGGTTGCGACGACCACCGATCGACGACAGTCCTTCGACCGCACCCATCATCGATCCCTCCACCAGGCGTTGGCTCAGTACAATGTCACATGTTACGTTCGTTCACCATGACGGACGACGGGATCGAGGCGGTCGATTACCACTGCGGTGGCGAACCGTTCAGGATCGTCACCACGACGGCGGGACCGGCCGGAGCGACGGTCGCGGAAAAGCGGGTCGCGGCCGCCGTCGATCCCGAGGTCGACGGATTGCGGCAGCTGCTCTGCTCCGAGCCTCGCGGGCACGCCGACATGTACGGCGGTTTCATCGTCGCGCCGGACGATCCGGGCGCCCATTTCGGCGTTCTCTTCTGGCACAAGGACGGCTTCTCCACCGCCTGCGGCCACGGCACGATGTGCCTTGGCACCTGGGCGGTCCAGACCGGGCTGGTGCCCGTCGATCCCAGCGGTGTCACCGACGTCGTGATCGACGTTCCGTCCGGACGGGTGACCGCACGGGTCTCGACGGCCGGAACGAAGGTCACCGCGGTCGACTTCGTCAGCGTCGCCGGCTACCTGCTCCATGACGAGGTCGTCGTGGAAACCTCACGCGGCGCCGCCACTTGCACGATCGCGTTCGGCGGCGCGATCTACGCCCACGTGCCGGCGGCGACCTTCGGCCTCTCCGTCGACAAGGCGTCGCTACCCGAATTGATCGCGCTGGGGCGGGAGATCAAGAACGAGATCAACGCGACCGCGTACGCCGAGCACCCGCTCGATCCGCGTCTCAGCGGCGTCTACGGCGTGATCTTCTTCGACGAACTCGGCGGCGAGGACGGAGACGTCCGCCAGCGCAATGTGACCGTGTTCGCCGACGGGCAGGTGGACAGGTCGCCCTGCGGTTCGGGGACCGCCTCCCGCGTCGCGGCACTGCACTCGTCCGGACGGCTGGCGACGGACGGCACCCTCGTCCACTCGTCGATCGTCGGTTCGACGTGGTCCGCCCGGATCGCGGACACGACCGTGGTCGCCGGCCGGAACGCGGTGCTGCCCGTGGTGACCGGCCGCGCGTTCCGCACCGGTCATCACCGGTTCGTCGTGGACCCCGACGACGACCTGGTCCCGGGCTTCGTACTGCGCTGACAAGGAGGATTCGTGGACGTCGTGACCTTCGGCCCGGACGAGATCCGGTCCGCCGTGTCCATGCCCGCCGCGATCGACGCGGTCCGGAACGGGTTTCTCGCCCTGCGCCGCGGCGAATTCGAAATGCCGACGCGAACCGTGTTGCGCGACGGCGGATTCCTCGTGATGTCGGCGCACCACCGCCCGACCGCGTCGGCGATGATCAAAACCTTGAGTCTCGACTTCGACCGCGACCCGGCCATCGCCGGCACCGTCGTCTGGAGCGAATTCGGCCACAGCGGTCAGCTCGTCGCCGACGCCATCGAGGTGACCCGCATCCGCACCGGCGCCATCACCGGCGTCGCGACCGATCTGCTGGCCCCGCCGGAAGCGAGGACGTGCACCCTCATCGGCGCGGGCGGGCAGGCGGCCGACCAGGTCCGCGCCGTGCACGCCGTCCGGCCGCTGACCGAGCTCAGGATCGTCAGCCGCGGACTCGAACGCGCCGAAGCGCTCGGCAAGGCACTCGGTGCGGAGCTGGACATCAACGCCGTCGCCCTCACCGACGCCGACGAGGCCGTTCGGGACGTGGACATCGTCTGCTGCGCGACGACGTCCACCACACCCCTGTTCTCCCTCGAATCACTGGCCGAACACGCCCACGTCAACGCCATCGGCGCGTACCGCCCCACCATGCGAGAACTGCCCGACGAACTGCTCGCCGACGCGACCGTCGTCATCGACGAACGAGACGCGACTCTCGAGGAGTCCGGCGAGATCATCCACGCTCTCGCGGCGGGGGCCATCACCGAGGACGACCTCATCGAACTGGGTACCGCGCTGACCGACGGAGTCGTGAAATCCGGAGGCCGCACGGTCTTCAAGTCCGTCGGCGTGGCCATGCAGGACTGGGCGATCGCGCGTCTTCTCGCTGACAGGCGGGCAAGTCAGCGGATCCCGCTGACGTAGAGCATGTCCCCCATCCGCATGCCGTCGTCGGTCAACGCGGGCAGGCCGTTGACGGCGAACAGCTCACGGATACTGATGCCGGTCAGCGTCCAGCCGCGATCGGCCAGGTACGGACCGGCCTCGTTGCGCTCGCCGAAATAACGCAGCCTCGCCATGTCGGTGTCGACGCTCTGCTCACGCCAGCGTTCGGACATGCGGTTCAGGCGTTCCTTCGTCTCCTCTTCCTCGCCCGGCCGGGGGTTGGGCCTGCTTTCGGTGGCCACGCGGCTTCCCGGTGCGCTGAGCTCGGTGATGCGGTCCAGCAGGTCGTCCTGCGCCTCGGGCGGCAGGTAACCCAGCAGGCCCTCGGCACTCCACGCCGTTGGCAGAGCAGGATCGAAACCGACGGCGCTCAAGGCAGCGGGCCAGTCGGCGCGGAGGTCGGCCGCGACCGCCCTCCGGTCGGCGGTGGGCTCCGCACCCAGTTCGGCCAGCGTGCGTGTCTTGAACTCGATGACCTGTGGCTGGTCGAGTTCGTACACCACGGTCCCGGCAGGCCAGGGCAACCGGTACGCCCGCGAATCCAGCCCCGAAGCCAGGATCACGACCTGCGCGATCCCTGCTTCGGTGGCGTCGAGGAAAAACTCGTCGTAGAACTTGGTGCGGACCTTGGCGACGTCGATCCACACCTGCTCGACGAGTTCGCCGGGGGCGGTTTCACCCGACACGAGCCGGGTGAGGGAGTCGACGCCCACCGCCCGGACGAGGGGTTCGGCGAACGGATCGTCGATGAGCGACCGATCCGCGCGCGTGGCCATCGCCCGCGCCGTCGCGGCCAAGGTCGCGGTCGTGCCGACGCTGGAAGCCAGATCCCAGCTGTCTCCGTCGTGCCTGGTGGACATGATCCTCCCCGTGGACTTCCCCGGATTATCGTTTCCGGTCAGCGTCCTTCGGCGAACGGGGTCAGCTTCTTCCAGAATCCGCAATGATGCTGACGCGGGATGTCGGTCGTGAGCCTGCTGTCCCCCGCGGCGTTGAGCGACATGACGACGGGATTCCCGGCGGTGTAGCGATCCCAGCGCGGTGTGCCGTCCACGGTCGGATCACCGGTGCGGGCGAACCCGGTCCATTGCGCGACGAGCTGGTCGGACAGGACCCGCTGATTCGGCGCGAGTTCGACACCGTCCGGGAACAGCAGGAGCCATTCGGCGATGTGGTAGGCGCCGTTCGGTTTGGTGGGATCGAGGAAGAACTGGGGCGGGACGTCCGTATCGTCCATCTGGTAGGCGAAGACCGGGAGGTGCCGGGCCAGCCGTTCGTTGTTGAGGATCGAAGGGCAGACCGAGTTGGAGTCGGCGACGATCGTCCGGAAGGCGAGGAACGGCGCGGGCGTGGGGAACCGGGTCAGCGGATAAATGCGCTGGACCGCGGCAGCGTGCTCGCCGTACTGCTGGCGCACCAGGTTCTCGTAGTCGGCCGGAGTCGAGGCGGACGGCAACTGGGTCTCGTCTCGGGCGACGCCGTGCATCAGGGCGACGTCGTTGACGCGGCCGGTGGCGAAGGCCTCCCCCGGTGACATCGGCAAGGTCTTCCCGTCGACGATCGGCGCGACCGTCCCGTTGTCGGGGTTCCTCCCGTGATCCGCCTGCTTGAGCAACACCGCGGCAGGCGTCTTACGCAGGCACGCGGCCGCTTCGGCGACGTCGCCGCAACCGACGGCGGCGGCGAATCGTGCCCCGGTGCGCTGAGCCTGTGCTTCGGTGGGCAGCTTCGCTTTGCAGTCCTGCGCCTGCCATATGGTGTCGACGCCGAGCAGCGAGTTGTACTCGCCGCTTTCGCTGATACCGCGCTGGAACAACCCCGCCGAGGCGGGCGAGATCGTGTGGGCGCAGACACTCGATCCGCCGGCGGAAGCACCGTAGATCGTCACGTTGCGCGGGTCTCCGCCGAACCGTGAGATGTTGCGCTGCACCCAGCGCAACGCGGCCTGCTGATCCTGCAGTCCGCAGTTCCCGGCCTGCGCGCCGAACGCCTCATGGGCGAGGAATCCGAAGATCCCCAGCCGATAGTTGACCTCCACGCTGATGACGTTGCCCGCGGTCACCAGGCGGCTCGCGTCCTGCGGTTTCCACAGCAGGAACCCGCCTCCATGGAGTTGCACCATCACCGCGAGCGGACCGGGGCCACGTTTGGCGGGCACCCGGACCGTCAGGTTGAGGCAGTCCTCGTCGTCCGAGCCCGGCCCCGCGCCTGCCGGTTGTGCGCACTGGTTTCCCTCGGTGGTCGCGACGAACGGCTCGGTCCACGGGGTGGGCCGTCGTGGTGGCTTCCACCGCAGTTCGCCGGTCGGCGGTGCGGCGTAACGGATCCCCTGCCACGACGTGACCGCGGTGCCGGCGACACCGCACACCGGGCCGTCATCGGTCGTCACCGTGGTACCCGGCGAACAGGCCGGGGCGGGTTGCTCCGCTTCGCGCAGATCACCGGCCATGGACGCCGAGCCTGCCAACGGCGTCATCAGCACGACGGCCGCCACGACGGCGGCCACCTTTCTGTCGAGTCTCATCCGTCCTCCTTCACTCCCGCCCGGCACGAGGGGACGAACGAGAGATTCGCGATTCAACGAGTGGACATCCACAGACCGAACGAAACGGCCTACCGGCGCGGGCACGACGGCGACAATGCCCGTGTCCCGATCTTTCCAGTCTGGCCATGCCCAAGACCGGCGCAACCACCGTTCGGTCGCGCCGGAATTGTCAAATCGAGGGAGGAAATGGTCTTTCGCCGAGAGATGGTGGGGAGGACTTCGGACGTTCAACGTCCCAAATCCTCCCCACCCTTCTACGACTCGTCGAGGAGATCCTCGATCAGGATGGGGATGTGCCGCACCCGGATGCCGGTGGCGTTGTGGACGGCGTTCGCGACCGCCGCCGCCATCCCGACGGTGCCGATCTCGCCGAGCCCCTTCGCGCCGACCGAGTTGTGCAACGTGTCCGGGTACTCGACGAAGTGGACGTCGACCTCGGGGATGTCCGCGTTCACCGGGATCAGGTAGCTCGCGAAATCCCCGTTGGCGAAGCGCCCGTTCTCCTCGATCTCCAGCCCCTCGTGCAGAGCGGCCGAGACGCCCCAGATCATGCCGCCCATGATCTGGCTCCGCGCCGCCTTCGGGTTGATGATCCGGCCGGCGTCGAACACCCCGAGCATGCGCGACACCCTGATCTCGCGCGTCCACTTGTGCACGCGGACTTCGCAGAACTGCGCGCCGAACGAGCTGAACGAATGCTTCGTCAGTTCCTCTCCGGGCGCCGAGGAACCGGTCACGGACAGCGCCGGCCGGTCCAGAGCCCGCAACAGCTCGCCGAAGGTCATCATCCGCTCCCCGGCCTGCACGCGACCGTCCGCGTAGGCGACCTCCATGCCTTCGAACGGCGCACCCGGGGCCGACGCCAGAGCCAGCAGTTCGTCGATCGCCTGGGCGGCGGCGACCATGATGGCCGTCCCGGCACTCGCGGTCGCCGTCGAACCGCCGGACATACCCCCGGACGGCAGGCGCGAGTCACCGAGCCGCGCCTTGACCCGATCCGGCGAGATATCGAGCGACTCCCCGCCGACCAGGGAGAGCACGGTCAGCAGGCCCGTGCCCGGATCGGCCCCGCTGGTCGCCACGGCGGCCGTGTCGTCGGGCAGGAGAGTGAGCTCGACCGTGGCGGGGAACCGCAGCGCGGGGAACATGGCGGTGGCCGTGCCCATGCCCACGAGCCAGTCGCCGTCGGTCCGCCCTCCGGGTGCGCGGTCGGCCCAGCCGAACCGCTCCGCGCCGACCCGGAAGCACTCGTCGAGATGCTTGCTCGACCACTGCAGGTCCTTGCCGGGCGGAGCGGTCGAGTTGTTCCGCTGCCGCAGTTCGATCGGGTCCATGCGCAGCGCGACCGCGAGTTCGTCGATCGCGCTTTCCAGCGCGAAAGAACCGGGTGCTTCCCCCGGCGCCCGCATGAAGGTGGTCGGCGGGATGTTGAGCGGCACCATCTTCTGGCTGATGGCCAGGTTGCGGGTGGCGTACCACTCGCGCGAAGTGCCGTGCGAAGTCGGCTCGACGAACGACCGGTCCATGGGCGTGGTGCACCACGAGTCGTGCCGGAGCGCGTTGAGCGTGCCGTCGTGTTCCGCGCCGAGGGAGATCTTCTGCACCGTCGCGGCACGGCCCGCGGTCGCGGTGAAGACCTGTTCCCGGCTGAGAACGGCCTTCACCGGCTTGCCCAACGCCCTCGCCGCGGCCGCGGCCAGGAACGCCGGGGTCGAAGTGTGCCCCTTGCCGCCGAACGCACCGCCCACGAACGGGTTCACCGCGTGCACCTCGGACGGTTCCACGCCGAGCGCCATCGCCAGCTCCGCCGCCTGCAGATCGGAGGCCTGGTTGCCGCTGTGGATCGTGAGTCCGTCGGCACCCCAGACCGCGACCGCGGAATGCGGTTCCATCGCGGCATGGTTCTGCGTCGCGGTGGTGTACGTGGCCTCGACGACCACCGGGCTCTCCGCGAGCGCGTCCTCGATCGACTCGACTCCCTCGGCCAGGATCGCGAGCGACGAGGGGCCGCCCCTCCCGTCCGGCGCGTCTTCGGCCGAGGCGAGGCCGTCCTGCAACGAAGTCAGGGCGGGCCGGGTCTGATAAGTGACCTCAACCAGCATCGCCGCGTCGCGTGCCTGCTCGTACGTCTCGGCGACCACGAAGCCGATCGGCTGGCCGTAGTAGGTGACTTCCTTGTCCTGCAAGGGAACCCACGTCTCACCCATGACCGGCGTCGCGGGCGTCTGCAACTGCAGCGGATCGAACGGCGTGTACACACCGACCACCCCCGGAGCGCCCTTCGCCGCCGTGACGTCCATCGTGTCGATCTCGCCGTGGGCGATCGTGCTCAGTACGACGTAGCCGTGGACCAGCCCGGGAAAGGTGTGGTCCGCCCCGTATTCGGCCCGGCCGGTGACCTTGAGCGGCCCGTCCACCCTGCTGGTCATGAGCGGTTCCCTTCGGTCAGTTCGAGCAGCGCGCGGACGATGGTCCGCCGCAGCAACGACGGCTTGAACGCGTTCGCGGCCAACGGGCGGGCGCCGTCGGCGGCCACCGATGCGGCCTCTTCGAAGGCGGCGACGGTCGCGGGCGCACCCCGCAGGGCCTCCTCGACGGCGGGAAGCCGCCACGGCACGGTCGCCACACCGCCCGCCGCGACCCGGGCGTCGACGATGCGCGAGTCCTCGACCCGCAGCGCGACCGCCGCGGAACACAGCGCGAACTCGTAGGACTGCCTGTCACGCACCTTGACGTAGGTGGAGTTCGACGCCCAGTCCAGCCGAGGGACCACCACCTCGGCGATCAGCTCGCCGGGACGCAGATCGGTCTCGACCTCGGGGGTCTCACCGGGCTGCCGATAGAACGAGGCCAGGTCGACGGTGCGGGTGCCGGTCTCGCTGACCAGTCGTAGCCGCGCGTCGAGCGCGACCAGGGCGACGGCGACGTCGCTGGCATGGGTCGCCACGCACGCATCACTCGTGCCCAGCACGGCGTGCATCCGGTTGGCGCCCGAGATGGCCGGGCAACCGCTGCCCGGCACCCGCCGGTTGCACGGCATGGCGACGTCACGGAAGTACGAGCAGCGGGTGCGCTGCATGAGGTTTCCGCCGATGCTGGCCATGTTCCGGATCTGCTGGGACGCGCTGAGCAGCAGCGCCCGGGAGATCACCGGGTACACCCCGGCGTGGCCGGCGATGTCGCTCATCCGCTCCAGCGCGCCGAAGCGCAGCCCGTCGGTGGTGTCGATGCCACGCAGCGGTACCGCGTTGATGTCCAGGACCTGTCGCGGTGTCAGGACGTTCAGCTTCATCAGGTCGACGAGGGTGGTGCCGCCCGCGAGGAAGGTGCCGGGCGAAGCGACCGCGTCTTCGACGGTCTCGGGTGCGAGCAGCTCAAAGGGACGCATCGGCCCTCCTCGCCTGCTCGACCGCCGCGATGATGTTCGGGTACGCCGCGCACCGGCAGAGGTTGCCGGACATGAACTCGCGGACGTCCTGGACGTCCTGTTCGACGGCGGCGACCGCCGACATGATCTGCCCGGACGTGCAGAAGCCGCACTGCAGGGCGTCCTGGTCGACGAACGCCTGCTGGACCGGATGCAGACCGTCCTCAGTGGACAATGCTTCGACCGTGGTCACCGGCTGTTTCACGGTGGCGGCCAAGGTGAGACAGGACAGCACCGGCCGCCCGCCGACATGCACCGTGCAGGCGCCGCACTGCCCCCGGTCGCAACCCTTCTTCGGCCCGGTGACGGCGAGCCGCTCTCGCAGCGTGTCCAGCAGGGTCACCCCGGGATCGACACTCAGGTGTTCCGTCCTGCCATTGACTTCGAGTGAGATGTCCACTGAAACTCTTTCCGCAGATCGTCCTGGCCGCGGCCAGGACGGCGTAGGTTGAGGTGGTGGGAGTCCGTTCGTGAATCGAAACGGATATTCATCCGCTTCGATTTCAAGTTAGCGGATCGCGATCCACCCGGCAAGGTCGATGTCCACTCCTGGAGTCGCTCCAGGTTTCCCGGTTCTCTCGGCTACATTCACGGAGAACGGGATCGGTGGACAGGAGGGCAGATGACGACGGGCGCGGTCAATCCCCGGCGTGCGGACACCCGGCGCAACCACGAGCGCATCCTCGCCACCGCCGCGAAGTCGCTCGCCTGCTCCGGCGAGGTCTCGTTCAATGCCATCGCGAAGCAGGCCGAGGTCGGCGTCGGCACGGTGTACCGGCACTTCCCCACTCCGGAAGCCCTCATCCTCGCGGTGTACCGGCGCGAGGTACGTCAGCTGGTCGAGATCGTGCCCAGCCTGCTCGAGAAGTACTCGCCGGAACAGGCTTTCCGAGTCTGGACGACCGATCACCTGGCGCACTACATGATGACCAAACGCGGCCTGGCCGACGCCTTGCGCGCTGCGGGAGCCTCACGCGGAGAGCTGCCGGCGGGCGCCTATCAGGACATGGTCCGGGCGGTCTCCACCTTGCTGCAGGCCAATGTCGAGGCGGGCACCGTCCGCGCGGATCTGAAGCCCGAGACCATCCTGCGCGGCCTTGGCGGCCTGCTCTACCTCGACCCGAAGGGCGAATGGCGGAGCGACGTCGCGAGCCTGCTCGACCTGCTCTGGCGCGGAATGGGAACCGACCGACCCTGTCCGTGAAGGCCTCCTTCCCTCGGCTGAGCCGAGGGAAGGAGGCCTTCACGCGCAAAGTCGGCGCAGCGGTCTACGGCCGCGGGATGTTGCGGAGGTTGGCCCGGGCGAGATCGATCATCCGGCCGACCCCGCCTTCGAGCACGACCTTGCTCGCGGCCAAGGCGAATCCGCCGAGCTGACCGGCGGTGATGTGCGGCGGGACGGACAGCGCGTTCGCGTCCGTCACCACATCCACCAGCGCGGGGCCGTCGTGGCTCAAGGCTTCCTTGAGCGCCGCGCGCAGCCGGGTCGGGTCGGTCACCCGCTCGGCCCGCAGTCCGGCGCCACTGGCGATCGCGGCGAAGTCCACCGGGCGGTGATCGGTCTGGTAGTCGGGAAGGCCGTCCACCAGCATCTCCAGCTTCACCATGCCGAGCGAGGAGTTGTTGAACGTCACGATCTTGATCGGCAGGTCGTGCAGGGCCACGGTGAGCAGTTCGCCGAGCAGCATGCCCAGTCCCCCGTCGCCGGACATCGACACGACCTGGCGCCCCGGGTAGGCGAACTGCGCGCCGATGGCGTGCGGCAGGGCGTTGGCCATGGTGCCGTGCAGGAACGACCCGATGACCCGGCGGCGCCCGTTGGGCGTGAGATACCGGGCCGCCCACACGTTGCACATACCGGTGTCGACGGTGAAGATCGCGTCGTCCGCGGCGAGTTCGTCGAGGAGGTCCGCGGCGAACTCCGGATGGATGGGCACGTGCCGTTCGACGTTGCGGGTGTAGGCGTCGACGACCTGTTCCAGCGTTTTGCAGTGGTCACGCAGCATCCGGTCCAGGAACGTGCGGTCGGACTTGCGCCGCAGGAGCGGCAGCACGGCCCGCAGGGTCTCCCGCACGTCGCCGTGCACCGCCAGCTCGAGCGGAGTGCGACGGCCGAGGCGGGTCGCGTCGTGGTCGACCTGCACGGTCCGTGCCTGGGGAAGGAAGGAGTCGTAAGGGAAATCGGTGCCGAGCAGCACGAGTAGATCCGCGTCGTTCATGGCCCGGTAGCAGGCGCCGTAGCCGAGCAGACCGCTCATCCCGACGTCGAACGGATTGTCGTACTGGATCCACTCCTTGCCGCGCAGGCTGTGGCCGACCGGCGCCTGCACGGTCTCGGCCAGTTCCATCACCTCCGCGTGCGCGCCACGCACCCCGGCACCGGCGAACAAGGTGACGGTCTCGGCGTCGTTGATCAACTCGGCGAGCCGGGCCACCTGCGACTCGGGCGGCACGACCGTCCCGTGCTCGGTGACCGGCACCCCGTTCCCGGTGGGCGCGACGGCGTCGAGATGCGCGACGTCCCCAGGCAATACCAGCACCGACACCTCGCCGCGGGACAACGCGTGCTGCATGGCGATCCGCAGCACCCTCGGCATCTGGGCGGGCCTGCTGATCTGCTCGCAATAGCCACTGCAGTCCACGAACAGCCGTTCGGGATGGGTCTCCTGGAAGAACCCGGTCCCGATCTGACCGGACGGGATATGCGAGGCCAGCGCGAGAACCGGGGCTCCCGTGCGGTGCGCGTCGTAAAGTCCTTGCACCAGATGGGTGTTGCCGGGACCGCAGCTGCCGGCGCACACCGCGAGCCGTCCGGTCAGCTGGGCCTCGGCCGCCGCCGCGAACGCGCCCGCCTCCTCGTTGCGCACGTGCACCCATTCGATACCCGGTGTCCGGCGGATGGCGTCGACGATGGGGTTGAGGCTGTCTCCGACCACGCCGTAGATCCGCTCCACCCCGGCCTGGACCAGGACTTGGACGAACTGCTCGGCGACGTTGGGCTTGGCCATCAGGACCCCTTCGATACTTCGGCGGCGGGAACACCTTCATGATCCACGCGCGAGCGCGTACTCGCAGGTCTAGGCCGTGTCCTGCAAGTCTTGTTCGCGGTCTCCGCGCCCAGGCGACCCCTGACGGCACGGGCGGATGCGGCCGAGTACAACCCGGTACGAGGCCGATCCGCCCGCACCGCCAGGCGCCACCTGGATCACGAAGACCATCGAACAGACTCACAGGACACGGCCTAGCCGAGCTCAGCCGTCGTGCCGACCACGACCGCGTAGAGATCACCGATCGTGGCGAGTGCCGCGCGGTGCTGTTCGGCGGCGGTCACCGGACCGGCGACGGACGGGAGCGGGCGCGTGGCACAGGCGGCGGCCACCACGGTCGGGCTGTTCCCGCGCAGGAACGCGCCTTCCGCGGTGAACGTGACGCACATATGCGTCATGAACCCGGCCACGACGACGTCCTGGTGTCCGGCGGCGTCGACCAGTTCCCCCAGCCGGGTTCCGACGAACGAGTTCGGCGCGGTCTTCACCACGACCTCCTCGCCCGGGGCGGGGGCGACCCGCTCGTGGATCCGGCCGATGTCCTGCTGGAGGTCGTACGGGCTGCCCTCGCCACCGTCGTGCATGACGTGAATGACCGTCGCGCCCGCGGATCGGGCGCGCGCCAGCAACGTGGCCGCCTCGTCGAGCGCCGCTTCCCAGCCGTCGAGCTCCATCACGCCGCGCGTGTAGGTGTTCTGGTAGTCGACGAGAATCACCGTCGCGTCGGAGAGTGCGGCGGGGGTCGTCGGCAGGGTGCTGATTTCGCGGAGCGTGGTGCTGGTCATCGTGTTTCCTTTGCTTTCCGTCGGTACGGCTACCATCTTGGCTGACCCGATTCGACATCGAGATACGGAATCGGGTCAGCCATGGTCGAGATCGGCCGACATCCGCGGGAAGAGGGATCGATGAGTGCTCCGAGGGTGGCCGTCCTGGCGTTCGAGGGGATCAGCCCGTTCCACCTCGCCGTCCCGTCGCTGGTGTGGGGCCCGGAATCCCCGGCGGGCGACATGGAACCGTGGCCGCTCACGGTCGTCGCCGCCGAACCGGGCAGACTCACCACGAGCGCCGGATACACGATCGACGTCTCCGCTGGGCTCGATGCCCTCGCGGACGCCGACATCGTCGTCGTGCCGTGGTGGTCCGCCCCGGAAACCGCGACGCCCGCGCCCGTGTCCGTCGCGCTGCGGGCCGCGCACGAACGCGGAGCCCTCGTCGTCGGACTCTGCCTCGGGGTCTTCGCTCTCGCGGACGCCGGCATCCTCGACGGTCGCGCCGCGACGACCCACTGGAAATGGATCGAGACGTTCCGCCGTCGTTTCCCATCGGTCGAGCTGCGCCCCGAGGAGTTGTATGTCGACGAGGGCGACGTCGTGACCGGCGCCGGTGCGACCGCCGGGATCGACACCTGCCTTCACCTGCTCGCCCGCACGGCGGGACAGGTCGTCGCCAACCGCGTCGCCCGGCGGATCGTCGCGGCGCCGCACCGTCCCGGCGGCCAGGCCCAGTTCATCGAGCTTCCCGTACCCGCCGCGGACGAGGATCCGCTCGCCGAGGTGATGAGTTGGGCGCGAGCCCATCTGGGCACGCAGCACAGCATCGACGGCCTCGCCGCCCGGGCGCATATGAGCCGCAGTACGTTCACCCGCTCGTTTCGCGCCCGCACCGGGACCACCGTCCACAACTGGCTTGTCGCGCAACGTCTCGCGCGGGCGCGGCACCTGCTCGAGACGACCTCGCTCGGCGTCGACGCCGTGGCCGCACAGTCCGGCTTCGGCACGTCCGCCCGGCTTCGCGAGCACTTCGCCACCGCGCTGGGCACGACACCGACCCGCTACCGGGTCGAGTTCTCCGCCCCTCGCTGACCAGCCACGAGACGAGTGAGCAATCCTTTTCTCACGCACGCCGGGAAAGCGGAATCATTATTTCCGCAAAACCCGGCGACACCGACGAAAGGGTCATGTCCTACACTTCGCTTTTCACATCGATGAATAGCTCACCCCCGAGGGTGAGCTCAATCGAGTGCATTGCCCGGCGGAACTGGATCGAAGAAGCCGTTCCGGGGCAAGATGATCGGGCACCAGGACCGGCGCGACGGAGGACCATGTGGAGCTGTGCGGAACCCCCATCTTCGACTCTTTGGTCGAGGAGACACGGCGGACCCGGGACGGCGAGGACCATTCCGAATCGAATGGACAGCACGCCGATTCCGACAACGAAAACAAATGACGGTCGCAGCGTGGCCGTGAATGATCGAAATTGCTTTTCATCCTGATTCAGGCGAAACCGAACCGGTGGAACTCTGCAGATCGTCGAGCAGTCCCAGCTGACCGGTTATCACCCCGGTCAGAATCCCGCGCGCGACGACGAGCAGTTCGGCGACCGACGGACTGGTCAGGGAGTAGGAGACGGTCGTGCCGTCCTTGTGCGGCACCACCAGGTTGGCCCGGCGCAGGACGGCGAGCTGCTGCGACAGGTTGGCGGGCTCGATACCGAGGTCGGCCAACAGCTCCGAGACGTGGTGGTCCCGCTCGCTGAGCAGTTCGAGCACGCGGATCCGGACGGGATGCCCCAGCGTTTTGAAGAACTCCGCCGTCGCCTGATACAGGGGGCTGTTCATCGGCATCCCTTCCCCGCAGAGCCGTCCGCACCTCCCTGATCGTGCCCGACATCGAGGGCGGCCGAACGTCACCTCACACGGAACGGGCGCGACCACACCCGATCAGGGCACAATCTCGCGGTTCTTGCGCAGCGCCGCACATCCGTTAATTGCATATTTATGCAAGTTTGCATATCAGAGAAGGTGAGAACACCTGTGAGTCACGGCATGCGGGATTCCGCGAGCCTCTTGTCGAGCCTCCGGCCTGCCACGAGGAGCGGACGGTGACCACACGCCACACCATCCCCGCCGCGGCCACCCGGGCCCATCTGGTCCTCGCCGCGCACGCGGCGGAACTGGCCGATCTCGCGGCGAACGCCGCCAGGGTGGACGCGTCCTCCCCGCCCGACCACTCCGGCATGATCGGGATGGCGCAGCAGATCGTCGAAGCGGCGGTGGTCGCGGCGCGACTCGACGGAAAGACCTGGCAGGAGATCGCGGGCGGTCTCGACGGGGAGACACCGAAGTCGGCACGAAGCCGGTACTGGCCCTCGGTCGCGCGGTTCCGGGCGGATCCCTTCCCCTCGCAGGGCTCCCGTCGCGAGGGTGTGCCGGGAAACACCGAGCAGACGACCCTCCGTCTTCGACGCCTGTCCACCACGGAACAGCGAGCCGACACACCCGCCGAACCCGCGACTCGTGCGCCAGCCGGACACTTGGCCCTGGTCACGATCCCGTCCGAGCAGAGCGACCCCGAGCCGCCTGCCGTGGAAGCCCGGCTGAAGATCGCGGAACGGCTCGTCGCCGCCTACGAGCGGATCGCGACCAACGACCGGCAGCCCCCGCAATGGATACTCGACGGCCTGGCCCACGCCCGCCGCACGGCCGCGGAACTCCGCGGCCACGCCGGCACATCGTCTGACTGACCTGCCGCGGCAGGAAGCTACACCGACGTCGCGAGACCGGCTTCGCGCTCGAAGTCGTGCTCGTCCTCGGTCTGCGTCCGCGACACCATCTTCGCGACCAGATCGAAGATCGGCGTAGCTTCCTGCGGGAAGGTCACGCTCTGCTGGTTCGCGCTCTCGGCGATCATGAACTGCTACTCCTCAAGGGTGACGGCTACAGCGACTGTTCACTCTAACGGCCGGGTATCGATCACGGGCCGTATCCGGAGTTTTGGTCGCTCCCCCTGAGGCGATCATCACCAGATGCGCACCTCGTACACCCGGACGGTCCCGGCGAAACCGACCCCCTGCCAGTACCCGAGGGTCGACGATTCGTACCGGCCGTTGCGCTCGTAGTTGACCGTCACCTTGTTGTTGCCCGAGGTGATGTTGTAGACCCCGCCGATGTCCGTGCCGGTGACGCCGCCGTTCGCGAAGCATCGGTTGGTGCCCATCCCGTTGCCGAACGAGATGTCCAGCTTCACGAAGTCGTCCCTGTTGCCGCAGGCGACCTGGTCGATGGCGAAGGCTGGGCTCGCCGGAACCGCGACGAGCAGGCCGAGCGCGGCCGCACCGACTACCGAAAGCCTCTTGGCACTCTTCCGCATGGGGCTGGATTCCTTTCCTCGCAACGGATAGCTGCCCGACCGGGCGTGAGCGAGCCTATCCACGCAAGAGCGGCGAAGAACGAAAAGCCTGCGATGCTGCCTGTTGCGCACACCGACGCTGTCCGAAGAGGCAACGGCCTCGTGAGTGATGCGGACGGTTAGAACCGTCCGCACCACTCACGAGGCGGGACCTGCGGCTTCCCTACTGCGGCGGACCGCAGCGCTCGATCGCGTCCAGCAGGATCGCGCAGGCGAGGTCGATCTCCTCGGCGGTCACGGTGAGCGGCGGCATCAGGCGGATCACGCTGTCGTCGCGGCCGCCGAGTTCGACGATCAGCCCGTGCTGCAACGCATACGCCTGCACGGCCCGGGCGTATGCGCCGGCCGGACGGCCGTCGCGCGGATCGGCCAGCTCGATCCCCCACATCAGGCCAAGACCGCGCACCTCACGGACCCAGACGTCGCCGTGCAGGACGCCGAGCCGTTGCGCGAGTTCTCGTCCGCGCTGCCGGACATTGCCGAGCACGTCGTCACGCCGGACGATGCGGACCGCCGCCGCGCCGGCGGCGAACGCGGCCTGGTTGCCGCGGAACGTCCCGGTGTGCGCACCGGGTGCCCAGCCGTCCAGTCGCCGGTCGTAGAAGATCACCGCCACCGGGAGTCCCATCCCGCTCAACGCCTTCGAGGCGATGATCACGTCGGGCTCGATGTCGTAGTGCTCGAACGCGAACCAGGTCCCGGTGCGACCGCAACCGGTCTGCACCTCGTCGACGACGAGCGGGATGTCCAGTTCCGTGGTCAGCGCGCGGACCCGGCGCACGAAGTCGCGGTCCGCCGGGATGATTCCGCCTTCGCCCTGCACCATTTCCAGGATCACCGCGGCGGGAAGGGGGATGCCGCCGTTGGGATCCCGCAGCGACCGTTCCAGCAGGCCGACGCAGTTGGTCGCGCAGGTGTCCGGCGAAAGCCCCACCGGGCACCGGGCGCAGTAGGAGTACGGGAAGAAGTGCACGCCGGGTACCCCGTTGGCGATCGGCCGTTTCTGGGCGACGAGGCCGGTCAACGCCATCGCGGCGTGGCTCGAGCCGTGGAACCCGCCCTGGAAGGACACCAGGTCACCGCGTCCGGTCGCGGTCTTGCACAGTTTGATCGCGGCGTCCACGGCGTTGGCGCCGCCGGGGCCGCAGAAGTGCATCCGCATCCGCGAGCTCAGGCTCGGCGGCAGCATGGACAGCTGGGCGTCGACGAACTCGCGCTTCGCCGCCGTCGGGAAATCCAGGCCGTGGGTGAGTACGTGCATCTGCTCAGTGGCCGCGTGCACCAGTTCGGGATGGTTGTGGCCGAGGGAGAGCACGCCCGCACCCGCCAGGAAGTCGAGGAAGACGTTCCCGTCCATGTCCCACAGGTAGCTGCCCTCCGCGCCCGCGATGGCGATCGGCAGATGGCGTGGATACGCCCGCGCGCTGGATTCCCATTGTCGCTGGTGTTCGAGGAACTCGGCCGAACGAGGACCGGGCAGGGCGCCCTCGACACGGGGGGCGAGAGCCGGTCTCGCCGTGGGAGTGCGGGTCATGGCAGCCTCCTTGCCGCGGTGATCTCTTCCGCCGTGTCGAGTTCGACCGCCGGATTGGCGTACCAGCGGGTCCGTGCCGGGGCCGTGGTGCCCTTCATCAGGAACGCGTCCGCTTCGGCGATCGCCCCGTCCGCCATCGTCACTCCATAGTGGACGAAGGCGCCGGTGCCGAGGGTGCACCCCGCACCGATGTCGATGTAGTCGGATTTGAACGTGCCGTCCTCGAGCGAATGTCCTTGCACGACGGTGTGCAGGTTGAGCACGCAGTCGTCGCCGATGCTCACCAGCGACCGCTCCGGGATCCCGCACCCGTCGTCGAAGACCCGACGGCCGATCCGGACACCGAGGCGACGCAGCAGGAACGGTTTGAACGCCGTCCCGTTGAACAGCGCGAGATAGCGGGCCGGGCTGAGCTTCCAGAACCGCTCGTGCCGCCAGAACACCGGATCGTAGATCGAGCAGAACCTCGGCCGCAGCGCCTGGAAGCCCTGCACGGCGAGTTCCGCCACCATGAGGAACGCGACCGAGAACACCAGGGTCGCCACGATGCCGACACCGACCGCGAGCGAGCCGATCCGCTCGTGCAGGGCGCCGGCCGCCGTACCGATCAACAGGATTCCGAGCAGGTGCAGCCAATGCACGAGCAGGTAGATGGCGATGGTGACGGTGTTGTGGCGGTTCTTCGCCCGCAGGCCCCGGTGCAGCGCGTCCCCGCTGCCGAGATGCTCGAATCCGGTGTCGCGGCGGACGGTCCTGGGGATTTCGAACGCGGGCGACCCCAGCAAGCCGACGTTCTCCCGGACCGGCCCGTCCAGCGGAACCAGGACCTTGGTGGCCAGCAGGCAGTTCCGGCCGATCCGCGCACCGGGTGGGAAGGCGATCTCGTTGCCCAGGAACGCCTCCGGCGCGACGGACGTCCTGCGCAGACGGAACGACGAGGACGAAAAGTCGGCGTTGAGCAGAGAAAGACCGTCCGAGACCATCGTGCCGGTGCCGACCGTGCTGAGGAACGGCGTCTCGTGCTTGACCTCGACCCCGAAGTTGGAGCCGGTCTGCTGGATCTTCGACAGGTCGTATCCCAGTGCGCGCAAGTAGTACACGATGTAGCTGCTGTCGCCGAACAGATACGTGTACGCGCGCATGTTGGTCAGCCGCGCGATCAACCGCTGGATGGCGAAATGCCTGCCGTAGAGCGGATAGACGCGGTCCGGCCGGAGGAAGAGGCCGAGCAGGCGCGGGATCACGAGGACGACCGCGAGTCCGGCGAGCAACGCCCCGAAGTACAGCAGCGCGGAGTCGAGGATCCGGCCGCGGTAGAAGGCCCAGCTCGTGAAGTCCGCCGTCGTGGTGAGCCAGCGGTCGGCGAACACGTCCGCCCCGCCCAGCGTCACGGGAAGTGTCACCGAGAGCAGGAGCAGCAGGCTGGAGGCGCAGAAGACGGTCGGCCTGAGCCTGCCGCGCGGGACCGTTCCCAGCGCCCGGTAGTCCACTGTGGAGAGGCGGGCGGGCGACCCGTGCCAGCTTTCGCCATCGGGGACCGATTGCCCGGAGTTCAGCGACGACGAGTGGCCGAGCTGCGAGTCGTGGCCGAGTGCCGTGCCGATGTCGAGCACGGTCATCTCACCGACGAAGGCGTTCTCGCCGAGCGTGACCCGCCCGGTCTGGATCCACCCCGCCCTGGCGCGGTAGCAGGAGAAGTACGCGTCCTTCCGGATGACCGCCCCAGCACCGATGCTGAACAGATCGGTGCACACCGGCGGGTTCCGAGACAGGATCACGGCGCCTCTGCCGATGTCCGCACCGAGCGCCTGCAGGTACCACGAGTACAGGGGCGTGCCGATGAACAGCATCAGCGGGCTGAACCTGACCAAGGTCTTGACCGTCCAGAAGCGCAGATAGCCCACGCTCCACAATGGGATCTCCCCCGGTTTCCACCGGCCGACGATCGTCCATTTCGCCGCGATCGGCACCACGGACATGATGACGAAGACGACGAGCCCGAGTCCGACGGCGCGCGCGTAGCTCTCGACGAACCCCGTCGCGGCGGAGATCCAGGCGAATCCCGTGTCCAGGATCCAGCCCGAACCGGCGGCGTAGGCCAGAAACGCCAAGAGCTGGAACACTCCACAAAGGACATACGCCACGGTCGACGCGCCGCGCGGCTCCTCGGCGCGAGCGACCGTCACCTGCGACGCGGCGGCGGTCGACTCGGCGAGACCACGAACAGTGGGGTTCAGGTACACGTCCCTGGCCGACAACGGCGCGAGGTCGCCGCGTTCCCGGATCACCGCGCAGAACTTGGCCAGCAGCAGGGAGTCGGCCCCGTAGTCGTCGAAGAAGTGCCCCGTCGCCGAGATCCGCTCGATCCCGAGGACACCGCCCAACGCCTCCGCCAAGCGGAGTTCGGTCTCGGTGGCCGGGGCCACGTAACCGATGTCGTTTCCCGCTCTTCGCGGACCGCTGGGCGCCGGGAGATGCTTGCGGTCGGCCTTGCCCGCCGGAGTCAGCGGGATGTGGTCGAGCTTTTCGAGATACGCGGGCACCATGTAGCCCGGCAGCAGTTCCGCCAGGCGCCCGCGGAGTTCACCGGGATCGACGTCCGCCTGGTCGCGGCGCAGGCTGTAGTAGGCGACCAGTTCGACGGTGCCGGGTTCCGGATGGTGGGTTTCGACCACCGCCTGGGCGATTCCGGGAATCTGCAGGAGGACCGACTCGATCTCGGTGAGCTCGACCCGGTAGCCACGGATCTTCACCTGGGTGTCGGCGCGGCCGTGGTACTCGATCTCGCCGTCCGGGGTGATCCGGCCCAGATCACCGGTGCGGTAGATGCGCTGGGACGGATTGTGCCCGATGCCGAGGAAATCCGGGATGAACGCGCGCTCGGTCAGATCGGCCCGGTTGAGGTAGCCGCCGGCGAGCCCGATCCCCGCGATGCCGATCTCGCCGAGTTCGCCCGCGGCCAGCGCCCTCGGCTCGTCCGGGTCGAGGATGACGACGGAATAGGTCGGCAAGGGCACGCCGATGGTCACCGGCCGATCCGGCCGCAGCACCGACCACGTCGCGGTGACAGTGGCCTCCGTCGGGCCGTAGACGTTGAGGAACCGTCTGTCCGGGCGATACCAGCGGCGTACGAGGTCTTCGGGGCACGCTTCACCGGACACCAGGAGGAATCTCAGCAGCGGCAGGTCCTCGTCGAGGCTGGCCAGCAGGGTCGGGACGCAGCACAGCGCGGTGACCTCGTTCTCCCGCAGGAATTCGAGGAGGTCGTGACCGACGAGCGCGGCGCCGCCGGGTTTCGGCACGAGTGTCGCGCCGCTCAGCAACGGCACCCAGATCTCCTCGACCGAGAAGTCGAACGCGATCGTCATGCCCTGGTAGACCCGGTCGGTGCCCTGGATGCCGTAGACCTCGGCGGCGACCTGGACGAAATTGCAGATCGACGCGTGATCGATCGTCACGCCCTTCGGCCGCCCGGTCGAGCCGGACGTGTAGACGACGTAGCAGAGTTCGCCGGCCGGAGTGCCCCTCTCGACCGCGGTGAGCCGCTCGCCCGACAACCCGGCGATGCGATCCGAGTCCTCGTCGACACAGACCACCTCGACGCTGCCCGGTTCGAACCGATCCCGCAGGGCGGTGGTCGACACCACGAGCCGGACGCCGGCGTCCTGGACGATGTAGGCCAAGCGGTCGTCCGGAAACCCCGCGTCCAGCGGCACATACGCCGCGTTCACCTTGAGCACGGCGAGCATCGCGACGTAGGGGTGAACCGGTTCGCCGAACAACAACCCGATCCGGTCGCCGGGCCGCACCCCGTGGGCTCGCAGATGGCGGGCGAGCCGGTTCGCCCGCTCGTCCAAACCGTCGAACGTGAGCTTCTCGCCCTCGGCGTCGACCGCGAGACGGTCGCCGAGGCCGTCGGCTCGCAGCCGGTCGCAGAGCCGCTCGTACAACTCTTCCAGCCGATCGCCGACCCGCCATCGAATCCGCTGGTCGTGGCCGTCGCAGGTCAGGACCAGGCCATCGGTGGTGAACTGGCCCGACGGCAGTCCGTAGGGGCTCATGTCCTGTCCGCCGACAAGCCGAAGGAGTCGTGCAGGGCGCGGACGGTCGTGTCGACGGCGTCGGCGGGGATCACGGCGGTGAGGCGCGACTGCGAGGTCGTCATCGCGGGCACCGTGACCCGGTGGTCGGCGAGGACCCGCAGCAACTCGGGCAGGAAACCGGGCGGATCGAGCAGCGCGGTGCCGACCACGGAAACCGAGCCGAGTTCCTCGAAGACCGTGGAGCGGGCGTCCAGGTCCATCGCGAGCCGGGTGATCGGCAGTCCGAGCGGCTCGGTCCCCCGGACGGTGAACCGCAGTTCGCCGGGATCGGGCCAGCTCAGGTTGTCCGGTCGCACTCCGCAGTTCGCCAGCGTCGTGAGAACGCGCGCGTAGTGGTCCGGGCCGGAAGCCGAAACCTCGACACGGACGAGCCGCACGTCGCGCTCGTGGGCGATGCCGATGACGCGAGGAGTGCCTTCCAGCGACGGTTCTTCCGCCGTCACGACGGTCGACGGGCCGGGATCCGACGCGTGCGTCACCCGCACCGCCACTCCGTGACGGCGCGCGAGTTCGACGGATCTGGGATGCAGCACGCGGGCGCCGAGTCCGGCGAGCTCCACCATGGCGTCGTACGAGATCGTCCGGACCGCCCGGGTGTCCCGCACGATCCGGGGATCGGCCGTGCGAACGCCGTGCACGTCGGTCCGGATCTCGCATTCGGAACCGCCGAGCGCGGCCGCGAGCGCCACGGCGGTGGTGTCGGAACCACCTCGGCCCAAGGTCAGCAGTTCGCCGTCGGCGTTCCGGCCCTGAAATCCGGCGACGACCACGACCCGCGCGTCACGCAGCCGTTCGACGATCTTGCCGGGATCGACCCGCACGATGGTCCCCGCGCCGGGTTCACCCGCGACCTCGATCCCGGCCTGGTCACCGGACAACGAGACGGCCTCGATCCCGCGCTCGGCCAACGCCATCGCGAGCACCGACGCGGAGACCTGTTCACCGGTCGCCATCAACTGGTCGAGCTCCCGGGGAACGGGCGGTTCGGCGAACTCGCCCGCCAGCGCGATCAACCGGTCGGTGCTGTCCCCCATCGCCGACACGACCAGGACCACCCGATGTCCCGCCTCGGCGATCGCAGCCACCTCGGCGGCGACGTTGTGCACCATTTCAGGTGTGGCCAGCGACGAGCCACCGTATTTTCGTATGACCAGTCCTTCGTTTCGCGTCTTCGGCAGGGGCGGGTTCGGGCTGACATCGAGTTTCGGGGAAGAATTCACCATTTTCCTTAATAGGTAGCCACAGTGGCCGCATTCGCGGTGGGGTATAAGGCGGAGTTCGGGAGTACCTGCCGGACAAGATGTCCTGGCGGAGGTGACAGGGTTGGAAAGTAGTGCGCGACACTTTCCACGGGTACCTCCGTAAGTACGAAAGATCGGTCGTCCGTTTCTCCCAGGCCATAACCCGACGACAGCGCGCGAGGTTATGACGGCAAACAGCCGAGTTCGATGGAATTAGGGCAGAAGAATGACGTATTCGCAGTCACTTCGAAATTCGGGAGAACGACCGCGTGACAAAACGGAACGAATTTCCCCGTTCGCCGGAAGTTACGAGATCCTTTTACGTGCCCGAAGCCGAGTGGGAACCCGTCAAAATGACCATGGCGCGCGCAGCGGCCGAAACCCAGCATTTTTCCCACTGTTCGGAAAGAGGACATGACGACGCGCGGTCCCATATCGTGGACCGAGCTGTCGTATGTCCTTTGTGGAGTCCCGGCTTCAGAAACCGCGGCCGAGTATTTCGTCGATCGCGCGACGCGGGCTGGACGGCACCGCGCCGGCGGGATAGCCGAGCCGCATGAGCAGCTGCGGGAAACCGGCGAGTTCGAGATCGTCGCACAGCGCGGAACGCACTTCGGGCAGGTGCAGCGGCTGGGTCAGCACCGAGCCGACGAGACCTCCGTCGACCGCGTCGAGCCAGGTGCGCTGCACCGCTTGCCCCACGGCCAAGTGGTCGTGCCGGGTGTCGTCGAGGGTCAAGAAGGCGAGCAACGTCTCTTCCGTCAGCCGATGGGTCAGGACCACGCTGTCCGGCAATGCCGTCGACGGCCGGACCAAGCCCGCCCAGGGCAGCGAGCCCGGGGGAAGCGCCGTCGCGGCGAGCCCCACACCGTGGCGATGCGACACCTCGTCCCGGATCGTCCACAGGGCGAGCTCGCGCTGGTATCCGTGATCGTGCTGGTGGGCCTCCGCCGCGAATTCGAGCAGTTCGGCGACGCGACCGAGTTCCAGCTCGTCACGGATCGGCCTGGCTTCGACGCCGGCCGAGGCGGCGGTGTCCACCAGCTCGCCGATCCGCTGACGCGAGACGGGCCGTCCGGCGAACCGCCGCCGGTGGCTGCGCCGTCGTTCGATGGCCGAGTAGCGGTGCAGGTCGTCCGCGGACGGCAGCGCACGCTCGCCTGGCGTGACCGACGCGACCACTTCCGGGCGGCCCGGTTCGGGGAACGTCTCCGTGCGCGGTGCGTAGCCGAGCACGCGGACGGCGAGCTCCAGGTTCGTGAGGGCGGCGCCGCAGGAGATCACCCGGTCGCGGCCCAGCGGATCGTGTTCCGGGAGGTTCAGGTCACGGCGCTCGATCAGCAGCAGCCTTCCGCCGTCGAACTCCAGGATCCACGGCTGGGTGTTGTGCACCGAGGGCGCCCGCAGCAAGGTCCGGGCGAGGACCTCCGTCTCCCCCGCCGACCAGTTCTCTCGTCGCTCCATGCTCCCTGCCCTCCGCGGTGGCGCCGTGCTCGAATCCACCGTGCGCCACTACGGGAGAGGTGCGCAGGTGCGGACGGCTCCGATCTCCGGGACCAAAGCCCTACGACGCCGGGACGTCCAGACCGCTGTGCCGTCCCGCGTGCCGGAGTAGGTTCGGCAGCACGGCCAGGACCCTGCGGCGGGAGGACGAGCCATGGCGACCAAGGTGTTCCTGGTCGACGATCACGAGATCGTCCGGCGGGGGCTGTCCGATCTGCTCGGCAGCGAGCCGGACATCGAGATCTCCGGCGAGGCCGCGTCGGTCTCCGAAGCGCTCACCCGGATTCCCGCGACCGAAACCGATATCGCGGTGCTGGACGTCCGCCTCCCGGACGGCACCGGTATCGAGCTGTGCCGCGAGTTGCTCTCGACCCGGCCCGACCTGCGTTGCCTGATGCTCACGTCCTACGCCGACGACGAGGCCCTGCTCACCGCGATCATGGCGGGTGCCTCCGGCTTCGTCCTGAAACAGGTGCTCGGCAACGACCTCGTCTCGGCGATCAGGACCATCGCCGAAGGCGGCTCACTGCTCGACAGCCGCACCACCGCCGCCCTGATGAACCGCATCCGCCGGGAGCACGACCGTGACGATCCGATCGCCGGGTTGTCCGAGCAGGAGCGTGCCGTCTTCGAGCTCATCGGGGAAGGGCTCACCAACCGGGAGATCGGCGAACGGCTCTTCCTGGCGGAGAAGACGATCAAGAACTACGTTTCCCGCATCCTCGGCAAACTCGGTATCCAGCGCCGGACCCAGGCCGCCGTGCTCGCGAACGAGCTCAAGAAGGAAGACCGGATCCGCCTGTTCGGCGACCGCTAGGCGCCTTCGTGCGACAGCGGGACACGCCACGAGATCCGGGTCCCGCCGCCCTCCCTGCCGGTGAACTCGGCGTATCCGCCGCACCGGTCGGCGCGTTGCGAAAGGTTGTCGAGCCCGCTGCGCCGGCCGGACGACGGCAGTCCCACACCGTCGTCGCTCACCTCGATGGCGAGTTCGGTGCCGGCCTCGACGGTCACGGAGATCTCTTTCGCGCCCGAGTGCCGGATGGCGTTGCTCAGCGCCTCACGGACGACGGCCTCGGCGTGCTCGTACACCTCGACCGGCACGAGGGTGTCCACCGCGCCCGCGATCCGGACCGACGGTGTCACGGCCGAAGCCGGGGTCAGTTCCGTGACGATGTCGAGCAGCCGCCGGCGAAGACCGGCCGACTCCCCCGCTCCCGCGGTGTGCAGGTCGAAGATCGAGGTCCTGATCTCGCGAACGGTCCGGTCGAGTTGCTCGACGGCCTGCGTGACCCGGTTGCGGGCGAAGTCGTCCGGCACTCTCGGCAGGATGCTCTGGAGGCTCATGCCGGTGGCGAAAAGTCGCTGGATGACGTGATCGTGGAGATCCTGCGCGATCCGGTCCCGGTCGGCGAGCACGTCCAGCAGGCGCTGGTTGCGCTGCTTTTCGGCGAACTCGAGCGCCACGGCGGCCTGGTCGCCGAACGACGACAACATCGGGATCTGGTCGGCCTTGAACTGCTGCGTGCCCTTTTCCCGGCTGGCGACCAGCACGCCGCCGACACCCGTCGCGCTGGTCAACGGCGCCAGCGCCCCGGGACCGGAAAGTGCCGTGTCCGCCGAACCGAACACGGTGCCGAGGTCGGCGACGAGACAGGTCTGCCCGCCGGCGAAGATCTCGTCGAGCAGGGGATGCTCACCGGAGACCTGCTTCCCTCGCAGCGGACCGTGCCGTCCGCTGCTCACCGCGGTGACCGTCAACGACCGCGTCCCCTTCTCGCCGTCTTCGGCGAGAAGGATCATCACCTCGTCGGCCCCGGCCAGCTCGCGGACGCTTCCGACGATCAGCGCCAGCGTGTCCACGACCGACGCGCCACCGAGCAGCTCGCCGTTGACCTTCGCCACCGCCTCGAGCCATCGCTCCCGGGTCCGGGAGCGCTCGAACAGACGGGCGTTGTCGATGGCCACGCCCGCGGCCGCCGCGAGTGCCTGCAGGACGACCTCGTCGTCCGCGGTGAACTCGGCGGCTCCGCGTTTCTCGGTCAGGTACAGATTCCCGAACACCTCGTCCCGTACCCGGACCGGCACACCGACGAAGCTGTGCATGGGCGGATGGTTGGCCGGGAAGCCGACCGAGGCGGGATGCGCCGAAAGGTCCGGGACCCGCACCGGCTGCGGATCCTCGATGAGCAGGCCGAGCAGGCCCCTGCCCTCGGGCAGGTGGCCCATCGTCTCGCGTACGTCCTGGTCGATGCCGACGTACACGAACTGGGAGAGGCCGTCCTCGTCGCCGAGGACGCCCAACGCCCCGTATTGGGCGTCGACCAGCTCGACCGCGGCCTGGACGATGCGCTGCAGGGTCGAATCGAGTTCGAGACCGGTCCCTACCGCGAGAACCGCGTCGAGCAACCCTTGCAGCCGGTCACGGGTCTTCACGATCTCCGAAAGCCGCTCCTGGACCTCGTGCAGCAACTCGTCCAGCCGGAGCCCGGTCAGCACCGCCGCGCTGGGCGGCGGATGCCCGCCCGCCGGTGATGGCTCGGACGCCATCGCCACCTCCTTCCGGATCGGGTGACGACTCGTTCATCGTCCGTACCGGCTTCAGCGTTCCACTCGGCGGACCACCATCACAGGGCATTCGGCGTGCTGGGCCAACGCCTGGCTGGTCGAGCCGAGCAGAAGTCCCGTGAACCCGCCGCGACCGCGGCTGCCCACGACCACGAGCCTCGCCTTGGCGCTCCACTCCAGCAGAGCCTGCCGCGGCCGGTCACGAACGAGCGAGCGTTCCACCGTGACGTCGGGATACTTCTCCTGCCAGCCCGCGAGACGTTGCGCGAGCAGCCTGCGCTCATCGTCCTCAATGGACTCCCACTGGCTCATCAGCCGCGCCATCCCGTAGACGTCGTCATAGGTGACGTCCGACCACGCGTGCACGGCGACCAGCGTCGCGGACCGGCGCGAGGCTTCGTCGAAAGCGGCCTCCAAGGCCCGCTCGCTCGTCGGGCTCCCGTCGATCCCGACCACCACCGGCCCCGTGTCGGGTTGGTTCGCCGTGCCCTTCCTGCCACGGAGCACGACCACGGGACAGTGCGCGTGCGCGATCAGCGCGGACGCCGTCGATCCCAAGGTCATCTGCCCGAAGAAACCTTTGCCCGTCCCGCCGACCACGACCATCGTGGCCGACTTCGACGCGTCGACCAGCGTCGGGACCGGCGAATCCGCGGGCATGAGGGTGTCGACCGGGACACCGGGCGCGGTCGATCCGGCATCCGCCACGGCCTCCTCGAGGACGCGCCGCCCCTCGCCCGCGAGCACGTCGAACCACGGCACCGGACCGGCCAGCCCGCCACCGTAGGCCCACTGCTCCACGTGCAGGGCATGCACGATCAGCAGCCCCAACTTTCGTTCGGCCGCGACGGCGGCCGCCCATCGCACGGCCGCCCGGCCCGGTTCCGCTCCGTCCACCCCGACGACGATCCGGTTCATCTCTCACCTTCCTGGTAGGTCACTTTCGCTTGGACGACACCGGGGATCCCCTCCGCGATGACCTTCGCGACGTGGTGGTCGGTGTCGTTCCCGTATCGGTCCCCGATCCGGACAAGGCCGTCTTCGACGTCGACCGTCCAGCGGCCGGGACCGCCGTAGATCGCGAGGTGGTGCCGGACGTCGGCGGCGATCGCGCCGTCGGACCTGGCGAAGGCGCGGACGAAATCGGCCCTGGTGACGATGCCCACCACCGCCGCACCGTCCACAATGGGCATCGCGCGGATCTTCCCGTCGAGCAACGCCTTGCCGACCTCCGCGAGGTCCGCCCCGGCGCTCATCGCGGTGGCGGGTGTCGTCATCACCTCCGCCACGGTGGCACCCGGTGTCCCATGCCCGGCGGGACGCCGGACGAACCGGACGTCTTCGGGGAATCGATCCCGGATCAGGTCCGCCTCGGTCACCATGCCGATCAAGCGGTCGTCTTCGTCCACCACCGGCAGAGCGGTGAAGCCGTGCTCGGTCAGCAGTTCGGCGGCGTGTTTGGCGGTCGTCCCCGCGGTGACGGTCACGACCGGCCTCGTCATCAGATCCCTTGCCCGCATGTCGTTCCCCGTCTCACAGGTCGGCGTCGTCGCTCGGTACAGCGGGCCGGATGACGGCGACAGGGCACTCCGCATGGGCGATCAGCGCTTGGCTCGTCGAGCCCAGAAGCATCCCTTCGAATCCGCCGCGGCCACGGCAGCCGACGACGAGCAGGCCCGCCCGCTTGCCGAGTTCGAGCAGGGCACGGACGGGACGCCCCTGCCGCAGGACGAACTCGACCGGCACCTCCGGGTACTTGTCCCGCCACGGAGCCACTTGCTCTTCGATCGACTTCCGCTCGTCGTCCTCGACCCGATCCGACAGGTCGGACCAGGTCCGGACGACGGTCAGCCCGGTGTTCCGCGAACTCGCTTCGTCGAAGCCGAACCCGAGGGCGCCCTCGCTCGCCGGAGAACCATCCGTGCCGACCACGATCCGGTCCTCGTCGCGCCACGCGCCGCGGACCACCACGATCGGGCAGTGACCGTATTTGGCGAGCGCGACCGCGGTGGAACCGATCAACGGTCCGGTGAACCCGCCCAGCCCCCGTGATCCCAGCACCAGCATCGTCGCCCTGGTGGACTCCTGGACCAGCGCGGGCACCGCGCTCCACTCCCGGACCGCGGTCTCGACGACCACGCCCGGAAAGCGGGCCAGCACCGCCTCCCGCACCTGGGACACCCACTCTTCCCCCAGACCGGCGAACCCCGCTCGGATCGTCTCCGCCGGCGGAAGGACACTCGGTACCTTCGCGAGCGGCACGGCGTAGACATGGACGAGCCGGAGCGGCACACCCCTTCGCGAAGCGGCGGCCGCCGCCCAAAGGGCCGCCGTCCTCGCCGAGCGCGATCCGTCGATCCCGGCGACGATCGAACCTTCCATGGCGATCGGCATCCCCGGCTCCTTTCGAGGTCGGACCCGCTGTCGTGGGCCGGTCCCAGTCTCGAATGGCGGCGCCTCCCGATCGCAGAGGACGAAGTCCCCCGGCACCTGCTCCCGGGTCCCGGTCGCGTCGCCGACCGGCCCACGAGGAAGGGGCGAAAGTCCCTATGACCGTTAGGCGGATCAGCCGACCGGCGTGGGGCTGCCCAACCGTCCATCATGGACTTCGACGATCCGATCGACCGCGGCGAGATGGGCCCGGTCGTGCGTGACCAGGACGGTGGCGGTGGCCCGCTGATGGGTCAGGCGCGTGATCAGGTCGATGACCGCGGCACCGCGGTCGTGGTCGAGGGCGCTCGTCGGTTCGTCGATCAGCAGCACGGTGGGCTCGTTCATCAGCGCACGGGCGATGTTCACCCGCTGCCGTTGGCCGCCGGAGAGCTGGTGCGGGCGACGTCCGGCCTGCGACCCGAGGCCGACGGCGTCGAGCAGATCCAGGGCCACGCCGCGTGCCGCGGACGGGGAGCGGCCGTCGATCCGGGCCATGACCTGGAGTTGTTCGGCGGCGGTGAGGGCGGGCAGCAGATTCGGTTGCTGGAAGACGATCCCGATCTTGCGGCGGCGTAGCTCGGTGAGTTCACCACGGCTCAGCCCGGTGGTCTCGGTGCCGTCGATGGTGACGGTCCCGTGGTCCGGGGTGATGAGGGTGGCGGCGACGGCGAGCAGGCTGGACTTGCCCGAGCCGGAAGGCCCGGCGACGGCGGTGATCGTGCCCGGCGGGACGTCCAGGGTGACGCCGTCGAGGGCGGTGAGGCGGGAATCGCCGTCGGGATAGGTGAGGGTGACATCGGTCAGGTTCAGGCTCATCGGGCACTCCCCAATGCGGTCAGCGGGTCGACGGAGGTGATGCGGCGGACGGAAAGCGCGGCCCCGAGAGCGCCGAGCAGGATCATCACGGCGGCCGGGACCAGTAGGGTGGCCGGCGTCAGGAGGAACGGCACGGCGGATCCGGCGACGACCGCGCCGAGGCCGACGGCCAGTGCGGTGCCGACGGCGGTACCACCGACGAGAAGGACGACAGCCTGGCCGAGCGCGTCCTTCAGCAGGAAGGCCGTACTCGCCCCCAGCGCCTTGAGGACGGCGATGTCCCCGCTGCGCTGGATCGTCCAGACGGTGAAGAAGGCGCCGATCACGAGCGCGGAGATGGCGAAGAGGAAGCCTCGCATCAGTTGCAGCGAGCCGTTTTCCGAGGTGTAGGAGCCGATCGCGGACAACGAGTCGCTCTTCGAGACCGTCTTCGTGCCGGCGGCGAGATCGGTGGCCGCGAGATCGGCGCCGGCAGTGGTGGTCAGCGCGAGCACCGTCGCGCTCGGCTCACCGCCGGTGGGCGGCACCGTCTTCGCCCAGACGTCGAGCCCGGCCCACACCACCGGGGTGTGGCTGAACCAGGCGTCCCCCGCCACGGCGGAGACCGTCAGCCGGCGTCCGGCCACGGCGATGGTGTCCCCGTTCCGGACGCCCAAGTCGTCGGCGGCGGACGTCGACAGCACCACCGAGCCACTGGTGATGTTCCCGGTCTCCGGGGCGAGCGCCGAACCGGGCCGGACTCCGAAGACGGAGATCCCGGCACTGCGGTTTCCCGCGGTGGCCTTGGTGGTGGAGATGCCCAACGGCTCGGCACCGGTGACACCCGGGGTTTCGGCCCACTGCCGCCGCTGTGTC
This sequence comes from Amycolatopsis sp. WAC 04197, assembly GCF_003947475.1. Classification (NCBI taxonomy): domain Bacteria; kingdom Bacillati; phylum Actinomycetota; class Actinomycetes; order Pseudonocardiales; family Pseudonocardiaceae; genus Amycolatopsis; species Amycolatopsis sp. WAC 04197. Next base: position 292,707 of record NZ_QHJK01000003.1, on the reverse strand, counting down.
TCGGTGATCACGGAGTTGGCGTAGGACAGGCTCTGCCCGTCACCAGGAGCGGCGAAGACGATCTTGTCGGCGGGCAGGCCGGTGATCGCGGAAATGTTCTGCTCACCCAGCCCGGCGGTGAGCCCGGACAACAGGCCGACCAACAGGGTGATCAGCACGACCACGGCTCCCATCAGGGCGAACCGCCCTTTGGCGAATCTCAGATCTCTCCAGGCGACGAACACGGTTCCGGTCTGTCCTCTCCGGCGGGGTGGGCTGGTTACCTCTCCACGATCGCCGCCGAGGACCGCGACGACATCTGGCCGGAGATGGCACTTCGCCGGCCAGAAGACGGCACGCCGGTTCTACCTTTGGATAGAGGCGGCCGCCGGTCGCGCTCCGTAATCTGAAAGCACTGTGACCACCACATTCCCGTTGACCCCGACCAGCCGGCTGCTGACCTGGTGTCTGCACCTGCTGCTCATCGCCCTGCTCGCACTCGCGGCCGTCCGTGCGGTGGCGGACGGTTCGTCCGACGCGGGAGCGGTCGTCGCGACGGCGTTGGCGTGCGCTGTCGTGTACGCGGCAGGGCCGCTCCTGCCGCGTGTCAGGACGTCCCGGCAGGCCGCCCAGTGGTGGCTGATCGCGGTGGGCGTCGTGTGGCTGGTCCTGCTGGTGCTGACCGCCGACGGCGTCTGGGTCGCCTTCCCGCTCTACTTCCTGCAGTTGCATCTGCTGCCGCGCCGCCAGGGCCTGGTCGCGGTGATCGCGACCGCGCTGGCGGCGATCACCGCGTTCGCCGCCCACCAAGGTTCCTTCGTCCCGGCGGCGGCGATCGGCCCGGCGCTGGGAGCCGCCGTGGCGGTCGCGGTCGTCTGGGGATACCAGGCGCTGTACCGCGAAAGCGAACGACGCCGGAACCTGATCGAGGAACTGACCGCCACCCGCGCCGATCTCGCCGAAGCCCAGCACGCGGCGGGAGTGCTCGCCGAGCGGGAACGGCTGGCCCACGAGATCCACGACACCCTCGCCCAAGGACTGTCGAGCATTCAACTCCTGTTGCGTGCCGCGGAACGAACCCTTCCCGACACCGCCGGCAACGCCGCCCGCTACGTCGAGCAGGCCCGGCAGGCGGCCGCCGACAACCTGGCCGAAGCCCGCCGCTTCGTCGACGCGCTGTCCCCGCCGGCGCTCGACGACACCACGCTCGCCGACGCGTTGGAACGGTTGTGTGCCACCACCAGCGCCCGGCACCGGATCGCCGCGCGGTTCCGGTTCACCGGTACACCCACGCCCCTGCCGACCGCATACGAGGTCGCCCTGCTGCGCATCGGCCAGGCTGCCCTCGCGAACACCGTCCGTCACGCCGACGCGTCAACCGCCGAAGTCACCCTGTGCTACCTCGACGAGCACGTCACCCTCGACATCGTCGACAACGGTGTGGGCTTCCATCCGGAACACAGCGGCTTCGGTCTGACCGCGATGCGGACCCGAGCCGAGGCGTTGGACGGAACCTTCACCGTCGAGTCCTCCCCCGGTCACGGCACCGAGTTGTCCGTGCGGCTGCCCGTCGAAACCAAGGAACGTCCGTGACCGAACCCCCGATCCGGCTCCTGCTGGCCGACGATCATCCGATCGTCCGGGCGGGTCTCCGCGCCTTGCTGGAAACCGAACCCGGCCTCGTCGTCTCCGCCGAAGCCGCGACCGCGGAGGAAGCCGTGGCCCGCGCCGCGGAAGGCGACATCGACGTCGTGCTGATGGATCTGCGCTTCGGCCCCGGCATGACCGGCGCCGAAGCCACCGCGGTGATCACGGCGCGGCCGGGCGCTCCGCGCGTGCTGATCGTCACCACCTACGACACCGACGCCGACACGCTGCCCGCCATCGAAGCGGGCGCCACCGGCTATCTCCTCAAGGACGCCCCACCCGAGGATCTGGTGGCCGCCGTGCGTACTGCCGCCGCCGGACGCACCACCCTCGCTCCGACCGTCGCCGACCGGTTGATGAACCGCATGCGGATGCCCACCGCCGCGCTGACATTGCGCGAGATCGAAGTCCTGGTCCTGGTCGCCGACGGTCTGTCCAACCGGGCCATCGCGGAACGGCTCCACCTGACCGAAGGCACCGTGAAATCCCACCTCGCCCGCAGCTACACCAAACTCGGCGTCGACTCGCGCACGGCCGCCGTCGCCACCGCGACCGACCTGGGCCTCATCCGCCGCTGACCGCCTGCCGCCGCAGGTTCCGGCTCCGTCCGTGAAGGCCTCCTTGAGGGACTCTGGGTCCCTCAAGGAGGCCTTCACGGACGCGTTGATCAGCCTCCGAGCACGCCGCTGACCTCGTTCGGCGTTCCCGGGATCGTGCCGGTCGCGGTCTTCGCGCCGGACGCGAGGTCGACCGAGTGGATCTCCTTCTTCCCGGGATCGGTCACGTACGCGGTCCCGCCGCGGACGAAGATCGCGGGGCGCGGCTGCTGCCACTCGATCGGCTCCTGCCAAGTGCCGATGACGGCGATCTTCTTCGTCACCGCACCGCTCACCGGGTCGATCACGTGGATCTGACCGTCGGTGCCCAGCACCAGCGCCTCGCCCTGAGGACCGCGGGCCAGCGAGCGGAAGGTGTAGCTGGTGCCGATGTCGACGTGCTTGAGCGTGGCCTTCTCGGTGTCGATCAGGGAAATCCGGGTCGGGCGCTCGAGTTCGGCCGCTTCGTCGACCTTGTAGTCGCCCAAGGTGATCGGCGAGACGTCCGAACCCGCCTGGTTGCCGATGCGCCCGTAGGCATCCGGGCTGGTCACCTTGGTGATCACCCCGTTCCGGTAGATCAGCGCCCCGGTCTGGCAGCCGACCACGATCGCTTCCCCGCGCGCGGCGGCTTCACCGTGCACACCGGGGCACTGCTCGTTGCGCGCGATCTCCTTCTTGTCCTTGTCCAGCACCACGATCCCGGAGCGCTTGTCCTTGTTCCCGACCGTGGTCACCAGTTCGCCGTTCTCGAGTTCGACGGCCACGCCGTGATGCGCTTCCGGCGTCTTGTGCTTCGGCGCGGGGAAGGCAGCGGTACCGATCGTCTTCGGGTCGAAGACGGTCACTTCACCGGTCCCGTCGGCGAACAGCACCGTCTTGCCGGCGTGACGGACGACGTGGCCCGGCTTGGCCGCCTTCACCTCGTTGTCCGTCAGCACGGCGCCGACGGCGTCGAGGACCCGGAACCCGGTGGAGGTCGAGACCATGAGGTGCCGGTCGTTTCCGGCCGGGTTGAGCCGGTTGAAGCCTTCCAGCGGAAGGTTCTTCGCGACCTGCAAGGACTTCCCGTCGAGCAGGACGATTCCGCCGTCGTAGGTGACGGCCACCGGATTCGCGACGACAGGAGCCGGAGCCGCGTCCTTTCCGGGTTCCGCCGCCGGCTGTTCGGTCGCGCAGGCGGCGAGTGCGAGGGTGCTCGCCGTCGTCGCCATCAGCGCGAGATATCGGGTCTTCCGTGCCATTTCACTGTGCCTTTCGTCTGTTCCGATCAGGAACGGGTCAAACCGGTGGTGATCGATTCGGTGTTGGCGCGCATCATTTCCAGATAGGTGGCCGCGCCCTGGCCTGGTTCGCTGAGCGACTCGGAGAACAGCGGGGCCACCTGGACGTGCAGTCCGGCCTGCTCCGCCAGTACCCGCGCGAGCCGGTCCGGTTGGGAGGAATCCGCGAAGATCACCGGCACGCCCGCCGCGCGAACGGTGTCGGCGAGAGATTTCAGATCCGACGAACTGGGTGATGCGAGCGTCGTCCCGCCGGGGATCACCGCGCCGACGACCTCGAATCCGAACCGCTGGGCCAGGTAGCCGAACACGTGATGGTTCGTCACCAGCTTCCGGCGTTCACGGGGAATCCCGCCGAACTTCTCGGTCATCATGCGGTCGAGCGCTTCGATCTCCCCGCGATAGCGGTCGGCGTTCGCGCGGATGACCGCTTCGTCGACGCCGCCGACATGGGCGACGACCTCGTCCGCGATCGTCTTCACCGCGTCGCGCACCCGTGCCGGATCGGTCCAGAAATGCGGGTCCGGCTTGTTGTCGGCGTAACTGATTGGATTCACCCGTTCCCCGGCGGGCAGCGCCGGTACGCCGTTTTCCTCGGCGGTGCGGACGGTGCGCAGCATGCCCTCTTCGAGCCCGAGTCCGTTGTAGACGATCAGGCCCGCCCGCTCGACCTGGGCGGCCTGCTGTGCGGAGATGCCGAACGAGTGCGGATCGGCATTCGGCTTCATCAACACGGTCACGTCGGCCTGATCGCCGACGACGGCGCGGGTGATGTCGCCGAGGATGTTCGTCGTGACGACGACCGACTTGCCGCCCCCGCCACTTCCGGAGCACCCCGCCGCCGCCAGCAGCACCACCGCGACCAGGGCGAGCGCCCGGCGCCTCATCGGCCGGTCTCCACGATGTGACCCGCCTTGCCGCCGACCTTCAGGGTCCTGGCACGCCGGAGGTTGTCGTTGTAGTCGATCTCGTACACCTCAGCGGACAGCGGGTTGTTGACGTAGGCGCGCGTCAGATCGACCTGGATCGAGGCGGCGGCTGTCGCTTCCGGAGCCAGGAGCGGGATCGCCGTCTGTTCCTTGCCGGTGCCGTCGAAGGAGCGCAACTTCCCGTCTCGGCTGAGGACCAGCAGCGGGCCGCCCTCAGCGACGGCGTTCACCGCGGCGACCGGTCCGGTCTCGACGTACTGCCAGCTGCGGCGTCCGACGTCCAGCGACCACACGGCCGACTCGCCCGCCCGGGCGGCCAGCGTGGCACCACCCGGCCGATGGAAGAAGGCGGTGGCGCGTTCCTGAGCGGTGACGCTGCGCGGATACGGGATCTTCGACCCGGCGAACGCACCGTCCTTTTCGGTCACCAGCAGAGCGCCGTCCGCGCATCCGAAGACGACACCACGCCGGGTCACCGCTTGGCCCCGCAGTTCCGGACACGGCTGGTCGATCTCGGCCACGGCCTTGCCCTGGCGGTCGTGAACACGCACTCCGCGGGCGAACGGCTTACCGGTGTCCGCCACCGTGGCGATGATGTGCTCGCCGTACGGGATCGCGACGCCGGCATGCGGCTCGCGCGGGATCTTCCCCAGTTCGGTGACCGTCCCCTTGTCCAGCGCGGCACGGTCGAGCAGGATCGCCGTTCCGTCCGAATAGGACAGTGCGGAGACGGCGGGATCGCTGTAGGCCGCCAAGAGCTGCTTTCCCGGCGCCAGCCCGACATCACGGACCTTCGCCCGGTAGTAGTGGACATGGTCACCGTGGTCGACCATCCAGGATCCGCTGTCGATCACCCGGATCGTGCCGTCACCGGCGGTCAGGTAGCCGAAGCGGCCGTCGCCGGTCACGGCTTGCACGCCGTCGACGCGCCCGACTTCGTGCACCTCCTCGGTGATGAGGTCCACGACCCGCACCGCGCCCGTGTCCGAATCGGCGACGATCAGCCGTGACTGCGCCTCGGCCGCTTCCTCGGCGCCTTCGACATAGCCGTGCGGGACTTCCGCGGTCACCTCCTTCGGCTGCTCGCCGCCGCACGCCGCCAGGGTCAGCGCCGTGACGACCGCCGCCACTGCTTTCAGTTTCATCGTGAGCACTCGATCTCCGGTGTCAGGGAACGGAATCGCTGTCGTACGAAGGAAAGGAACGCGGAAAGGAAGAACAGGAGGACCGCTGCGGCGGCGATGGTCGCGCCGGCCGCGGTGCCCCAATGCCAGGACACGAGCAGACCGCCGACCGTGGCGGCGATGCCGAGCAGCGCCGCGACGAGCATGATCGTGGTGATCCGCCGCGACCAGAAGAGCGCCGCCGCGGCGGGGGCGATGAGCAGGCCGAACACCAGCAGTGTCCCCACGACACGGAACGACGCGACGATCGTGAGCGTGACCAGCCCGAGCAGCACCGCGTTCGCGAGCCGTGGCCGCAGCCCCAGGGTGTGTGCTTTGCGGACGTCGAAGGTGAGTGCGGTGAACGAGCGGTGTCCCGCCAGTGCCACCACCCCCACGACGAGCAGGGTGATCGCGAGGCCCACCAGGTCGCCCGATCCGACGGCGAGCACGTCACCGAACAGGAATCCGGTGAGATCGACGGCGAACGACCGCGAATGCGACACGATGATCACGCCGCTCGCGAGCATGCCGACGAACAACAGCCCGATCGTGGTGTCCTCGGAAAGCCGCCGCGAACGCCCGAGCGCCGTCACCCCGAGTGCCATCACGCCGGCGCTGATCGCCGCACCGATCAGCAGGTTCACGCCGGTCAGCGAGGCGATCGCCACGCCGGGCAACATGCCGTGCGACATCGCGTCGCCGATGAACGCCATACCGCGCAACACCACCCAGGTGCCCACGACCGCGCACACCGCCGAAACCAGCACTCCGGCCACCAGCGCACGCTGCACGAACGACACCTCGAAGGGGATCAGCAACCATTCCACGCGTCACACTATAGTGGTAATGATTGTCATTATCTGAAAGAGGTGGGATGACCCAGGACACAACGGCGCTCACGATCGACCGTGCGCACGCCCATTACGGCTCCCGCGAGGTGCTGCGCGGGATCACCGCCCAGATCCCGTCGGCGCGGCTCACCGCGGTCGCCGGCGCGAACGGCGCGGGCAAGTCGTCGCTGCTCAACCTCGTCGCGGGCGTACTCCCGCCGACCACCGGTTCGGTGACCCGCCGGGATCCGAGCCGAGTCGCCTACGTGACCCAGCAGAGCGAGGTGTCGCGATCGCTGCCGATCACCGTGCGCGCGACCGTCACGATGGGCCGCTGGGCGCACCGGGGCCATTGGCGACGACTGTCCAAGGTGGACCGGAAGATCGTCGGGGACTGCCTGGAACTACTGGAGATCACGTCGATCGCGGACCGGCCGATCGGCATGCTGTCCGGCGGGCAGCGGCAGCGCGCGCTGGTGGCGCAGGGACTCGCCCAGCGATCCGGGTTGCTGCTGCTCGACGAGCCCTCGGCCGGTCTCGACCTGCACGCCCGCGGTTTGATCGACGAAGCCTTGCACGCCGCACTCGCCGAGGGCACGACGGTCGTACGGGTCACGCACGATCTCGAAGTGGCGGGCCGGGCCGATCACTGCCTGCTGTTGCAGGACGGCCGCCTCGTCGGCGAAGGCGCGCCCGCTTCGGTGCTGACCCCGGAGCGGGTGGCGGAAGCCTGGGGTCTTCCGTCCGGCAGGGCGGGAACGAAATCACCCTGGGTCACCACCTAGGCTGCCAGGACGTCCGACCGTCAGTGAGGAATCGCGTATGCCAGCCGCCGAAGCAGCGGAAACGCGCCGCCGCTATCGGCCAGAGTTGCAGGGACTGCGTGCCCTCGCGGCGTTACTGGTCGTGGTCTACCACGTGTGGCTGGGCCGGATCTCCGGCGGCGTCGACGTCTTCTTCCTGATCTCCGGGTTCCTGATCACCGGCCAGCTGGTGCGGGCCGCCGGCCGTGGACGGATCGCGTTCCGGCCGCTGTGGGGCCGGATGATCAAGCGGTTGTTCCCCGCCGCGCTGACCGTTCTGCTCGCGGTGCTCTTCCTGGGGATGTGGCTGCTGCCGCAGGATCGCTGGTTCCAGACCATCAAGGAGGTCTTCGCCGCCGCGCTCTACGTCGAAAACTGGCGGCTGGCGGCGGACTCGGTCGATTACTTCGCCCAGCACAACACGGCGAGTGTCGTCCAGCACTACTGGTCACTGTCCATTCAGGGGCAGTTCTATCTCGTGTGGCCCCTGCTGATCGGGCTCGTGGCCTTCGCCGCCACCCGGTTGCGCCGTTCCCTGACCGGCTCGGTCGCGATCACCCTCGGTGTGCTGTTCGCCGTGTCACTGGCGTTCTCCATCCGGCTCACCGCGACGAACCAGCCGCTGGCCTACTTCCACTCCCTCACCCGGGTCTGGGAGTTCGCCCTCGGGGGGCTGCTCGCACTGGCCATCGACCGCTTCGTCCTGCCACGGCTCGCCCGGATCATGCTGGGCTGGATCGGCGTGGCCGCGCTGGTGACCTGCGGGATGGTCCTGGACGTCGGCGAGGTCTTCCCCGGCTGGGCGGCCTTGTGGCCGACCGTGTCCGCCGCGCTCGTGATCGTCGCCGGTGCGACCGGCAGCCGCGCGGGCGCGGATCGGTTCCTGTCGTCCCGGCCGCTGGTTTACCTGGGCAACCTCAGCTACGCGCTGTACCTGTGGCACTGGCCGGTGTTGCTGTTCTACCTGGTCGCGCGGCATCGCGAAGCCGTCGGACCACTCGGCGGGGCGGTGGTGATCGGCGTGTCCCTGGTCTTGGCGGCCGTCACCTACCGGTTCGTCGAAGAACCGGTGCGGAAGTCCTCGATCGGCGAGCGGACGCCCTGGGGCGCGTACCGATTCGCCGTGCTCGCGCTGCTCCCGGTGCTCCTGGTCGCCGGAACCTGGCAGGTGGTGAGTACCAAGAAGGCCGACTTCACGATCGCGCTCGACGACGAAAACCATCCCGGCGCGATGGCGCGCGACCCGGAGGCGCCGAAGAAGACCGTCCCCGGCAAGGAAGCGCTACCGCCGCTGATCGCCGTCCCGAACGACTGGGGCGGTATCCCCGACGCGCAGTGCACACCGTCCCGGTTCGATCAGATCCTCGAAGTCTGCACGTCCCGGCCGGAAGGTCCCCCGACGAAGACGATCGTCGCCGTCGGTGACTCGCATATGCAGCAATACCTGGCGGCGATCAAACCGATGGCGGAGAAGAACGGCTACCAGGTCACGTTCATGCTCAAGGGAGCGTGCCCGTTCTCCACGACGTCGGACGTGATGCCGGGCGACCCGGGCTGTCTCGCATGGAATTCGGCGGCACAGAAGGAAATCCTGGCGATGCGGCCGGACGCCGTCGTGGCACTGTCCACGCGGGACGTCCGGGTCGGCCCCACGGAGAAGACGCCGCAGGGGTTCGTCGACCAGTGGAAGGTCCTCGACCGCGCGGGAATCCCGGTGGTGGCGATCCGGGACAGTCCCCGCCCCGGTTTCTCCCCGCCCGCCTGCATCGACGCTCACGGAATCAAAGCACCCGAATGCACCGTGCCACGGAACAAGCTGCTCGCCGAGCCGCCGTACGCGAAACTGAAGGACGTCCCCGAGAACGTCTCCTTCCTCGACTTCAGCGACTACTTCTGCGGACGGGGACTCTGCCGCCCGGTCGTGGGGAACGTGCTGGTGTACATGGACGACAACCACGTCACCGCCAGCTTCATGACCACCCTGTCCCCCGTGCTGGAACGAGGAATGATCAGCGCGCTCAGCTGGTGATCACAGCCCGAGCAGCGCCTTGACGGCCTCGCGCGCCTGACGGGCCGGCGCCGGGTCGCCGCTGATCCCCGCCGTCACGATCGCTCCTTCGGCGAGCAGGTACACCGGTTCCGTGACCGGCCGTCCGGTGGCCCGCACCCAGGTCTCGATCTGCTCGTGGAACGCCTGTTTGTGGGCCCGCACCTCGGCCAGTACGGCCGCGGACGACGGACCGAACTCGCCGTGGGCGTTGATCCAGGCGCAGCCGCGGAAGCCGGGTTCGGCGAACCAGTCGGCAAGCCAGTCGAAGACCGCGAGCACGCGCGCCCGGGGATCGTGGACCTGCTCCACTCGAGCGGCCAGGCTGCCCCGCCAGCGCTGATCACGGCGTTTGAGCATCGCCACCACGAGGTCTTCCTTGGCTTCGAAGAAGCGGTAGATCCGCTTGAGCGAGAGGCCGGACGCCGCGCGGACCTGATCCATGCCGACCGCCTGGATGCCGTTCTCGTAGAAGAGTTTCTCGGCGGCATCGAGCAGGGCTTCGCGGTCCACGCGGTTCTGCTCGTCGGTGACGGCGGCAGGCATCGGTACTCCCTTGACGTCGAGAACGGTCGTTCCCTATCGTAGGCGCCAAGCGTAGAGAACGCACGTTCTCCACATGAGGAGGTTCGACCATGACGGAAGATCGCCCGCCCTACCCGCCGTTCACCCGGGAGACGGCGCTGCGGAAAGTCCAGGCGGCGGAGGACGCGTGGAACACGCGCGATCCCCGGAAGGTGGCGTCGGCGTACACGCCGGACTCCGTTTGGCGGAACCGCGACATCTTCGTCCAGGGCCGGGAGGAGATCGCCGCGTTCCTGACGGCGAAGTGGGAGCGAGAGCTGGACTACGCGCTGCGCAAGAATCTCTGGACGTTCACCGAGAACCGGATCGCCGTCCGGTTCCAGTACGAATGGCACGACCGGGCCGGACAGTGGTGGCGCAGCTACGGCAACGAGCTCTGGGAGTTCGACGAGCACGGCCTCATGAGCCGTCGCGAGGCGAGCATCAACGACGTCGCCATCCCCGAGGCCGAGCGACGCATCTTCGGCCCGCGTCCCCAGGAGGAACACGGCGACGAGTTCCCGCTCCGCTAGTCCACGATCGCCGAGATCTCCCACAGCCCCAAGGATTTGTCGGCGTAGGCGCCGCCCTCCTCGGTGCACCCTTCGACCAGTACGGCCAGCGGTTCGGGAAACTCGAACGGTTCGCGGCACAGGTTCAGCGGCCGCCAGTCGCCGGTCACGATGTCGTTGTTGGTGCCGAGTTCAGTGAAGGTCGTCGTCAGCAGGTACCGGGAACCGCTCCGCCGAAGATTGCGCAACGCCCGCTCGATGTCGGCGAAACTGAGATGCACCAAGCAATCCCGACAGAGCACAAGATCGGCCGTCGGCAGCGGGTCGGCGGTCAGATCGAGCACCTGGAACTCGTGGACCGGATCGTCCCGGAACCGCTCCGTGTTCAGCTCGATGAGATCGGGAACGATGTCCGCACCGATGTAACGGTCGAGATCGAGATCCACCTCGCTGAGCCAGCCGTAGTCGCCACAGGGGAGATCGAGCAGCGTCCGAACCCCGAAGCGATCGAGGAGCAGCGGCAACTGATCGCTCAGCTCCCGCGTCTGGACGGCCTCGGAGCCGGGCCCGGAGGCCGACGAGGAACTCCACAACCGGGAGCGGAAGATGTAGGTGAAACGATCCTGGGTCCCCATGCTTTCCAGCTCGCCGGCGACCCGACGGAAGTTGCGCTGCGCCGTGGTGATCGGTCGTTCGTCCACTTCCGCATCGTAGATGACCTCGTGAGTGGTAAGGACGGTTAGAACCGTCCTTACCACTCACGAGGTTCTGGGGGCACCGTCATGACCGATTGGGATTCCGAACGAAACGAGCTGCTTGAGGCGAATGCGGAGTCCTTGGCCAGGACGGCGTTGACGAACGTCGCGCGCGAGTATCCGCACCACGAAAGTCACTGGCACCTCGAAGGCGTACCCATCCTCTCCCCGCGGCTGGCGCACCCGTGCTTCTACGGCAGTTTCGATTGGCATTCGTGCGTCGAGATGTTCTGGGTGCTCGTACGCCTGCTTCGCCATCACGGGGAACTCGTGCCCGCCGACGAGATCCGCGACACCCTCGACGAACACCTGACCGCAGACGCGCTCGCGGGCGAGGTCGCTTTCTTCACCCCAGAGGAACACCGCACCACTCAGCGCCCCTACGGCTGGTCGGCGTTGCTGGAGCTCACCTTCGAAACCGCTACCTGGGACGACCCGGACGCCGCGCGTTGGTCGACGGGGCTGCGAGAGTTGAGTGCGATCTTCGTGACCCGCTACCTCGGCTGGCTGCCCAAGGCCACTTACCCGATCCGATACGGGGTGCATGACAACGGCGCGTTCGGATTGTCCCGCGCCCTGCCGTACGCACGCCATCTCGCCGACCACGGCGACCCGCGGCTGCTCCAGGTCCTCACCGAGACCGCCTGGCGCTGGTTCGGTTCCGACCGTGACTACCCCGGCTCCTGGGAACCTTCCGGGGCCGACTTCCCGTCCCCCGCTCTCGCCGAAGCCGAACTCATGTCCCGCCTGCTCCCCACAGCCGAGTTCGCAGGCTGGCTGGACGGCTTCCTGCCCGGCGTCGCGGAACGGAAACCCGCGACGCTCTTCACGCCGGTGACCGCGACCGACACCTCCGACGGGCTGCTCGCCCACCTGCACGGCCTCAACCTGCACCGAGCCTGGTGCTGGCACCGGCTCGCGCGCACCCTTCCCGGCGACGACGAGCGAATCCCCGCCTTACTCGAAACCACGCGCGCTCACACCCAAGCCTCATTCGCACAGGCGACCGGCGGCGCCTACATGGTCGAACACTTCCTCGCCTACTACGCACTCCTACTGCTCGGCTGAGTGTCCACCCGTTCAGACCAGTCACTCGCTGTTGGTAAGCCGAGCGGGTCGGCTACGGGCGACCAAGCGCCTGAACGAGTGAACCCAACGTGAGCACGACTGCTCGAATCTCGGTGAGCTTGACCGAAGTTCGACCGTACTCGGCAGTTGCGATCAGCATTTCGCATCGTGCGAAAGTGGCAAGTGCACAGGGGAAGATCTTGGTCGCCACCTGCGAAGAGAACCGCAGCTGCACTTTCACGTCGGCGCCGGGGAAGGCAAGTTGCCGAGCTGTCGGCGGCGCTGGTCCATTCGGCCCCACCCGCTACTTTTAGTAGTTTTCCGGGTCACCCAGACCGTTGAGCGACGCGTGCATACCGTTCAGCGCGACACACGCTGTACTACTGAACGGTCACAGTCCGCTTTCGCCAAGATGTCCTCAGCCGCACCGGTCAAGAACCGGTAACGCACGCGTGGCCCCCTGCTGTCACAGGAGGCCACGCGGATGTCCATTCGCAAGCTCGCTAGAACAAGGACAGGACGGTCGTGACCATACAGCCTGATAACGCGAAGACACCAGACAACGGACCGCCCCAACGGGTCAAGGTCGTCATCGAACACGTCGAAAAGCCGGCTCGGCGAGTCGCGACGTCCGCGGAGATGATCCGCGCGGCGCGGCCGCTGCTGAGGACGCCGGGACGCCATCGCAAAGTGCAGAGCCGCGACAGCTGGCTCTGCCTGGCGATGGCGGTCCTCGCCGGCTGGGCTCCGACGTTGCGGATGTGCCTGCTGCTGACGGTCGGCGGCGCCATCGTCGTCGGCGTCGTCGAGATCAGCACTCCGAAAGTCGGGGTGTCGGCGGGGACCAGCATCGGTCTCCTGACTCTTTTCGGCGCCTGGATTGTCAAGTCCCGACAAGGTAAACCGCGGCGAGAGCCGAGTCTGTAAACGAGTTCCGCCCCGTGCCCGCCTCGTCGCGGGCACGGGGCGCGGCAATGTCGGAAAATCTCCACGCCCGTTCGGTGCCCTCCGGTTAAATGATCGCGAAGTCCCGACATGTGAGGAGATCTCGTGCGGAGAGCTAGAAGACTGGGGGCCCTGGTCGTTTCGGTGCTGGCGGCGGCCACGGCACTGGGCGGCTCGGCGTCGGCCGAAACCGTGCAGTCGTTCCACACCTCGCTCGACCCCGCTTCGGTGCGGGAGTCGGTGCGCTATCTCGTCGAGAACTACCGAGTGAGCGAACAGGAGGCGTTGCGCCGCCTGGAATTGCAGACCGACGGCGGCAAGCTGGACGAACTGCTGCGACGCGACCGCGGCGCCGAGTACGGCGGCATGTGGCTCGACCAGGACCGGGGGCAGCTGGTCGTCGCGATGACCAAGCCTGCGGCGGCCGAGCCGTATCTGAGGGCGATGCCAAGGCGTTCCGCAGTTCGCACGCAACAGGTCCAGCACTCGTTGCAGCAGCTCACAGCGGCGAAGGAACGCGTCGCGGCCAAGGTCGGCGCGGGACCGGACGCGGTCTACCTCCCGTCGGTGAGCGAGTCGGAAAACCGTGTCGTGCTTTGGGAACGCGACTGGGTAGCGCGGGCGAAGGCGGCCGTGGCCACCGAGACGAGCACCGCGCAACGGGCCACGGCGGAGGAATCCGGCATGGTCGTCTCCCGGGTGCTGAAGAATCCGAACGCGCTGGCCACGCCGAACGTGGATCTCGGTTTCTGTCATCCGCTCTACTGCACGAACTACGGTCCGATGCGGGGCGGCCTCCGGCTGGACATGAAGCGGGACGACGGCACCTGGGGCGGCTGCACCAGCGGGTTCAACCTGCGCTCCACCGGTGGCGGTTTCCCCGGCAAGGGCTGGGTGCTCACCGCCGGGCACTGCATGCGGACGAAGACCAACAACACGCCGACCCAGCACAACGGCAATGACGTCCTGCAGCAGCACGGCATCGAGAAGAGCTCGTATCCGTACGACTACGCGGCCCTCCCTTACGTCAACGACGCGGCATCGACGAAGTGGCTCGAAGGCCAGACCGGCCGCAACCGGGTGCTGAAGTACTGCCGCAACGGAGGCATGGACAGCAACGGCGACACCCCGTGCGGTGCGCAGGCCACCTCGGTGGACGAGTACATCACCGGCGCGCGCAAGCTCGCCGAGATCAAGGCCGGATATGTCGTCTGTGCTTCCGGCACGGCGTCGAGCAAGGTGAACTACCCCGATTCCGTCGACAGCGGAGCGGGCGCCGGCTACCTCGTCGGGACCCGCTGCGGCCGGGTCCTGTCCACCGATGTCGGCATCAACACCGACCTGTGTGCTCGTCCGGGCGACAGCGGCGGACCGCTGTTCAGCCAGGCCGACCACGCGGCGTTGGGCATCCTGGTCGGCAACCAGCAGTCCCGCTCGGGCCCCTGCCAGGCCGGTGAGCTGAACAACTACGCGCCGATCGAGACGATCACGACCGATCTCAGCGAGCGGATCGCCAGTCAGGGATCCACCTTCGCGGTGATCACGACTCCGAACGGCTGATCTCGCCAGTAACTGGAGGCCCCCTTCGTCGCGGACGCGGTGAAGGGGGCCTTCGCGTCACCTGGTCAGCAAGGGACCTTCGTAGCGCAACGCGTCATCCTCGCCGTACACCCGGACCGTCAGCTCCGGCGGCTCCCAGGGCGCGAACACCTCTTCGATCGTCCGGGGCGCCGGCCCCAGGTCCACGTCCACGGCGAAAGTGTGGGCCACGATCTCGGCCTGGACGACGACGCCGTCCGCGTCGGTTACGTCCAGCCGGGTCACCCCGGGATCGATCGCTCCCAGCGCGCCCGGCCGCGCGCTCCACACCGCGAACCCGCGCTCCGTGGTGTCACTCCCGTATCCGGTGCTCATGATGTTGAACAGCGTGCTTTCTCCCGCCCGGAAGACGCATTCCGCCTCGACCCCCGAATCCTGGTAGGCCAGCATCCGCCCGTCCCCGGTGCTGGTCCCGATCCGGGCTCCGGTGTGCCACCCCTCGTATGACACCTGGCCCGCCGATCCCGAGGACCGGTAAAGCTCCGTCAGGGCCGTCAGTTCCGCGATCCACCGCGTGGTTTGTTCATCACTTGCCGGGGCCACTACGTGTGTGCCCTCCTCTCCGACTGTCCACAATGGTCACCATCGAGGCTGGCACACCCGGATGTCGATCACATCGGGGTTTCCCCGGAGATCGCCCCGCCCACTGCACGGTTCGGTGCAACCGGCGTCGGTGATTAGGCCGAGCAGAGCAATCTCGCGGTATCCCCGTCATGGGTGATCCGGTCGCCCGTCGGAGTGTCGCCGGGGCAAACCGGCGACACTCCGAAGCAGAGGGGTACGGCTGATGACCGCGCAGCGCACGATCACGGACGAGATCGGCGAAATCGGTGTCTGGCTGATGGGCGAGTTCGGCGGCCGGTTGCCCGCGAACGTGATCAGCCGGGTGCTCAACGCGAGCAAGCGCGACCTCGAAGGCCGCATCGACCCCGAAGAGCTGGGCGAAATGTTCCATACGCTCTGCCGGTTCCGCCTGCAGCGGATCCTGGCCGCGGACGAGCGGATCACGGTCAAGATCCCGGACGCTCGCCTTTCGTGACGGTCTTGAGCTCGACGTACTGCGCGAGGCCGGCCGCGCCGTATTCACGGCCGATGCCACTGGCCTTGTAGCCGCCGAAGGGACCGTCGAAGCCGATTGGCGCCCCGTTGACGGTGACCGTTCCGGTGCGCATCCGCCGTGCGACGGCGAGCGCGCGGTCCTCGTCGGCCGACCAGACGCCGCCGGAGAGCCCGTACTCGGAGTCGTTGGCGATGCGGACCGCGTCGTCCTCGTCCGTATAGGGGATGACGACGAGCACGGGCCCGAAGATCTCCTCCTGGGCGATGCGCATCGTGCTGTCGACGTCGGCGAACAACGTCGGCGTGACGTAGTTGCCCTTGTCCAGGCCTGCCGGGATTCCCGAGCCTCCGGTGACCAGGCGCGCGCCCTCGGCGATTCCGATCTCGATGTAGTCGCGCACCCGCTGTTGCTGGTCCGGCCGCACCATCGGGCCGATGAAGGTCTTCTCGTCGGCCGGGTCGCCGACCACGAGCGATTCCATCATCTCCTTGAGCCCGGCGACGACCTCGTCGTACCGGTCGCGCGGCGCGAGGATCCGTGTCTGTGCGATGCAGGCTTCGCCGTTGTTGAGCAGCGATCCGAACTTCAGCCCGGCGATCACGTCCTCGAGGACGGCGTCGGGCAGGATCACCGCCGCGGACTTCCCGCCCAGCTCCAGGCTGACCCGTTTCAGCCGCTCCCCCGCCAGTGACGCGATCCGGCGGCCGGCGGCGGTCGAACCGGTGAACGCGATCTTGTCGACACCAGGGTGCTTCACCAGGTATTCGCTGGTCTCGCGGTCCGCGGGCAGCACGCTGATCACTCCGGACGGCAGCCCGGCCTCCTCGAGCAGGTCCGCGAGCAGGCTCATGCTGAGCGAATTCTCCGGCGAGACCTTGAGGACGACGGTGTTCCCCGCGAGCAGCGCCGGGACGATCTTGGCCATCGACGCCGAAAACGGCGAGTTCCACGGGATGATCGCGGCGACCACTCCGATCGGCTCCCGCCGCACGATCGAACGGAACGGCGCGGACGGGTCCGAGGGCGTGAGCGTCTCCTCCCACCCGAATTCCTCCGCCGCCTTCAGATACGAGACGGCGAGCCGTCCCACTCCGGGCTGTCCGGCCTTGGTGAACCAGAGCGCGGAGCCGTTCTCGGCCGAGATGAGTTCGGCGATCTCGTCCGCGCGGGCCTCTCTCAGCGCGTTCAGCCGTCGGAGCACCGCGATCCGCTCCTCCGGCGGAGTCCGTGGCCACGGGCCTTCGTCGAAGGCGAGCCGGGCCGCGGCGACGGCACGGTCGACGTCGGCCGGAAGAGCTTGGACGACGCGTCCGAGAACCGACTGGTCATGCGGGGACACGATGTCCAGCCGCGCGGGATCGCTCGGTGCCGCCCACTCGCCTCCGATGAAGAGCCTGTGGTTCGTGATCATCGTTCTACCTCGCTAACTGTCACAACTGAGTAGCACTTATGACAGTTAACGACACAGCTGCGTGATACATTCCCGACATGAGAGCCGACGCGACGCGCAATCTCGAAGCCGTCCTGACCACCGGCGCGCGCATGCTCGCTCACGACCCCTCGGCCAGCATCAACGCGATCGCCGCCGAAGCCGGTGTCGACAGGCGCACCGTCTATCGGCGCTTCGCCTCCCGCGAGGAGCTCCTGGCCGCCATCTACGACTCACGGCTGACCGCGGTCGAGCAGGTCGTTCAAGCCGCCCGGCTCACCGAGACGGCTGTTCCTGTGGCCTTGCACCGCTACATCGAGGGCATCATCGAGGTCAACCGCGCCTGGCCGGTCGAACTGACCCGAATGCGCGCCGAACCCGCCATCCAGGACCGCCGGAACCGGCTCTCCGCCGAGGTGGAGACGTTCCTGCAGCGGGCCACCGACGAGGGATTTCTCCGCGCGGACGTCCCGGACGGCTGGGCGGGCAGGCTGCTGATCCAGCTCCTCCATCTCGCTTCGCGGGAGGACATGGACGCCCCGCGCGCCGCCGATCTGCTCGTCGAGACCTTCCTGAACGGGGTCGGCGCTCGCTAAGAACTTCGTCACCCCGCGACCCCCATGGAGCGGCGACGTCACGCAGAGTGTGCGAAGGTGGCGGCATGGCCGCTTCCCACAGGCGATTCCCCCTGTCCTGGACCACCGTCATGCCGGTCGTCGCCATCGTCGTGCTGGCGCTGAGCTGGGGCCGCGACCTGGGCGCGGTGCCGGTGATCATCGTCGCGCTCGCGCTCGGCGGGACGGTGCTGGCCGCGGTGCACCACGCCGAAGTGGTGGCGCATCGCGTCGGGGAGCCTTTCGGCTCGCTGGTGCTGGCGATCGCGGTCACGGTCATCGAGGTCGCGTTGATCGTGACGATGATGTCCTCCGGCGGCCCTGAGGCCGGGACGCTGGCCCGCGACACGGTGTTCGCCGCGGTGATGATCACCATGAACGGCATCGCCGGTATTTCGCTCATGGTCGGCGCCCGTCGGTACGGCGAGACGCACTTCAACCCCGAAGGCAGCGGCGGCGCGCTCGCCACGGTGGCGACGCTGGCGACCGTCAGTCTCGTGCTGCCGACTTTCACCACCAGCACCCCGGGGCCGGCCTTCAACGGCACGCAGCTCACCTTCGCCGCCGTCGCCTCTCTGCTGCTCTACGGCCTCTTCGTGCTCACTCAGACCGTGCGTCACCGCGACTTCTTCCTGCCCGTCGACAGCGAGGGCTCGGTCAAGGAAGAGGAACACGCCGAGCCGCCGACAAACAAGGCCGCGCTCACCAGCCTCGGGTTGCTGCTCGTGGCGCTGGTCGCCGTGGTCGGCCTGGCGAAGGTCGAATCCCCCGCCATCGAAGCGGGGGTCAGCGCGGCGGGCTTCCCGCAGTCGTTCGTCGGCGTCGTGATCGCCATGCTGGTGCTGCTGCCGGAAACGCTGGCCGCGACCAGGGCCGCGCGGCGCGACCGGATGCAGACCAGCATCAACCTCGCCTACGGTTCGGCGATCGCGAGCATCGGGCTCACCATCCCGACCATCGCGCTGGCGTCGATCTGGCTGGACGGGCCCCTGCTGCTGGGCCTCGGCGCGACCCATATCGTGCTGCTGGCGCTGACGATCGCGGTCAGCGTGCTCACCGTCGTCCCCGGCCGCGCGACCCGGCTGCAGGGCGGGGTGCACCTGGTCCTGCTGGCCTCGTTCCTGGTGCTCGCCATCAACCCGTGACACGAGTCCTCTTCGGACCGGGTTCTGTCGGAGGTCCCGGGTAATCTCAGCCCCGTGAACGCTCGGGACCGCATCCAAGAACTCGCCGATCAGATCGTCGTCCTTCGCGACGCCTACTACCGAGGCTCGCCGAAGGTGGCCGACGCCGACTACGACGCGATCGAAGACGAATTGCGCGGGCTCATCGAGGCGAATCCCGAGCTCGCCCCGGAGCCGAACCCGCTCGACCAGGTCGGCGCGCCCGCGGTCCTGCACGCGCCCATCCGGCACTCGCGGCCGATGTTGTCGCTGGAGAAGGCGACCAAACCCGAGCAGGTCGAGGCGTTCTTCGCCCGGTTCCCCGGGCAGCCGGTGGTCGTCATGCCGAAGCTCGACGGCCTGTCGCTCGCCCTCGTCTACGAGAACGGCCGGCTCGCCAGGGCGGTCACCCGCGGCGACGGGACCACAGGCGACGACGTGACGATGCTGGTCCGGGCGCTGACCGACGGCGTCCCGGACAAGGTCGACGCGCCCGGCCGGGTCGAGGTCCGTGGCGAGGCCGTCATGTTGCGTTCCACTTTCGCCGCCTACAACAAGGTCCACCCGGACAAGCCGCTGATCAATCCGCGCAACGCCGCCGCCGGCACCCTGCGCGCGAAGGATCCGGCCACGGTCGCCGAGCGGCGTCTGCAGTTCTTCGCGTTCGACCTCTCCACGGAACCCGACAGCGCGGAAACCGATCTCGACGGTGCGCTGCGGACACTCGGATTCGCCGCCGCCGACATGCGGCACTGCGAAGACGCCGAGTCGGCGCAGGCCGTCATCACGACCATCGAGCAGCAGCGCAACGATCTCGACTACGACCTCGACGGCGCGGTGCTGCGCCTGGCGGATCGCGACGCGTACGCCGCCGCCGGAACGCGGTCCAGCTCACCGCGCGGGGCGCTGGCCTTCAAGTTCGCCGCCGAGGAGAAGACCACCGTGCTCGCCGACGTCGTCTGGGACGTCGGCAAGACCGGCAAGATCGCGCCCGTCGCGTGGCTGGAGCCGGTGTTCGTCGGCGGGACCACCGTCACGCGGGCGACGTTGGCCAACCAGGAGGTCATCAAGGCCCGCGGGATCAAGATCGGCGACACCGTGCTCGTGCGGCGCGCCGGCGACGTGATCCCGTTCGTGGCCGGTGTCCTCGACGCCGCCAAGCGCACCGGCGAGGAGCGGGAGATCGTGCCGCCGTCGGTGTGCCCGTCGTGCGAAGAGCCGCTGACCGAACAGGGCAACAGCCGGGAACTGTTCTGCACCAACGTCGCCTGCCCCGCCCAGACCGTCCGGCGGCTGATCCACTGGGCGTCGCGCGCGGCCGCGGACATCGACGCGATCGGCGGCGTCTGGATCGAGCGGCTCGCCGAAGCCGGGATTCTCGAACACCCGTCGGACTTCTACCGGCTCACCAAGGAAAAGCTGCTGGAGTTCGACCGCATCGGCGACATCTCCGCCACCCGCATGATCGAGTCGATCGACGCGAGCCGGGCCGTCGGCCTGCGCCGCGCGCTGATCGGTCTCGCGATCCCGATGGCTTCCGAAGGCACCGCCGCGCGGCTGTGCCGGGCCGGGTTCGGTTCGCTGGAAGCCGTCGTGGACGCGGGCGAAGAAGGTCTGGTCGCTGTCGAGGACATCGGTCCGAAGGTTGCGGCGTCCCTCATCGAGCACCTCACCCGCCTCCGTCCCGAGCTCGAGCGGCTGCGCGAGGCCGGTGTCTCGCTGGACGTACGGGAAGAAGACCTCCCGCCGGTCGTCGCGGCCGGCGCTCCGCTGGAAGGCAAGACGGTCGTGGTCACCGGATCGATCAGCGACCCGCGCTCCGGTGAGAAGGTGCCGCGCCCGACCTTCCAGCGGCTGTGCGAAAAGGCGGGCGCGACCATCGCGTCGTCGGTGTCGGCGAACACGGACCTGCTCATCACCGGAGCCGATGTCGGCGCGAGCAAGCTCACCAAGGCCGAAAAGCTCGAAGTCGAGGTCGTGGACCAGGGCGTGATCTGGGGCCAGCTGATCGAGGCCGGCGTCGTCTAGCCGACGGGCGGGTCCAATGCCTGAAGCTCGGAGTGCGCGGCTTCACGAAACCGAGCCCAGTGCTCGTGCAGGTAGTCCCAGACGAGCTGACCATCGGGTGTCCCGTCCCAATAGGCTCGGTTGAGCTGGTCGGCCAGTTCACCGAGCGGACCGGCGAGACCGGTCGGCGCGATCAACGCCAGCCGGTTGTGCAGGAACCACATGCGATGCGAAAGCTCTGTCGACCGCTCGGCCCCGTCCGCGGTCGCGCGCTCCATCTCCTGGTAGACCTCGAGGTATCCCTCCACTGCGAGACGCAATTCCGTTCGGCGGTCCGCCGCGCGCACCAGGCGTTCCCTGCGTTCGGCGGACCGCCCCGCCACGTGCTGGCTCACGATCGTGCCCGCGGCGCCGATCGCTGTTCCCAGCAAGGTCCCCACCACCAGAAGCCAGTTCATGACTGCTAGTCGTGGGCACGTCCATGCCCGTTAACGCGGTTTCGGTTGTAAGACCCACTGTTCCGTCCGCGATATCACTGGGAGCATCGGCCGCACGGGAGAGGAGACGGACATTGGGCGATCAGGGACAAGGCACCGGGATCACAGACGAGCGCTACGAACCGCTTGTTCGCGAGCTCGTCTTGATCCAACAGCAGACCCACCAGATAGCCAGGACCCAGTTCGTGCAGTCGCGGATCTGGTGGACCATCAATCTGCTCGTCGGCCTGCCCGCCGCCGGCGTGGCCGCCGCGGCCGGCGGGCTCGCGCTGTCGGGCGCGAGCCGCGCCGGTCTGGTCGGTGTGCTCGCCCTGGTCTCCGCGACACTGGGATCGTTCCAAACCGTGCTCGGCGCGCAACGGCGCCAGTCGAACGCCGAGCGCTGCGGGAATTCCTATCTGGAAGTCCGCAACGCGGCGAGACGGCTCGCCCGGATCGATCTGGAGACGATGGACTATTCCGACGCACGGCGCACCCTCGAAGAACTGACCCGGCGACAGGAGGAGGTCAATCGTTCGGCGGATCCGCCGTCGTTTCTCGCGATGCGCGTCGGCAGGAAGCTGGCCTACGGAAGCGACCTCCATCCTGATCTCCAGCCCAAAGACGCGTTCGCGATCCCGGCCCAGCCGTGAGCGGTCAATCCGCGTTTAGTCCTCTGAATGCGGAAGTTCGTACCGCGAACTACCGCATCCAGAGGACTAAACGCTGGGCTTCGTCCGGTAGCGCGGGCTCGTCGAGTGCCATTCGAAACCGCCGCCCATCCAGCCCCGCAACCCGCGCAGGAACCGTTGCAGCTCAACGGAAGGAACCGCGCTCAGCTGCTCGTGGGCGGCCTGAAAGTCACGCACGACGTCGTTGTGCAGCTCGACGGTGATCGCCGTGGCCTCTTCGATCGTGCATTTCCGGTCGTCGGCGATCAGCAGGACCGCGTTGCAGGGCGGCGATTCGTCCTCCAGATCCTTGGTGACGGAGTGGACGTCGTTGACGAGCACCGCCGCCGTGCCCGCTTGGATCGCCGCCTCGCGGACCCGAGGGTCGTAGTAGAGGTTCGACGTCAGTTCGTATCCGCCGAGAACGTCGATCAACGTCATCGAGGTGTAGAAGCTGTCGTGCTGCCGAGCGGCGAGATACTCCCACGCGGGCGGGTATTTCCCGCTGTGACGCCACGCCGCGTAGGCCGTCCAGCTCACGAACATCGCGAAGGTCGAATAGCAGACACGCTGGACCTGCGCGGCCGTCCCGGATCGCCGCAGGAAATCCGTCGCCGAGCCCAGCGCCACCAGGACCCGGTCGTTTCGCAGCGTTTCGTCGAGGTCTCGGCTGAATTCGCCCAGCGACGGCACCGGATCCATCGCGGCCATCGCCAGCGCGAGCTTCGGCGGCAGCTCGGCCGGCACCGCGCCGAGCGACGTGTCGTCGGCGTAGAGGTCGTCGGCCGCCCACCAGGCGGCGTTGAGCTTCGCCGAGATCAACAGCCGCTCGGGATCCTCGCAGTCCGGATGGGCGAGCATGACGAGCCTGCCGAAGCCCGCCTTCCCGATCTGCTCGCACTCCTCATCGGAGAATCCGCACTCCCCCGCCCACAGCACCAGCCGCCGGTCGACCTCCACGGCGAGCGGGTCGTTGATCCGTTCGGTGACGGGGCAGTACAGCGGCGGCGCCGACCCGTCACCCCACGGCCGGTACGCGTAAGCCGGGTCGAGACCGGGTTCCTCAGGTACCGGAGCCTCCTGAGGAACCGCGGTCAGCCGGGCCGCCAGCCGGGCGGCGGACGTACCCAGCCCGCTCGGACCGGCCAGCAGTGTGGCGAGCGCACCCTGTTCGGTCATCGCTTCGCTCTCCAGGTTCAGACGCGGTCCGCGGCGATGAGCAGATAGTGGAAGCTGCCCTCGCGGTAGGCGTCCAGGAACGGTCCTTCGATCCCTGTCGCCACCGAAGACTTCGCGCGCAGCTCCCAGTACGGGATCGTGTCCGGCGTCAGATCCACCACCGAGATCGGCACCAGGTCGTTGGCCGTCATGGCCTTGAAGTACTCGCTGCGCGGATGGATGTTGCACGTGTAGTGCTGGTCGATCTGCGCGACGGCCTTCGACCGGCCGCCCGTCACGTCGTTGTAGCACCCGGTGATGGTGACGTAGCGGCCGCCGAACTCCAGCTGTCGCGCGTGCTCGGCGAACAGCTCGTGGAGGTCCACGTACATCGTGCTTTCGTTGTTCCAGATGGCCTTGCGCGAGCCGCTTTCGAAGCCGGTGTCGAGCATGTTGCGGAAGTGGTAGCGCACCCGGTCGGCGACGCCGCGGATATCCGCCTGGTGATTGGCGAACTCGACCTGCTTCTCCGAGATCGAGATCCCGTCGACGTGGCAGCCGAACCTCGCGTTGGCCATGATGCTGGTCCCGCCGCGCCCGCAGCCGGCGTCGAGGAGGTGGTCGTCCGGTTTGACGTCGCCGAGGTGATCGAGCAGGACGTCGGCCTGCGCCGTCTCCAGGCGGTGCATTTCGGCGATGATCCGCTCGTCGCGGGTCTCTTCGGGGCCTTCCAGCACCGACCAGTCGACCTCGCCGACGCCGTAGTGGTGGTGATAGAGCCCGTCCACATCGCCCAGACGCAGGTTGACCGGGTCCTTCTCCTTGTTCCAGTACGACGCCACCGACTTCTGATACTCGGTGCGCAGAACCTTGGCGGGAGCGGGAGTACGGGCGATGGTCACGTGCGTGGTCCTTTCTGGAGCGTTGTTGTTCGTTGTCGTCGCGGGGCGAGGGGTCACCGCGCGACCTCGACGTTCTCCAGCACACCGAGCGCGTCGGGCACGAGCACGGCGGCGGAGTAGTAGGTGCTGACCAGGTAGCTGGCGACCGCCTGATCGGAGATGCCGTCGAAGCGCACGTTCAGTCCGGGCTCGTACTCGTCGGGCAGGCCGGTCTGGTGCAGCCCGATCACGCCGTTGTCCTCCACGCCGGTCCGCATGGCGAGGATCGAGGACGTGCCGTTCTCGGTGATCGGGATCTTGTCGCAGGGCAGGAGCGGCACCCCGCGCCACGCGGCGACCACCTTGCCGTCGACGGTGGTGCCCTCCGGATACA
Source organism: Amycolatopsis sp. WAC 04197 (assembly GCF_003947475.1). Lineage (NCBI taxonomy): Bacteria > Bacillati > Actinomycetota > Actinomycetes > Pseudonocardiales > Pseudonocardiaceae > Amycolatopsis > Amycolatopsis sp. WAC 04197. Next base: position 268,131 of record NZ_QHJK01000003.1, on the reverse strand, counting down.
GGCTGCGACGCGTGCATTCCCTGCCGAACGCGGCGATCGCGCGGGGATGGGCGAGGAAGAACTTCGTCTTGCGGCGGCGGCTGACGAGTTCGTCCATGTCGTCGGGTGTCGGCGGGCCGGACCGGGTCTGGAAACGCGACTTGAGATCGGCGTTGTGCAGCAACCCGAACTCGCGGTTGTTGATCAGGTCGTGCTCCTGCCGCTCACGCAGCGCCGAGATGGTCAGCCGGAGCTGCTCTTCGAACTGGTCCATCGGCCCGTTGTAGAGATCGGTCACCCGTGTGTGCACCCGGAGCGCCGTCTGCGCGACGGCCAGGTCGTACTCGCGTGGCGAGATCTCGTAGTCGACGAACGTACCCGGCAGCAGCGGTTCACCGTCGTGTCCGGACGACATCCCGATCTCGGCCTCGCCCTTGGCGTTCTGCGGTTTTCCCTTGTGCGACAGCATGTCCTGCACATGACGGCGCATCGCCTCCGACCGGCCGTTGAGGTCGGCGAAGTCTTCGGCACGCAGGGTCAGCACGATCACCGGGGTGACGGCCTTGGCGGTGAAGGGCCAGTTCCGGTCGATACCGGCGAGCATCTCGTCGCCGAAATGGTCGCCGTCGGCCATGCTGCCGACGGAGGCATCGGCACCGTACTCACCCGGCACCACCTTGGCGATCTTGCCGTGCGCGACCAGCACGACCTCGTCGAGCGGAGCGCCGTGGCTGACGATCGTCTCGCCGGGTTGGTACTCGTGCTGCACGAACCGGTCGGCGAGCGCGGTGAGCGTGTCCTCGTCGTCGAAACCCCTCAGCAGGGCCAATTCCGCGAGTTCCTGCGGGACGACCCGGACCTCCGTGCCGACGTTGGTGAAGCTCACCCGTCCGTCGCCGATCGCGTAGGTCAGCCGCCGGTTGACCCGGAAGGTGCCACCGGTCGCCTCGACCCAGGGCAGCATCTTCAGCAGCCAGCGCGGCGTGATGCTCTGCATCTGCGGCCGCGTCTTGGTGGTCGTCGCCAGGTTCCGCGCGGCGGCTGGGCCGAGACTGAGCCGCCGGTCGGCCTCCGGCGTCGCGGCGGTCATCCTTCGCGGCCGAGTTCGGCGGCTTCGAGGACGGCCAGCGCGTCCGGTACGAGCACGGCGGCGGAGTAGTAGGTGCTGACCAGGTAGGAGATGATCGCCTGCTCCGAGATGCCCATGAACCGGACGTTCAGTCCGGGCTCGTATTCGTCCGGCAGGCCGATCTGACGCAGGCCGACGACGCCCTGGTTCTTCTCCCCGGTGCGGATCAGCAGCACGGAACTGGTGCTGGTCTGGCTCACCGGGATCTTGTTGCACGGCAGGAGCGGGACGCCGCGCCACGACGGCACCTTGTGCCCGCCGAGGTCGGTGCCGGTCGGGTAGATGCCGCGTTTGCTGCACTCACGGCTGAACGCGGCGATCGTGCGCGGATGCGCGAGGAAGAAGCCGGGGTCCTTCCACACCAGGGCGAGCAGGTCGTCGAAGTCGTCCGGCGTCGGCGGTCCGGTGCGCGTCGCGATCCGCTGGGTGAAGTCGGCGTTGTGGAGCAGGCCGAAGTCGGTGTTGTTGATCATTTCGTGCTCTTGCCGCTCACGCAGCGCTTCGATGGTCAGGCGCAACTGCTGTTCGGTCTGGTCCATCGGCTGGTTGTAGAGATCGGACACCCGGCTGTGGACCCGGAGCACGGTCTGGGCGACGCTCAGTTCGTATTCGCGCGGTGAGGTCTCGTAGTCGACGAACGTGCCCGGCAGCAGCGGCTCACCGTCGTGTCCGGACGAGATGTCGATCTCGGCCTCGCCGAAGTCGTTGGAGCGTCCGGAGTCCTGCGAGGCCTGCTCGATCTGCGCCTGCAGCGATTCGGACTGTTCGAGGACGCGCTCGAAGTCCTGACGGGTCAGGGTGAGCACGGTGCAGGCGGTGGACGCCTTCGCGGTGAACTCCCAGATGCCGTCGTCGTCCACGAGGGCCTGCGCGCCGAAGTAGTCGCCGTCCTTGACGACGCCGAGCGCGGTCTCGTCACCGTAGTGACCGGGACCGGTTTTGCTGATCTTGCCGTGCGCGATGAGGAAGACCCGATCGGCGCGGTGCCCGAATTCGACGAGTACGTCGCCGGCCGCCACTTCCTGCTGTTCGAAGCGGCGTGCGAGTTCGGCGAGGACCTCTTCGTCGTCATATCCCTTGAGCGGTTTCAGTTCACCGAGTTCCGCCGGGATCACGCTGACCTCGGTGCCCGCCTTCGAGAAGGTCACCCGCCCGTCGCCGACCGCGTAATTCAGCCGCCGGTTGACCCGGTAGGCACCGCCGTTCACCTGAACCCATTCGAGGGACTTCAGCAGCCACCGGGACGAAATTCCCTGCATCTGCGGAACGGATTTGGTCGTCGTCGCCAGGTTGCGCGCGGCGGCGCGACCCAAACTCAGCTGCGGGTTTTCCGACCCCTGGACACCTTCGGCGGAAGTGCCCGATTCGGTCACGGTCACAGCAAGGTCCACCCTTCGATAGTCGTGTGAACAAACAAGATCCACAAATCGCGGCGTGCCGGTCATGCCCCGAAGTGCGGAGCCGCAGGATCAACATAGCAAGGGGTTTTTCCCACACAAGCGCACTTTCAGGTAATACGACAAGGCCACCCGAATGCCGATTTTCCCATTGCGCAGGAAATCTTTTTTTCACGTCACTCGGCGCTTTATGTCCGCCACGCAATCGGGCCAGTAATTGTGCTGAGGTGTCACGCGGGGCCGCGCCGAAACTCCCCGCCGTGCCCGCGACACGGCCGTTGGAGTGGCCACACCGGACTCTTTCGGGTCGCCTCCGCGTCCTCGTTCGCCACTGGCTTGACAGACAGCGACGAAACAGAGGGTGGCGTCCGGACACTCCGTCGGGTCATGGTTCAGCCGTTGCTGACGTATCAGCGATGGCTGTACTGTCCCGCGCGTGCCGACCCGAATCGGCGCCGAACCCTGGTCTCCCTCCTCGATGGAGTGAAAGGAGCGCCATGACCCCGCCCGCACGGTGGAACCGGTACTGGGACGGCAAATCCCGCAACTACGACCGGGAAATGCAGTTCATGGACCGGAAGCTCTTCGGTGATTCGCGGGCGTGGGCCTGCGGACAGGCCACCGGCGACGTCCTCGAGGTCGCCGTCGGGACCGGCCTGAACCTGCCGCTCTATCCCGACGGGGTCACGCTCACCGGCATCGATCTCAGCGACGGGATGCTCGCCATCGCCCGCGGCCGCGCCGAACGCCTCGGCCATCCGGTGACGCTACGGCGCGCCGACGCGCACGACCTGCCTTTCGAAGCCGATTCGTTCGACACCGTGGTCTGCACGCTCGGGCTCTGCGCCATCCCCGACGACGGCAGGGCGTTGCGGGAGATGGCCCGGGTGCTCCGGCCCGGTGGCAGGCTCATCCTGCTCGACCACATCGTGAGTTCGTCCCGCGCGGTCCGCGGTCTGCGATGGATCGCCGAGAAGATCACCGTGCCGATGGCCGGCGAGCACTTCCTCCGGCGGCCGTTCGACAAGATCGGCGATCTCGGCCTGGCCGTCGAACAGCGGGAGCGGTTCAAACTCGGCCTGGTGGAACGGCTCGTCGCCCGCAAATGAGCCGTGTCATCGGAATTTCATCGACGCGGACGATCCTGAGGACGTGACCTACCCTCAGCAGCAGTCGCCAATCTGGCAGCAGTACCCCGTCGCACCGCCGAAGAAGACGCCGAACACCGGGCTGATCGCCGGGATCGCCGCCGCGGCGCTCGTCGTCACCGGCGGAGCGATCGCCGTGACCGTCGCGCTCGTCACCGGCGGCAGCGCCCCCGAGGTCGACCCCGACCCGTTTTCCGCACAGGCCGGGGACTGCCTGTCGGCCGACGAAGACGCCGGCTCCAACGGCGCGTTCAGCTCCAGCGCCGTGCGGGTGCACTGTTCGGACGATTCGGCCAACTACACGGTGATCGCACAGCTTTCGAGCGGGTCCGGCTCGGATTGCAACGCCGTGCCCGGCTACGAGTACGGCAACCCCGTCGTCTACGACTTCACTTCGGGGCAGTCACGCGAACTCTGTCTCATGCCGAAAGACTGAGTGAGACGCTGTACCTGCCCGGCGTGCAGATCGCTCACCCACTCCCATCCCGGTTCGGCCGACGAGCCGATCCGCGGGTCGTCGGGAGTACGGCCGTCGCGCACGGCGTGGACATACGCCCGGTCCAGGTCGATCCGTGCGCGCGTCTGGCCGGGACCGCCGACGGCCCCGTGGCCGGGCACGACGGCCTCGACGTCGTCGGCCACCTCTTCGAGCAGCCGGAGCCCGGCCAGGTAGTCCCCGAGCGGATCGGCGGTGTCGTCGAACATCGGCACCAGGACGTCGGAGAGCATGTCGCCGGCGACGAGAACCCCGTGCTCCTCGACCACCAGCGCGGCATGGCCGGGAGCGTGGGCCGGATGCTCGACGATCCGCAGTTCCGGGCCGTTCCAGGGAATCCGCGTGCTTCCGACGGGCAGAGCGATGACGAGGCCGAACAGCTCGAACGGCACCTCACCGGCGATCTCCGGTGGCAGCCCTTCGGCGAAGTCGGCCTTCCAATCCTCTTTCGACCGAAGATCGCGCAGATAGGCGGCGCAGCGGTCCGTTCCGTAGCGGGGCGCGTCGCCGAACGCGGCGTGCCAGAGCGCGTGATCCCAATCGGGGTGGGTCGCGAAACCCGCCACCACGCTCCGTCCGGACCGGGCCAGGTCGTTCGCGAGGCAGGCCATCTCGTCTTCGGTGATCCCGGGATCGACGAGCAGCACGCCTTCCTCGCCGTCGACGACGATCGTGTTGTTGCGGAGCAGCGCACTCTGGTGGACCAGCACACCGTTCGCGACCTGGGTCAGCATGCTCCGGTGACCTCCCAGGCCGCTTCGATCATCCGGAAGATCTCGTCCACCGCGGCCTCCGGATCGGCCGCTTCCCTGCCGATCGAGTAGGCGTCGAGCACGAACCTCGCGATGGTCCGGCAGGCGGTCGCGGACCGCGCCGACTCCGAATCGGCCGCGATGGCCGCCGCCAGCGACTCCGCGTGGCGCAGCCTCATCGCGTCCTCGTACTCCCGCAGCGCGGGCGATCCGTCGATCATCCGCCAGATCGGGGCGGCGCCCTCCGCGGTGCAATGCCGCACCATCGCGTGAACCTCACGGCACAGTGCGGGGATGAGCGGCTCTCCAGCCTGCCGTTCGGTGACCGCCCGCGTGAGGCCTTGCTCGAAGTTCGCGTCCTGCTCGAACACCAAAGCCTCTTTCGAGGCGAAATGGGAGAAGAGGGTCGTGACGGCGACGTCGGCCTCCGCGGCCACCTCGCGGATGCCGACCGCGTCGTATCCGCGCTCCAGGAAAAGCCGCAAGGCGGTCTCGGCGATCTTCTGACGGGTCGCGGCCTTCTTCCGCTCGCGACGTCCGGTCGGCGCTGTCATGCGGTGAAGCTACCAGATACAAAACAACAACCGTTCCAAAACACTAACCGTTAGTGCTACGGTCGGTCGCATGAAGCAAGTGATCTTCACCGAGTTCGGTGGACCTGAAGTCCTGCAGCTCGTCGACGCCGAAGAACCGCACGCAGGCCCCGGCCAGGTGCGCATCGCCGTACGAGCGGCCGGAGTGAACCCCGTCGACTGGAGAATCCGCGAAGGGCAGGTCCTCGGCGCACACCCGACCGTGCTGCCGTCCGGCGTGGGCCTCGACGCCGCCGGCGTGGTGGACGAGGTGGGCGAAGGCGTCGACGGGGTCGCGGTCGGCGACTCCGTGTTCGGCGAGGGTTCGAGCACCTATGCCGAGTTCGCCGTCCTGTCGGCCTGGGCGGTAATGCCCGACGGGCTCACCTTCGAGGAGGCGGCCGGATATCCGTCCGTCGTCGAGACCGCGCTACGGCTCATCCGCGAAGCCGATGTGCGAGCCGGCGAGACACTGCTGGTCAGCGGCGCGTCCGGCGGAGTCGGCTCGGCGGTACTGCAGATCGCGCGTGAACGCGGCATCACCGTGATCGGCACGGCGGGCGCCGGGAACCAGGACTATCTACGGGATCTGGGCGCGCTCGCCACGACCTATGGCGAAGGTTGGGTGGACCGGGTGCGGCGGCTGGGCCGGGTCGACGCCGCCCTCGATCTGGCCGGGTCAGGCGTGCTCGCGGAGCTGGTCGAGCTGGCCGGGGATCCGGGCAGGGTCCTCTCGATCGCCGATCTCGGCGCGCCCGAATTCGGCGTCCGCTTCTCCGGTGTGGCCGGGAGCGTGCCGGACGCGCTGGCCGAGGCCGTCGACCTCATCTCGCGGGGGAAGCTGCACATCCCGGTCGAGAAGTCCTATTCGCTCGCCGATGCCGCGGCGGCACATGCCGACAGCCACGCCGGGCACACCCGCGGCCGCCGGGTCATCGTCGTCTGAGCGGGGTCAGGCGGCGGGAAGGATCACGACGCCGTCGTCGTCGGAGTAGAGCGTGTCGCCGGGAGTGAAGGTCACTCCCCCGAAGCCGACCGGGACGTCGACAGCGCCGACGCCCGCCTTGGAGCTCTTGCGCGGGTTGGTGCCGAGCGCCTTCACCCCGAGCGGGAGCCCGGCGAGCTCGGCGCTGTCGCGTACCGCGCCGTTGACGACGATGCCGGCCCAGCCGTTGTCGACGGCGGACTTCGCGATCATGTCGCCGGTGAGCGCGCTGTGCAGGGAACCGCCGCCGTCGACCACCAGGACGGCGCCGTCACCCGGGGTGGCCAGGAGTTTCTTGACCAGGCCGTTGTCCTCGTGGCAGGAGACGGTGCGGATCGGGCCGGAGAAGGCCCGGTGCCCGCCGAACTGCCGGAACTGGGTGTCGCAGACGCGCAGCCGGTCGCCGTGTTCGTCGACGAGGTCGGCGGTGGTGAAGGAATCGATCACGGTTCCCGAGTGTAGGGCGGGAAAAGCGTGTCCAGCGCGTGGGTGAGGATGGCGGCGGGATCCGCGGCGGGCGCGACCGTCTGACGCAGCGCGAGGCCGATGCCCAGGGCACCGAGCATGACGACGGCCTGATCCAGCGGCAGGGCAGGTTCGAGACGCAGGCGACGGGTGTGCTCGGCGAGCAGGGCGACCACTTCGTCGTCGTGCCGTCGCTGGATCGCCGCGACCAGTGCGGCGGTTTCCGGTTGCTGCGCCGTCGCCGCGAGCACCTCCGCGGCCGCCGCGCTCCACTTCGCCGCGTCCTTGTCCGCGACGTCGACGGGGTTCAGCGCCGCGATCACCTCGTCGCGCGAAGTGGCCTGAGCCAGCGCTTCGCGCAGTCCCCGCAGATGGCCGTCCGCGTCGGCTTCGATGATCGCCAGCCACAGCCCTTCCTTGCCGCCGAAGTGCTTGTAGACGGCGCCGCGCGTGTACCCGGCGTCGGCCGCGATCTCCTCGACCGTGGCCGCGAGGAAGCCGCGCCGCAGGAAGACCTGGCGTCCGGCTGCCAGCAGGTGTTCGTGGGTGCGGCGCTGCTGCTCGGCTCGCGTCAGCCTGGTCATCGTCTCGCATTCAGTAACGGAGTGTTTCTGGAAACGCGACGTTACTGTACCGTCGTCCGCATGGACTTCCTGGCACCGGTGGCGGCGTTTCTGAGCCTTCCCCTCTTCCTGGCCGGATTCGCGTGGTACGCCGTGCGTGCCCGGCGTTGCGGTGTCAGCCAGTCCTTGCTCGCGCCGATCGAGGAGATCTGGGATCCGATCGCGCACAAGACGAACATCGAGATCCAGATCGAGGCCGAGCGGAGTCCGGAAACGCCCTCCCCCGGCGATCCGCCCGACTTCAGTAGCCGACGGTGAAATGCCGGTCCCGCGCCGGATTCTCGAGTTCGTCGACGATGGCGACGGCGAGATCCTCCGCCGAGATCCGGGACGATCCGTCCGGCGCGGCGAGGATGGTCGTCGTCCCTCGGCGGTAGGTCCCGGTCCGGACGCCGGGCTCAAGGAGCGCGGGCGGACTGAGATAGACCCAGTCGCCTGTGTGCGCTTCGCAGGCTTGGAGCTGCGTCGTGCTGGCCGAGGCGATGGTCCGCCACGCCGCAGGGACGAACGCCGGATCGTCGATCACCAACCCGCCCGAAGGCGAACGCAGCGGCCCCGCGCCGCCGACGACCAGGACACGGGTGCCGGCCGCCGCGTCGAGCAGGGCCGTGACCGTGGCGGCGACGGTGTCTTCCGCGCCAGGCTGAGGTCTCGTCGCGCCCACGACGGCGTCGACTCCCGCGAAGACGGCGCTCATCCGATCGACGTCGGTGGCGTCACCGCGCACGACCTCGACGCCCGGATGCGGTGATTTCGGCGGGGTACTGCGGAAAACGGCGGTGACGTGGTGTCCACGGGAAGCGGCTTCGGCGACGACGCGGGAACCCGCCATCCCCGAGGCTCCGACGACGGCGATCTTCATCGGACGGCACCCTTCGGAGTGATCTGGCCCGCGACGATCGAGGCCAGGGCGAGCGCGAACCCGGCGAGCTGGACCGGGCCGAGCGACTGACCGAGGAGCGCGGCGCCGAGCAGCGCGGCGACCATCGGCGAGAGCAGGCCGAGAACGGCGACCGAGGTGACCGGCAGCGACGTGATACCGCGGAACCACAGGACGTAGGCGAGCAAGCCGCCGATCAGGCCGAGCCAGAGGTAGCCGAGAGCCGCGTTCAGGTCGATGGCGGGCGGGGCTCCTTCGAACAGGAAGGTCACCGGCACCAGGAACAATCCGCCCGCGGTGAGCTGCCACGAGGCGAAGGCGGTCGGCCCGACGTCCGCGGGGCGTCCCCAGCGTTTGGTGAGCGTGACGCCGAGTGCCATCGTCGCGGCGCCGCCGAGGCCGGCGATCACGCCGAGGACGTCGAAGCCCGCGGCCGGCACGAGAACCACCAGCCCGACACCCACGATCCCGACGATCCCCCAGGCGAACCGCCACGCGGACGGGCTCTGCTGAAGTACGGCCACGGCGAGGATCGCGACGAGCAGCGGCTGGGCGGCGCCGAGTGTGGCGGCGACTCCGCCGGGCAGCCGCTCGGCGGCGACGAACAGCAGGGGGAAGAACATCCCGATGTTGAGGACACCGAGCGCGGCGGCCTTCAACCACCAGGTGCCGCGCGGGAGGGTGCGGGTGATGGCGAGTGCGATGAGTCCGGCGGGCAGGGCGCGCATGAGCCCGGCGAACAGCGGGTGCCCCGGCGGGAGGAGTTCGGTGGTGACCACATAGGTCGTCCCCCAGACCATGGGGGCGAAGGCGGTCAGCGCGGTACCGGCGAGACCGGCGGCGAGCGGTGTGGTCGTCAGCGTTTTCACGCTTCTCAGCTTCGGCCTTGCGGATCAATGAGTCCAACACATGTTTGTCACTTGATCCATCGTGATTCAAGATGGGTCCATGGAGCTTCAGCAGATGCGGTACGTCGTGGCCGTGGCGGAGACGAACAGCTTCACTCGGGCCGCGCAACGGTGTCTCGTCGTGCAGTCGGCGCTGAGTCACCAGATCGCCCGGCTGGAACGCGAACTCGGCGCGAAGCTGTTCGAACGCACGAGCCGCCGAGTGCGACTCACCGCCGCGGGCGAGGCGTTCCTGCCCGCCGCCCGGCAATGCCTCGAAGCCGCCGAACGGGCCGGTTCGGAGGTCGCGGCGGCCGTCGGCGAGATCCGCGGACGGCTCACCGTCGGGGTGATCCCGACCGTCGCGGCGGTCGACGTCCCGGCCGCCCTGCAGACCTTCCGCAGCCGGTACCCGCATGTCCGGATCGGGCTGCGGGTCGGGGCGAGCGGGCAACTGGTCGAGCAGATCAAGGACGGCGCGATCGAAGTGGCGTTCCTCGGCCTCCCGGTGACCGATCGGCCGGACGGCGTGGCCACCTGCGAACTGGGGCGCGACGACCTGATCGCCGTGGTGGCTCCAGGACATCCGCTCGCCGCGGAGTCCGAAGTGGACTTGAAGCGGCTTTCGTCCGAAGTGTTCGTGGACTTCCCGTCGGGATCGGCGGGGCGGGCACAGACGGATCAGGCGTTCGCCGCGGCCGGGGTGACGCGGGAGGTGGCGTTCGAGGTGACCGCAGCCGACTTCATGGCGCGGCTCATCCATCAAGGACTGGGGGTGGCGCTGCTGCCGTCGAAGTACGTGCCGAACCTGACCGACGTCGTCACCGTGCCGGTGCGGGACGCGCCCGCGCGGATCGAGCACCTGGTCTGGAACCGCTTCACCGTCACTCCGGCGGCGAAGGCCTTTCTGGAGGTGCTGGGCGTGGTGAGTGGTAAGGACGATTCTTGAGGGGACTGTCCGAAAAGGACACACTTCGCACAGTGCTGCCCAGGGGTCGTGAGTGGCAATTGTCGTTCTAACCCTCTTTACCACTCACGACTCGCCATGAAATCGGACTTAAAGGCACAACCCAGGCGTGTGCCACCCGCTTACTCCTCAATAGAATCGTCACGAGACGCGCCCCACCACGTCACCGCCGCCCTTGCTCGCTTGAAGTTCGTGAAGGCCTCCTTGCCTACCCTGAAGGTAGGGAAGGAGGCCTTCACGGACCTGCGGCCAACGGCCCACAAGCAGCAGGTACCCAAGACAGCGCCTACTTGACGTCCGCCTTGATGATCTCGAACAGGCTGGTCCACGAGCTACGTCCGTGACCCGCGGCGATCGCCCGGTCGTAGTGCGACTTGATCGCCTCCGGCAGGACCAGGTCGATCCCCGCGTCCCGGCTCGCCTCGACGATGTGGTCGGCCGTCGCGCCCATCATCGTGACGTTGGCTTCGTCGCCGGGGTGCTCGCCCTTCTCGATCTGCTCGGCCGCGGCGTCCAGGTAGAAATCCATCGTCCTGAAGTTGTCCTTGGCGTACGGGACGAACTTCTCCACCGGCACCCCGGCCGAGCGCACCAGCGCGCTCGCGTGCATGAACACCGAAAGCGAGGTCAGGAAGACGTCCAGCTGCGCCTGGTAGAACAGCTGTGCCAGCCGCACGTCCTCGCCGAGGTAATCCGGCCGCCCGATCAGCGCCAGGGTGTCGCGGTGCTTCTCGAACGCGTCGGTGGGGCCGCTGTAGAAGACATACGCCTCGTCCTTGCCCACCAGTTCGGCGGGCACCATCACTCCGCCTGCGACGAACCGTGCCCCGCGGGCCTCGACCCATTCGGCGGCTTGGCGGGTCTTCTCCGGGGTGTCCGAGCTGAGGTTGACGATCACCTTGCCCGCCAACGCCTCCTCGGCCTTCCCGAGGATGTCGTACATCGCGGCGTAGTCGGTGAGGCTCAACAGCACCAGCTCCGACGCCGACACCGCGTCCGCCGGAGTCTCGGCACGCACGGCACCGGCGGCGACGACGCCGTCCGCGCGGGCGGCGGTGCGGTTCCAGACGGTCACTCCGTGGCCGTTCTCCAGGAGCACCCGGACCATGGCCTGTCCCATCGGGCCGAGCCCGATCAGTGTGATCATTGTTCTTCCCTTACTTCTTGAGGAGTTCGATGACGCCGATCAGGTCTTCGGCGCCGTGTCCGCCGGCGACCCGCTCGTCCATCAGCGACTGGAGCGGCGTGAGCAACTCGGCGCTGATGCCCTGGTCTTTCGCCGCCTGCGCGAGGTTCGGGTAGGCGGCTGCCTGCATCCCGATGTTCGACACGACGTCGGTCACGTAGTCGCCGTCGTCGATCTGTTCGGCCGAGCGCTCCAGGAAGCCGCCCATCGCGTCCAGCCAGCCGCGCAGCAGCGGCGCGAATTCCCGCGCCTTGACTCCGGCCGAGCCGACCAGCGCGTACGCCTGGATGACGCCGATGAAGTACCCGTACATCCCGCTGAGCAGCGCGATGTCGTGCAGCGGCGCCAGTCCGGGATCGGCGCCGAGGTAGTTGACGCCGCCGAAGGTGTCGAGCGCGGTGCGGGCGTGGCCGAAGACGGTGCCCGATCCGCTGTAGAAGACGAACGCCGCCGGCGTGCCGATCATCGGCGGGACGGCCATGATCCCGCCGTCCAGGTAGGCCGCGCCCAGTCCCTCCGCCCAAGCGCTCATTTCGCGGGCCTGGCCGGGGGTGCCGTTGGTCAGGTTGATCAGCTGCCGTCCCTCGAGCTCCGCCGCCACCGGGTCCAGGACCTCGTGCACCGAGTCGTAGTCGAGCAGGCAGGCGATCACGATCGTGTTCGCCGCGAGAGCCTCCGAGATGGTCGAAGCGACCGAAGCTCCCTTCGCCGCCACCGCCTCGGCCCGGCTCGCGGTCCGGTTCCAGGCGGTGACCGGATGGCCTGCCGCCAGTAGTGCTTCTACGAGCGCGGTTCCCATCGCGCCCAGCCCCAGCACGGTCACCGGGGTCTTTCCGTGTTCGCTCATGGGACCACCGTGACGCGGCCCGCGCACGGATCGCTGCGGGTTCACGCACGGTCTTGTCGGTGGTCCGCGCTAACGTCGGTTTCGTGCGATTCGGAGTGCTGGGGCCGCTCGCCGCGTGGACGACCGCGGGCGAGCCCGTCGTCGTGCCCGAGGCGAAGGTCCGCCTCCTGCTCGCCGCGCTGCTGTCGCGCGAGGGCAGGGCGGCGTCGGTGTCGTCGTTGACCGACGATCTCTGGGGCGAGCACCCGCCGGGCAATCCTGGCAACACCCTGCAGACCAAGGTCTCCCAGTTGCGTCGCGCCTTGGACCGGGCCGAGCCGGGCGCCAGGAAGCTCGTGACGCACCAACCGGCCGGCTACGTTCTCGCCGTCGAGTCCGGCGAGCTGGACGTCCATCGGTTCCGCGCGCTCACCGCCCGCGCCCGCGAGGCGGTCGACCCGCGCGCTCGTGCGGCCCTGCTGGCCGACGCGCTCGCGCTGTGGCGAGGGCCCGCCTATGCAGGCTTCGAGGACGAGCCCTTCGCCGTCGCCGCCGCTCAGCGGTTGGAAGAGGAAAGGCTGCTCGCCGAGGAAGACCGTGCCGAAGCCCGGCTGGCGCTCGGCGAACACGGCGTCCTCACCGGGGAACTGGCCGGTCTGGTCTCGCGGAATCCGCTGCGAGAGCGGATGCGCGGTCTGCTGATGCGCGCGTTGTACGCGGCCGGGCGGCACAGCGAGGCGCTCGAAACGTATGCCGAGCTGCGGGCCCGCCTGCGTGACGAGTCCGGCCTCGAACCGGGCCCGGACCTCGCGGCGCTGCACCAGGCGATCCTCACCCGCAGCCCGGAGCTCGAGACCGCTCGCGCCGCCGAGCCGGTGCGCGGAAACCTCCCGGAGGCGCTGACCGAGCTGATCGGCCGCACGACCGCGGTCAAGGAGGTCGGGGCGCTCGTCACCGACGCGCGGCTGGTCACCCTCACCGGCCCTGGCGGTGTGGGCAAGACCAGGCTCGCCATCGAGGCCGCGTCGCGGCTCACGATGGCCGACGGCACCTGGCTCGTCGAGCTGGCGGGCTTGGACGTCGTCGAGTGCCCGACGTGCCCGCCGGAGGATCTCGTCGCCGTGGTCGTCGCGGCAGTGCTGGACCTTCGTGAGGAGGCGACGTCCACCGGAACGCTGACCCAGTCGATGGCCGCCGCCTTACGGGACAAGGAGATCCTGCTCGTCCTGGACAACTGCGAGCAGGTCGTCGAGCCGGTCGCGGCAATGGTGGAGCGGTTGCTCGCGGCGGTGCCTCGGCTGCGGGTGCTCGCCACCAGCCAGGAACCGCTCGGGCTGCCCGGGGAGAACGTCTGGGCGGTGCCGCCACTCGAACTGCCCGAGCACCCGGATTTCGCCGCCGTGCGGGAATCGAGCGCGGTCCGGCTGTTCGCGGCCCGCGCCGAGGCGGCGGCGCCGGGATTCGCGCTGGACGCGGAGAACGCGGCGGTGGTCGCCCGGATCTGCCGCACCCTCGACGGAATCCCGCTGGCCCTCGAACTCGCCGCCACCCGCGTCCGGACGCTCGGCGTGCACGAGCTCCTCGCCCGCCTGGACGACCGGTTCGGCCTGCTGTCCTCGGGCAGACGAGGCGGGCCGCGCCGTCAGCAGACCCTTCGCGCGATGATCGACTGGAGCTGGAGCCTCCTGAGCGAGCCCGAGCAGATCGTGCTGCGCAGGCTCGCCGTCCACGCCGAGGGGTGCGGGCTCGACGCGGCCGAGTCGGTCTGTGCGGGCGGTGAGATCGCCGCCGGGGACGTCCTGGATCTGCTGTCCCGTCTCGTCGACAGGTCGTTGGTGGTCAGCAGGCCGGGCAGGTCCGGGGAGCCGCGGTTCCGGCTCTTGGAGTCCGTTTCGGCGTACGCCCTGGAGCATGCCGAGCGAGCGGGCGAACTCGACGATCTGTACTTGCGGCACGCCCGTTTCCACATCGAGCTGGCCGAACGTGGTGACGTCGGGTTGCGCGGCCGGGAGCAGCGCCGGTGGCTCGACAGGCTGGACGCCGAGGGTGCCAACACCCGGCGAGCACTGGAAACGTTGTCGAGGCAAGGAGAACAACGGCTGGCGGCGCGGCTGGTCAACGCGACGACCTGGTTCTGGTTCCTGCGCGGCCGGCTCACCGAGGCCCGGCGATCGCTGGACCTCGTGCTCGGTATGGAGATCGACGCCGGGGACGAGTACGCCCAGGCTCTCGGCTGGCGCACCGGGATCGCCGTGCTCGACGGCACCGGCACGGACGCCGCCGTGGACGAGACCGTGCGGGGCATCGCCGATCCCGGTGTCCGGGCGCGGATGTCGTGGTTCCTCGGCTACGCGTGGTCGACGGTCGGCGACCTGTGCCGGGCGGAGAAGCTCACTCTCGACGCGTTGGAAACCGCCCGCGACATCGGCGACGACTGGAGTGCCGCGGCGGCGCTGAGCGACCGGGCGTCCCATCTGATCTCCGGCGGCGACCTCACCGGAGGAGGCCGGGTCGCCGCGCAGAGCGCCGCGATCTTCGACGGACTCGGCGAACGCTGGGGTTGGCTGCAGGCGTCGTTCGTCCTCGGCATGCTGGCCTCGATCGCCGGGGATTACGAGCACGCCCTTCGCGTCCACCAGGAAAGCCTCCGCCGCGCGGAGGAACTCGAGCTGTGGCCGGAAGTCGCCTACAAACTGTCGTGGCTGGGCCGGACGGCGCTGCTCATGGGCGACTTCGACGAGGGGAGGGAGTTCCATGAGCGGGCAAGGACGCTGGCCGTCGAACACGGCTTCAAACCCGCTGAGGTCTACGCCGAAACCGGGCTCGCGCTCGGCGCGCGACGCCAGGGACTGTTCGACGAGGCCGAGCAGCGTCTGCTGTCCATACTGGACTGGCATCGCCGCGTGGAGTCGGAAGCGGGCAGCACCCTCGTCCTCGCCGAGCTCGGGTTCATCGCCGAACAGCGCGGAGACGCGGTGACGGCGAAACGGCTCCAGCTCGATGGCCTCGCGATCGCGCGCCACAGTGAAGATCCCCGTGCGATCGCGCTCGGCCTCGAAGGTCTCGCCGGCGCGGAAGCGGCGGCCGGCGCGTATCGCCTGGCCGCGCGGCTGTTGGGTGCGGCGGCGGCTTCCCGGCGTTCGGTGGGCGCTCCCCTGCCGAAGGCCGAACGCGGTGACGTCGACCGGATCACCGGCGTCGTCGTCGCGGCGCTCGGAGAAACCGCATTCTCGGCGGAGTGCGAGGCGGGTGAGGCCACACCGATCGATCAGCTGGTGACGGACAGTCAGTAGGCATGCACCCGTATCACCACAATGGACCATCCCTTACTTCACGTCAGCAACAAACGGTGATTTCTTTCTGTCGCCCGGGCGCCTCGACCGGTAGCGTGCGTATCCATGCGGGTGAGGTGGGGGGCTCCCGGCGGGCCCAGGGTGACAATGCCGTGGCGAGCGGCTCCGAGGGCGGCACTGACCAGTCCCCTGACTTTGATCATCGCCGCGGTGACCGCGTTGCTGGCCTGTTTCCTCGGCACGGCAGCGGTCCTGCAGGCCTCGGCCGCGGGCGGCGCGGCGGTCACGTATCAGTCCGACATCGTGTGCCCGGACTACTACGGGCCCGTGTTCAGCAAGGACAACGTCCCCGCCGCGGTCGCTCCGCAGGTGATCGATTCGGTCCGCCGGAACGCGCCGGCGCACGGTTTCCCCGCGCCGGTCACCTCCCGCTACACGCCGTACCTCTTCGGCACCGAATTCAACGGCGACCCCAACTACAAGGTCGTCCTCGCTCATCGGGATCAGGCGCTTCAAGGCCATCTCGATGTGGCGGGCCGATCGACGGGCGCTGGATTCCTGCTCGGCACCGTCGTGGCCGGGGCGGAGAACATCAAGCCCGGCGCCACCCCGAGCATCAAGGGCACCCCGATACCGCCGGTGACGGGGCTGTACCGCGACCTTCCCGATCCCGCGCCGCGCTGGTGGTGCTCGCAACAGCGGAACGCCGTCGTCAGCAGGCTCGCCAACGACCCGCTCGACTCGGTCATGTTCGCCAACGACGGCAAGACCTTCGACGACACGGTCCGCGCGCTGGGCATCCCGACGATCAAGACGCTCCACATGTCGTTCTACGACGCCCCGCCCAAGACCGTGGGTGAGGCCGAGGATCTCCAGGAACGTGGGAAAGCGCTCATCGCCGCGGTCAAGGCGGATCTGGGTTCGCGCGGCCTCGGTGACGCGATCACCGGGTCGCTGCCGTTCGAGCGCTCCGTGGAGATCAGCAACCAGGCGGAATCGAACGTCCTGATCTCGATCCTGCCGCTCGCGGCCATCAGCATCCTGGTCGGCTGCGCCGGGATCGGCACGGTCGCCCTGCAGTGGTACCAGCGGCGGCATCCGCAGCTGAGGTTGCTGTCGGCCCGCGGCAGCGGCCCGGGAGCGCTCGGACTGCTCGCGGTGGCCGAGCTCGGGCTCCCGATCGTGGCGGGCGGCGCGGCGGGCGCGGTCCTGGCCCGGCTGTTGCTCGGCGTGTACGGACCACCGGGTGAGCTGAACGACGGGGCGACACTGTGGGGGTCGCTCGTCGCGGCCGCGATCCTGCTCGTTTCGCTCACGCTGCTCGCCGGCGTGATCTCCGTCCGCACCCATCGGGAATTCGAACTCGGCCGGGTCCGCTCCGGGCGGCGCAAGAAGGTGAAGCTCCTGGCCTTCTTCCCGTGGGAGCTGCTCACCGCCGCTATCGCCCTGCTCGGCTGGAACCGGCTCGTCGACTACAGCAAGGGATCGCGGATCGGCAACCCGCTCCCCCAGGTCGACCCGCTCGCGCTCACCTATCCGGTGTTCGTCGTGCTCACCGTCGGGATCGTCGCCGCGCGGCTGGCCTGGCTCGCCCTGCACGCGTCGCATCGCGCGCATCTGTGGTCCCGGCCCGCGCTGCAACTGGCCATCCGGCGGCTCGCCAGCGCCCGTGCCCCGGTCACCGGCGTGCTCGTGATCGGCACGCTGGCCATCGGGACGCTGGCCACGGGGATCGGCATCGCCCGAGGCCAGGAGGAGGCGCTGCAGACGAAGTCCGCCATCTTCGTCGGGGCCGAGACCAGGGTCGACACCGAAAGCGTCGTCGGCACCGGCAAGGTCGCGCTGCCCGGCTCGATCACCGGCAGCACCGCGATCGTCGGCGAACTGACCGGTGCGGGCAACGTCGTGCTGGTCGTGGATCCGCGGACGTTCCGGCAGGCAGCCACGTTCGGCCCGCTCGACGGAGCGGAGGTCGACCGGCTGCTGGGCGGCCTGTCGAGCCCGGGCGCCGGTGTCCCCGCGATCCGGATCGGGAACGACCCCGCCCAGAAGGCCACACTGCCTGCCGGTCTCGGAGAAGCCAGAGCGGTCGGCGAACTGCCGATGTTCCCGATCATCGGCACCAAGGCCGGGTACGTGGTCTCCCGGGATTCGCTCAGCGAGGCGCAGCTGCGCTCCGTGCCCAAGTGGAGCCTGCTGTCCAGCTCGTCGATGACGCAGGTGACCGAGGCGCTGGCCTCCGTGGGGGTGATGACCGCGGTCAACCGGGTCACCCGCGAGTCCGCGCTCGACGCGCTCCCGTTCTACGTGGTGTCGTGGACGTTCTCGTTCATGGCCCTGCTGGGTGCCGTGCTCGGTGTGGTGGCGGTGCTGTCGCTCCTGGTGGCGGTCGAAGTCCGCCGTCGCCAGAACGCGCTGGCCGGGGCCTTGGTGCTGCGGATGGGGATGCGGCCTCGCGCACTGCTGGCGAGTCATCTGATGGAGCTGGGCGCGCTCAGCGGGCTCGCCGTGGTGATCGGCGTCGTCTGCGGTGTGTCGGTCGCGGGACTTTCGGTGCCGCGCTTCGACCCGGCGACGTTCCTGCCGCCGCAATCGGCGCTGCCCGACCCGACCCCGCTCGCCCTGACAGTGCTCGCCGTCGGTGTGCTCGTCGTGGCGCTGGCGGGCTGGATCGCGATGCGCTCGGTGCGCACCGCCCGGACCGCGGAGTTGATCCGTGCCTGAGAAACCGATCTTCCGGCTCCGCGGCATCGGCGTCGACTACCAGACGCCGGCGGGCACCGTGACCGGCGTCGACGACGTCACCATCGACATCCCGGCGCGCGGCATCACCGTGCTGGCGGGGCCGTCCGGCTCCGGGAAGTCGACCCTGCTGCGGACGCTCGGCCTGTTCGAGCAGCCCGTGCGGGGCACGATCTCTTTCCAGGGCACCGAAACCGGAAAGCTCCGGCATCGCGACCGGAGGGCGCTGCGGCGGCACCACCTCGGCCTGGTGTTCCAGAACCCGACCGACAACCTGCTCGGATATCTGAGCGTCGCCGACAATCTCCGCGCGGCGGCGGAATCGGCCGGAACCGAATGCCTGCCCGACGACATCCTCGATCAGCTGGGGCTCGGCGGGACCGGCAGCTGGCGGATCTCCGCGCTGTCGGGCGGGCAGCAGCAGCGTCTCGCCTTCGGCTGCACGCTCGCTCGCCGCTCGACCGTCGTACTCGCCGACGAGCCGACGTCCCAATTGGACGAAGCCTCGGCCGACCGCGTGCTCGACACCCTGAAGTACCTGGCGGGTCAGGATTTCGCCGTCATCGTCGCCTCGCACGACGACCGGCTCATCGAACTCGGCAGCCGGGTGGCGCGGATGCACAAGGGCAGACTGGAAAAGGTCGAAGAACGGGAGGTCGTGCCGTGATGGCGGAACCCGCCCTCGAGGCCGTCGGGTTGCGCCGCCGGTTCCCCCATCCCAGCGGGGACGTCGAAGTCCTGCGCGGGCTCGAACTGCGGGTGGCCGCGGGTGAGCTGGTCACCGTGTCCGGCCGTTCCGGCTCCGGCAAGAGCGCGTTGCTGGCCCTGCTGTGCGGCTTCGACTCGCCCGATTCCGGCAGTGTCCTGCTGGACGGCGTCCCGATAGCGGGCGCGCCGCCATGGCACACCTGCGCCGTCCTGCCGCAGGCGCTCGGCCTGGCGAACGAGCTGACGATCGCGGAGAACGTGGCGTTGCCGCTGCGGCTCCGGTCCGACATCCCCAAGCCCAGCGCGAAGGACATCCACACGCGGGTTTCGGAACTGCTGGAGGAACTCGGGATCGGCGACCTCGGCGACCGCTACCCGCTGGAAGTCTCCTTCGGGCAGCAGCAGCGCGTCGCGCTCGCCAGGGCGGTCAGCGGGCGGCCCCGGGTCCTGCTCACCGACGAGCCGACGGCGCATCTGGACGCGGGGAGCACGCCGCGGGTGCTGCGGCTGTTGCGGCGCTGCGCCGAAGAGGGTGCCGCGGTCATCGTGGCGACGCACGACGACGAGGTGCACCGGATCGCGGACCGGAGGGTCCGGCTTCTGGACGGCGTCCTTTCCTAGCTTCCGGATGTCATGAAAGGGTCGTTCAGGACGTTTTTCGTCCTGAACGACCCTTTCATGACATTTGGCGCGGCTACGGAGCGACCGGCCCCGGCTTGTTGTACAGCCCGTTCCCCGCCCAGTTCACGAGATCGTGCGAAGGCCGCGAAGGCGGAGCGGGCACGAAGTTCGCGGCGTCGTCGACGCTTCCCGTGCCGTCGTACTTGGCCTGCAGCGGATACGGGAACACCGGTCGCGTGCGGAAGACCTTGCCGTCGGCGTCGCGGCCGGTGGCGATCGTCCGGTCCGGTGCGGTGCCGCGCTCGACCCAGGAGACCAATTCCTTCAGCGGGTCGTACTCGGTCAGCTTGTCGCCGGTCGCGCAGTGGTACAGCGCGGGAACCATGAACAGCCGGGCCCAGTCCCGCGTCGCGGCGGGGCCGCCGTTGGCGCGGGTGAGCCGCTCGTAGTAGTCGATACTGCCCGCGGCGGGGATCGCCTGGTCCGCCCAGCCGTGCCAGATCACGAGTTTCCCACCCGCACGACGGAATTCGCGCAGATCCGTCGACATCGCGTTGGAGCGGATGCCTTCCGGGGTCAGCCGGTCGAATTCACGGGAGGTGAAGGCGAATTTCTCGACCGACGAATGCGGTGTGCCGATCGGGTAGGCCATGTACTTCAGGTAGTTGTCGGCGAGTGCCTCCGCGAAGGCGATGCCGCCGGTTTCCGGCGACGGGATGATCCAGCCGTACCACGAGAGTTCGGAACCGACGGTCTGCCCGCCCGGGTACAGCTTGCGGCCGCGTTCGTCGGTCGGCGGCGCGTAGATCTTCTTCGTGGCGGCCACCTGCGCCGGCGTGAGGCAGCCCGCGTTGTCGATGCCCGGCGGGCAGGCGATCGTGGCCGGGTCGAAGTGGCAGGTGCGCGGGTCGTCGATGGCGCCGTCGCCGAGTCCGTCGGACTTGTCGCAAGAGGACAGTGCGGCGGCGTGCAATGCCGGGAGTTTCTCGGCGGTCAGGATCGGTTTGCCGTCGGCGCCGGTGTTCGCCTTCGCGAGCCAGGTCTGATACACGCCGAGCAGCGGGCCCCAGTATCCGGCCGGTGCGCCCGCGACGATGCCGTCGAAGTCGTGCGGATAGCGCTGTGCGAGCAGGAGCGCCTCGCGGCCGCCGTCGGAGCAGCCGCTGAAATACGACTTCCTCGGCGGAGCGCCGTAGAACGCCGTGATCAGCCGTTTGGACGCCTTCGAGACCACGTGCGGGGCACGGAACGCGAAGTCGTCACGGGCGGCCTGGTCGTTTTCGGCCCACTTGCCGTCATCGACGACGGAGGGGGTCTTGCCGACGTGCCCGTCGTCGGTGGCCGCCACGGCGACGTCGCCGCCGTGCGGGAGACCGCAATCGGCGAACGGCGGCGTGGTGACCACGCCGCAGAAGCCGCCGCAGCCGAACTGCAGGTACCGGCCGGCGTAGGTCTTGGTCGGCAGCCGCAGCTGGAACCGCACCGCCGGCTCCACGTAGCCGCGGACGTCGCAGTTCTCCGGTTCGGTCGCCGTCGCCGGTACGACGGTCGCGCTCTCGACGTGTGTGGTCGCGCCGGGAACGTCGTAGGTCCGCACCAAATCGGCGCAGGTGCGCACGGGGCGGACCGTCGTTCCGCCGGCGGTGGCCGCCGGAGCCGTGAGTATCGAGCCTGCCGTGATGAGCGCCGCCACGCCGAGCATGGACAACCGCCGCATGTCCCCACCCCAGTTTCCCGGATCGACTTCAGCCGTCACTTCACCCTGGCCCCGGCTCTGTCCGTTGTCCACCGGGTTTCGGGACAGCCGGGTTGTCCAGTTCGGGCCAGGTTTGTCCGAGTGTCTTGACATCGATGTCACAGCCGGGCTTTTCTCTCTGGGCGCCACCGGTCCCCCTGCCTGGTCGGCGCCCAGCATGCCCCCGCGAGAAAGCATTGGTGCAACGATGCCCCGAAGCGTCAGACCTTGGGTCTGCGGCCTCCTGAGTGCCACGGTGGTGGCGTCCGGGCTGGTGGCCCTCCCCGCCACCGCCTCGGCCGAAGAGCTCCCACCGGATTTCTACTCGTCGTTCGAACAAGGCGAACCGGAGCCGACGTGGAGCGACACCGTCGACGTCGACCCGTCCGGCAAGCCCAAGGCGTTCGGTGTCGACGGCGCGAACGCCACCACCATCCCCGGTGACATCCGCGGCAAGGTCACCGAGGTCACCGCCAACAGCGAGAACACCCCGAACGAGGGTGTGGCGAACCTGGTCGACGGTTCGACCGATACCAAATGGCTGGCCTGGACCCCGACCGGCTGGGCGCAGGTCACGCTGTCCGAGCCGACGTCGATCACCCGGTACGCGCTGTCCTCGGCGAACGACTTCGACAACCGCAATCCGCAGGACTGGACGCTTCAGGGCTCCGCCGACGGCAAGTCCTGGACCGATCTGGACAAGCAGACCGGGCAGAAGTTCAGCGAGCCGTTCCAGACGAAGGAGTACCGCCTCGCCGCCGCGAGTGCCGCGTACAAGTTCTTCCGGCTCGACGTGACCAAGAACAACGGCGGCCCGATCATGCAGCTCTCGGAGCTGCTGCTGGCGAACGAGGACCCGGCCCCGCCGGCGCTGCCGAACATGCGCAGCTTCACCGACAGCGGTCCGGGCAGCGGCTACACCAGCAAGAACCGGGTCGGCTTCACCGGCCTGCGCGCGTTCCGCTACTCCGGCAGCCACAAGGCGCAGGGGCACGGCTGGTCGTACAACAAGATCTTCGACGTCGACATCCCGGTGGCGGCGACCTCGGAGTTGTCGTACAAGGTGCAGCCCGAGTTCATCCGCGGCGACCTGAAGTACCTGAGCACGAACGTCGCCGTGGACCTGGCGTTCACCGACGGCACCTACCTGAGCCAGCTCGGCGCGGTCGACCAGTACGGTTTCGGCCTTTCCCCGCAGGGCCAGGGCGCGAGCAAGGTGCTCTACACCAACCAGTGGAACCTGGTGCGCTCGCAGATCGGCGTGGTCGCGAAGGGCAAGACGATCGACCGGATCCTGGTCGGCTACGACAACGCCGACGGACCGGGTTCGCTGCAGGGCTGGCTGGACGACATCAAGGTCTCGGCGACGCCGACACCGCCGGCGAGCCTGCGCCCGTCCGACAACGTGCTGACCACGCGCGGTTCGCTGTCCAACGGGTCGTTCTCCCGCGGCAACAACATGCCCGCGACCGCGGTCCCGCACGGGTTCAACTTCTGGATCCCGACGACCGACGCGGGCACGTTGAGCTGGATGTACTCCTACCACTCGCGCAACAACGAGCAGAACCTCCCGGCGCTGCAGGCGTTCTCCGCGAGCCACGCGCCGAGCCCGTGGATGGCCGACCGGCAGACGTTCCAGTTCCTGCCCTCGACCGCGAGCGGTGTGCCGAATCCCGATCGTGAGGCGCGGAAGCTGCCGTTCAAGCACTCCAACGAGACGGCGCGGGCGCACTACTACGGCGTCGACTTCGAGAACGGGATCAAGACCGAGGTCGCGCCGACCGATCACGCCGCGCTGTACCGGTTCAAGTTCCCCGGCGCGGACTCGAACCTGATCTTCGACAACGTCAACAACAACGGCGGGCTCACCCTCGACCCGGCAGGCCGGTCCATCACCGGGTACAGCGACGTGAAGAGCGGGCTGTCGGCCGGTGCGACCCGGATGTTCGTCTACGCCACGTTCGACAAGCCGGTGACCGCCGGTTCGAAGCTGTCCACCGGTTCGGGTGACCAGAAGCGGGACAACGTCCTCGGCTACCTCAAGTTCGACGCGGGCGCCGACAAAACGGTGAACATGCGGATCGCGACCTCGCTGATCAGTGTGGACCAGGCGAAGAAGAACATGGAGCAGGAGCTCGCGCCGAACGCGACTCTCGAATCCGTCGCCGACGCCGCGCAGAACGCGTGGGATCAGAAGCTCAAGGTCGTCGAGGTCGAAGGGGCCTCGAAGGACCAGCTGATCACGCTGTACTCCAACCTCTACCGCCTGTTCCTGTACCCGAACTCGGGCTTCGAGAACGTCGGCACGGTCGAGAAGCCGGTGAAGAAGTACGCGAGCCCGGTGTCGCCCAAGGCCGGTCAGGACACCCCGACCCAGACCGGGGCGAAACTGGTCGACGGCGAGTTCTACGTCAACAACGGGTTCTGGGACACCTACCGCACGGTGTGGTCGGCGTATTCGCTGCTCAGCCCGGAAACCACCGGCAAGCTCGTCGACGGTTTCGTGCAGCAGTACCGCGATGGCGGCTGGATCTCGCGCTGGTCCTCCCCCGGCTACGCGGATCTGATGACCGGGACCAGTTCGGACGCCGCGTTCGCGGACGCCTATCTCAAGGGAGTCAAGGGATTCGACGTCCAGTCGGCCTACGACTCGGCGATCAAGAACGCCACCGTGACCCCGCCGAACGGCGCGGTCGGGCGCAAGGGCATCGACGAGGGCACCTTCCTCGGATACGCGCCGAACACCGCGGACCACGGGTTCTCCTGGGCGATCGAGGGCTACGTCAACGACAACGCCATCGCGAACATGTCGAAGAAGCTCTACGACGAGGCCCCGGCGAACGACCCGCGCAAGCAGGAGTACCTGGACAACTACGGGTACTTCACCGAGCGGGCCACGCAGTACGTGAACGTGTTCGACCCGAGTGTCGGCTTCTTCCAGGGCCGTGACGCGGCGGGCAAGTTCACCCGAAGCAAGGAGCAGTTCGACCCGGAGGTCTGGGGTATCGACTACACCGAGACCAACGCGTACGGCATGCGGTTCTCGGTCCCCCAGGACGGACAGGGTCTGGCGAACCTCTTCGGCGGCAAGGCGGGGCTGGCGTCCAAATTGGACGAATTCTTCGCCAAACCCGAGCAGGGGCTCAAATTCGGCACCTACCCCGGGGTCATCCACGAGATGACCGAGGCCCGGGACGTGCGGATGGGCATGTACGCGCATTCGAACCAGGCCGCGCACCACACGCTCTACATGTACGACTACGCGGGCCAGCCGTCGAAGACGCAGGCGAAGGTCCGCGAGGCGCTGGCCAGGTTGTACGTCGGCAGCGAACTCGGCCAGGGCTACGGCGGTGACGAGGACAACGGCGAGCAGTCGGCCTGGTGGCTGTTCGGCATGCTGGGCTTCTACCCGCTTCAGGTCGGCAGCTCCGACTACGCGATCGGCTCGCCGTTGTTCACCAAGGCGACCGTGAACCTGCCCGGCGGCAAGAAGATCGTGGTCAACGCGCCGAAGAACAGCGCGAAGAACGTCTACGTGCAGGGCCTGAAGGTGAACGGCAAGGCGCAGACGTCGACGTCGCTGGCACATTCGGCGATCGCGAACGGCGGGACGCTCGACTTCGACATGGGTCCGAACCCGTCGTCCTGGGGTACCGGCCCGGACGACGCGCCGAAGTCGATCACCAAGGGCGACGCGGTGCCGACGCCGGTGCACGACCTGACCAAGCCGGTCTCCGGCGGGGACGCGGCGTTCTTCGACAACACCTCGCGGACCGAGGCGAAGGTCAAGGCGCCGATCCAGTACCAGGTGCCCTCGACGAACGAGGCGGGTTCGTTCTACACGCTGACTTCGGGCAAGGGCGCGGGCGACGCGAAGAGCTGGGTGCTGAAGGGTTCCTACGACGGGAAGACCTGGGCGGTCGCGGATCAGCGGACCGACCAGACGTTCCAGTGGCGTCAGCAGACCAGGGCGTTCAAGATCGCGAATCCGGCGCATTACGCCTACTACCGGCTCGAGGTCACCGCGACCACGGGCGGCGAGGCGTCGCTGTCGGAGTTCGAGGTGCTGGGCAAGCCCGACGCGGCGTGCACCCAGACGATCACGGGTGAGCGCAAGGGTCCGTTGACCGTGCGGAGCGGGGTGACCTGTGTGGACGGTGCGACGGTGTCCGGTCCGGTGTCGGTCGCGGCGGGTGCGAGCCTGATCGTCCGCGGCGGCTCGATCTCCGGTCCGGTGACCGCGAACGGCGCGGCGCAGGTCGTGCTGGACCGGACGAAGGTGGGCGGCCCGGTGGCGATCACCGGGACGACCGGGACGGTCTCGATCGAGCTGACCGAGATCGGCGGGCCGGTGGCGTTGACGGGCAACAAAGGGCCGGTGCTGACTTCCAGCACGATCGGCGGCCCCCTGGCGTGCGCGGCCAACTCCCCCGCTCCGATGGACTACGACCTGCAGAACACCGTCCGCGGCCCGGCCGCCGGGCAGTGCGCGAAGCTGTAGTCCTCCGGTATGCGCGTGAAGGCCTCCTTCCCTCGGCTGAGCCGAGGGAAGGAGGCCTTCACGCGTTTCAGGAGCGCAGGATGCCGAAACCGACCAGGGTCGCGGACAGCACTGTGAGCGCGAGACCCGCGTAGGTGGTCGCCGTCAGGAAGTCGGCCGAGTGCAGGGCCGCGGTCAGCGCACCGGGGAAGGCCAGCGCCAGGATGGTGCCGCTCGACGCGATGCCGATCCCGGTCGTGACCTCGCTGGCGGTGTCGACGAGCGCGGCTCCAATGGTGGTCCGGTTCGAGGGCAGGCCCCGCATGACGTTCGTGCCCGCGACGACACCGACCACTCGCATCCCGACCGCGACCAGGGCGAGCGCGACGGCGATCCAGGTGTAGCCGAGCCCGCCGAACACGGTATAGACCGCGAGTCCGCACACGACGGCGGCGGCACTGAGCCAGGCGGCTTTGGTGAGCCCGACGCGGGTGATCAGCGGGGTGATGACGGCGCCACCGGCGATGAGGACGACGACCTGGGGCAGCATCCCCAGCGCCGCTTCGGCCGGCGCCCAGCCGAGACCGAACTGGAGATGCAGCGTCACGAGGTAGCTCAGTCCGGCGGTCGCCAACCCTGCTGCGGCCTTCAGCGCCAGGCCGCTGGATACGAGTGGCCTGGCGACGAGTGCCAGGTCGAGCAGTGGATGCCGGGCGGTCTTCTCACGGACGACGAAGCAGGCTCCGGCGACGAGGGCGGCCGCGCCCCACGGCAGAGCCGAGGAGGTTCCGGCTTCGACGAAGAACGTGGGAGCGAGCAGAGCGAGGACGATCGTCGCGGTTCCCAGGACGGCGCCCGGGACGTCGATCGGTTCGTGGTGCAGGTCGGCGGGATCGTCGGCGGGGATACCGGTGCGGATGCCGAGGAACGCGAGCGCGGCGACGGGCACGTTCACCAGCAGCAGCGCCTGCCATGGCGCGACGGTGAGCGCCAGCCCGCCGGCGGTGGGGCCGACGGCGAGACCGATCAGGCCCACCGTCGAGATCAGCGTGGTCGCGCGGACGCGCAGGACGTCTTCGTCGAACAGCCGGAACGCGAGGGCGAGCGAACCCGGCGTCGTCATCGCGGCCGCGACACCCATGAGCGCGCGGACGGCGATCAGTTGCCACGCGGCGGTGACGACCATCGTGGCCAGGCTCGCCACGCCGAGCAGGACGAGACCGGTGAGCATGATCTTGCGCCTGCCGACGCGGTCGGCCAGCGCGCCGAACGCGAGCATGAGGCCACCGAACACGACGGAATACGCGCCGGTGATCCATTGCAGTGTCGTCGTCGAGGCGGCGAGTTCGCGGCCGATGGTCGGCAGCGCGACGTTGAGGATCGAGTTGTCGAGCATCTCGAACAGGAACACGGCCGAGAGCCCGGCCAGCGCGGGCCATTTCTCGGCGAGAGCGGGGGTACGCAAAGGGTCTACTCCTTCGGAAAGAAGGAGTGACGGTTCGTTCGATACCGCGTATGCGCGTGCTCGGCGAGGTGAGCACGTTTCTACCCCGATGCCTCCAGCCTACTGCACTCGTGAGTGGTACAGACGGTTACGGCCAACGCACGTCTGGTCAAAATTCCGTGAAGGCCTCCTTCCCTACCTTCAGGGTAGGCAAGGAGGCCTTCACGGACAGGCGCGGCGTGAACAAAGGCGTGACTCACGTGATCAGGGACGTGACTCGCGTGATCGGAGGCCGAACTCGGTGTTCCGCCGCTGATCACGCGAGTTCCGCCTTCGATCACGCGAGTGCGGTGGACGGGTCAGGCGGCGGCGCCCCGCACCGCCAGTTTCTGCACGTCCATGTACAGGCACCCGGCCGTCGTCGGCTGCGGCGAGCAGGGCCTGTCCGGATAGAACGACAGCTGGTTGGACGAGACGGTCAGCCGCACGAACCGCACCCCGGTCGCGCTGCCCGGAGCGAGCTGGAGCGCGGTGAGCTTGTTCAGGTCGGCGGGTTTGAAGTCGCCGGTGCCCGCCTTCACCCACGTCGTGCCGTCCACCGAGGTCTCGACCGTGACGTCCTTGGCCGCGGCGGGCGGGTCGTCGCCGCAGACATTGGTCGGATCGATCTCGATGGCGCTCACGTTGACGGGTTTGCCCAGCTTGATCGTGACGAACCGCGTCTCGATCTTGCCGTCGGGACCGACGACCTTGTCGGTCGACCAGCCGCCACCGCCGAGCGCCGACGAGGTCACGAGATCGCCGGGACCGCAGCCGTACGGGGTGAAGTCCTCACCGTTGAAGGCGGTGACACCGGCGCCCGCGTCGCCGGACGCCCAGTTGAACCGCAGCGCCCAGTCGACCTTCGTGGTTCCCGACCGCACCGAGACCGCGCGGGTCTCGCTGTCCGCGCCGCCTCCGGAGGCGTAGACCTTCGGATAGGTGCCGGGGAGCACGCCGGGGATGGTGTAGCCGCCCGCCGCGTCGGTGACGGCGGCCAGCGAACCGGCGAAACCGGAGTCGTGCCCGCTGAACCGGATCGCGACGCCCGCGATCGGGGTGCCGCTGTCGCGGTTGGTGACCCTGCCGGTCACGGTCCCGGTCGGGGTGCCTGCCGGCGGCGGGGTGGAGAAGTCCTCGGCGGGCGCGGTGTCGGCGCCGGTGATCGACGCGGCGAAGTAGCCCATGCCGCGGGCGGCGAACGTCTTCCACAGTTTGGCGTGCGCGCGGCCGCCGTTGATCACCGTGTCGGCCTGCAGGATCGCGTTCCGCATGTCCAGGAACGACGGCGCCGCGGGCGAAAGCTCCATCGCGCGGGTGACCAGCGCCCGCGTCAGCTGTACCCCGAGTGCCGAGCGGACGTCCCACAGCGTGCTCGCCCAGATCTCACCATCGGCGTGGACCTCCGGGAAACCGATGATCCGGCCGAGGTCGCCGTAGGTGTAACCGCCGGGACCGGCTCCGGGCGTGCCGGGGCACTGCGGCGCGCCGGCGCCGACCGGGCAGTCCAGCGGCTGGGTGCGGGCGAGCGGGACGCCGTTGCTGACGTAGTCGCCGCCGAGGAGTTCACCGGGTGCCGAAGTGTCCTTGATCGCGTTGCGCCCGACGAGGTAGTCGAAGGCGTACCAGTCGCTCCACGCCTCGCCCATGGAACCGGACTGCAGCGAGCTCAAGGTGGAGTTGCCCTGCGCGTCGACGACGAGCCGGTTGGACAGGCCGTGCGTGTACTCGTGATGGATGATCGTGGCGTCGTCCGCCGAGTTCGCCGCGAGGAACGGGTCGCTCGGATCCCGGGGGTCGTGGAACAGGAACATCCCCATCGTCGGCGGCTGGCCGTCCGGCGGGGTGCCCATGAACGCGTTGTCGTAGTAGCCCGGAGTCTGCGCGCCGAGCAGCGTGTGGACCTGGACGGCGTCACCGTCGACCTTCTCGAAGTTGCCCGCCTCGCGGGTGAAGCCGATCGGGAACGAGGCCAGGTGGTCGTGGAAGCTCCCGACGTAGGCCAGCGCCTGCACAGCGTTCTGCTCGCGGTTCTTCGCCCATGAGCCGGGCGTCTTCGGGTCCCAGGAGCAGGGTCTCGCCGCCGAGCACGGCGGGCCGACGGCGGCGTTGAAGTCGCTGAACTTGTAGCGGAAGGTGCCGTCGGTGTTCCGGCCGACTTCTTCCTGCGGCTGGAACTTCAGGTCGCCGTTGACGTCGGCGGCGACGTGCGCGACGTTGCCGTCCAGTGTCTTGGCGTCGGCGGGCAGCCAGCCCTTCTGGCTCAGGTCGACCTGCTTCTGCGGGCCGGGCTGAGCCTCCCAAGCGAGGCCCTTGGCTCCGTCGGCGTCGTTGGCGTGGTTGACCAGGTTCTTGCGGTAGAGCAGTTTCCCGGTGCCGGCGTCGGTCACTTCCTGGAACATCTGGTCCACAGCCGGTTTTGTCAGCGTGTACCAGGCGGGACGGATGCCGTCGCCGGTCAGGAACGCGACCTGTTTCGAGTCGGGGCCGGGCGCGGCCAGCGTCGCCGCGCCGAGCGACGCGGGAAGGTCGCGCACGGGCGCGCCGTCCAGCTGGATCAGCCTGCCGTCTTTGGCGACGTGTGCCTTCAGCCCGTTGCCGAACACCGGAACCGCGCCGACGGACTGGGTGAAGGACAGGTGGTGCGTGCCTTCGACGTCGACGTAGTCCTTGCGCAGGTTCAGTTTCGCGGTGTCGGCGGCGCTGAGGCCGACGAGGCCTTCTTTGTCCCGCAGATAGTTCAGCACGATGTCGCGGGGTGACCGGCCGCTCGGTCCGGTGAGGAAACCGTCGGTGCGGGCCAGGACTCGGGGCGTGCCGGTCAGCTCGTCGAAGTCGAGCAGGGCCTGGTTGCCCAGTTCCGCCCGCGCGGCCGCGACGGAGTTCGCCCGCGACGCCGCGAGCCGGTCCCGCGCGGCCAGGACGCGCGGACTGGTTCTCGCCGTGTCACGGACATCGACGTCCTTCCCGGATCTGTCCGGTGTGGTGTGCACGGCGCCAGGTGCCGGTGCCGCACCGGCTTGGGGCGCCGTGACCAGCGCTAATACGGTGATGGCGGTCGCGGCGCACAGCGAGGCACGCGAACGCGACGAACGTGACGTCACTCCAGACCCCTCTCTCGGTGGTGACGCAGACGTTCCATTCGTACCGATACAGTCACAGTGGACGTCAGCGCCGATCAGGTACGGCAATCCCGGTGAGCGGTACCCCTGGCAGGATGGTGTCCACAGTGGATTCAAGAGGGATTCGTAGGGGACGATGGACAGCGCGACGGAATTCGAGCGGCTGAGGCCCGCCATGTTCGGGCTCGCGTATCGCCTGCTCGGTTCGGCCGCCGAGGCGGAGGACGCCGTTCAGGACGCGTATCCGAAATGGGCGGGCGCCGAGCGCGAGTCGATCGGCTCGCCGCGGGCGTGGCTGGCGAAGGTGGTCACCAATCTGTGCCTGAACCGGCTGACCTCCGCCAGGGTGCAGCGCGAGCGGTACGTCGGGCCGTGGTTGCCCGAGCCGGTTCTGACCTCGACCGACGTGCTCGGTCCGCTGGAGACGGCGGAGCAGCGGGATTCGGTGTCGCTGGCGATGCTGGTGCTGCTGGAGCAGCTCAGCCCGGTGGAGCGCGCGGTTTTCGTGCTGAAGGAGGCCTTCGCCTACAGCCATCGGGAGATCGCCGGGATCCTCGACATCTCCGAGGTCAATTCGCGTCAGTTGCACAGCCGTGCGCGAAAGGCGTTGGACCGCTCGGATGAGCGACGGGTTTCGAACCCGCGGCATCACGAGAAACTGGTCGAGAGCTTCCTGTCCGCGGCGCGGGAGGGCGACTTGCCCGCTTTGGAGAGTCTGCTCGCCGCCGACGTGACGGCGTGGTCGGACGGTGGCGGCAAGGTCACCGCGGCGCGGCGTCCGGTGCACGGCGCGGCCAAGGTCGCGCGGCTGTACGCCGGGATGTTCGCCGGTGCCGGCCAGGTGTCGATCGAGATCCTGGAGGTCAACGGCGGCCCGGCGGTGGTCGCGACGGCCGGTGGCGCCCTGTTCGGCGTCCTCGGGTTCGAGGTGGTGGACGGCCGGATCCGCGGGCTGCGCGCGGTCGGCAATCCGGACAAGCTCGCCTTCCTGTCGGGGCAGCTGTCACGTTCCGGGTGGCCCGCTGGTTCTTGAGGGTGAAAGCTTTCGAGAAGGAGGACCAAGGTGGCGAACCCGATTCTGGTGACCGGCGGTACCGGCGACCTCGGCCGTGAGGTGGTGCGGCGGCTGGCCGCCGAAGATCGGCGGGTCCGCATCATGAGCAGGCGGCCGCGGCCCGCGGACGTGCGGCACGAGTGGGCGCGGTGCGATCTGAAGACCGGTGACGGTCTCGCCGAGGCGGTCGACGGTGTGTCGGCGATCATCCATTGCGCGTCGACGCTGGGCCGCGGCGACGAGCAGGTGACGCGGAACCTGGTCGAGGCGGCGAAGCGGGCGGGCGATCCGCACGTGGTGTACATCTCGATCGTCGGCATCGACGTGATCCGGTTCTTCTACTACAACGAGAAGCTGGCCTCGGAGAAGGTGATCGAGGAGTCCGGTCTGCCGTGGACGGTGCTGCGCGCGACGCAGTTCCACGAGCTCGTCGCGCGCGCGTCGTCGGCGCAGCGGCGGCTGCCGGTGACGATCATGCCGTCGGGGTTCCGGTTCCAGCCGGTCAGCACCGGCGATGTCGCGGACCGGCTGGTCGCGCTGGCATCCGGTGAGCCGTCGGGGCGGGTGGCGGACATGGGCGGCCCGGAGGTGCGGAGCGCGCGTGACCTCGCGGAGGCGTATCAGCGCTCGGTCGGGCGCCGGAAGCCGATCGTGTCGCTGTGGCTGCCGGGCAAGGCGGCCAAGGCGTTCCGGGCGGGCGGCAACCTGACCCCGGAGAACGCGACCGGTGTGGGCACCTTCGAGGAGTTCCTCTCCTCCCGCGTTTAGTCCTCTCGATGCGGCACACCGAGCCGGGCTCACGCGCGGGAGTTACGGTGGCCTGGTGACGATCACCGGGTTCTTCTCCTCCTTCGAAACGGGTGATCCGCAGCCGGTGGATCCGGCCTTGCGTGTCGGCACCGGACCGCGTTCGTCGCCGACGGCGAAGCCCGGCGTCGGGTTCACCGGCGCGCACGCGCTCCGCTACGAGAACACGCTGCGCGCGACGCTGTTCGAAGTGGACGTCGAGGTCACCGGCCACACCGAACTGTCCTATGTGGTCTTCCCCGAGGCCGAATCCGACGTGCCCGGCTATCGCGGCACCTTCGTGGCGCTGGACGTCGAGTTCGACGACGGGACGTCGGCGGGGTTCAGCGCCACGGAGCAGGGCCTGGGCAAGACGCTGTACGTGGACCAGTGGAATCTCGTGCGCCGACGGCTGGGTACGTTCGCCGGACGGCGGATCACCAGGATCGTCCTGGTCAGCGAACCTCCG
The DNA here is from genome assembly GCF_003947475.1 of Amycolatopsis sp. WAC 04197. Classification (NCBI taxonomy): domain Bacteria; kingdom Bacillati; phylum Actinomycetota; class Actinomycetes; order Pseudonocardiales; family Pseudonocardiaceae; genus Amycolatopsis; species Amycolatopsis sp. WAC 04197. The sequence goes on along the minus strand of NZ_QHJK01000003.1, from coordinate 235,346 downwards.
GACGGCGGGAGCGCGGGCTGGGTGGACGACGTCCGGCTCGCCGAGCGCGTGATCGAGATCCGTGAGCCGGTCGATCACGTCCGCACGACCCGCGGCACGCATTCCAGCGACAAGTTCTCGCGGGGCAACAACTTCCCCGCGACGGCGATCCCGCACGGCTTCAACTTCTGGACCCCGGTCACCGACGCGAGCGCCACCAACTGGATCTACGGCTACCACCGGCACAACGACGCCGAGAACCGTCCGGCGCTGCAGGCGTTCGCACTGTCGCATCAGCCGAGCCCGTGGATGGGCGACCGGCACACCTTCCAGGTGATGCCGGGCATCGGAGAGGTGGAGGCCGACCGGTCCCGCCGCGCGCTCGCGTTCTCCCACGACGACGAGATCGACCGGCCGCATCACTACGGTGTCCGGTTCGCCAACGGCGTCACCACCGACATCGCCCCGGCCGATCACGCGGCACTGTTCCGCTTCACCTTCCCGGGTGATCGCGGCTGGCTGCTGTTCGACAACGCCCGCAACCGGGGCGGTGTACGCCTCGACGCGGCGAACGGCGTGGTCACCGGGCACACCTGGGTCCGCAGCCGGTTGTCGGCCGGGGCGCGGCGGATGTTCGTGTACGCCGAGTTCGACGTCCCGGCCGAACGCGGCGGGAGGATCCGGCGTCCGGTGTGGCGCACGGTGACCGGGTTCCTGGAGTTCGCCGCGGGTGAGGTGACGATGCGGATCGCGACGTCGCTGATCAGCCTCGCGCAGGCGAAGCGGAACCTCGACCAGGAGATCCCCGCTGGCACGAGCTTCGAGCAGGTCCGTGACCAGGCCCGCGCCCGGTGGTCCGAGGTGCTGGACCGGATCGAGATCGAAGGCGCCACTGAGGATCAGCGCACCACTTTCTACTCCAACCTCTACCGGCTCTTCCTGTATCCGAACTCCGCGCACGAGGACACGCCGAAGGGCGTCCGTCACGCGAGTCCGGTGATCCGGCGGTGGTGGCCGAGCACACGCACCAGGACCGGCGCGAAGGTCGTGGACGGCGAGATGTACGTCAACAACGGCTTCTGGGACACCTACCGCACCACCTGGCCCGCGTACGCCCTGCTCACCCCGGGCCGGTGCGGACGGATGATCGACGGGTTCGTCCAGCAGTACCGCGAGGGCGGCTGGATCTCGCGCTGGTCCTCCCCCGGCTACGCCAACCTCATGACCGGCACCAGTTCCGACGTGGCGTTCGCCGACGCGTATCTCAAGGGCGTGCGCGGCTTCGACGTCGAGGCCGCCTACGAAGCGGCGCTGAAGAACGCGACCGTGACACCGAGCGGCCAGAGCGTCGGCCGGAAGGGGCTGCACGAGTCGATCTTCCTCGGGTTCACGCCGACGTCGGTCCACGAAGGCCTGTCGTGGGCGCTGGAGGGCTGCGTCAACGACTTCGGCCTCGCCAATTTCGCCGAGGCGCTCGGGCGGAGCGACGACGCCGCGTACTTCCGGCAGCGCTCGCAGCAGTACGCGAACCACTTCGACCACCTGATCGGGTTCTTCCAGGGCCGCAACCGTGACGGGAGCCGACATTTCGGCGCCGCGGGTTACGACCCCGAGGCGTGGGGCGGCGACTTCACCGAGACGAATTCCTGGAACACCGCGTTCTCCGTCCCCCACGACGGCGCCGGGCTCGCCGCGCTGCACGGCGGCACCGAAGCGCTGGAGTCCAAACTGGACACCTTCTTCGCGACCCCGGAGACCGGCCGCAAACCGGGTTCCTACGGTGGGCTGATCCACGAGATGACGGAGGCTCGCGACGTCCGGATGGGACAGTACGGGCATTCCAACCAGCCGTCGCACCACATTCCCTGGATCTATCACCACGCGGGTGCGCCGTCGAAGACGCAGCGGATCGTGCGGGAGGTCCTGCGGCGGCTCTACGTCGGGAGCGACCTCGGCCAGGGTTATCCGGGCGACGAGGACAACGGCGAGATGTCCGCCTGGTACGTCTTCGCCGCGCTCGGGTTCTACCCGCTGGCGATGGGCAGTCCCGAGTACGTGATCGGCTCGCCGCTGTTCACGAAGGCGACCGTCCATCTGGAGAACGGGAAGGACCTGGTCATCGAGGCGCCCGGCAACACGGAGGACACCGTGTACGTCCAGGGGCTGACGATCGACGGGCGACCGCACGACAGCAGCGCGCTGTCGCATTCCGTGCTGGCCGAGGGCGCGGTGCTGAAGTTCGCGATGGGCGGGCAGCCGTCGGAATGGGGCCGCTCCCCCGCCGAGCCCGCCGCCCCGGGCCCGCTCACGGACATCACGGTGGCCGACGGCCCCCTGTTCGACGACACCACCAAGACCGAGGTCACCTTCCCCGGACGCGAACCCGTCATCGAGTTCCCGGTCGAGGACGCCTCGCGTGAGGTCGTGATGTACACGCTGACCTCGGGGAGCCGGCGGGGTGATCCGCGTTCGTGGGTGCTGGAGGGCTCCGACGACGGCGAGCACTGGACGTTGCTGGACCAGCGGGAAGGTGAGCGGTTCCGCTGGCGGCGTCAGACGCGGCCGTTCGCCCTCGCCGGGCCGGTGAGGCACGCCCGATACCGTCTTCGCGTCACCTCGTCCACCGCCCGGCGGGTCACCCTCGCCCAAGGAGAGCTGCTCGCCCGATGATCTCCCGCATCACCCAGGCCACGACCGACCGTCTGGTCGCCTCCGATCCCGGCCTGGTCCGGCTCCGGCTCGGTTTCTCGGCCGTGCTCAGCATCGTGGTCGCGGTGCTGGCCATCCTGCCGTTCCACCAGCCGCTCACGGTCATCCTCGTCGCCGCGATCGCCGCGATGACGTCCGCCTTCACCGTCAACGACGAGACCCCTGGGCAGCAGGCGGTGACGCTGATACTCGGGCTGGTGCTCGGTGCGGCGTCGCTCACCGCGGCGAGTGTGGGCTCGGCGGTGCCGCCGCTGGACAGCATCGTGTTCGTGTTGCTGATCTTCGTCGCGGTCTACGCGCAGCGATTCGGTGCGCGCGGGATCGCGCTGGGTTCGCTGTCGTTCTTCCTGTTCTTCTTCGCGATGTTCCTGCAGACCCATTTGAAGCAGGTCCCGGTACTGCTGCTGGCGCTGACGATCGGGATCGCGGCCAACGCGGTGGTCCGGTTCGTCCTGTTGCGCCGGCATACCGACGCGGAGTTCCTGCGGATCCGGCGGGCGTTCCGGGCCCGGCTCGCCGCGGTGGTGCGCGCGGCGGAGGACCACCTCGCGGTCGGCGGTAGCGAGCGCACCCGCAAGCGGCTCCGCACGACGAACGCCCGGATGCACGAGTCCGTGCTGCTCATCGAGGACACGGCCCCGGAGGTGACCGGCGCGGATTCGGTGAACCGGCTGCGCCGCCGGGCGATCGAGGTCGAGCTGGCGGTGCAGTGGCTGACGATCACGGTGCAGCGCACCTGCGCCGAGGATCTCGACGACGACGTCCGCGACGATCTGATCGCGCGGATGCGGCGGTTCCGGTCGCTGATCGAGCGCGACCCGCGGGAGCTGCCGCTGATCAGCGAGACCGAAGAGTTCAGCAAGATGCTGGTGGAAGGCAGCCGGATCGACGAGCACGCCGCGCCCGGTGACGGCGTCCGGCGCGCGCTCGCCGAACTCGCGCTGGCCGACGTCCGCGCGCAGCGGGTCGCCGAACACGACGTCTCCGATGCCGTCGACGACCCCGAGGATCCCGACGAGGAGAAGTCGTCGGCGTTCGCCTACGACAACCAGACGCGCAGTGCCATCCAGGCCGTCGTGGGCGGCGGGCTCGCCGTGCTCGGCGGGGAGCTGGTGTCGAGCCAGCGGTGGTACTGGGCGGTGCTGACGGTGTTCGTGGTGTTCATCGGCTCGTCGACCGCGGGGGCGACGTTCGTCAAGGGGGTCCGGCGGATCGGCGGCACGCTGATCGGGATCGTGGGCGGGCTGGTGCTGACGCTGCTCGTGTCGGGCAGTGTGCCGGCGACGCTGGCGCTGATCCTGGTGTGCGTGTTCGGCATGGTCTACATGGCGCGGGTGTCGCAGGTGATCATGGCGTTCTTCATCACCAGCATGCTCGGGCTGCTGTACAGCCTGCTGGGGACGTTCAGCCTCGAGGTGCTGTGGATCCGGGTCGCGGAGACCGCGGTCGGCGCGGCGGCCGGGGTGCTGGCGGCGGTGGTGATCGTGCCGGTGCGCACGCGCGCGGTGATGCTCGACGACGTCTCGGCGTTGCTGGAGGAACTGGACGAGTTCGTCGAGAAGACCGCGGGCCTGTTGTCCGGTGCGGAGAACGTGAGCGTCATCGAGAAGTCGCGTGACCTGGACCGGGCGGTGGACAAGGTCCGCACGACGATCGAGCCGCTGACGCATCCGGTGAACCTCAGCAGCCGCCGGGACTACGGCTGGCACGTGCTCACGACGGTGGAGACGATCGCCTTCCGCGCCCGGCACGTCGCGGCGCGGGCGCAGGCGGGGCTGCTGCTCAACGAGGCGGACCGGCTGCTGCTGTACACCGGGCGGATCCGGGCGAACACCGCCGTACTGCGGGAGGCGATCGGTGATCCCGGCGGTTCGGGACACGGGACGCTGGTCCGGGACGACGGGACGCCGGTGGCGGACCGGATCGACGATCCGCGGGCGCGTTCGGTGCTGACGAGCCTCGGGCACTTGGACGAGACGGTGATCGCGCTGGGGCGGGTGTTCGGGGTGGAGGCCACCGATCCGGAGCCGTCCGGGAAGCCGTGACGTCCCCGGCTCGGTCCGTGAAGGCCCCCTTCACTGCGTCTAGCGCAGTGAAGGGGGCCTTCACGTACTTCAACGGCGGTTCGTGTGGTGAGGCGCGTCTCGTGGGTCAGTTCTTCGGTTTGGGGCAGTTCTTCCACGAGAAGTGGTACGTGGTCTTGATGGAACCGTCGGTCGAGTCCATGGTGACGAAGCTGGTGGTCTTCTTCGGATCGGAAGTGCCGACCGCGGCCCGCAGTTCCGTGTTGATGTTGAAGTTCCGGTCCTCACCACAGGGTTTGTAGACGATGGCACCGACCTCGATGTCGTCGGTGAACTGCCAGTTGTCCTCGAACGGGCCTTTGAGGTTGTGGTTCACGTACGACGTCGGCGAATTGCCCTGGAAGTAGTAGTTGGCGCGTTCCAGTCCGGTGGCTCCCGCGGCCAAGGAGGCGAAGCCGCGGTAGTCGGTGCCCGCGATGCCGTAGGTGAATCCCTGCGGCACGTGGACGTAGAGGTTGAGCTGGCAGTTCTTGCGCAGATCGGTCGGTTTCGCGCCGACGCCGACCTGGGCGGTGTATTCGCTGTAGGTGACGGTGAACGCGGTGTTGTCCGGTGAGACGGAAACGGCCGCCGTACCGGGTTTGCATCCGGTTCCGTTGACCGTCACGACGTCGATGACTATCTTGTCGGACGGCAACGGGGGTGGCACCCACGCGTTCGGGGTGACGACCGAGGAGAACAGCGTCACGGCAGCGACCAGCACGTTGAGCATGGGATCCTTCCCAAAGCTTCGACACGGCGGGAGCGGCGGATTCAGCGAGACGATTTCTCCCTGCCGCCCGCCGGAAATGGGGTCGTCGAGAAGACTCGTCGCCGCCGGACAGGGCGGCGACGAGCGGTGAAGTCCTCGTTCAGAGCGGCCAAGGCCCTGACCGGGCATGGGTGGGACGGCCTTCTTCCGGACCGGGAAGCAGGCCGTCACCCTGGAGGAAAGGTCAGGAGGCCGGGCAGGTCTTCCACGAGAAGTGGTAGGTGGTCTTGAACGCGCCGTCGGTGGAATCCATCGTGATGAAACTGGTGGTCTTCTTCGGATCCGACGAACCCGCGCCGACCCTCAGTTCCGTGTTCACGTTGAGATTCCGGTCCTCGCCGCACGGCTTGTAGATGATGACGCCACCTTCGGCTTCGTCACGGAATTGCCAGTTGTCCGACAGCGGCCCGTTGACGGGATGGCTCACCTGCGCGGTCGGCGAATTCCCTTGGAAGTAGTAATTCGCCCGCTGCAATGCCTTGGCACCGGATTCGAGCGATGCGAAACCGCGGTAATCGGCGCTGGCGATACCGTAGGTGAATCCCTGCGGCACGTGGATGTTGAGGTTCAGCTGGCAGTTCTTCCGGAAATCGGTGGGCTTCGAGCCGACGCCGACCTGCGCGGTGTATTCGCTGTAGGTGACCGTGAAAGAACTGTTGTCCCTGGCCACGGCGACGGCGGACGAACCCGGCGGGCAACCGGAACCGTTGACGGTGACGACGTCGATGACGACCCGGTCGGGCGGCGGTCCGGGCGGCGGGGACATGCTGTTCGGCGTTATTATCGACGAGAAAAGAGATACGGCGGCAACCACTGCATTGAGCATGGGGTCCTTCCCAAAACTTCCACACGGGGGGCGGGGAACTGGGCGGACTCATGCTAGCGAGTCGATCATCACGATGCCGCCCGCCGATCGGACGAAACCGTCTCGGCGATCGGTTCATGAAAAGATATTATGGACTGTAACCGTTTTCCGGGGCCAATGGGAACACCGTCGGCCCCGGAAAACACCATTCGATTCGCACGATATGGAAAAAGCTTTCGCGGCTTCGCCGTTGACGATTTCGCGGAGACAGGCCGGTTCAGGCGGCGACCAGGCCAGCGGCTTCGCCGAGCACGGCCACCGCGCTGGGATCCCACGCGCCGGCGGTGATCACCACGACGTGGTCGAGCCCCCAGGACGCGAACTCGCCGCACCGGCGGGCGAAGTCCTTTGAGGACTCTCCCGGCGCGAGCCGGGTCGCGATGGTCTTCTCGATCTCTTCGACGGGCCGTCCGACGTCTGCGCAGTGCCGGGCGAGGACGTCCAGCTGCGCGCGGACGGTCTTGCCTCCGTCGGGGATGTCGAAGAGGTTGCAGGCGTCGGCATACTCGGCGACCAGCCGCAGGGTCCGTTTCGGCCCGGTGCCGCCGATGAGCACCTTCGGCCGCCGCACCGGCAAGGGGTTGTTCACCGGCCGCTCCAGCCGGTAGTGCCTGCCGGCGAACTCCGAGGTGTCGCCGTCCCACATCCGGCCGGCGATGCGGAGGGTCTCCTCCAGCCGTTCGAACCGTTCGGGGACCGGCGGGAGCGACAGTCCCATCGCGCGGGCCTCGTCCTCCTGGTAACCGGCGCCGATCCCGAGCCAGGCGCGGCCCCGCGAAAGGACGTCGAGGGTCGTGACCGCCTTCACCAGCAGGGCGGGAGCCCGGAAGGTGGCGGCGCTGACCATGGTGCCGAGCCGGATCCGGGACGTCGCCGAGGCGAGGAAGCCCAGAGTCGTGTACGCGTCCAGCATCTCCGAGTCCGGCGTGCTGCCCGGCGCGGTCTGCAGGAGGTGGTCCGCGACCCACAGGGTGTCGAGGCCGGTCGCGTCGGCCGTCCGGGCGACTTCGAGAAGGTTGTCGACCAGACCGCCGGGCCAGGAGAAATCGGTGACGCTGACGCTGATTCGCATGATCTTCCTCATCTTCCGGGCGCTTCGGGACGTGCGAAGGGCGGCGGCCCGCCGATCGGGCTCAGGTGGATGCCGGCGATGAGCCAGCGGTCGTCGTCGCGGACGAACACGTGGGTGACGCGGAACCGGCCGTCGACGCGGTTCCCCTGATGCGTGCCCTCCTGGGCGTGCACGCCGACGGACACGGCGGCCGTGCCGTGCTCGCGGACGTCGACCTCGGTCCAGTCGAGTTTCTCGGTGACCAGGTCGCCGCCGCGGTAGCGCTGCAGCCATTGCGGTTTCCCGAGCACGAACCCCAGTGGCCCGACCAGGGTGAAGTCGGCGGTGGTCATCGCGTCGAGTGCTTCCGTGTCGCCGCGGACCTCGGCGTCGGCCCAGCGGGCCCCGAGGTCGCGGATCTCGCTCTCCGTACTGCGCATGGCGTTTCCTCCGTTTCGTTCGACCTCGTCAACGTTAGATATCTAATGATTCGATGTCAAACCCTTAGACTGATGCGCTATGCTTTGCGACGTGCAGAAACCCACCGCGGCACCCATCGGCGTCGTCCTCGCCAAAACCGCCAAGACCGTCGGGCGCGCCTTCGACCAGGCACTGGCCGCCGACGGCGGCTCACAGCCCGTCTGGCAGATCCTGATCACGCTCAAGACCCGGCGCGTGGCCAACCAGCGAGAGCTCGCGGCCGCGGTCGGCATCCAGGGCGCCACGCTCACCCATCACCTGAACGCCATGGAGAGTGCGGGCTTGATCACCCGGCGGCGCGACCCCGACAACCGGCGGGTGCATGTCGTCGAACTCACCGACGAGGGTGAAACGGTCTTCCACCGGCTGGCGAAGGCGGCGATCGCGCACGACAAACGGATCCGGGCCGGGTTCAGCGACGAAGAGATCACCACGCTGGCCGGGCTGCTCTCGCGACTCGCCGCGAACGTGGCCGCCGACGGCATCGATCAAGAAAACAGTGACTGGACGCACCCGAACGGCGACTCGGGACAGGACTAGCATCGCGGTACAAGTCGATGTCGCCTCAAGCTGGAGAACCGCAATGACCCAAGCCCCTGTCAACGTCACCGTCACCGGTGCGGCCGGCCAGATCGGCTACGCGCTGCTCTTCCGCATCGCGTCCGGTCAGCTGCTCGGCCCGGACACCCCGGTGAAGCTGCGGCTCCTGGAGATCCCGCAGGCGGTCAAGGCGGCTGAGGGCACCGCGATGGAACTCGAAGACGGCGCGTTCCCGCTGCTGTCGGGCATCGACATCTTCGACGACCCGAAGCAGGCCTTCGAGGGCGCGAACGTCGCCCTGCTCGTCGGCGCCCGTCCCCGCGCGAAGGGCATGGAGCGCGGCGACCTGCTCGAGGCCAACGGTGGCATCTTCAAGCCGCAGGGTGAGGCCATCAACGCCGGCGCGGCGAGCGACATCAAGGTCCTCGTCGTCGGCAACCCGGCCAACACCAACGCCCTCATCGCCCAGGCGCACGCGCCCGACGTCCCGGCCGACCGCTTCACCGCGATGACCCGCCTCGACCACAACCGCGCCCTCGCGCAGCTGTCCAAGAAGCTGGGCGTACCGGTGACCGAGCTGAAGAAGGTCGCGATCTGGGGCAACCACTCCGCGACCCAGTACCCGTCGATCGCGCACGCCGAGGTGTCCGGCAAGGCCGCGACCGAGGTCATCACCGACCAGGCCTGGCTCACCGACGACTTCATCCCGACCGTCGCCAAGCGCGGCGCGGCGATCATCGAGGCTCGCGGCCTGTCCTCCGCGGCGTCGGCCGCCTCCGCGGCGATCGACCACGTGTACACCTGGGTCAACGGCACCCCCGAGGGTGACTGGACCTCGGCGGCGGTCGTGTCCGACGGCTCCTACGGTGTCCCGGAGGGCCTGATCTCCTCGTTCCCGGTCACCGCCGCGAACGGCGAGTACAAGATCGTCCAGGGCCTGGAGATCGACGACTTCTCCCGTGCCCGCATCGACGCTTCGGTCAACGAGCTGGCCGAAGAGCGCGACGCGGTGAAGAAGCTCGGCCTCATCTGAGCCTGAACCACCTCACGAAGGCGGCCGTGTCCCCCGGGACACGGCCGCCTTTTCGCGGCCGATGATCGTGTCGAGGTTCGCTCGGGTGCTCTCCAGCTCGTCGATCGCGCTGTCGATCCGGGCACGCTGCTCCCGCAGGGCTTCGACCAGCTCCGGGCAATCGGGGGTCAACCAGCCGTCTTCATCGACGATGCAGGGCAGGATCTCCAGGATCTGCGCCGTGTTCAGCCCGGCCCCGAGCAGGATCCTGATCCGCCGCACCGCCGCCACGTCGGCGTCCCCGTAGACGCGATAACCACTCGGACGCCGCTCCGGGGTGAGCAGACCCTGCTCCTCGTAGTACCGCAACGCGCGCTCGCTGACGCCGGTCCGCCGCGCGAGTTCCCCGATCCGCATCCGCACTCCCCGGACTTGACTCTTACGTCAATGTCAAGGTTTAGCTTAGCCGCCATGACCACCGTGACCGTCCTCGGACTCGGCCCCATGGGGTACGCCCTCGCCGCCGCGTTCATCGCCGCCGACCACCCCACCACCGTCTGGAATCGCAGTCCTGGCAAGGAAAAAGGCCTCGACGCCGCCGTCGCCGCGACCGCCGCCGAAGCGATCACGGCCGGACCGCTCGTGATCGTCTGCGTGCGCGACTACGCCGTCGCACGATCGATCCTCGACACCGACGCACTCAAAGGCCGCACCCTGGTGAACCTCAGCGGCGGCTCACCGGAACAGGCCCGCGCGATGGCGGAATGGGCCGCCGGACACGGCATCGACTACCTCGACGGCGTCATCATGGCGACCACCGACGCCATCGGCGGCCCGGACGCCGCCCTGTTCTTCAGCGGCCCCGCCGACGTCTACGAAACACACCGGCCCACACTGGCCGCGCTCGGCGAGAACGCGCTGTACGTCGGCGACTCCCCCGGCCGGGCCGCCGCGTTCGACGCGTCGTTGCAGGACATGCTCTGGACGTCGATGAGCGGCGTGATCCACATGTTCGCGCTCGCCAAGGCGGAAGGCATCGCGGCCGCCGACATCGCCGAACACGCCAAGGCACTCCTCGGCTTCTTCCCCGCCATGATCGACCTGCTCGCCGAACAGGTCGCCACCGGAAACTACTCCGGCGACGCGGGCACCCTCCACTCCACAGCCGCGACGATGGACCACATCCTCGACGCGATCCGCGCGCAAGACCTCGACAACGGCGTCCTGTCCGCCGCCCGCGCCGAAGTCCGGCGAGCCATCGACGCCGGACACGGGGAAGACGGATTCGGCAGGCTCGCCGCACTTCAGTGAGAGCCAGGGCGAACCGGCCTCACCACACACGACACAATGGACCCGTGCACCTCGACGAGCTCCTCACCGGCCAGCCCTCGGAAGTCCTCACCAGGGCCCTTGAGCTTTCCCAAGCCGAGCGGAAAGCCCTCGTCCCCGAGCTTCTGGTCGCCTTCAAGGACAGCCGCGAGTTCGTCGAGATCAAGCCCGACACCTACGGCGCCCGCAACCCGCTCAGGGCCCAGCAAGCCGCGACCGCCCTCTGGACCGCACTCCCCGCGAGCGACCCCCTGCTGCGCAAACTCTGGATCGCCTCGCCCACGATCCTCGAACGCGTCCTGCAGGACCGCTCGCTCACCGAACGCAAGACGATCGCGTTACGCATGATCGGCCACCACACCGCCTGGGAAGCCATCCGCCGCATGGTCCTCGACGGCGACCTCGAACCCATCCGGACACCGGAATACCACGCCGGCTGGTTCCGCTGGGCCGGACGCTTCGGCGGGAAACCACTCGCCGAACGGCTCCGGACCGAACGCGACGCCCTCACCGAGATCTGGGAACTGCTCACGATCGAAGGCAACGGCGACGGGAGCTTCGCCGCCTTCGACAAGTACGTCCGCGACGAGGACAAATGGTCCACCGCACTGATCGAACTCACCGGAACCGGCGAACTCGACCGCACCCGGCTCCTCGACCTCACCCTCGACGTCCTCGCCCGCGACTTCGCCGCCTTCCGCGCCCAGTGGTACGCCGCACTCCACGAAGCGCTCGCCCCCACCCCGGACGAACGCACCGCGGCGCAGCACCGCTACGCCCGCCTGTGCGGAAGCAGCCTCCCCCGCACCGTCTCCTTCGCCGTCAAAGCACTGTCCCTTGTGGACAAACAGGGCACGCTCGACGACGAAGTCGCGCTCCAGCATCTTCCCGCCGCAGCGGCCGGACGCGGCGCCGCCACCGCCAAACTCGCACTCAAACTCGCAGGCCGTATCGCCGACCGGCGACCCGAGCTCACCGACCTCGCCAACGTAGTCTTCGAAGCGGCGATCACCCACGACGCCTCCGACGTCCGCGCCATCGCCACCGCCCGGCTCGGTGTCACCCCTGAGGCGCCGCCCGTCATCGAGACCACCGAGTACCCGGAACCCACCCGGACACCGTGGGACGAGCGCACAACACTCACCATCCCGCTCGAAGTCCCCGACACCCCGGCCGCGGTCGCCGAAGCCCTCTCCTCCCTGCTCGCCGACCCCGACCAGGCCGACCTCCTCCTGGCCGCCCTCGACGGGGCCCACCGTGTCGCCGCCGAACTCCAGGACGCCCTCAAACCGCTGGTGAAACGCGCCGCGCGAATCGCCGCCCAGCAGTACAGCGCGGCGGTACCGAAGATGATCGCCACGCTCGTCCTCGGCCTCGCCGGCCGTGACGTCGCCCCTCTACCTCAGGTCGACGGCTGGCGCCGCCCCCTCCACCACCGGATCACCGCCCTGCTCGAAGGCACCGCCGTCCCCGTCTCCGCCGCCACTCATCAAGGCGGCTGGCTCGACCCCGTCGTCTTCGTCGCCCGCATGCTCGAACATCCCGACGCGACCGAAGACGACGTGGCCGACGCACTGCTCCGCCTCGCCCCCGACACGCGACCCGCGGCCCTCGCGCTCGCCGCGGAACTCACCGGACCGCACGCCGACACCATCCGCTACGCCCTCGGCGGACCGGCCATCGACGACACCGGCTGGACCGCCCTCGCCGCAGCCCGCGCCCGGCACCCCGAATCCGCCGACCCCGCCGCCGCACTCCGCGGCGAACCCGGACCGCCGATCACCTGGACACTGAAAGCCGGCCTTACCGACTACGGCTCGAACACACTGGACATCGAACGAACCCCGGAACCCGCCGTGCCGGAAGTTCCCTGGCTGGGCGTGCTCTTCGAGAACCGGGCCCCCGAGTGGCTCGGCTTCACCGAATGCCACGAAGCGGTCTCCTCGCCCTACGACCGCGACCACCTCGAAGCCACCGTCGCCGGAAACCTGTACTTCAACGACATCGAAGTCGGCTATCCCGTGGAGAAGGCCGCGCTGCCTCCGTTCCTCGACAGCCCCTCGGTCCCGGGCATCCCCGGCACGATGCTCCTCGCCACCACCCTCGCGCTGAAACGCCCCGCCGCCGTCCAACTCGGCACGGACGCCGTGCTGACCCTGCTGGACCGTCGGATGCTCGGCCCTCGCGCACTCGGCGAGGCGTTGGGCGTACTCGGGCCGCAGCTCATCATCACGCGACTGGCACCCCGGCTCTCGGTCATCGCGAACGAACATCCGATCGCCGTACTGTCCACACTGGACACATTGCTGCCGAAGCTGGCGCCCTCACACCGCGGCATCTTCGCGTTGCTGGAACTCGCCGCGGACCTCGTGGACCGCGGCGCGGGCACGATCAGCGCCGAAACGAAGGAGTGGCTCACCGGTTTCAAGGGCAGTTCGAAAGCGGCGAAGGCGGCATCACGACTCAGCGGCTGACATCCGGGCCGCCAGCACATGCGAACAAGGCCCCCGGTTCTCCTGATGCTTGGCCCACCACGCACACGTGCAGCCGGCGGGCGAAAGCCGGACGCGCTGCACCGAGCCGGCACGGGTGATCTCGTAGCCACCGTCCGGCAACCTCTGGACGGCTCCGGCGGCGAGCAGCTCACGGGCTTTCGCCAGCCGGCCGTTCGCCGGAGCCGCCCCGCTCGGCAGCTCGCGCGGGAACCACGTGCCGTCGACGACGTCGTGCCCGGCGCGGCCCGCGACGAGTTCCGGCGCATCGAGACCCGCCGCCAGCGCGTTCAGCCAACCGCCTTCACCCGAGAAACCCCGGGACGGCTCCGGGGACAACGTGACGACGAGCCGCGCTCGCTCCAACCGGAGCACCCAGGTCGCGACCTCGCTGTCCGGTCGCGTGTAGACGGTCAGCCCCTGAGCGAACCGGACGAGCGGCTCGACGACCCGCAACCGATGGAGCCCGGTCGCCGGGATCGAATCGCGTCCCGGCCGTGACGTCAGCCGCAGCCCACGACCCGACGCCACCGCCCAAGACTTGCCGACCGAGGTGGGCAGCCTCCGCAAGAAGTTCCGCGCCTCCGCCTTGTCCAGCTCCGCCTTCTCGACCGCTCCCGCCGTGACGGCGGCGACCTCGGCGAAACCGGACACCCAGCGATCCGGCAACGGCACCACGGACTCGTCGTTCTGCCCGTCGAGCGTGCGGAGCCGGATTCCCTCGCCACGAACGGTCAGATGCAATGGATCCTGGGCGACGACCCCGGCCAGAACGGTTCGCGTCGCCTCGGACAGGTCCACATTGGTGCACCCCTCGCCGAGGTCACCCGCTTCCAGAAGATCCAGCCTGGCGTACAAGCCACAGCACGGCGAAAAGGCCTCCGCGCGCAGCGTCGTCCGATCCGCGGTGAACACCGGATCGGACTCGGCGATCAGCCGGTTCACCATGGACGGAGGCATCCAGAACCGGGTGCGGGCGACCTTCCCCAGCACGAGCAGCGCCTGGGCCGCCTGTGCTCCGGGCTCCAGAAAACCCTGGAAGAGCACAGACGACGAGGCGTCCTCTTCCAGCTGCTCCAGCAAGACTTCGGTGATCACCGGACAACCCTAGCCAGAGCCCCCGACAGTCTTTGCGGGTTTTACCCCGAGCCTGAAGTTGATCTTGTTCCAAGCTCGGCTGAATAGGTCGTTATACACTTTGAGACTGACGACGCCGGTAGGCGCGTTGCTGGCACGCCCGCGAGCAGTAGTCCCGAGGTCGGCCTCGCCCTCCCCCGTCCAAAGGCTTACCGCAGACGACGCACTCCCCTCCCCCGTTTTCGTCACTGATTACCTCACTCCCCTGGCTTTGGATGAGCGCCTCGATACCGTCGAGGGTCCGGCGCAGCCCGAACTCGAAGGCGTCCAGCGGAGCATCCATTCCCCCGGCCTTCCACAGCCGCTCCAGCGCCGGATAGCGGTCCAGACGCTCGAAGAGCGACTCGCGCTCGCTCCACCAACGCTCATGGGTCACCCCCGTGCGCCGCTGGAGTTCCGCGGCCTCCCCCGCCTGACGCGCGGCCGACTCGACGAATCCGCCCACCAGGTTCACCACCGCGATCACCTGCGCCGGCGCCAGACCGCTACGCGAGGCCACGTCCAGCGCGTGGTCGTAGCCGGCCATGATGTTCGGCCCCGGCAGGCGGCGGGACCCGGCGCTGTGGACCAGCCACGGATGCCGGTCGTACATCTCCCGGGCCCGCCGCGCCCACCGTTCGAGGCCTGCCCGCCAGCCGAGCCCGTCCGAAGACTCCATCGGGAACTCGCCGTACACCGCGTCACGCATGAGTTCCACCAGTTCCGCCTTGCCGGGGACGTACCGGTAGAGCGACATGGTGGTGGTGCCGAACCGTTCCGCGACCTTGCGCATCGACAGTGAGGCGAGCCCTTCGGCGTCCGCGACCTCGACAGCCGCCGCGACGATCCGGCCGAGACTCAATCCGGGCCGCTCCGGCTCGGACGTCCCCCACAGCAGTTCGATCGCACGCTCCGGATCCGGCTGCGCGTCGTCTTCCGCCACCCGCTGCTCCTTGACGCTCTTCGCTCGTTCGTGTTTAGCTGATAAACCTCAGTATATCCCATATACCTCTCGCAGGAGCGCTTCAGCATGCCCGAAATCAGGTTCTTCGTATCCCCGGACGGCAGCGACGACTGGCCCGGGACCGCCGACCAGCCGTTCGCCACACCGAAAGCCGCTCAGAAGGCGGTCCGCGCCGCGACGGCCACCATGACCGGCGACGTCGTCGTTTCCTTCGCGACGGGCGTTTACCGACTGGACGAGCCCCTTTCTTTCACTGACACACAGGGCGATTCCGGCTCGAACGGCTTCCGCGTGATCTACCAGGCCCACGGCTACGGAACAGCCGACCAGGCAAAGGTGGAACTGACCGGCGGCCGCGAGATCACCGGCTGGTCGACAGGCGACGACGGCGTCTGGACCGCACCGATCGGCGACCTGGCACCGCGGCGGCTCACCGTCGACGGCAAGCCCGCGACCCGAGCAGCCCGCACGGACGGACTCCCGGGAAACGTGACGAAAACACACGCCGGTTACGTCACGGACAGCGTGGTTCCTCAGTCGTGGCCGGCCCCCTCCGGGCTGGAGTTCGTGTACCCGGGCGTCTACCCGTGGTCCGAAGCCCGGATCGCGGTCGCGTCGATCTCCGGTGACGCCTCCTCGACCACGATCACGATGGCTCAGCCCGCCTTCGACAACGCCAAATCCCTCTACGACGCCAAGTGGTACGGCGCCGGTGGCGACGGCGCTTGGGACGGCCTGGCCGCACCGTCCACGCTCGAGAACAACGTGGCCTTCCTGACCGAACCGGGAACCTTCGCCGTCCGCCGCACCGACACAGGCGATCACGTCCTGCACTACCGCCCGCGCCCAGGCGAGAAGCTCAACGCGACCAACGTCGTCGCTCCGGTGCTCGAAACGCTCATCAGCGGACAAGGCGTCCACGACCTCGTGCTGCGCGGCTTCACCTTCGCCGACGCGACCTGGTCCGGCCCCACTCGCACCGGCGGCTACCTGCACTACCACGGCAACGCACGCTACGAACGGGGCGACTTCCAGAAAATCGACCTCGGTGCGGACGTGGGCTACGTCCACGTGCCCGCCGAGCCGGTCCAGTTGCCCGCCAACGTCAGCCTCACGTCGGTCAGCCGGGTCTCCTTGGAAGGCAACCACTTCACCCGGCTCGGCGCGGGAGGCCTGCTGATCGAGGACGCCACCGACGTGGGGATCCTGGCGAACGTCTTCGACGAGATCTCGGGCAGCGGGATCGCCGTCCACACGAGCACCCGGATCGCGGTCGAAGACAACCTCGTCCATCACATCGGCACCGAGTACCGCGGTTCGCCCGCCGTCCTCGTCGTCGAGTCCGCGGAGACGTCCTTGGCACACAACGAGATCCACGACGTCCCGCACAACGGCATCGTGATCACCGGCGGCGAGCGCGCCAAGGGCACGCAGGTGATCTCGAATCTCGTCGAGCGCAGCATGGGCAAGCTCATGGACGGCGGCGGGATCTACCTGTCGGCCCCGCAGGGCTCGTCGTTCGCCGGCGGGGCGCTGGTCCGCGGCAACGTCGTCCGCGACGTCCTCACCTCGTACAACTTCGGCCTCTACACCGACTACGGCGCGGCATGGGTCACCGTCCTCGGCAACATCGTCCACCGGGCCGACACCCCGATCGTGCTCCAGGTGGGCCCGCCGATGGAGAACGTCGCCTTCATCGGCAACTTCTGGGACGTCCTGCCCGACGGCTACGACACCCCACCCGAGACGGTGACCGTGGCGAGGAACACTGTGCTGCCCAAGGAGAATTTCGACGAGGCTGTCCGGGCGGACCCGGCGGGCGCGGACATCCTCGCGCGGGCGGGCCGCCGGGGTCTGGAACGATGATCACCGCTCCTGCCGGGCGCGAGTCCGGCAGGAGCCGCTCCGGCCACGATTCCCGAGGAGACCACACGCGATGCCGACCCAGACCACGGAAGCCCCCGGGACCCGCCGACGGCTCGCGCGGATCGCGACCGAGGTGCTCGCTCCCTGGGTCTGGGTGCTCGGTCTCCCGCTGATCGTCGCCTGGAAGGTCACCGGATACCACGTCGGCGAGACGGTGCTCTGGGGTCTCGTCGTCGGCGTCACCGGCTCGCTGATCCCGATGGCCGTGATCGTGCGCGGCGCCAGGAAGGGCAAGTGGGACAGCCACCACGTCACCGATCGCGCCGGGCGGCTCATCCCGTTCGCGGTCTGCATCGGCTCGCTGACCGCAGGCTTCGTCGTCCTGATCGCCGGCGGCGCCCCGCACGAGATGATCGCGCTCGCGGCCGCCGAACTCGTCTGCCTGGTGGCCGCGCTCGCGATCACCTTCGGGCTCGAGTTCAAGATCTCGATGCACGCGATGGTGGCGGCGGGCGCGGCCGTGATGCTGATCCGTGTCTACGGCCCCTGGCTCGCGTTGGTCTTCCTCGGCGTCGGCTGGGTCTGCTGGTCCCGCGTCGAACTCGGGGACCACACCAAAGCCGAGGTCACAGCCGGGATGGCCGCCGGTGTCGTCCTCGGCGGTGGTGTTTATCTGTTGCTTGACGCAATTTTGGCCTGAGCCCCACCGTATAGGTCGTTATACACTTAACGGAGCCGCTTGACGCCTTCGACGAGCTCGGCGCCGTCGGCCGCGGCGGCGAAGCCGAGCCGGAGGAACGGTCCGGCCGGTTCGGCGGCGAAGAACCGGTCCCCCGCCCCCACCACGACTCCCCGCTCCCTCGCCGCGCGGGCGACCGCGTTCGCGTCACTCCCCGCCGGCAGCCGCACCCACAGATGCAACCCACCCTCGGGCAACCGCGCCACAGTCCACTCAGGACACTCCCCCGCCAGCGCCGCGACCGCCTTTCCGCATCGCTGCCGCAGTTCCGAGCCCAGCTTCCGCAGGTGACGTTCCCAGGACGGCGCGCTGAGCAGTTCGAGAGCCGCTTCCTGCAGCGGACGGGAGACGAAGAAGTCGTCGACCCGCCGGATCGCCTTCATCCGGTCGAGAACGGGTCCACGCGCGATCAGCGCTCCGATCCGGAGGCTCGGTGCGGCGGCTTTGGTCACCGACGTCAGGTGGACGACCGTACCGTCGCGATCGTCGGTAATCAGCGGACGCGGTGCCGTGACTCCGTAGGCGAGGTGCCGCGCGAAGTCGTCCTCCAGCACGAAAGCGCCCGCCGCCCGCGCCACCTCGAGCACCTGAGTGCGGCGTTCCGCCGTGAGCACGGTCCCGGTCGGGTTGTGGAACGTGGGCTGGCAGTAGAAGAGCCGGGCGCCGGTCATCGCGAACGCCTCCGCCAGCAGATCCGGCCGGACCCCGTCGTCGTCGAGGGGAACCGGCACCGGGCGGAGCCCCGCCGCCCGCGCGGCGGCGAGCGCTCCCGGATAGGTCGGCGATTCGACGAGGACCGGGCTGCCGGGCGCCGCGATCGCCCGGAACGCCATGGAGAGCCCGCTCTGACCGCCGGCGGTGATCAGGACGTCGTCCGGTGACGCACCGGCGGGCCCCGCGAACACCGACCTCAACGCGGCCAGCCCGGAAGCGGGGGCCCGATCCCAGGAATCCGGACGGCGCCCCGCCCGTGCGAGCGCAGCGCTCAGGAAACGGGTCGCCTGCAGTGATCGGTGTGGATATCCGCCGTCGAGGAGGATCGCGCCCTCCGGCGGCGGGCCGAGGACGCCGGTGAGCGAGGTGGTGTCGACGCTGCGATCGGTCAGCGCGACGGTCTGCCATGCCGTGTCGAGTGGCCCGTCCGCCGTCGACGGCCTGGCAGCCACATACGTCCCGCTTCCGGGTCGGGTCACGACAGCGCCCTCGGCCGCCAGCAGAGCGATCGCGCGCGAGACGGTCACCGGGCCGACTCGGTAACGCTCGATCAGCTCCCGGCTGCTGGGCAACCGGTCCCCCGCGGCCGCCGTGCGGATCAGGGAACGCAGCTGGAGAACGAGGGCGGAAGTGCTACTATCCGACATGAAAGACCATGATAGTGCTACTGAAAATCGCACGGAATCACTACTGGACGTTCCAGCGCTGCGGGCCGATACCCCGGGTAGCGAGAAGGTCGTCCACTTCAACAACGCGGGCTGCGGACTCCTGGCGAAGCCGGTACTGGCCGCCATGCTCGATCATCTGAATCTCGAAGCCGAGTTCGGCGGCTACGAGGCCGCAGCGGCACGGTCGGATCAGGTCGCGGGCTTCTACCGCGAGATCGCCGCGTTGATCAACGCGCGGCCGCGCAACATCGCCTTCGCGGCGAGCGCCACCCACGCCTACTCCACCGCGCTTTCGTCGATCCGGTTCGAACCCGGCGACGTCGTGCTCACCACCCGCAACGACTTCATCTCCAACCAGATCGCCTTCCTGTCGCTGCGGAAGCGGTTCGGCGTCGAGATCGTGCACGCGCCGGACACGCGGGAAGGCGGGGTCGACGTCGAGGCCATGGCGGCCCTGATGCGCACGAGGAAACCGAAACTGGTCGCCGCCACGCACATCCCGACCAACTCGGGGCTCGTCCAGCCGGTCGCCGAGATCGGGCGGCACTGCCGGGAGCTCGGCCTGCTGTACCTGGTCGACGCCTGCCAGTCGATCGGCCAGTACCCCATCGACGTCGAAGAGATCGGCGCCGACCTGCTCACCTCGACGTGCCGCAAATTCCTGCGTGGTCCGCGCGGTTCTGGGTTCCTATTCGTCTCCGACCGGTTCCTCGAAGCCGGGCACGAGCCGCTGTTCATCGACATGCACGGCGCCCGATGGACCGCGCCCGGCGTGTACGAACCCGCGAAGTCGGCTTCCCGGTTCGAAGAATGGGAGTTCCCTTACGCCACCGTGCTCGGCTGCGCGACGGCGGCGCGGTATGCCCGTGAGGTCGGCCTGGAGGCGATCTCACGACGCACCCCCGCGCTCGCGGCCAGGCTGCGGGACGGTCTCCGCGCGATCGCGGGCGTCGAAGTGCTCGACCGGGGGCCGGAACTGGGTGCCTTGGTGACGTTCTCCATCAAGGGCTGGGAAGCCGTGCCCTTCAAGGCGGCGATGGACGGCAGGCGGATCAACTCGGCGCTCAGCTACCGGGAGTTCGCGCAGTTCGACTTCGGGGACAAGGACGTCGACTGGTGCCTGCGGCTGAGCCCGCACTACTACAACACCGAGCGGGAAGTGGACGACGTCGTCGCGGCCGTCACCGAACTCGCCGCCTGAACGCGGTCTCCCCGCCTGGGCACTGGGGGTGTCCGGGCGGGGAGACCGTCAGGAGGGTCAGGCCCCGGCGAGGCCGCGGCGCTTCAGCAGCGGCTCAATCTCCGGGTCACGGCCGCGGAACGCGCGGAAGGCGGCCATCGGGTCGACGCTGCCGCCCCGCCCGAGCAGTTCGCGGCGGAAGTGGTCGCCGTTCTCCCTGGAGAGCCCGCCGTTTTCGCGGAACCACTGGACGGTATCGGCGTCGAGGACCTCGCTCCAGATGTAGGAGTAGTACCCGGCGCTGTAGCCGCCGCTGAAGATATGCGCGAAGTAGGTGGTGCGGTAGCGCGGCGGCACCGCTTCCAGCGCGACCCCGGCCTTGGTCAGCGCCTCGGCCTCGAACCGCTGGACGTCGTCGACGTTGTCCTCGGTGCCCAGGGCGTGCCACGCCTGGTCGAGGAGCGACGCCGCGAGGTACTCGGTGGTCGAAAAGCCCTCGCCGTACTGCTGGGAGGCCAGGAGCTTGTCGATCTGCTCCTGCGGCAGCGGCTCGCCGGTCACGTGGTGCTTGGCGTAGTTGGCCAGCACCTCCGGCCACAGCATCCACATCTCGTTGACCTGCGAGGGGTACTCGACGAAGTCACGCGGGACGTTGGTACCGGAGAACATCGGGTACACGACGTCGGAAAGCAGCGAGTGCAGCGCGTGCCCGAACTCGTGGAACGCGGTGACGACCTCGTCGAAGGTCAGCAGGGTCGGCTCGCCCGCCGGCGGCTTGGCGACGTTGAGCACGTTCACCACGACCGTCTTCGTGCCCAGGAGCTTCGTCTGGTCGACGAAGTTGTTCATCCAGGCGCCGCCGCGTTTGGAGTCGCGGGCGTAGTAGTCGAGCAGGAACAGGCCGAGTTCCGAGCCGTCGGCGTCGAAGACCTCGAAGATGCGGACCTCGGGGTGATACTTCGGCAGGTCCTCCCGCTCGGTGAAGCTCAGGCCGTACAGCTTCGACGCGGCGAAGAACACGCCGTCGGTCAGCACGCGGTTCAGCTCGAAGTACGGGCGCAGCGCCGCGGTGTCGACCTCGAAGCGGTCCTTGCGCACGCGTTCGGCGTAGAACGCCCAGTCCCACGGGCGCAGGATCGCACCGGGGATGTCGGCTTCGAGGTAGCGCTGCAGTTCTTCGGCCTCCGCCTTGGCGTTGGCGACCGCGACCGGCGCGAGACGTTCCAGGAGCCCGACAGCGGCCTGAGCGGTCTTCGCGGTCTCGTCCTCGATGACGTACGACGCGTGGTCGGGGAAGCCGAGTACGGCGGCCCGCTCGGCGCGCAGGCGGACCAGTTCGGCCACGACCTCGTTGTTGTCGGACTCGTTGCCCCGGTTGCCGCGCGAGACCGACGCGGTGAAGATCCGCTCGCGCAGCGCGCGATCCTCCAGCGAGGCCAACGCGGCCTGCGCCGTCGGCAAGGTCAGCTTGAGGACGTACTTGCCTT
Source organism: Amycolatopsis sp. WAC 04197 (assembly GCF_003947475.1). Classification (NCBI taxonomy): domain Bacteria; kingdom Bacillati; phylum Actinomycetota; class Actinomycetes; order Pseudonocardiales; family Pseudonocardiaceae; genus Amycolatopsis; species Amycolatopsis sp. WAC 04197. Next base: position 213,320 of record NZ_QHJK01000003.1, on the reverse strand, counting down.
CCTCACCGGCGGTTTCGGCGGCGGTGGCGATCTCGTCCTCGCCCAGTCCCGCGAGCTCCGCGACGTCGTCGACGACCACGGCGAGTTCGTTGGTGTCCTTGAGCAGATTCTGCTGGAAGCGGGTCGACAGCGTCGAAAGCTGCTCGTTCAGCTCGCGCAGCCGCTTCTGGTCGGCCTCGGGCAGCCCGGCGCCGGCACGGCGCACGTCGGTGTGGTGCCGCTCCAGGAGGCGGAGCGACTCGGTGTCGAGGCCGAGTTCGTCCTTGCGCTCGAACAAGGAGTTGATCCTGGCGAACAACGCCGGGTTCAGGTTGATGGCGTCGGCGTGCGCGGCCAGTCGCGGCGCCATTTCGGCCTGCACGCGCTGGATCTCGTCGTTCGCGTTCGATCCGGCGAGGTTGAAGAACACGCTGGACACGCGGGACAGCAGCCTGCCGGACTTCTCGAGCGCGACGATCGTGTTCTCGAAGGTCGGCGGCTCCGCGGAGTTGGCGATCTCTTCGATTTCCGCGGCGTGCTCGGCAAGGCCCGCTTCGAAGGCGGGAAGGAAGTGCTCGTCGGCGATCCGGTCGAACGGCGGAAGGGCGTAGGGCAGCTCACTCGGCGCGGCGAACGGGTTGTCCTGCGAAATCATCGGTGTTGCTCCCGGGTCGTCGAATCTGCTGTTCTGGCCACCTTACGGGCAGTGAGGGGCCGGTGGATGCCGTCCGTGGCGTGACACCGCGGACGGGAGTGGTCACGCTCCGGTGGTACCGCCCACCACCGCGTCGGAGCTCTGTTTTCCCTTGCCACGCTTGGTTTTCGCCTTGGGCGGCGGTGGGGCGATACCGGCGAGGTCGCCGCCGTTGTCGTTGACGCGCAACACGAACGGACGAGTCTCGGTGTACCGGACGACCGAAACCGACGCCGGGTCGACCACGATCCGCTGGAAGGAATCGAGATGCTGGCCGAGCGCGTCGGCGAGGATCGCCTTGATCACATCGCCATGGCTGCATAAGAGCCACACCGCGTTCTCGCCGTACTTTTCGGTGATCCGGGCGTCATGCGCGCGAACGGCCGCGACCGACCGCGCCTGCATCTCGGCGAGCCCTTCGCCGCCGGGGAAGACCGCGGCCGACGGATGCGCCTGCACGACCCGCCAGAGTGGTTCCTTGACCAGATCCTTGAGTGCGCGCCCGGTCCATTCGCCGTAGTCCACTTCGGACAAACCGGGCTCTTTGACCTTGTCCAGACCGCGTGCCTCGGCCAGCTTCGCGACCGTCTGGCGGCAGCGGAGCATCGGCGAGACCACCAGCTCGGCGAGCGGGACCGGCGCCAGACGCTCGACGAGCGCGGCCGCCTGCGCCCGGCCGGTGTCGTCCAGTCCGACCTTGGGCGTGCGCCCGGCCAGGACACCCGAACCGTTCGCCGTGGACTTGCCGTGGCGCAGAAGGATCACAGTACTCACGTGGCCCACCCTACGTGTCGTGCTTTGCCCCCTCCCCGCGTTTCGTCCTCTGGATGCGGTACTTGCGCGTGCAAGGACCGCATCCAGAGGACTAAATGCGGGAGGGTTACAGGTGCGGGCCCTCCTGGGGGTCCAGGACACCGGTGAAGATCAGAACGAACAGCAGCGCGCCGAGCACGAGCCGGTAGATCACGAACGGCACGAAGCTCTTGGTCTTGATGTACGACATCAGCCACGCGATGACCGCGTACCCGACGCCGAACGCGACCAACGTCGCCAGGATCGTCGGCCCCCACTGCGCCGGGGCGCCGTCCTTGCCGATGTCGGTCAGCTTGTACAGGCCCGAGCCGAACACCGCCGGCAGCGCCAGCAGGAAGGAGTATTCCGCCGCTTCCGCGCGGGTGTAGCCGAGCAGCAGCCCGGCGCTGGTGGTGCCACCGGAACGCGAGACACCCGGGATCAGCGCCAGCGCCTGCGCGAACCCGAAGCCGAGACCGTGCGGCACGGTCAGGTGGTCGAGGGTGCGCTCCTGCTTCCCGATGCGGTCGGCCACCAGGAGGATCAGGCCGAACACGATCAGCGTGGTCGCGGTGATCCGCAGGTCACGGAAGGTTTCGTCGATGGCGTCCTGCAGCAGCAGGCCCAGCACCACGATCGGCAGCGAGCCGACGATGATCAGCCAGCCCAGCCGGGCGTCGGGGTCTTGCCGCCAGTCCTTCTTGTAGATCGAGAAGAACCAGGCGCGGAGGATCTTCCCGATCTTCGACGAGAAGTACAGGATGACCGCGAGTTCGGTGCCGATCTGGGTCACCGCGGTGAACGCGGCGCCCGGGTCGTCCCAGCCGGCGAGCGCCGCGGTGATCCGCAGATGCGCGCTGGACGAGATCGGCAGGAACTCCGTGAGGCCCTGGACGAGCCCGAGGACCAGTGCTTCGAACCATCCCATCAGGCGACACCGGCCGATTCGACGGCTTCGGCTGCGACCTCGAGGGCGTGTGCGGAGCCCTCGGGATCCGGCATGGCGGGCGCGACGGTCAGCGTCGTGACGCCGGACTCCGCGAAGGCCTGCATCCGCTCGGCGATGCGCTCCTTGGGCCCCAGCAGCGACGTCGCGTCGATGAACTCCAGCGGAACGGCCGCCATGGCGCCTTCGTAGTCCTTGCCCAGGTACTTCTGCTGCACATCGGCCGCTTCGCGCTCGAAACCCATCCGGCAGGCGAGCTGGTTGTAGAAGTTCTTCTCGCGGCTGCCCATCCCGCCGATGTACAGCGCCGCGTACCCGCGGACCGCGTCGGCGCAGACCTTCCAGTCGTCACCGACCACGAGCGGGACGGTGGGGACGACGTCGAAGCCGTCGAGGGAGCGCCCGGCCTTGTCCGCCCCGGACTGGATCAGCTTCAGCTGCTCACCGGCGTGCTCGGGCGAATAGAAGACCGGCAGCCAGCCGTTCGCGATCTCGCCGGTCAGTTCGAGGTTCTTCGGGCCGATGGCGGCCAGGTACACGGGGATCTCTTCGCGCACGGGGTGCACGGTCAGGGTCAGCGCCTTGCCGGGCCCGCCGGGCAGCGGCAGCTGGAAGTGGTCGCCGTCGTATCGGACGCGGTCGCGGCTCAGCGCCTTGCGGACGATCTCGACGTATTCGCGCGTGCGGCCGAGCGGCGACGCGAACTTCACGCCGTGCCAGCCCTCGGAGACCTGCGGGCCGGAAACACCGAGGCCGAGGCGGAACCGGCCGCCGGAAAGCGTGTCCAGGGTCGCGGCGGTCATCGCGGTCATCGCCGGTGTCCGCGCGGGGATCTGCAACACCGCGCTGCCCACGTCGATCCGTGAGGTCTGCGCCGCCACCCATGAGAGCACCGTCGGCGCGTCCGAACCGTAGGCCTCCGCGGCCCAGACGACCGCGTAGTCCAGTTCGTCCGCCTTCTTCGCCAATGCCAGGTTGGCCGCGTCGTTCCCCGCGCCCCAATAGCCCAAGTTCAGTCCGAGTCGCACGGCGTGAATGTATCCATCGGAGTGTCACTCCTCCGTTCAGGGTGTTGACAGCCGATGACCCGCACGGTGGTACTCGATCACGACACGCTCACCTGCTCCGCGACCCGCACTTGCCTTCCGGCTAGGCTCGCCCGTCGTGGAAAAGCGACAGCTCGGCCGGTCGGGACTTCGGGTCTCGCGGATGGCCCTCGGGACCATGACGTGGGGTGGCGACACCGACTCGGAGGAGGCGGCCAGCCAGCTGGTCGCGTTCGTCGACGCCGGGGGCACCCTGGTCGACACCGCCGACATCTACGGCGAGGGCGAGAGCGAACGCGTCCTGGGCGCGCTGCTCGGCGACCTGGTCCCCCGCGACGACATCGTGCTCGCCACCAAGGCCGTCGCCCGCCGGACCGACGGCCCGTTCGGCGGCGGAGCCTCGCGCGGTGCCCTGCTGAGCGCGCTCGAAGGCTCGCTGCGACGGCTCGGCACCGACCACATCGATCTCTGGCAGCTGCACGCCTGGGACACCACCGTGCCGGTCGACGAGACGCTCGCCGCCCTCGAATACGCCGTGACCAGCGGAAAGGTCCGCTACGTCGGCGTCTCCAACTATTCGGGCTGGCAGCTGGCGACCGCCGCGGCCCGCAGTGCCGCCGTCGCCCCGCTGGTCTCGACGCAGGTCGAGTACTCGCTGCTGGAGCGCGGCGTCGATCGTGAGGTCGTTCCTGCGGCTGAACACCACGGCATCGGGCTCCTGCCGTGGGCGCCGCTCGGCCGGGGCGTGCTCACCGGCAAGTACCGCAGCGGGACGCCCGCCGATTCGCGCGGCGCTTCGAGCGTTTTCGCGGGCTATGTCGAACATCACCGGACCGATCGCGCGGCCCGGATCGTGCAGGCGGTCGCGACCGCCGCGGACGGCCTCGGCACCTCGCCGCTGGCGGTCGCGCTGGCCTGGGTCCGCGACCGGCCCGGAGTGGTCGCACCCGTGGTCGGAGCCCGTGACACCGGCCAGCTGACCGGTTCGCTCACCGCCGAGGACATCACGCTCCCGCCCGCCATCCGCTCGGCGCTCGACGACGTCAGCGCGATCGAGGTCGGGTACCCGGAACGCGGCCTCTGAGCCGTCTCGAATACTGGATTAGGTGACTGTTGGGTGACGCTGACGTGACGTGGTGGAGTTCCAGGAGGATGCTGGACAGGTCCGTTCGACGAATAGCAGGTGGAGGCACCAAGGTGGGTCGGCTGTCCGCCGTTTCCCGGATCGCGATCCCGCTCGCCGGTGTCCTGGTGCTTTCGTCCTGCGGTACGGACGACACGCCGAACGACTCCTTGCAGATCGTGCAGAACCCCGTCGCGGCGACCGCGGCGGTCTCCCCCGCCGTGACCGTCAAACCCGCCGGTTCGGTGTTCGCGGCGCCGGGGGTGCGGGCCCTGGCGACCGACGAGGCGAGCAAGTCGCTGGTCGTCGCCGTCTCGGAGCCGCCGTCGCTGCGTATCTACGATCTCGCCGCCTTGGACGCCCCGAAGACGACGGTGGCTTTGCCCGCTCCTGCCGAGCGCCTGACGGTCTCGGGCTCCCAGGTACTCGCCAGCGTCCCGGACAAGAGTCTCCTGGCGAAGGTCTCCCTGCCCGGTGGCGCGCTGGAGACGGTCCCGGTCGCGGGGCAGCCGTCGGCCGGCCTCGCCGACGGCGACGCGACGCTGGTGTCAGTCCGGGACCGCAAGGCCGTCGAGGTGCTGTCCAAGAACGCGGGACCGAGGACCATCACCGGGCAGATCTACAGCGCCGACGACGTGCTGAACACCGGTGACGGTGTGGTCGTGCTCGACAAGCTCCGCACTGCCCTCTTCGCTGTCGACCTCGCCGAGGGCAAGATCGGCGAAGGCCTGCGAGCCGGTGACGGCGCGGCCAATGCCGTCACCGACGATCTCGGCCGCGTCTTCGTCACCGACGCGCGGGCGGGCGCCCTGCTGGCGTTCTCCACGACGCCGCTGCTGTTGCGCCAGCGCTATCCCGTTCCCGGCGGGGCGTACGGCATCGCCTACGACCGCACGCGCGGCCTCGCCTGGGTCACGCTCACCGAACGCAACGAGGTCGTCGGTTTCGACGTCCGCGGTGGAGAGCCGATCGAGAAGCACCGGTTCCCCACCGTGCGGCAGCCAGATTCGGTCACCGTCGACGAGCAGGGCGGCCGCGTGGTCGTCGGCTCGGCCATCGGAGAAGGGATCCAGGTGATCACGCCATGACAGTGGTGGACGAGGCGGTGGTCGAAGGGGATTGGGAGTACCGGCGGCTGCAGCTGCCTCCTGGTGTTTCGCGGCGGGCGGCGGCGACGCAGCTGTCGATCCACGCCGAGTTCGCCGGCTGGGAGCTTTCGACCGTCCGGCTCTACTCGGACGGGACCCGGAGGGTGTGGTTGCGCCGGAAGCGCACCGCTACGCCGCTGCCCGGCCTCATCACCTGAGAGCCGGCGGATGCTGTGGGCCCTCCCGAACGGCTCCGTGCCGTCGGGTGGTCGCCTGTAGTACGTGAAGGCCCCCTTCATTGCGTCTAGCGCAGTGAAGGGGGCCTTCACGTACTTGGCACGCGCGAGGAAAGCGTCCTTCACCGCATGAGATGCGGCGAAAGGCCCCTTCAGCTCTTGAAGACCCGGCCCAGCCAGTCGCCCCAGATCCCGTCCTGTTCCGCGGCGTCGACATCGCCGAACAGGTGATGCATCGCGACCATCGGCCCGGCGAACCCGCGCACGAAGCGCAGGAAAGCGTCCGCGGTCCGGATGCCGACCGTCTGCGAGTTCGCGAGATAGACCTCGCCCTCCACAGTGGACACCGAGTCGGTCGAAAGCCGGACCCGGTCCCCCGTTCCCGGCCGCCCCGCGAGGCCGAGCTCCCGGCCCAGCTTCAGCCACGCGCTGTCCCAGTCCCCGATCATCGGCCCGAACACCGTCACCGGCACGCCCTTCCGGCCGGCGAACCGGTTGAGGTACTCGACGAGGGTGCGGAGGAACAGCTCACCACCCGCGGTCATCGCCTCGAACTCGTCTTCCCAGTCGTCGCCGGGCAGGAAGCCGCTCGTCACGGTCCGCAGTACGGTGCTGCCGCCGGAGCGGCCTTCGATGAGGAACTCGTACGCGACGAACCGTCCGTCCGGCGCGGGTTCCGTGCCGTAGACGAGCCGCTCCAGCGGGTCCCAGGACGTGATCGCCGACGTGGGTTCGTAGCCGCCGAACGCGGTCTTCACGGTTCCGCCGACGCCGCCGTCGACCTCGTTGCGGCCCATGAACCACGACGTGATCCCCGGTCCGGTCGCGATGGCGTCCCGGACCTGTTCGGGCGTCGCGTCGACCTCGAGGCGGTCGGTGATCTCGAATTCGTGACCCACTCAGCGCTCCTCGGTTTTGACGCTCGGGTGGACGGCGACGACGATCCGGTGGTCGCGGCCCTGTTCGGCGCCCTCGTCGTGGTATTTGCTCACCAGATTCGTGATCGCGACGGTGAGCTCTTCGGCGAACGCGGCCCGGTCCGCGGCGGAGGAGAACCGCACCTCGCCGTCGATCGCGAAGGTCGCGACCCGCTTGCGCGCCTTGGTCGCACCCGTGATCAGCAGGCCGACGTCGCGGACCAGCCTGCCTGCCACCGCGAGCAGCCAGCGTGCGGACAGCCGGTCCGGTGACTGCGCCGGATCGGGCTGCACGGCCGAGAGCGCCGTCGGCGAGATGACGTACGAGGACGCCGTCGCGCGCATCATGCGCTCGGTGACGTTGCCCTTCCGCCGCTCCTCGACGAGCTCGACCAGCCCGTGCTTCTCCAGCGCGCGAAGGTGGTAGTTCACCTTCTGTCTCGGCAGGTCCACCCGCGCGGCCAGCATCGTGGCCGACGCCGGCTCGGCGAGTTCGGCGAGCAGCCTGGCCCGGACCGGATCCAGCGACACTTCGGCCGCTTCCGCGTCCTCGATCACCGCAACGGAGAACATGCCAAGAAGGTGTCACCGAAAAGAGTTTTTGTCAAGGAAGTCGGTCTTGTCGGTGCGCCCGGTTCGCCAAGGCCAGCAAGCGAGGCACCACCTGCGGGGCCGCCTCCAGCGGGACGACGTGCCCGACCCCGGGCAGCACCACGGCCGTCCCGTTCTGCACCGCGCCGGCCAGCTCCTCGACGTCCGCCGTGGGCACGAGCTTGTCGCGCTCCCCCACGATCGCGATCACCGGTACCGCGCCGACCTGCGACAACGCGGATTCCCGCGTGTAGGCGTCCAGCGCCGGTCGGAACGCGGACACCGTCTGCGGCCAGTTGCCGCGGATCATCCGCACCGTCAGTTCGACGTCGGCGGGTACCGGGTCGTCCCCGAAAAGCCACCACCGCAGCCCGGCGGTCACCGCCTTGCTCGTGTGCTCACGCACCAGGCCGATGAGTTTGGTCCCGAAGACCATCTCCAGGTCGCGGCCGAGTTTGCCGAGCGCGTTCGGCCAGATCGCGTCCGGGGTGACACCGCCCGCCGACATCGCGAGCAATCCGATTCCCGCCACCCTCGCCGCGAAGACGTCCGGGTGGCGCTGGGCGAGCGACAGGATCGCGAGGCCGCCCATGTCGTGGCCGACCAGGACGACCTTGCCGTCGGGGATCACCTTCTCCAGCACCTCGGCCAGATCGTCGGCGAGGTGCCCCATGGTCGCCGACGCGGCCCGGACCTCGCCCGATTCGCCGTGCCCGCGCTGGTCGTAGGCGAGCACCGCGACCGGCTTCTCCCCGGCTTCCGCCAGCACCGGCGCGATGGCGCGCCAGCTTCGCCTGTCGAGGGCGTACCCGTGGAGGAGGACGACGGTCACCGGCGCCGACGGATCACCCCAGCGTTCGAAATGCAGGGGTGTCCCGTCGGCGGCCAGCAGACCGGGCATCAGGCCGAACGGAGGAAGCGGTCGAGCACGCGCACGCCGAACTTCAGCGCGTCGACCGGGACGCGCTCGTCGACTCCGTGGAACAGCGCCGAGAAATCGAGGTCCGCGGGCAGCTGCAGCGGGGCGAACCCGAAGTTGCGGATCCCGAGCGATTGGAAGGACTTCGCGTCGGTGCCGCCGGAGAGCATGTACGGGAGCGTGCGGGCGCCAGGGTCCTCGGCGAGGACCGCGTTGGTCATGGCGTCGACCAGGGCACCGTCGAAGGTCGTCTCGACCGGCGGCAGCTCCATCCACTCCTTCTCGATGTCCGGGCCGAGGATCTCCTCGAGCTCGGCGTTGAACGCCTCGAGACGCCCGGGAAGGATCCGGCAGTCGACCGAAGCCTCCGCGACCGAGGGGATGACGTTCGACTTGTAGCCCGCGGTGAGCATCGTCGGGTTCGCCGTGTCGCGCAGGGTCGCGCCGATCATCCGGGAGATGTTGCCGAGTTTGGCGACGGAACCCTCGATGTCGTCCTCGGGGAAGTCCCAGCCGGTGATCTCGGTGACGCCGTCCAGGAACTCGCGGACGGAGTCGGTCATGACCAGGGGGAAACGGTGGTTGCCGAGCCTGGCGACGGCTTCGGACAGCTTGGTGACGGCGTTGTCGCGGTGGATCATCGAGCCGTGGCCGGCGGTGCCGCGCACGCGCAGCTTCATCCAGCGGATGCCCTTCTCGGCCGTCTCGATGAGGTACGCGCGGACGTTGTCCTTCAGCGTGATCGAGAAGCCGCCGACCTCGCTGATCGCCTCGGTGACGCCCTCGAACAGCTCCGGCCGGTTCTCGACCAGCCACTGGGCGCCGTACTTGCCGCCCGCCTCTTCGTCGGCCAGGAACGCGAAGACGAGGTCACGCGGCGGGACGATGCCGTTGATCTTGTAGTGACGGGCCAGCGCGAGCGCCATCCCGCACATGTCCTTCATGTCGACCGCGCCGCGGCCCCAGACGTAGTCGTCCTGGATCGCGCCGGAGAACGGGTGCACCGACCACTCCGAGGCGTCGGCGGGGACGGCGTCGAGGTGACCGTGGATCAGGAGCGCGCCGCGCGAGGGGTCGGCGCCCGGCAGCCGGACGATCACGTTGTGGCGGTCCTTGCCGCCGGACTCGACGTAGGTGATCTCGTAGCCCGCGTCGGTGAGCTTCTCGGCGACGTACTCGGCCGCGGCGCGTTCACCGACCAGCGTGTCGGGGTCACCGGTGTTGGTGGTGTCGATGCGGATCAGTTCACTGGTGAGGGTGACTGCCTCTTCGGCTGCTGCTTCGATCAAATTCGGTTCGGTCACCAGGCATTCCTACCATTGGCGGAGCCCGCCGACCCGTTGCCACCATGTCGTGGACGGTGGGTGAGGATTCAGGCGGGCAACTCACCGTTGAGAACCGCCACGCCAAGGCCGGACACTTGATGGACGACGGCGCCGCCATCGCGCCGGGTGGTGATCAGACCGGCCTCCCGGAGCACCCTGGCGTGCTTGCTCGCGCTGGGCGGGGACAGCCCGATCCGGCGCGCCAGATCCGTCGTGGTGACCGCGGTGGTGCTGGCGCGGAGGGTGGCGGCCCGGGTGCGACCCAGCAGGCTGGTGACCGGATCCTGCATGGCCGGCCTGTCCGGCGTGAGCCAGGCGAAACCGGAGTTCACCGGATAGGCGAGCACCGGGGGCAGGTCGGCGTCTTTCAGGGTGACCGGATGGTGGCGGCAGAAGTGCGACGGAAGCAGCACCAGACCTCTCCCGTCCAGATGGAGGTCCTGGTCGACGTAGTCGAGCACCCGCAGCACCGGTGGACGCCACTCGACCCGCGGATGAAGGGTGGCGAGCAGCCGGTCGACCCCACCGGTCAGCAGGGCCTTGCCGCGCCGCGATCGGTCCGCCTCGACGTGCGCGCGCAGCCGCCCCCGATACGGGGCGACCGCCCGCCGGTAATACCGGTCCAGAGCGGTACCGAGTTGCCGCAGGGCGGTGACATCGCCGTCCGCCAGCTTGCGCGTCCACGGCGTCGGTGGCCGCCGATCCGCGAGACAGGCCACGTCGTCCCGCAACCGACGGCGTGGAGTGGACATGATCCGATCGATCACAGTATCCGAGTCGGCGTCTCCACGTCCCGGAGTGAGAAAGTCCGCGGAATAGCCGCGAGGCGGCGCCAACTCCAGAAGAAGCGGAATCCAAGCGGGAATTTCCGCTCTTATCCGACGCCGCCAATGATCGAAAGAAAGGATTTCGTCGGGTTCTTGTAGAAGGTGGAGACTGAACAGCGTCTCCCAAGAGGCATCGACGTCCTCCGCGATAGTGACCCGCGAAACATCCGCGTCGGTGAAGTGAATTCGCAGCACCCTGGCTCCCCCCGAGGTTGCTTGCCCGCAGCGCTCTGTCGCACTATTTCCATGATGTTGCCGATATGCGGGACGGAACACCCGCCGATCGGATCAAGCGGGCCGGTGTGCTTCGCCCGCTTGGCCGAAACCGTCTCGTGGGCACAGGGACGCCGTGGCCGGCGGACGCGGTCGGGTCGCCGGCCACGGCGTACGCGCCGTCGCCGCTAGTTCGCCGCCGTGCCGCCCAGGTCGGCCCACCACCAGTTGCTGCCGGGCTGCCAGGCGGCTTGGCGGGCACGCCCGTTCAACCCCTGCACGGTGACCTGGAGCTGGTTCCCGAAGGCCATCGCCGTCGGCGTCCCGGTGAGGCCGCCGGCCAGCCCGCCCGCCGCCTTTTGCCAGCCGGTCCAGCCGTTCGCCGACCAGGAGTCGGTCCAGAGCTGACTGTCGGTGCCCAGGGCCGCCACCCGGACCGTGGATCCGACGACCGTGGCGGACGGGTCACCGAAGATCGCACCGCCCAGGTTGTGCCACATCCATCCACCTTCCCGGTTCCAAACGGCGTGATACACGTTGCCGTTGAGCCCTTGCACGAACGCCTGTGCCTGACCGCCGAAACGGATCACCGAAGGCGTGCCGGTCAACCTCGCGCCGGGCTCGCCGCTCTTCGCCCAACCGCCCCATCCCGAGCCACCGAGTACGTTGCTGTACAGCCGCTGGTCGGAGCCGAGCGCGTACACCTGGGCCTGCCCGCCGAAATCGAGTGCGGCCGGATCGCCGACGACCGTGCCGCCGAGGTTCGTCCACCGCCACGCGCCATCGGACCAGCGTGCCTCGTAGACATGGTTGTTCTCGCCGCGGGCGAAGACGTGGAGGCTCTGGCCGATCACGACCGCGGACGGATTGCCCCGCAGCCGGACCGGTGTCCCGCCGGGTTCCGCCCAGTTCGACCAACCGCCGGACGGATCCCAGTATCGGGTGCGCAGCTGACGGGTCGCCCTGTCGATCCCGAACAGGTGCATCTGCCGCCCGAACGCGACGGCGGCCGGCTCGCCCGAGAACGATCCACCGAGGTCGGCCCAGCCACGCCACGCCGAACCGTCCCATACCCGTTGGTGGACGCTGTGGTCCCGCTGACGCTGGAAGATCTGGTACTGCCCGCCGAACGGCACGGCCGCGTCGCGCTTGCCACCACGGACCTTCTGCAGATAGGCATCGTGCCGTTCGTACCAGTACCTGCCGGGATCGGAGTTGCCCTCGTGACCGGAGAACTGGTTGTGCCCTCTGATGCCACCGCTCTGCTCGTCCGGGTCGGAACTGCCCGTCCGCGGAATCAGATAACGTTCACAAAGATCGCGGACCAAAGCGGCCGACGAACGCATCATGATGTCGGTGTACCACTTCTCTTCGCGGCTGGTCGCCTCGTGCTCGATGCCGATCGTGTTGCCGTTGTGACCGCGCACATGATTGGCCCGATCCTGATTCTGCACCATCTGCGTGATTTCCCCGTCTCTGGAGCGGATCACGTAGTGCGCGCTCGTCTGAGCGTCGTTCGGATTGGCGAAGAACCGGATCGTGCCGTCGTAGTCCGGTACCGCGGGTGGTACGGGATCGAAGGTGTGCAAGGCGATATCGGTGATGGTCTCGCCGTCTCGGCTACCCCAGTTGCTTGGATCGGCGGCTACCCACCGTGCGGCGGGATAGTCCGGTCTCGCCAGCAGCGCGGCATCGGACGCGGTCACCGGGATCAGTGATGTCACCAAGACCCCCGTGACCGCCAGTGACGTGGCCAATGATCGCTTCATGAAACCTCCCCTGGTTCGCGGGTCGCGTCGAGCAAACCAGCAGCGACAAGGGGTGTTCCACGGTTTTCGATGTGGGGAAACGTGGGGCGAACGGATCAGCCGCTCCCGCGTGATCTGCTCTGTTCGGGTGGTTGTGATTTTCGGGTACTGCGGGTGGTGAACGTCGGGCGCTAGCGTCGGCTCACCGTCGTCCGGGGAAAGGCCTTCGGGCTTCTAAGGGGGATTTTCGCATCATGCACGGAAAACTCTCGCGTCCTTCGCTGAGGATCCGGCTTGTCGCCGCGCTCACCACAGCCGGCCTGATCGCCACCACGGGCACCGCGCTGGCCGATGCCGGCGCCGACCGCAAGGTCGTGCAGGAGGCACTGGACCAGCTCACCACGACCGGAGGAGCGCTCGGCGCGCAAGCCAGGGTGACCGATGGCCACCAGCGTTTCACCGCACGCTCCGGCAAGGCGGAGCTGGATTTGAACCGCCCGGTCCCGGAGAACGGCCGGTTCCGCGTCGGCAGCATCACCAAGACGTTCGTATCGACTGTGCTGCTGCAACTCTCCGGCGAGGGAAAGCTCGACCTGGACGCGCCGGTCGTCCGCTACCTGCCCGGCTCGATCGACGGCCGCATCACCGTGCGCCAGGTTCTGCAGCACACCAGCGGCCTCTACAACTACACCGACGCGTTGCCGCTCGACCCGGCCGAGTTCGAGAAGATCCGCTACAAGCACTGGACACCGCAGGAACTGCTCAAGATCTCGACCGGCAAGCCGCTCGACTTCGAGCCCGGAACCCGGTGGAGTTACTCCAACACCAACTACGTGATCGCGGGTCTGCTGGTGGAACGATTGACCGGCAGGCCGTACGAAAAGGCGGTCGAGCAGCGAATCCTGAAGCCGTTGCGCCTGCACGACACCGAGGTTCCCGGCGACGACGTCGACATCAGCGGCCCGCACGCCCACGGCTACGTGTCCGTGGCGGGCAAGCCGAACGACATCACCCGTCTCAACCCGTCGGTCGCGTGGGCTGCGGGCGAGATCATCTCGACGACCCGCGACCTGGACACGTTCGGCGTGGCGCTGGCCGACGGCAGGCTGCTCAAACCCGCGCAGCAGAAGGAGATCTCGAAGACCACCGCGGTCAGCCCCGAGTACGGCCTCGGCCTGCAGGTGCGGACCCTGACGTGCGGCACCCGGGTGTGGGGCCACGGCGGCGGTATCCCCGGCTATTCCTCGCAGCTGCTGACCACGCCGGACACCCATAAGCGGCTGGAGCTTTCGGCCACGAGCGCGCCGGCCGGAGGTGATCCGAACCCGGCGTTCGTCAAGTTGCTCACCGAGGTCTTCTGCTGATGCTCCGCCGGTCCACGAGCACGATTTTCTTCGAGGACAACATTTTCTCCCCCGGGGACCGCGAAGTCCCCTGCACATTGCCGGAGCCTTCCCCATCCCCGGCACCACGGGACTGCGGATCCGATGCCGACATCCCCATCACCCTGCCGCCGGCTCCGGACGGCGGCTTTCGAGTACGGACTCAGTACGTCACCGCGACGCCGGTGAAGGCCGTGGGCCGAACGACCCAGCAGAATCGGGGCACTCTGGCGCGATCACCGACGACGCTGAACGAATTCACCGGGAACGGCATTTTTACGCTCATTCCGCAGCTGCTTTCCCGCTAGTTTTCTTCCCGGAGGGACCGGGGGAACTGGTCATCGAATCAGCGAGATCGGAGATGACCGGCGTGAAAGGCACCGTCCTCGGACGCTCGACGGGGGCGGCACTGCTCCTGTTCGCGGCAGCATGCAGTTCTCCGACGGCTCCCCCGCCCAGCACGCAACCTTCGTCTCCGGCGACCACCGCACCCACGAGCACGACGCCGTCGGTCGATCTTTCGTCGCTGCGTCAAGGCGCGGTCCCGGCGAAGTACCCCGAGCCGGATATGAGCAAGTTGCCGCCCAAGCCCGCGGATTCCGCGCCGCTGCGGGAACGGATCGCCTGGGAAGCACTGCAAAAAGTGACCAGATTCGCGCATCGCCTCGACCCCGCGGCGCGCTCGTCGTGTCCCGCGTTCGACCCGGGCCGCACCACCACGGTGACCTGCACGGTCACCTATCTCGGCGAGGGTTACGACTACGTCCTGCGCGACATCAAGTTCCAGGGCACCGGACTGACCAACGGCCGCACCGAACAAGGGACCGTCTCCTACAAGGCGGACATCACCGCCGGGCCGATCATCCGCGACCAGGTCGAGGCGGTGCTGCGCTACCAGAACAGCACCGAGTACACGGCCTGTGACATGCCCGAGCACGTGCGCTTCGGATTCGACTCCACCCGGCGACGGCCGTCCGGGTCGTCAGTCGTCGGCGAGTGGATCTACGTGCCCGGCATCTCGTGCCGCTACCTCGATTCCAAGGCCCGAGCGGTCAAAGCCATTCCCTTGGAGCTCTACGACTGGGGCGCGCCCATCCATCCGTGACGAGCTACGCCTCAAATCACGCGAGTTACGCCTTCAATCACGCGAGATCGGCCAGCCCGCCCAGATTCCCCCTGGGGCCGTCACCCGTATCGGTGATTCTCGCCGACTCACCATTCGTGGCATGTGGATCACCGGTTCGTGTCACGCCGCCGCCCACTTGCCGTAGCGGAGGCTCACCGTCCACATCAGCTCACCGCAGCCCCGCTACGCACGGTGTCACCGCTCCCGCAACCCACCCCTGGCGCAAAACACGAAAGACTTACGTGTTTATCGTAGGAAGATTCACGACCCGCCGAACGCCCGGGAAATCGTTTTTTGACAGGTCGCCAACGTGGTGAAAATCTTCGATCGCTCCTCGCGAGAGCACAACCGAACACGAAATCCGAACAAGGAGCCCCTCAATGCAGATGTTCACCCAGCACGTGCACCACGGTCACGACCTCATTTCGGGTCTGCTCGCGCACCTGGCCCACGTGCTCGGATGGCTGGTCTGACGCTCTAAGCACAGGGATTGACGGGGGCCAATCTGTTGGCGCGGGTCGGCCCCTCGTGTTTGCGACCCGGTAAAGGGGCACGTTCGTGTCCCTTTACCGGGTTCCGGTTTTCCGGCCGGAAAGAAATACGGCTAAAGCGCGAAGCCCAGTTCCCTGCCCCGCGCCACGAGTTCTTCCCGCGCCGAAGGATGCGCGACCTGGTCGACGATCTGCCGCGCCTGCTCGCTCGCGTCGTTGCCCCAGATGGTCGCGACACCGTTCTCACTGACCACGAAACTGTGCTGGAACGACGTCACCGGACCGGTCAGCCGGGGCACGACCGTCGAGACGTCGGCCTTCGGATGCCACGACGGCAGCGCGATGATCGCCCGGCCACCGGGCGAATGCAGCGCTCCGACCACGAAGTCGGTCTGCCCGCCGAACCCCGAGTAGATCGCCCCTCGCACCCGGCTCGCGTTGGCCTGGGCGTACAGGTCGACTTCGAGGGCGCTGTTCACCGAGACCAGACCGCGCTGGCGGGCGATCACGGCGGGATCGTTCGTCTTTTCCGTACGCAGCAGGCGGATCCGCGGATTGCGGTCGAGCCAGCGGTACAGGTCCGCACTGCCGAACACGAACGACGCCGTCACCGGTTCCGCCGGATCGAGAGCCCCCGCTCGGTCGAGCGCGAGGACGCCGTCGCTGAACATCTCCGACCAGATCGCGAGCCCGCGCCGTCCGGTCACCGCCGCCAGGGTCGCGTCGGGGATCCCGCCGATGCCCAGTTGCAGGGTCGCGCCGTCCTCGACCAGCCCGGCCACCCGCTCACCGATGGTCCGCGCCGTGTCCCCCACCGGCCGCGGGACCGGCGAGAGCAGCGGCTCCACCACCTCGATGCCGTAGTCGATCTCGTCGACCGGCACGACACCGTCGCCGTAGGTGAACGGCATCTCGGGGTTGAGCTGCGCGACGACCAGGCCGCCACGGGCCCGCACCGCCTCGATGGCGGCCGGAAGGATGTTCACCTCCGTTCCCAGCGACACCACGCCGTCCAGCGGGGCCGAGGTGTGCAGCAGGACGACGTCCGGCGGCAGCGAGTGCTTGAGCAGCTGCGGCACCAGCGACAGCCGCGACGGGAAGTACCGCAGCCCGGGACGGCCGCGCATACCCGCGCCCACGAACGGCGTCTCCAGCAGGACACCCTCACGGTCCGGCATGCCGGCCTGCGCGTTCAACGCGAACAAGCGGTACTCCGCCAGTGCCGCGTCGAGCACCTTCAGCGCCCGCATCGGCGTGGCGAAGTTCCCGCTCACCACCACTCGCGGCCGCGAAGCGGGCACGCCCGCGAGAACGGAACCGAGCTGGCTCTCCGACAAGACGCGCATGAGCCGATCATGCCCGAGAAGCCCCTCGCCGGCGCGGGCCGGACCCCCAGAAACCGGCCCGCGTCCGGCCCCGCCCGACCATGGTGCGACCGGGACCGGTGCCCGCGCATGGGTGCCGGGACCCCATATTCCGGTGCGGCGTCGAACGGCCACCGTCCGTGCCCGGCGGTCACTCTCCGGACATCTTCGTGTGTGCGCTGAATGTGGGGGTGCCGCCCCCATGTGCGTACCGCGCCGGGCTGAAAGCATTACCGCCGTGACGCCCCCACCATCGGCGACGTCCCTGCCGCCGAGGTGGTGGGACCACGGCCGGACCCCGCGCGAACGGACAGCGGACAAGCCCCTCTGGGCCGACTTCGCCGAACACGCTGTCACCACGCTTCTGCCGGAGCGCCCCCCAGTCGGTGACTGGCGTGTGCAGTTCGCCGGGGTCTTCAGGTCTCTCGTCGACGCCGCCTCGCGTGACGCGGTCCCGGACGATCTCCCCGGCGCCGACGTCGATGCGCTTCGCCAGGGTTTCGCCACGCAACTCGACCAGCACCTGCTCAACCTCTCGGTCCGCACACTGGTCCTCGAACTCCATCGCGCCCGCAAGGCCGGTGCCCTCCAGGGCGAGACGCCCGAAGAGCGCTTCTCGGATTTCGTGCGCCGGCAATCCACTCCGGCCGGGCTGGTCCAGCTGTTCGGCGAGTACCCGGTGCTGGCCCGGCTCCTGGCCCAGGCCTGCCTGTACGCCGCCGAGGCCCACGCCGAAACGCTCGCCCGGTTCTCGGCCGACGCGGCTTTGCTGCCCTGCTCGGTCATCGACGGCGAACTCGGCACGCTCGTCGAGGTCGCGGGCGGGTTCGGTGACTCGCACGCCCGCGGACGTTCGGTCAAGCTGCTCCGCTTCTCCAGCGGCGCCAAGGTGATCTACAAACCGCGCTCGCTGATCCTGCACGAGCGCTTCACCGACGTCGTCGAACAGCTCAACAAACGACTGCCCGGGCTCGAACTGCGCACCGCCGACGCACTGACGCGTGACGGATACGGCTGGCTCCGGTTCGTCGAACATCGGCCGTGCGCCGATCTCGGCGACGTCGACCGCTTCTACCGCAGGCAGGGCATCCTGCTGGCGCTCCTGCACGCGCTGGACGCCACCGACGTCCACTACGAGAACATCATCGCCTGCGGCGACCAGCCGGTGCTGATCGACATCGAGACCCTGTTCCAGCCGTCCCCGCCCGTCCCGCCGGAGGGCGATCCCGCGGCGGCGATGCTGGCGCGGTCGGTGCAGCGCACGTTGCTGCTCCCGCAGCTCTTCGCCGGCGAGCACGGTGCCGTCGACATCTCCGGACTCGCCGGCCGCGGTGGAAAACTGCCCACCGACCGGGTCGATTGGGCCGACGCGGGGACCGACCGGATGCGGCTGGTCCGGGTGCCCGGCGAACTCGCCGGAAGCAACAACCTGCCCCGCCTCGACGGTCGCGACGTCGCCCCCGCCGAACACAGCGCGGCGTTGCTGGCAGGATTCCGGCTCGGCTACGACGCGATCTCCACCGGACGGGACGAACTCGCCGAGCTTCTCCGGCGCTGCGCCGAGGACCCCATCCGGGTGCTCATCCGGCCGACGAACTTCTACTCCCGCCTGCTGGACGAGACCACCCATCCCGACCTGCTGCGCGACGCCGCCGACCGCGACCACGCGTTCGACCTGCTCGAAGAGGACTCGGTGCGGGAGGAGAAGCTGCTCCGGCTGGTGCCGCACGAGCGGGACGATCTGTGGGCGGGCGACGTGCCGATGTTCACCTCGAACCCCGGTTCGACGTCGCTGCTGGATTCACGTGGCGAAAGCGTCGAAGGGGTCGTCGAACAGCCGTCGCTCGACACCGTGCTGGCGAAGGTCGCCGACATGGATCCGCTCGACCAGCGGGACCAGGAATGGCTGATCTCGGCCACCCTCGCCATCAGCACGGCGGCCGACGGCCACCACGGTGGCGGCGAGACCGCGGAAACGGCGGTGCCGAATCAGGCGCCGGACGCGGAACGGCTGCTGGTCACCGCGTGCGGGATCGCCGACCAGATCGTCGCCAACGCCTTCTCCGACGAGCATCGCTCCAACTGGCTCGGCATCGAGCTCGTCGACGACCGTTACTGGACCGTTCTCCCGATGGGCGCGGGCCTCGGCGAGGGCTACTGCGGTGTGGCGTTGTTCCTCGCCCAGCTCGCCGAGCTGACCGGGATCGCGCGGTACCGCGATCTGGCCGCGTACGCGATCAGCCCGCTTCCCGGCCTCTTCGCCACGCTCCGCGCCGATCGCGAGCTTGCCGCCACCGCCGGCTGCGGTGGGCTTCTCGGGCTCGGCGGTGTCGCGTACACGATCGCCCGGCTCAGCACTTTGGTCGGGCTTCCCGCGAGTGACCTCATCGAGCAGGCCGTCGAGCTGATGCCCGAGGCCACCTCCGAAACGCCCTCCGGGTTCACGACCGGACTCGCCGGCGGTGTCGCCTCGATGCGTTCGGTGTATGTCCAAACAGGACTGGAGACGGCGCTGGCGCGAGCCGACCGCTATGCCGCACAACTGCTCGAACGCGAACGTCCATCGGAGAGGGCTTTCGCCCGCGGTTCGGCCGGGATCGACTGGGTCCTGCGGGCACACGACCGTCCCGGCGAAGAACCACCCCGAAAGGCGGACGATCGGGCGGAAAGCACCGGCGGCTGGTGCGACGGACTCGCGGGCGACGCCCTCGGAATCGCCGCGCACCTGCCCGATCCCGACCACGCCAGGGACCTGGACCGGACGATCAGACGGCTGACCGACGGGGCACCGCTCAAGGATCTCAGCCTGTGCCACGGCGAGTCCGGAGTGCTGGACGTGTTGTGCGTGCTGGCGGAGAACGGGCACACTGGCGCCGCGGCCGCGGTACGCCGCCGGACCGGTCATCTGCTCGCCGCCATCGACCAGCGCGGTGCCCGCTGCGGGACACCCGGCGCGGTCCCCTCGCCAGGGCTGCTGAGTGGCCTGGCGGGGATCGGCTACGGCCTGCTGCGGCTGGGATTCGGCGACCGGGTCCCTTCCGCGCTCCTGCTCCGCCCCGACCGGCCGCATCCCGCGGCCACCGTTTTTCCGCCGGTAAACCGAGTATGAGGAGAAGAACCACATGTACGAAAGAGATCTGCCCGCCACCGAAGACGTCCTCGGCGCCGTGAACCTGCCGCGCGCCCTCGAGGTCGGCTCGCGCAACCACGCGCTGGCGGGCAGCAAGCCGCGGCTGAGCGCCAACCCGCTCGCCACCCTGTCCACGGACACCGGTTCGCCGTCCGTCGTCAGCGTCTTCACCGGCGGCTGGATTTAAGACAGGCTCACGGAGGCGGGCTCGCGCCGCCCGCCTTCGTGATCAACTTTTGGCCGTGACAGCGGAATCCGCTCGCTATAGTCACGGCGGTGGGTATCCGTTCGTCGCGGGTGATCGGCCGCGACGCCGAACTGGCCGAGCTCTCCGGGGCTCTCGATCGCGCCATCGCGGGTCGCGGCGGCGCGATCTTCCTCGTGGGCGAAGGCGGCATCGGCAAATCCCGGCTCGCCGTCGAAGCCGCCTCGCGGGCGGTCGCCGCCGACATCCCGGTGCTGCAGGGCAGGGCCAGTTCGATCGGCCCGCTCGTCCCGTTCCGTCCGCTCACCCAGGCATTGCTTTCGCATTTCCGCGGCGGGGGCCCGCCGGAGGTGACTGAACTCGACCCGTTCATCCCCGTGCTCGCCCAGCTCATCCCGGATTGGAGCCGAGGAGACCGGCCCCGGGAGTCGGGCTCCCTGATGGTGCTCGCCGAAGCGGTGTTCCGGCTGCTGGCCGTCACCAGCCGCGACCGCGGTGCGCTCCTGGTCCTCGACGATCTCCAGGACGCCGACGCCGAGACGCTGTTCATCCTCGAATACCTCGTCGACAACCTGCCCGCGGCGCAGACCCTGTTCGTCGGCACGCTCCGCAACGAGCCCTCCGACGCGCTGCGCCTGGCGATTTCCGGAGCGCAGCGGATGAGCTGCGCCGTCGTCGAACTCGGCAGGCTCGGCCTCGCCGACACGCACGCGCTCGCCGCCGCCTGTCTCGAGACCGATCCTGGGCTGCTGCCACCGACCGCAACGGAACTGTTGTGGCGCAACAGCGCAGGCCTTCCGTTCATCGTCGAGGAACTGCTCCACGGCATGGTGAACGACGGTCTGCTGGTCGAAGGCCGTGACGGCTGGCGCGTCATCGGCGAGCTCCGCGCCCGCGTTCCCGCCGCGCTGGTCACCAGTATCGGCGCCCGGATGGAGCAACTCGGCGAGCAGGCGGGCGAACTGCTTTCGGTCGCGGCGATCATCGGCCGCCGCTTCCCGCTGACGGTGGTGCAGAAGGTCACCGGGACCAACGACCGGACACTGCACAACCACCTGGGCGCCGCGGTCTCCGCGAACCTGGTGACCACCGACGAGATGACGCCCGGCTGGTACGCCTTCCGTCATCCGCTGACCGCGGAAGCGTTGCTGGCGCGCCAGTCACCGGCGCGGAAGGCGGAACTCGCGCGGCAGACCGCCGACGCCGTCGAGGAGCTGTACCCGGGACTGCCGGGCGACCTGTGCGCGCTCGTCGCGTCGCTCCGGCTGACCGCCCTGGACGAGCGGGCCGCGGGCCGGCTGTTCGCGGAGACCGGCCGTCGCGCTCTCGACGCGGGTGCCGCGGACTCCGCGGTCACGATGCTCACCAAGGCCCTCGATCTGCTCGCCGGGGCCGACGCGGGTGATCGGGCCGAGGTGTTGGAGACGCTGGTGCACGCGCTCGGGCAGACCGGTCAGTTCGACCGGGCCGTCGAGCTTTCCGCGGCGTTCGGCGAGATCGGCACGCTCGAACGGGCCGCGAAACTGCGCACCCAGCTGGCCTGGGCCGCCTACATCGCGGGACGGCACGACGAATGCCTCGGCCAGATCGAACGCGCCCGCGCTCCGCTCGGCTCGGCGATCACCCCCGCTCAGCAGGCGGCACTCGACGCCGTCGAAGCGAACCTCTGGCTCGACGTCCCCGGCAAGACCGGCACGGCCGAGCGGCTCGCGCGTCAGGCGTGGAAGGTCGCCGAGGCGACTGACCAGCCGTTCGTCGTCTGCCAGGCGTTGCAGGTGCTCGGCATGCTCGCGCTGTCACGGGACCTCAGCGAATCCGAGCACTACATGCAACTCGCGCGGCGGACCGCCGAGGACAACCATCTGCACCATCTGCGGACCCAGGCGCTGGTCCGGCTCGGCGGACATCGCGTACTGATGAACGGCGACGAGCAGACCCTGCTGCTCGCCCGCGCCGACGCCCAGCGGACCGGGTCGATCACGCTGCACTGCGCGGTCGATTCCGTGCGCACCATGCACGCGATCCTGCGCTGCGATTTCGGCACCGCGCACTCGCTGCTCGCGGAGAACCTCGCCGTGCTGGGCAGGCTCCGGCTGACCGCGTTACTGCAGTACGCGCATATGACCAGGGCGATGTCGGCCGGGCACCGGGCGGACCGTCCCGCGATGGAGCAGGCACTCGACGACTTCCGCGAGAGCGGCGGCGAGAACGCGCAGGAGATGGTGCTCAGCATCGGGCTGGCGCGGGTCTTCTGTTCGCTGCTCGAAGAGGACTTCGACCGGGCCCGCCGCGAACTCGGCCAGGTCGTCGAGCTGGAGGACCGGCGGCCGAGCCGGTTCCACCTCGCCGGCCAGCACGGGCTCAGGACGCTCGTCGACACCCTCGGCGGCGCGCCCTGCCCGGAGGACGGCTCCGCGGTGAGCGGGATGCGATGGAACCGGCAGTTCGTCGAATTCGCGCGCGCCGTCGAGCACGGCAGGCGCGGTGACGCGGCCGAAGCCGAACGAGCGGTGGCCTCCGCGCTGGAGACGTCGGCGCCCTATCCCCTGGCCCGCCATCTCGGGCTCCGGCTCATCGCCGAGCCGGCCGCCGCCGACGGCTGGGGCGATCCGGCAGGGTGGCTCAAGGAGGCCGAAGAGTATTTCCACGGCAGGGACATCCAAGCGGTGGCGGCCGCCTGCCGGACCCTGCTCCGCAAGCTCGGCGCGCCCGTCCGGCAGCGGCGCTCCGGGGTCGACCGCGTACCCGGCGACCTGCGCGCGGCCGGAGTCACCGTGCGTGAATACGAGGTGCTCGTGCTGCTCGCCGAGCGGATGGGGAACAAGGACATCGGCGCCCGCCTGCACATCTCGCCCCGGACGGTCGAGAAGCATGTCGCGAGCCTGCTGGCCAAGACCGGGCTCGCCGACCGTGCGGCCCTCGCCGAACACGCCGCCGGACCGCGACCTGGCATGCTGTGAGCCATGAGCGACCTCATCGTGTACGGCGCCGGCTGGTGCCCCGACGTCAAACGCAGCCGGGCCCTGCTGGACTCGAAGGGCGTCGAGTACGACTACATCGACGTCGAAGCGGACTCCGGCGCGGAGGAGACGGTGCGCGCGCTGCAGAACGGTGAGCGGCGGATCCCGACCATCGTCTGGCCGGACGGCACCCACCTGGTCGAGCCGAGCGACGACGAGCTCACCGCGCACCTGAACCGGTGACCCTCCCGGACGTCCCGGTCGGCACGAGGGTCGTCGTGCGGTACCGGATCGAAGGCGGATTCACCGACGCCCTCGGCTACCTGCGCTCCCGTGACGACACGGAATGCACGGTGGAGACCAAACGCGGACTCGCGACGATCCGGCTGGCGGACATCGTCCTGGCGAAGACGGTGCCGCCGCCTCCGGTTCCACGCATGCCTCGTGAGGGGTAAGGACGGTTGGAACCCAAGGCTGCCTTAGGTACCTACTGAATCGGGTGGCCGTTGGCCGCAGGTCCGTGAAGGCCTCCTTCCCTACCCTGAAGGTAGGCAAGGAGGCCTTCACGTACTGCAGGGGGCACGCCTCGTGAGTGGGGGTCTTAGGTGCCTACGGTCGAGCGGTTTCGCGTGACCGGTGGGACGCCATTCGTGTCTGGACGGACGACACTCAATAGGACTCGGCCTCGGCCGTCGCCGCGGGGGTTGCGAAAGTGGCTTTCGCGACATCTCCAGCACTCCACGGACCGTGAGCCCCATCGCGAACGGGATTAGCTCTTCCGTGACTTCGTGGCCTTCTTCTTCGCGTCCTTGGCCTTGCCCTTGACCGTCCCGACGGCGTCCTGCAGCGGCGCATAGGTGCCGAACAGCGCGGGATCGGGCTTCGGAGCGGTGCCCGGACCGCCGAGCGGCTCCGGATCCATCAGGTACTCGATCCCGTCCTCGCCGAAGCTCCAGCCGCCCTTCGCGCCGTCCGGCCCGTCGGACAGATGCCACACGGTGTTGTTGTGGTCCTGGTTCTCTTCGTCGAACAACGCCGTCGGCGCGATGTCGCTTTCCAGGCCGTCGGCCTTGAGCTCCTCGATCGCGGCGAGCCACTGCTTCTGGTGCACCGTGTCGCGGGCGAGGTTGAACTGCAGCATGGCCTTCACGCCCGGGTCGTCGGTCATGTTGTACAGCCGGGCCGTCTGCAACCGGCCCTGCGCCTCGGCCGCGACGTTCGCCCGGAAGTCGGCGAGCAGGTTGCCCGACGCGACGACGTAGCGGCCGTTCCAGGGGTAGCCCTGGCTGTCGCTCGGGGTGGCCCCGCCACCGGAGATGATCGCCTGCTGGGGATCCATCCCGCCCAGGATCGCCGCGGTGGCCGGATCCTTCGCCGCCTCGGCCACCGTGGTGGCGGGTGCCCCTTCCAGCAGCCGGGCGACCATCGTCGCGAGCATCTCGACGTGCCCGATCTCCTCGGTCGCCGTATCCATGATCAAATCCTTGTACTTGCCCTCGATCCGGCAATTCCAGCCTTGGAAGAGGTACTGCATGGTCACGGTCATTTCGCCGTAGGCGCCGCCGATGAGTTCCTGCAGCTTTCGGGCGTACAAGGCGTCCGGCTTTTCCGGCTTGGCCTCGAACTGGAGCGATTTGGTGTGACGGAACACTGATTACCTCCGAATATTTGAGAAGAACGGGTCAGCGGGAGTCGGCGATCGGCGCCTTCGAACCGGAAAGCGGAATGAGCCCGAGCGCGATCATCCCGACGGCCAGCCCGAGGTGCAGCCAGTTGTCGGCGCTGTTGACCGGCACGAAATTCGCCGCCGACCCGTGGTCGATCAACAGGCCGTACAGCCACAGCACGAGGTAGATCACCCCGCCGCCGACGAGGAACGCCTTCGCGCCGCTCGCCGTCCGGGCCAGCAGAATGCCCGCGACGCCGAACGCCAGATGGACGATGTTGTGCAGGATCGAAACCTGGAACACGCCCAGCAGCAAGGCGCCGGACTCGTGTCCGGCCCCGCTCAGCTGCTCGTAGTTCGTCGTGATGCCGGGAATGAAGCCGAGAATGCCGACGAGCAGGAAGACCGCGCCCACGCCGAGGGCGATGAGCTGGCGCGGAGCCCGCCGAACGGTGGCCGGCGATGCAGTCATGCTTTCCTCCGATCCAGGTGGAATGAGCTTCTGGAACGTCGAGTACCCGTGGCGGAGCCGGTCACACCGGGGAATCTGTGTTTTCGAATTCGTGGGAATTACCGTGTAATCCGAGGCCGCCGGGGTAGCCACCGCCAGGTACTCATCCGGCAAGGAGGACGAAAATCGTGGCCGAGCACGACGCACCGCAGGCAGGGCCGGTCGGCAGGCTTTTCCGGGCCGGCTTCCACGCCCTCTCCGCACTGCGCGGAGCGCGAGCGTTCCACCCGAACGGCCTACTGCTCAAAGGCGAGCTTCACGCTTTGAGCCGCGACGACATCCCGCTGCCGCCGGAACCGGTGACCGTCACCGTGCGGATGTCCAAAGGGGCCGGTCTCCCGGGTCGTGTACCCGACGCGCTGGGGCTTGCGGTCCGCGTTCCCGCCGCCGACGGCGATCCGTGGGACCTCACTTTGACCACTTCCGCTGTCCGGGTGGTGCCGAGGCCGGCGCGATCCTGGACCACCGGCCGCTTCAGTTCGTTGCTGCCCTATCGAGTGAACCGCGAACTGGTCTGGCTATCGGCCCGCGCGGAAACGCCGCGGCGTGCCGAGGCATCACTCGACGCCTTGAGCCGACTGGTGAAGGAAGGACCGGTGACCTACCTCGTCGAGACCGTCCGCGCGAACGGGCATCGGAAGCCCTGCGCGACGCTCACCCTCCATGAAGTGGACGAAGACGCTTCGCGCCCCGCCTTCGATCCGATGCTGAACGCTCCCCCCGGCTGGGAGCTGCGGCCCCGCTGGCTCACCGGGTTGCGCGAGCGCGCCTACGAGGGCAGCCGCGAAGGACGCTGATCATCCCGCGAGCGGCTTGTCCAGCACCGCCTTCACGTGGCTGAAGTTCTCGATCGAATAGCGGCCGTGATAGCGACCCATCCCGCTCTCCCCCACCCCGCCGAACGGCAGTTCCGGCGCCGCGAGATGGATGATCGCCGCGCCGAACACCAGTCCGCCCGACGAGGTCTCCGTCTCGATCCTGCGCTTGGTTTCCTCCGATTCGGTGAAGGCGTACAGCGCCAGCGGCTTGTCGCGTTCGTTGACGAACGCCAGCGCGGCGTCGACGTCGGGTACATCGATGATCGGCAGGATCGGACCGAAGATCTCGTCCCGCATCACCGGGGCGTCCGGTGGGACATCGGTGAGCACGGTCGGCGCGATGTACTTCTCGTCGCGGTCGGCCTGACCGCCGACGACCACGGTTCCGTTTTCCAGCAGGGCGGCGAGCCGGTCGTGGTGCCGGGTCGAGATGATCCGGCCGTAGGCTTCGCTGGTGGCCGGGTCGTCGCCGAACATCGCTCGGACGGTCTCGGCCAGGTGTTCCGCCAGCTTCGGGCCGGTGTCGCCGATCGCGAGGACGTAGTCGGGCGCGACGCAGGTCTGGCCCGCGTTGGCGAACTTGCCGTAGGCCAGCCGCTGGGCGGTCACCGCGAGGTCCGCCCCCGGCTCGACGATCGCCGGGCTCTTCCCGCCCAGCTCCAGCGTGACCGGCGTGAGATGCTTCGCCGCCGCGGCCATCACGATCCGCCCGACCGTTCCGTTGCCGGTGTAGAAGATGGTGTCGAACTTCTGCTCCAGCAACGCCGTCGTCTCGGGGATCGCGCCTTCGACGACACGGACGCCCTCGACGTAGTTCGGCAGATGCTCCGCGATCGCGGCCGAGGTGTTCGGCGACAGCTCACTCGGCTTGACGACCGCGCAGTTGCCCGCCGCCAGCGCGCCGACCAGCGGCGCGAGCACCAGTTGCAGCGGGTAGTTCCACGGCCCGATGATCAGCGCCACCCCGAGCGGCTCGCGAACGACGCGGCCGTCGGCCGGTCGCAACGGATACGGCAGGCCGGCGGGCTCCGGGCTCAGCCAGGAGTCGAGATTCTCCAGCGTGTGATCGATTTCGTTCCGCACGAGCGCGATCTCCGCGCGCTTCGCCTCGGCGGCGTTCTTGCGCAGGTCGGCGTAGAGCGCCTTGAGGAAGACGTCGGCCTGCTCGGACAGGAGCTTCCGCAAGCCCGTGAGCTGCGTTCGCCGCCACTCCACCGGTTTCGTGACACCGGAACGGAAGAGGGTGCGCAGTTCTTCGACGACGGCGGAGGCATCGCTGCTGGTCATGGCTTTGAGCCTAACCATGGATGCTGACGGATGCCCAGCGCTGGGCGGTATAGGGCGTTATACAAGAAGCTGCAGGCGTGACTCGCGTGATCAGGGACGTGACTCGCGTGATTGGAGGCCGCACTCGGGGTGTTCCGCCTTTGATCACGCGAGTTCCGTCTTCGATCACGTGAGTGCGGTGCCGCGTCTCTGTTCCTGCTGGCCGAAAGTCCGTGAAGGCCTCCTTGCCTACCCTGAAGGTAGTGAAGGAGGCCTTCACGGACTGGACACAGGCGCGGCGTGCGCGAAGGCGTGACTCACGTGATCAGGGACGTAACTCGCGTGATTGGAGGCCGCACTCGGGGTGTACCGCCGCTGATCACGTGAGTGCGGTGCCGCGCCCGGCAGTTACGGATAGCTCACCAGGTTGCTCGGCCGCGTGTCCGGCGGCGTCACCGCCCCGGCGTCGTTGATCACGTGGGTGATGGTCCCCTTGTAGTTCAACGAGACCGTCACCAGATTGTGGAACCGGACGCCGGAGCGGTTCGGCACCTCGAACGCGTGATACAGATTCACCGAAGGGTTGTCGTTGAAGAAGCAGTAGCTGCCCAGCCCCCACGCCTCGTGCGTGGTCACGTTGTCCCCCACCTTGTAGGCGGCGTACCCGTTGAGCCCGTTGGGACTCTTCCAGCCCGCCTGGTCCGGGACGTCGTAGGGGATCTCGTTCTGGAAGAAGATCGTCCTGCCGTTCTGCCCGTTCCAGATCACCTGGTACTTCTGGTAATGCTCGACGAACAGGCCGGTCGCCAGCACGTTGTCGCCGTTGACGACAACGCCGGTGTCGCCGGTGTTGATCGTCCAGCCGTAGGTGCCCGCGTTGCCGTGGTCGGCCCGCCAGGCCCAGATGTGGTCGATGATCGTGTCACGGCTGTTGACGATCAGGCTGTTCGTCGCTTTCCCCGCGATCTGACCGCCGATCCGGAAGAACACGTCCTGCAAGGTCGTCGGGTTCGCCGCGTGGTTCGCGGTCGAGCCCGCCTGTCCGACCGTGAGCAGCGACTGCGAGTTGGTCGTTCCGGCGTCGAACAGCAGCCCCTTGAGCCGGACGCCGTCCACGTCGGCGACCTTCATGGCGTCGACGCCGTTGTCCGGCACCAGCGTCGGGTAGCCGACACCGAGGACGACGGTGTTCGCCTTGGTCACGTTCAGCGTCTGGTTCAGGTGATAGACGCCCGGCGTGAAGAACAGGTTGCAGCCCTGGGAAAGCGCGGTGTTGATCGACGACGCCGTGTCCCCCGCCTTCACGACGTAGAACTGGCTCATCGGCAGCGAAGAGCCCTGGGTGCTGCCGTTGGCCCAGCTGGGCCCAGAAGCGTTGGTGCGCAAGGAGGGCAGGAACACGCGGTACTTGCCGGAGCCGTCGAGGTAGAGGTACGGGACGTCGCGGGACACCGGCGTGGTGCCGAGCGTCGTCTCCGGCGGGTTCGGGAAGGTGTTCGCGGGAGCGCCGCTCGTCCCGGAGAAGACCATGTTCCAGACGCCGCCGTCCCAGCTGCCGTAGCTGCTGTCCCGGGTGTACCACTGCTGCTGGGAGATCGAAGCGGCCTGTCCCGAGACCTTGGTGTCGGCGGTGTAGCCGCCGCTCGCGAACCCGTAGCTGGCCGGGTAGAGCTGGAGTCCGCCTCGGATGTCCATCCGGCGGAACGGCGCGGCCTGCGCGACGGCCCAGCGGGTCGAGCCGCTGCTCGGGACGACGGCGAGGTTCTCCGCCGAGCGCCAGAAGTTCTGCAGCGCCACGCCCTTGTCCGACTCGTTGAACGCGTCGACCGTCACGTCGCCGTTGATCACCACGTCGCCCGGGTTCTGCCCGAGGCCCGCGACCGAGGTGTAGTAGCCGACGTTGTCGTGGATGCCGTTGTACACACCGGGCTTGAACAGGTGCGCGTACCGGCGCTCGGTGAACTGCGCGGTCAGGGTGTCCTTCTGCGCGTTGAAGTCCGCGTCGAGCCGGGATTGGATCGACGCCGCGGACATCCCCGGGTCGAAGATCCGCACGTTCGGGCCGAAGTCCGGCACCTCGGCCTGAGCCGGGCAGGTCGCCTGTGTCGATCCGATCGTGTAGCTCGCCGACGCCACCGGGGAGTTCGCCGAACCGGATTTGAGCGCGATCGCGGAGATCGTCGAGGACGCGGAGACCGTGATAGGCCCGGTGTACACAGTGGACGACGCCGTCGGCGTGGAACCGTCCACTGTGTACCTGATCGTCGCGCCGGAGGTCGCGCTCGACAGCGTCACCGAACGGGCGCTCGGGTAACTGCCACCCGGCGGATCGAAGGTCGGTGACGCGACCGTCGTGCCGCTGCCGCCGTGGGTGTAGGTGAAGTGCGGGGTGTCGTACTGCGGCCCGTTCTTCTCGTAGGTGAACCAGTAGTCGAGCACCGTGCCGGCCGACAGCGAGCCGACGGTGTGCCGCCACGTGCCCCCGTTGTCGGTCATGCGGACGTTCTGCTGCCCCACTCCCGGAACGCCGGTGTAGTGAATGTCGACGTAGCGCGCGGGGCTCGCCGGCGTGAAGGAGAACTGCGCCTGGGTCGCGTTCAACGACGCGGCGCTCTGGCTGTAGTCGGCGGCCGCGGCGGTGGCACCACCGATTCCCGCCGCGATGAGGAGTGCGGAAAGGCCGAGGGCGAGCGCGCCCCGGACCCCTTTCCGCCGTTCGGGCTGCACAAAGATCCGGTTCACGTCGTGACACCTCCGGCGTTGGAAATCCACGGGCGAAGCAATTCGTTGCGCGCCACAACAAAGTAGCCGTCCGTGCGATATGTCCAGATCACGCTTCGGTAACACTGGTGGTCCAAACCACCAACTACCCCGGACGGCCCATGCCGACGGGGGCGTTCGGCGTCGCCAAGCGGTCCGTTCGGGTGCCGGTCAGCGGTCTGGGACGACGTAGAGAGTCGACACTCCCCCACCGTGCATCGCGCTCAGGCTGGTCCGGCAGGCGCGGAGGACCTCGCGGTTCGCGACCGTGTCCGGCGGTACCCCACAGCCGTCACAGAAGAGCTCGATCGAACCCGGGAAGGTCTCGTCGACCCGGACTTCTACCGTGCGATCGCAGCGGCGGCACCACCGATGCCCGGTGACGATCAGGACATGCATCGGATCCGAGATGCATTGATGCACCCAGCGGCGGTGGACGTAACAGGTCGTCCGGACGTGTGCGCTCAGCCCGTGTTCCTCCGCCACGTCCTCCGCGGCGAGGATCGCGGCCAGCCGCCGGTCGGCGATCTCGCCGTACCGGTCCCGGCGCCGGGCAGGCGGGGCCTTGTCCACCGCCGCGAGCAGTCTGAGATGAGCCCTTGAGGGTGGCGGAGTACGTAGCACCATGTGGGTCTCGACCTTTCGGCGTCCACCGGAAGTCTTATCAGCTCACTCCCGATTTCGCCGGAGTGACACCCGACCGGGCGACAAAGACCTGAGAAAGGTTCGTTTGTACGGCCCTTGTATTCCCGCTGCCCATGCTGCCCGGACCAACCGGATCCGTTCAGGAGGCAGGAATTGTTGACCAAGGTAGCCGTGCTCGCGACAGCGACCGCGCTCTCCTTCGGCGTGGCCGCACCGGCCGGCGCCGAAGTGACCGCGTTGCCGACGGCCAGCATGGAAGCGGTGCTCAAGGCCGCGCAGATCGACCCGCGCCGGGCGGACAGCGCGCTGACCCCCGGCGCCAAGGACAGTGTGCTGCTGGTGGAGCAGGCACTGGCCGCCAAGGGGCTGCTCGACCAGCAATACGTCGACGGCCATTTCGGCACGTCGACGATCACGGCGTACTCCAGCTACCAGAAGTCGCTGGGCTACACCGGGATCGACGCCTCCGGCCTGCCGGGAAAGACGTCGCTCGAGAGGCTGGGCGAGAACCGTTACACCGTCACCGCGGTGGTCTCGGCGGGTAGCCGCCTGACCTACCACGGCAAGACGATGAACACCCGGACCAAGGCGATGCTGGTGAAGGCCGAGGGTCTTCTCGGCAGGCAGCTCACCATCACGCAGGGCTCGTACAACCCCGGCGGCGTCGGCGCTTCGGCCGGGACGCACGACGGTGGCGGCGCGCTCGACATCGGTGTCGAGGGCATGTCCTCGACCACCCGGACCGACGTCGCGCGGAAGCTGCGCCAGGTCGGCTTCGCGGCTTGGGTCCGGACCCCGGACCAGGGCTTCGCCTACCACATCCACGCCATCGCGCTGTCCGATCCGGACCTGTCGTCCGGCGCGCAGCACCAGGCGGGCGACTACTACCTCGGCTACAACGGCCTCGCCGGTCGCGGTGCCGACGACGGCCCCGCCGTGTCGCCGAAGCTCACGTGGGAGGAGTACCTGCGTTCCTGAACACCTTCACCGAAGGCCACCTTCGCCGACATTGATCGTCGCGAAGGTGGCCTTCGGGCTGTCCGGGAACGCACGGGTAGGCTTCGGCGCGACGGCAAAACCAGTGGGAAGGGAACATCGCGTGGAGGCTCAACCGGTCGGTCAGTGGCTCGACGAGCTGGCATCGAAGGCCTCGACGCCCGGTGGTGGCGCGGGTGCCGCGATGAACGCCGCGGTCGGTGCCGCCCTGGTCTCCATGGTGTGCAACCTGACCATCGGCAAGCCGAAGTACGCCGAGCACGAGGCCACCATGACCGAGGCGCTCGCCAAAGCCGAAGACCTCCGTGCGCGCGCTCTCGGCCTCGCCGCCGACGATGCCGCCGCGTTCGACGCCGTGGTCGCCGCGTACAAGCTCCCCAAGGCCACCGACGAGGAGAAGCAGGCCCGCACGGCCGCGATCCAGGCCGCGCTGGTCGGCGCCGCCGAGGTGCCGCTGCGCACGGCCGCCCTCGCCGCCGAGGTCATCGACGTCGCCGCCTCGATCCTCGAAGGCGCCAACACCAACGTCATCTCCGACATCGCGGTCGCGGCCTCGTCCGCGAAGTCCGCGCTCGAGTCGGGCGTGGTCAACGTCGAGGTCAACCTCGCGTCCATGGCGGACGAGCAGCTCCGCAAGGAGACCGAGGCCCGCCTCACCGAGTACATCCCCGCGGCCGGGCGCGCCGACGCCCTGATCGCCCAGGTTCGCGAAAGGCTCGCCCGATGACCCTGATCGACGGGCGCGCGATCGCCGCCGCCATCACCGCCGAGGTCACCGAGACCGCCGCCAAGCTCCGGGAATCGGGCACCGCCCCGACGCTGGCCGTGCTCGTGCCGACCGACGACGACGCGACCGCCTGGTACGTGCGCTCGATCGAGCGTGCCGCGAAGAAGGTCGGCGTCGACTGCCGCGTGGTCCAGCTCGAGAAGCCGACCGGCGCGGACGTCACCCGCGAGCTCGACGAACTGTCCGCGGACCCGTCGGTCCACGGCATCATCTGCCAGACCCCGCTGCCCGAAGGCGTGACGCTCGACGACGTCGGCGCGCACATCGACCCGCGCAAGGACGTCGACGGCGCCAACCCGGTCAGCCTCGGCCGCCTCACCGCCGGCCTCCCGACCTACGCTCCCGCCACCGCCGCCGCGGTGCTGGAGATCCTGAAGCGCGAACAGGTCGCCCTGTCCGGCGCCCAGGTCGCCGTCGTGGGCCGTTCGACCATCGTCGGCAAGCCCGCCGCGCTGCTGCTGCTCGGCGAGCACGCGACGGTGACCGTCTGCCACTCGCGCACCAAGGACCTCGCGGCGGTCACCAAGGCCGCGGACGTCCTGGTCGTGGCCGTCGGACGCGCGCATTTCATCGGCGCGGACCACGTCAAACCCGGTGCCGTGGTGATCGACGTCGGCACGAACCCGACTCCCGAAGGCGGGCTCGTCGGCGACGTCGACCAGGCCGCGGTCGAGGAGATCGCGGGTTCGATCACGCCGGTCCCCGGTGGCGTCGGCCCCGTCACGACGTCGCTGCTGCTGCGGCACACCGTCACCGCCGCGCAGTCCTGATCCACCGAGGGAGGCGGCGAGTCCACTGAGGACTCGCCGCCTTTTTCACGTCCCGATCACCGTCTCCACCACCTTCCGCACCTGCGCGATCTCCGGCGCGGGCGCGGTGCGGTCCGCGTACAGCAGATGCGTGGCACCGATGAGCGTGGCGGCCAAAGTCTCGACGTCGGCGTCCTCGGCGACCCGGCCCAAATCCCGCTCCGCCTTGAGGTAGCCGCCGATCATGACGGCGGCCTGGGTCAGCACCGGAACCCCGGCGGGCCATTCTCGGCGTAACCGGGCACGAAGCTCGTCACGGAAGATCACGAGCGGGACGATCGCGACCGCGACCGACTCGAACACCGCCGTGAGCGCCGCGGTGAGGTTGTCCACGACCGTCCCGGTGCCGACTGCCTCCCGCAGGCCCTTCTCGTCGAGCTTCTCGATCCGGTCCAGCACGAACTCGGCGAGAAAACCGTCGAAATCGTCGAAATGCCGGTGCAGCACGCCTTTCGCGCAGTCCGCCTCCGTGGTCACCGCACGGCTGGTGAGCCCGCTCGGCCCGTCCCGCAGCAGGACACGTTCGGCGGCGTCGAACAACTGCGCGCGGACGGCGCGCAAAGCCACTCCTGTCGGCATTCGGCTCCCTTGCGTTGACGAGTGGGCAAGTGCCCACTTAAGGTGGGCGCATGCCCACTCTACCTTCGGGGCAAGAGCCTCATCGTCATCGACAGGCCGCGGAATCCTTCGGCGTGGACGTCGAACGCTACGACCGGACCCGCCCCGCCTATCCCCCGGAACTCGTCGAACACCTCATCGCCGCCGCGCCTGGCCGCGAGACCCTCGATGTCGGTGTCGGCACCGGCATCGAAGCGCGCCAGTTCCACGCGGCGGGCTGTCACGTGCTGGGCGTCGAGCCGGACGCGCGAATGGCCGAGTTCGCCCGGCAGAGCGGAATCGACGTCGAAGTCGCGAAGTTCGAGGATTGGGAGCCCGCCGGACGCCGGTTCGATCTGCTCGTCTCCGGACATGCCTGGCATTGGGTCGACCCCGTGGCAGGCGCCGCCAAGGCCGCCGAAGTCCTACGGCCCGGCGGACTCTTCGCCGCGTTCTGGCACGTACCCGAACCGCCGGAAGAGGTCGCGGACGCCTTGGCGGACGCTTACCGGCGGCTCGTGCCGGACGCCCCGATCGATCTCAAGAGCGTGCCGAAACAGCCCTCTGACCCGTACGGGCCACTCATCGTGAAGGTCGCCGACGGTCTGCGCGAAGCGGGCGGGTTCGGCGAGCCGGAACGAAGCCGCTACGACTGGGACCGGGTCTACACCCGTGACGAATGGCTGGACCAGCTGCCGACGTTCGGCTCGCTGACCTGGGTCGAATCCACAGTGCGACAAGAGATCCTCGCTGAAGTCGGGGCGGCGGTCGACAGGATGGGCGGCCGGTTCACCGTGCGCTACGCCACCGTCGCGATCACCGCGGTCCGGGACTGACCCGCCGGTGACGGGAGCCGCGCCGCTCCCGTCACCGGCGTCCGTCAAGGCGTGACGGGGACGTTGGTCAGCCCGTTCACCGCCCTGGACACGGTGTTGGACGCGTAGACGACGTTCGGCCGTTCCGAGCACTTCGACGTCGACGTGATCTTGATGGCGTACTGGCCGACACCGCCGAGATCGGACTTGTTGTCCCGCCAGACGTTCCCGCAGCCGTTCGGGAACGACGGGGTGGTGGCGGGATTGTGCGTCTCGTAGCCGTTCGCGAAGGTTCCCGGCGAGGCGAAGGTGCCGGTGTTGCCCTCGATGACGTATCCGAATCCCTTGACGTCGATCCAGGAATCGGCCGAGTTCTGCCCGGAAATCCCTTGACCGTCGAAGGTGTTGCCGCGGATCACGCCGCCTTCGGTGCCCTCCTTGACGTCGATGCCCTCCGCGGCCACGTACGGTCCGATGTGGTTGTTGAGCACCTGGATCCGGTCGCTCCGGTCGACCCCGCCGGAGTTCCCGTGGCAGGCCCAGTTCGAGTTCGCCGAGCCGAGGTAGACGCCCTCGCCGTACCCGGCCTGCACGAGTCCGGTGTGGCTGATCGTCGAGTCACGGATGACGCTGTCGGCCGAGGAACGGCGGAAGTGCACGGCCTCCTCGTCGATCCGGTGCACCCGCACCCCTTCGATCACCGTGTGGTGCGAGTTGTCGGCGACGATCCCCTTCTTGGCCTCCTGCACGGTGAAGCCCTGGAGATGCCAATACGGCGCGCCGTACAGCCAGAACCCGTACCCGGAATCCCAGCCCGCCGTCGGGGCCGGGCAGGACGGTGCCTCACCGGACGGGCCGTCGTTGATCAGGACCGCCGTCGACGGTCCGGTCACCGTGATCTGCGCGTCCGCCGTGCCGGGTTTCGTCGCGACGAACGAACCCCGATACGTTCCCGGGGCCAGCCGGATGGTCCGGCCCGGGATCGCCGCGGCCAGCGCGGCTTGCAGTTCCGCGGCGGTGCCGACGTCGACGACGTCCCCGGACGGCACGCTGGTCGTGGTGGTCGTCGGCGAAGTGCTTGTGCTGGTCGGCGACGGCGGAGCGGTGGTCGTGGTCGGAACTCCTCCCCCGCACGGGCTGCCGTTGACCGTGCATCCGGTCGGCAGGCCCAGGCCCGTGGCGTTGAACCCGAAGGACGCCGTGGCGCCAGGTTTGATCGTGCCGTTGAAGGCGGCGTTGGTGACCTTGTAGTGCTGCCCGTTCCTGGTGAGCACCGAACTCCACGACGTGGTGATCGCGGTACCTTCCGGCAGATCGAACTCGATCGTCCACTGTGTACTGTTCGCGTCCCCGGCGTTGGTCAGTGTGTACTTTCCGCCGTATCCGCTGTCCCAGGCCGAGCTTTGGGCGAAAGTCGCGGTCAGGCTCGGGGCGGCGGCTTCGGCCGTGACGACGGCGCCGAACAGTCCCGCCGCCGACGCCGTGGCCGCGATCGCGGCGAGCAGTCGTTTCCTCGTCATTCCGTGCCTCCGCATTTGGTTCCGGCGATCGAGCAGGCGAGTGGCAGCCCCTGACCGGCGGTGTTGAAGCCGAATGTCGCCGTGCCGCCGGGTTGGACGCTCCCGTTGTACGTGGCGTTCCCGAATCGGTAGTGCTGCCCGCTCTTGGTCAGCACCGAACTCCAGGAACTCGTGATCGTCGTCCCGGCGGGCAGGTCGAACTCGACCGTCCACGAACCCACGGAGGCCGAGCACGTGTTGCTGATCGTGAAGCCGGCGCCGTAGCCGCTGTCCCACACCGATTTACGGGTGAAGGTCGCGTTCAGGCAGGCAGTGGGATTCTGTGTCGTCGTCGTGGCGGACGTGGTCGTCGTGGTCGGGCTCTGGCTGGTCGGGGAAGACGGCGGCGTCCCGTCGACGGACTTCAGGAACAGCGACGACGCGGCATCGGTCTTGGACGCGTCCACCCCGTGTCCGCCGGTGTAGTCCCGCTGCTCGTTCTTCGCCCAGTCGGCGATCGGGGTCCCGCCGACATCGAGGTGCTTGTAGGCCGTGCCGTCCCACCCGAAGGAGTAGACGCGGTGGCGGTCGGCGTAGAAGTCGTTATACGGGCCGTTGTCCGCGAGCTGTTTGGTCATGGCGTTGTTGAAGAACACGTTGCGGTAGCCGGAGCCGCCCGACCACTTGACGGCCTTCTTGCCCGCGCCCCACCAGATCGGGAACCAGTTCGAGTCGTCGGGACCGCCACCGCCCTCCTCTCCGCAGTTGGCACGGCAGTTCCCGGACCGGTGCGCGTACGGGACCTTGACCGTGTTGAGCTCGAAGAGGTTGTTGCGTTCCCAGCCGCCGTGGAGGTTCAGGTCGGAGTCGAACGAGTTGCCGATCACCACGTTGCCCGCCGCGGACCACTGGAAGGTGAAATGCCGCAGCAGGGTCGAGGTGTTGCCCGCGTAGAGCGAATCCCAGACGCGGGAGCCGCGGAAGTAGCCGTTGCCGCCCTTGCCCTTGTTCCACGATCCGTTGAGCTCGTTGTCGACGATCTGGAGGTTTTTCGCCTCCTCGGTGACGATCGGGTGCGAACCGGTCATGTCCGCGCGGATACCGCGGACCCAGGAGTTCGCCGCCCACTTGAACACGATCCCGTGCATCTCCGCGGCGGGCGCCATGTTGCCGTAGTTGTTGTTCGCGTCCGCGGGGTTCAGGCCCGGCATGTCCTGGGTGAACCCGAGGTCCTCGAACCCCACGCCGAGCACCGGGTCGACCAGCGGTGCCGCCTTCGAGTCGTAGGTGGCGCCGTCGATCGGGGCCGAACCGTCCGAAGTGGAGTTCACCGGGACGTCGTACTCGAGCGGTTTGTCGAGGGTGATGGTGCGTGCCGTGGTGTCGAGCGCGGCGATCGTGAAGATCTGCTGGCGCATGTGCATGTTCAGCAAGGGGAACGTGGTCGGCGTCGCCTGTTGTTGCTCGTAGAACTTCTGCGAGTTGGCCGCCCGGATGTTGACCAGGTTGCCGGCGGCGAGCGAGGTCAGGGCGCCGCTGCTCGCCAGGTGGACGACCTTGTCTCCCGTCCGCGCGGCGAACGCGGTGTCACCCGGCTTGCCCCGCAGCTTCACCCCGGCCTTCCAGTGGACGTTGATCGTGCCCTCGAAGATGTCCTTGCGGTTCGCGGGCGCGGCGGCGTAATCGCTCGCGTAGGACGTGTGCACTCCCCTGGACTGGACGCGGAACAGCCCGCGGCCGGGCCACAGCCAGCCACCCTTGCCCGCGCCCGAGGTCATCCCGTCCTCGTCCCAGTCGGAACCGTCCGGGGTGAGGGCGTCGTACAGGGTGTTCGCGTCCGGCTTGTAGACGAACTTCGTGGCGTCCTTGCCCGCGCCGCGCAGGATCAGGTAGTCGGCGTCGACGTGGATCTCGTGCGTGACGTCGAACCGGCCTGCCGGGAAGGTGATCGTGCTCAGCTTCGTGTAGCTCCCGGACGGCGAGCACGCGCTCTTGATCCCGTCGATCGCCGCCTGGATCCCGTTCGTGTCGTCGGCGCCGTCGTCCGGTTTGACGTTGTATTGGCTCGCCAGTTCGGCCGCGGTGACCTGGCAGGCGGCGTTCGGATTCACTTCACCGGCGCCGGGGAGCGCGGCGCCACCGCGATATCCGGCTTTGGACCAGTCGTAGAGGCCGGCGACCGGCGCGCGGCGATTGGCCGCACCGAGGTCGAGGCCGGTCAGCGCACCTGGTCCCGGCGCCGCGTCCGCCGCCGGGGGCGGTACCTGCAGGAGCGCGACGGTGGCGACCACGGCGGCGACCGCCGGTAGGACGGCACGACGAAGAGGACTTTTTCGGGACACCCGAAACCTCCGTGACGGACTGACGGAAGGTGTTGCGGCGTGTACACCCGGACCCCGTCTTTATAGTTCACGTCCCTGGCGTCCGTCAACGGATGTGAATAACGTCCACGTATGTGAACGGTCAGCGCTCTCCCGAGCGGAAGCGATCGAGCACGCGACGTTCCCGTTTGGTCGGACGCCCCGCGCCACGCTCCCGCCGCGCGACCGGCACGGCGGCCTCGGGCGGCGGCGCCGGCGTCCGGTCGATGAAACAGGTCGCCGCGTCGGCGGCACCCACCCGCTTCTGGATCACCCGCGTGACTTCCAAGATCCGCGTCGTGTCGTGAACCCGCGCACGGACCTCGTCGCCCGCCACGACGGTGGTCGCGGGTTTGGCCGGTTTGCCGTTCACGCGGACATGGCCGCCACGGCAGGCCGCTGCGGCGTCCGGACGCGTCTTGGTCAGCCGGACGGCCCACAGCCAACGATCAACTCGAGTGGACTCCACAGCAGTACATAGTGGCCTATCGGCCGACTTTATTGCCACTCGGTATAGACGCAGGTATAACTTGTTCTAAATCCCTCAACGGTGAGGAAGATCACGTGAGCGACGAAACCATGTGGAGAAGCGCTTCCGGACAGTTATCGCGTCGCCTCTTTATTGCTGGAACTGGTTCTATCTTGGGGGCCGCCGCCCTCGGTGGGACGGCTTCCGCGAAAAGTTCGATCGCCGACGCCGCCCGAATCCCGGCGCTCGTCATCGGCTCCGGATACGGCGGCTGTGTCGCCGCGCTCCGGCTCGCCGAAGCCGGCGTCGACGTCCACCTCGTCGAACTCGGCATGGCCTGGGACACCCCGGGCACGGACGGCAAGATCTTCGCCAACACCACCAAGCCCGACTATCGCTCCTTCTGGCTGCGGACGAGGACCAAGCAGCCGTTGAGCAACTTCCTCGGCTTCCCGCTCGACAAGGACGTCCCGCGCCACACCGGGATCCTCGACGCCGAAGAGTTCAGTGGCATCACCGTGTACCAGGGCCGCGGCGTCGGCGGCGGCTCACTGGTCAACGGCGGGATGGCCGTCACGCCGAAGCGCGAGAACTTCGGGTCGGTTCTGCCGACGGTCAATGCGGACGAGATGTACGGCGTCTACTACCCGCGCGCCAACGCGGGTCTCGGCGTGGCCACCATCGACCCGGACTGGTTCGAAACCGCCGAGTGCTACCAGTACGCGCGAGTCGGCCGGAAACACGCGCAGCGGTCGGGTTTCCCGTTCCTGTTCGTCCCGGACGTGTACGACTGGGACTACATGAAGAAGGAACAGGCGGGCACGGTCCCGAGGTCCGCGCTGGCCGGGGAGATCCTCTACGGCAACAACGCGGGCAAGAAGTCGTTGCAGCAGACCTATCTCCCGCGGATCAAGGCGACCGGGCGGGTGACGATCTCGGCGCTGCACCGCGTCACGTCGGTCACGCCCGCGTCCGGCGGCGGATACACCGTGGCGATGGAACAACTCGACACCGGAGGCACGGTGACGGCGACGAAGTCGGTCACCGCGGACAAGGTCTTCTTCGCGGCAGGCAGCGTCGGCACGAGCAAGCTCCTGGTCAAGCTGAAGGCGACCGGCGCCCTGCCCAACCTCAACAACGAGGTCGGAAAAGGCTGGGGCGACAACGGAAACGTCATGTGCGGCCGGGCGAACCACATGTGGGACGCCACCGGGGCCCTGCAGTCGTCCATCCCCACCGCGGGGATCGACAACTGGGCGGCGGGCGGGGCGTTCGCCGAGGTCGCGCCGCTGCCGACCGGTATCGAGACCTACGCCTCGTTCTACCTCTCGATCACCAAGAACCTCAACCGCGCGACTTTCTCCTGGAACCCGAGCGCGAACAAGGTCGACCTGAACTGGCAGACCGCCTGGAAACAGCCCTCGATCGAGATGGCGAAGACGATCTTCGACAAGATCAACGCGAAGGAAGGCACGATCTACCGGACCGACCTCTTCGGCACGTACAAGATCTGGGGCGACCACCTCACCTACCACCCGCTCGGCGGCGCGGTGCTCGGCAAGGCGACCGACAATTACGGCAGGCTCCACGGCTATCCGGGCCTTTACGTGATCGACGGCGCGTTGATTCCGGGCAATACGTCGGTGAACCCGTTCGTCACCATTACCGCATTGGCGGAAAGGAACATCGAAAAGATCGTCGCCACCGATCTGTGACGACGATCCACAATAGGCCGGGGCCGCCACCCCGGCCTATTCTCATATCTTCGGAAGAACGCAGACGGTGTCGATGCCCAGAACGTGGTTCAGCCGTCCGAAGGCGAGCCAAGAACCGATGCTCATGCTCAGTTCGACGATCTCCTTCTGGCTGTAATGCTCGGCCATCCGCTTCCAGAATTCGTCGTCGATGCCGTGGTGGTCGAGCGCGTAGCGTTCGGCGTACTCGGCGGCCAGCCGGGTCCGCTCGTCGAACGCGTCGGTGGTGCGCCACTCGGTGACCGCGTCGGCGAACTCCTCCTCGACCTTCACCCCGTCGCGTTCGGTCCGCCAGTCCAGGCAGAACACGCAGCCGTTGATCTGCGCGATCCGTAGCCGGGCCGCCTCGAACTCGCGCAACCCCAGTGTGGTGTGCGAGTACACCGCGAGCGAGAGATTCGACGCCGCGACGCCGATCCCGGGCACCATTTCGCCCCACACGTAACCGATCGGGTCCTTGCCCTCGGGAATGTCGATGTTCATCGCGCGCTCCTTCCGAGCTTGCCGGTGGCCGGACGCAAGGGGACGTCGAGTGCGTCGTAAAGGCCCGGTTTCGCGTCCACTAGCCAGTCGATGGCGCCGACCAGCCTGCCGACCGCGGTCGCGTTGCCGCCGGCGGACCGGTTCTCGCCCTCGTCGGTGGCCTCGACCGAGACCTCGATCCTGGGACGGCCTTCGATGATCACCTTGTGCGCGCCGTCGCCGCTGGGCGGCATCGGCCAGTCCGGCGCGCACGAGGCGTGGATCCGGGTGACGTGCTCGACGACGATGCGGGGTTCGCCGTCCACGATCCCCTGCACTTCGAACCGGACTGCGCCCTGCGTACCCGCCTCGAACTCGCCCATCGCCCGCGTGGTCACGGTTTCCTCGAGCGGGCGGCGCTCGAGCGTCTCGCGGATCTCGTCCAGTTCGACCCCCAGACCGCGGGCGATGAGCCGCACCTGCCCGCCCCACACCATCGTGGGCACCGACGGGGCCAGCATCGGCGGCTGATAGTCCATCGGCTGCCCCATCCCGACCAGATAGCGGACCGAATCCGGCTGGTCGTAGGTGGAGTAGTCGAAGATCTCCTGGCAGCGGACCGCGTCCACGGTGGTGCCGAGCCCGCTGATCAGCAACGGCAGGATGTCGTTGCCCCAGCCGGGATCCACCCCGGAGACGAACAGCGAACCGCCGCCCTCGGCGATCGCCGCGAGCACCGGCTCACGCAGCTCGTCCGGCGCGTTGCGCTGGTCGTACAGCGCGTAGAGCGCGGGCGTCACCACCACCGCACCGGCCCGGACCGCGCGGACGATGTCGGCCAGCGCTTCGGCCGGCCGGATGTCACCGGACGCCGCGTACACCACCGCCCGTGGACCCGCCGCCATGACGGCTTCGACGTCATCGGTCGCCGCCACACCCAGTTCGCCGTCGATCCCCGCGAGCGCGGCCGCGTCACGGCCGACCTTCGCGGGATCGTGCACGAGCACTCCGGTGAGTTCCAGCGCCGGATGCGCGTCGACGGCCCGGATGGAGGCACGGCCGATGTTGCCCGTACCCCAGACAACCGTGGGAATCATGAAGTCGAGGTTAACCGAATCCAAGTGCGGTTCCCAGTACCGAAACAATCACGAAAACCGCAGGTCAAAGCGCATTACTCGGGTTCATTCGAGCGGGCAACGAAACCGTTCCGGTACGCGGAACGAGCGTCGTTTTCCCCGCGTCCGGCAATACCCGTTGGACCGGTCGCGCGACGTCTGTGTAATGTGCGCTCTCGTGACGAGCCCCGAGTCGGACAGAACCCCGCCGCCGGTCATCCGGCGGCGAGTCGTCGTGTCCTGCCGTTAGGTCCTCTCGCCTCCCGGTGACCGGAGCGCTGTTCCGTGCGTCCGGCCGGGTTCCACCCTGTCCAGCGCACGGCTCCTCCTGCTCACTTTTCCCATGGGAGTCGTCCGTTGCCCCTGTTCGTCTATGTCCTCGGCCTTGCCGTTTTCGCGCAAGGCACCTCAGAATTCATGGCCTCCGGTCTCGTGCCGGGGATCGCCGGTGAGCTGTCCGTGCCAGTGAGCGCGGCCGCCGCGCTGACCTCGGCGTACGCCGTCGGAATGATCGTCGGCGCTCCCGCGATGGCCGTGCTCAGCGCACGCTGGCCTCGGCGCCGGGCGTTGGCCGGGTTCCTGGCCGCTTTCGTCGTCGTGCACGTCATCGGCGCCGTCACGACGAGCTTCCCGCTGCTGTTCGGCACCCGGGTGGTCGCGGCAGTGGTCAACGCCGGATTCCTCGCCGTGGCGATGCCGGTCGCGGTCGCTCTGGCGCCGCAAGGGAAACAGGCGCGGGCGACCGCGATCCTGTTGGCGGGCATCACGTTGTCGTGCGTGGCCGGAGTACCCGCGGGCGCCGTGCTCGGCGATCTCGCCGGCTGGCGCTCCGCGTTCTGGGCGGTGGCCGCGTTGTGCCTTCCCGCACTGGTGCTGGTGTTCCGTTCGGCACCCACCGGCGCGGCGAACCCGCCCGAAGTCTCGATCAGGCGTGAAGCAAGCGAACTGAAAGCGCGTCCCGTCCGTCAGGCGATGCTCTTGGCCGCGTTGGTCAACGGTGCGACCTTCGCGACGTTCGCCTTCCTCGCGGTCATCGCGACGGACGTCGCTCGCCTTCCCGGCGGAGCGGTTTCCGGCCTCCTGGCGGCGTTCGGCGTCGGTGCTTTCCTCGGTGTCACGGTGGCGGGCCGGACGGGAGACGGCGAACTCCGGCGCGGTCTGGTGCTCGCGTTGTGCGCCTTGCCGGTGGGCTGGGCCGCACTCGCGACCACCGGCGCGCAACCGATCGCGTTGTTCGTCCTGGCGACCGTCCAAGGTGGACTGTCGTTCGGCTGCGGTTCCGCGCTGGTGGCCCGGGTCATGCACGTGACCCCCGGAGCTCCGACGCTCGGGGGTTCGTTCGCGACGGTCGCGCTCAACGTCGGCGCGTTCCTCGGGCCGGTGCTCGCCGGTTTCGTCACGGAGTCGACGGCCGACTACCGCTACGCCATCTGGATCAGTGCGGCGATCGCGCTTGTCCCGCTTCCGTTCGTTCTGCGGAAGGCGGGCTGGGTAACATCGGCCCGACCATGGAAATGATCACCGTCCCGGCAGGCCGGGCGACGCTGGCGGACCGGCGGACGCAGCGGAGCTGGACCGTCGATGTCGCGTCGTTCCTGCTCGCCCCCGTTCCGGTCACCCAGGAGACCGGACGGCTGCCCCTCGTCGACGTCTCCTGGCAGGACGCACTCCTGTTCTGTAACACCCTGTCCGAACGCGAGGGGCTGACTCCCGTCTATGAGCTGGATTCGCCGACCTGGGACCGGTCCGCGAACGGCTACCGCCTGCCCACCGAAGCGGAATGGGAACACGCCTGCCGCGCCGGCACGACCGGCCCCCGTTACGGACCGCTCGACGAGATCGCCTGGTACCGGGAGAACTCGGCGGAATCCGTGCACGAGGTCGGCGGGAAGGCGCCCAACGCGTGGGGCCTGCACGACATGCTCGGCAATGTCTGGGAGTGGTGCTGGGACGTCTACGACGCCGAGGTGTACGGCGAGTACCGGGTGCTGAAGGGCGGTGGCTGGTTCGACGAGCAGTGGAGCTGCCGGGCCTCGGTGCGACGTCGCAGCCATCCCACGTTCCGCGTCGACGACGTGGGCTTCCGCCTCGCCCGGTCACTGTGACCCCGGCCTCTCGCAGGTGTCGATCACCCGATTGAATGGCGCCAGGACACCCGGCCAGGGTGTCGGACCTCTGGAGGAAACCGTGACCGGAACCGCTCCCCGAGACGTCGAACGCGTCTACTCCACCGCCGACGTCGTCGCGAAACTGCGCAGGCTCGCCGACGCGCTCGAGTCCGAGACCTCGTTCCGCATCCAGATCGCCGGGGAACGGTTCCGCGTCCCCGCGCGTGCGCAGTTCTCGATCGAGCACGAGCGCGGTGACGGCGAGGAAGAGGTCGAGTTCCAGCTGAAGTGGAAGATCGAGGAGACCGACTCGGACGACGACGCCGAG
Source organism: Amycolatopsis sp. WAC 04197 (assembly GCF_003947475.1). Classification (NCBI taxonomy): domain Bacteria; kingdom Bacillati; phylum Actinomycetota; class Actinomycetes; order Pseudonocardiales; family Pseudonocardiaceae; genus Amycolatopsis; species Amycolatopsis sp. WAC 04197. The sequence continues at coordinate 168,453 of NZ_QHJK01000003.1, read as the reverse complement.
GGCACCGTCGTCTGATCTTTCTGTCCACAAAGGACAGGGCGGGTCCGTATTCGTTGGCGGGCCCGCCCTTGTCTTCGCTACCGTTCGCCTGTGATCAAGCGTTATGACCGTCGGGCGTTCGTCCTCGCGTATCTCGCGGCCCAGCCCGAGTACTCGCACGGGTTCAGCGACGACGTGGGCGAGTTCAACGACGCCCTCAAGGCTTATCGGGAACGGCTGCTCAAAGGACTGGAATCACTCTTCGGTCTCGAACTGACCTGGGACGGCGTCTCCGACCGGGCCGACGGCTCGGTCCTGTTCATGCTGTTCAGCAGCGCCGCCCGAAACCATCTGGGGGTCAAGGCATCGGGCTTCCTCGAAGGCGGACTGCTCGTCAAGGTGCTGGAACGGACCGGGCAGGACGGGCCCGTGCTCGCGTCGATGAGCCGGAGCAACGAACTGCGAGACAGGCTGTGGGAGTCCTACGTCGACACCATGGAACTGGTGCTCGGCATCCTGCTCGGCGAGCGGGCGGACGCTGTGTTCACCTCGGCCGACCTTCGCGGGATCGGCGTGGACGACACCGAACCTCGTGAGTGGTAAGGACGGTTAGAACCGTCTTCACCACTCACGAGGGCGTCAGACGATGCCGCCGTTGGCGCGAAGGACCTGCCCGTTGACCCACCGCGCCGGACCGGCGAGGAACGAGACGACCTCGGCGATGTCGGACGGGGTGCCGAGGCGTTCGAGCGGGGGCTGCGCCGCCATGCTCGCGATCGTCGCCTCGTCCTTGCCGTCGAGGAACAGCGCCGTGGCGGTCGGGCCTGGGGCGACCGCGTTCACGGTGATGTCGCGGCCGCGCAGTTCACGGGCGAGGACCAGGGTGACGGCTTCGACGGCGCCCTTCGTAGCGGCATAGGCGGCGTATCCCGGCAGGGCGAGGCCGAGCACCGACGTGGAGAAGTTGATGATCGCGCCGCCGTCGCGCACCCGGCGGGCGGCCTGCTGGTCGACCACGAAGGTGCCGCGGATGTTGGTGCGGTGCAATCGGTCCAGCCGGTCGAGATCCAGTTCGGCCACCGGCGCGAGGTACATGATGCCCGCCGCGTGGACCACGACGTCGACACCGCCGAAGGTCTTTTCCGCGGTGTCGAACACGGCCGCGACGGCTTGCTCGTCGGCGACGTCGGCCTGGGCCGCGATCGCCTGGCCTCCCCTGCCGGTGATCGCGTCGACCGCGGCCTGCGCCTCGTCCTTGTTGCCGCCGTACACGACGACGACCGCGAACCCGTCCGACGCGAGCCGCTCCGCGGATTCCCTGCCGATGCCCCGCGACCCGCCGGTGACGATCGCTACGCGTGCCATGACTTGCTCCCATCAGGCGTTTCCATTGGTAACGGCCTCACGGTATCACTGATATCGAACCACTGCTACCGGCCGAGTGTTATCGTCGATACATGACGTTGACGACGAAAGACCGGTTGGTCCGCGCGGCCGCGGAGCTTCTGCGGGAGGGCGGGCGCGAGGCGTTGTCGACGCGTGCGGTCAGCGCCGCCGCCGGAGTGCAGGCGCCCACGCTCTACCGGACCTTCGGCGACAAGGACGGGCTCCTCGACGCAGTCGCCACGTATGGCTTCAAGAGCTACCTGGAGGGGAAGCACGCCCTCGGCGAGACCGACGACCCGGTGGGCGATCTGCGGCGGGGCTGGGACCTGCACGTCGAGTTCGGCCTGCAGCAGCCCGCCTTCTACATGCTCATGTACGGCGAGCCGCGCGTCCGCGAAGCCCGCCGCGAGGCGGACGCGATCCTCCGCCGGATCGTCGGCCGCATCGCCGAGGCCGGCAGGCTGCGCGTCCCGGTCGAACAGGCCGCGCAGCTGGTGCACGCGACCGGGATGGGCGTGATCCTCTCGTTCCTCGCCAGCCCTCCCGAACAACGCGACCCGGACCTGATCGTCGCCGCGCGCGAACATGTCATCGCGGCCATCACCACCGACAGCGCGGAGGAGGTGTCGGACATCCCGAGCCGTGCGATCGCACTCAAAGCCGCGCTGGAGAAGGAACCCGGGGACGCGCTGACCCCGGCCGAGCACGCGATGCTCGCTGAATGGCTCGACCGCCTCGCCCGGTGATCTACCGGCCGACGGCCTTCGCCGCCGCGACCGCCTGACCGGCGTACGACCGTCCGAAAAGGACGGTGTGCACCAGGAGCGGGAACAGCTGGTGCGCACCGATCCGGTCGGTCCAGCCGTCGGCGAGCGGGGCGACCTCCTGATAGGCGGCGAGCACCCGGTCGAGCAACGGGCAGCCGAACAACTGCAGCATGGCGAGATCGGTTTCGCGGTGGCCGCCGTGCGCCGCCGGATCGATGAGCGAGGCTTCGACAGGCCCCCACAGCACATTGCCGTTCCATAGGTCACCGTGCAGACGCGCCGGAGGTTCGGACACTTCCGGGAGCCGCGCGCAGGCTCGCTCGATGACTGCGGCCTCGTCAGCGTTCAGAGTGCCCTCGTCCACCGCACGACGGACATAGGGCAGGACTCGATACTCGGCGTACCACCGCGACCAGTCCTCCCCTGGGGTGTTCTTCATCGGAGCCAGGCCGATCCACGCGTCGGCGGGGCCGTCCGGCGGCGCCGCGCCGAACGCGGGCGCGCCCGCCGCGTGCAGTGCCGCGAGCCCCCGTCCCAGCCGCTCCGCGGCGTGATGCGTCGGCCTCCCTCCGCCGACCAGATCCGTAACCAGCCACTCGTCGTCGTAGCCGCGCACCTCGGGTACCCGCACGGCACCGGGCTCCCCCAGCCATCGCAGGCCCGCTGCCTCCGCGGGTATCGCGTTCCGGGCATGGCCCCGTTTGACGACCACGGTGTCGCCGCTGTCCAGCACCACTTCGGTCACCCCGCCCGAGAGGCTTCTCTGCTCGGAGACAGCGCGTCCGGTGATCCTCGTGGCGGCCTCGGCAGGCGGCGAAACCTGGGTCATGTCCGCAACCTACCTCCACCGATCGGGTGAACGCTCGTTGGCTAAAGTGCACTTCGGGGGAAATCCAAGTGTTTTCACTTTTCCGAGGGGAGATCGGTCGTGCCCACACGTCCGAGAGTTCGTCATGCCGTCGTCACCGCGATGCTCGGCGCCGCGCTGGTCGGCTGCACAGCACCGCAGAACGTCGGTCAGGCCCGGAGCGCCGGTGCCACCACCACTTCCGGACAGACGTCGGCCAGTGAACCGACGACGACGCCGAAGCCGTATCTCACCACCACGCCGACCCTGGAGGTCACCGGCGAGGCGGTCAAACCGGGTACGAAGCTCAAATTCGGCGAGCAGGCGATCATCCCGTTCTACAGCCACTACGCGAAGGGCGTCATCGGGCTGACGGTCACCGTGGAATCGGTCAAAGCGCCCGACGCCGACATCGACGGCCTGCCGCTCAAGGACGAGGACAAGGCGAAGCTGCGGGGCAAGAACTTCTTCTTCGTCCGCGAAAAGCTCACCAACGTCGACGGCTCCAACATGGCCGAGGTGTACACCCCGATCCTCAGCGCGAAGACCAAGAGCGGCGGCTGGCCGGGTTCGCTTCTGGGCATGGGCGATGCCGACGTCACCGGGTGCGAGGACCAGAATTTCGCACCGAAGGACTTCTCGACCAAGGGCGCGGTGTTCGAGTCCTGCCGTCTGCACTTCGGGGTCGCGTCCGATCCGATCACCTCGCTGTCGTACACCTCGCAGCCTTACGAAAGCGCCGATTCACGCGCCGTCACGTGGCGGAACAAATAGCCCGGCCGGTTTCCCTGCCTCGGTCGGGCTGCATCCGGTCAACGCCCGGAACTCCCGGACGAGATGCGCCTGATCGCTGTAGCCGCCCAGGTGCGCGACCTCGGCCCACGGAAGTGACGACACCCGGCTCATCAACGCCAGCACCCGATTGAGCCGGGCGATCCGCCCGGCCGTGCGGGGGTTCAGCCCGATCTGTTCGCGAAACCGGGCGTTGAGATGCTGCCTGCTCCAGCCGATCTCGTCCGCGAGAGCGTCGACGCGGACCGGGCCCGCGGAAAGCCGGTCCCACGCGTACCGGACCGGGGCGGCCAGCGCGGGGCCGCGAGTCACCTTCGCCGCGAGATATTCGTCGAGCAGCCGGAACCTCTCCGCCCAGTCCGTCGCCTCGGCCAGCCGTTCGGTCAACGACCCGGCCGGCAGCGTCTCGGACGCCGCGACCACTGAATTCGTCAGTTCCCGCAACGGAATCCCGAACAACGCGTACGCGCCAAGCGGGGTCAGGGTGACCACGATCCCGCGCGAAGCCCCGCTCTGTTCGACACGCAACGGCCGGTCCCGCAGCCCCAGCACCGGCGAAGAGGGGACCCCGGCATCGCGGGCCGGGGCGTCGAGGTCGATCACCCAGGTGAGCACGGACAACGGGGTGATCTGCCAGGAGTTCGCGCCCGCGTCGGGAAGATCGTGCGCGACGTAGCTCGCCACGTGGGCGGCCAGCGCGGGATGGGGCCACCGGAGAATCCGCTCGCCGGGTGCGCGGGCGATATCCCGCCGCGGCACCACGAGACCCCACCCGCCCATGCCTGCACCTTACTTTCGTTCAAGACCGGAAACGTGGCTTTGCCTAGCGTTCCGCTCATGCGGAGAATCGGGAGTTTCAAAAGTCCGGCGGCCGAGAAGCACTACTTCGCCGCCTATGACCGCGCCATCGCCGAGTGTCCGGACCCGGACGCGGTCTTCGACGTCGGAACGCACCATGGCACCACGCGGGTCTACCGCTACGGCGACGGCGGCAGCCCGATCGCCCTCCTGCCGGGACTCATGGCCACTTCCGCGTGTTTCGCGACCCTGATCCCCGCTTTGGCTGAGCGGCACCCGGTCTATGCGATCGACACCCTCGGCGAAGCGGGCCGAAGCGTGCACAAGGTCCCGTTCGAAGACATCCGTGACCGGGCGAGCGCTCTCGACCACGTCTTCGAGAACCTGGGACTGACCGACGTGCATCTCGTGGGCGGTTCGACCGGCGGCTGGCACGCGGTCAACCAGGCGATCCACGCGCCAGGAAGACTCGCGTCCATCGGATTGCTGGACGCCACCACCGTTTCGGCGCCGTTCTCCCGGCGCGTGTCCTGGTACGGCTTGCCCGTGGCCGTCCTCGACAACGATCGCCTGTGGCGGCGGTTCGTGGCGTGGACCGCCGGGGAGGACGTCCTCGACCAGCCCGCCGCCCGGCTGATCCTCGCCGGGATCCGGTGCTATCGCGCCCGGGTGCCGTTTCAGGTTCGCCCCAGCGAAGCCGCGCTGCGGTCCATCGAAGTGCCCACGTTCGCCCTGTTCGGCGGACGCAGCGTCGTGCACGATCCGGTCATCGCCGCCACACGACTCGAAAGCCTCATCCCCCATGCCGACGTCGAGATCCTGCCGGACGCCGGTCACTATCTCTATCTCCGTCCGCCGGATCGCGACCGGATCATCGAGCGCGTCCTCGGCCGGGCCGGTTAAGCGGCACGCGCACCGAAACGGCGGCGCGCGGCGGCCAGGCTGGCCCGGCACGCGGCGATCAGCCGGGCGGAGGCGGCGCTTTCGCCGTGGCCACACCGCGGGCAGAACATCGTGACGTCACCGGACAGTTCGTCGATGGAAACGGTGAGCGCGGTCGCGCACGAACGACACCAGCGGTGCCGTGTGATCGGGTTGACGTGCAGCGGCGAAGCCACGCATTGGTGGATCCAGCGGCCGTGCACGTGGCAGGTCAGCCGGTCGTCCGGGGACAGGCGGCCGACGTCTTCCGCGTCGTCCTCCATCGCCAGCAGAACCGGCAGGGTGCGGCTCACCGGGTTCAGCCGCGTGGTCGAGGCCAGTGTCGTGGTGTTCATCGCTTTCTCCTTCCGGCTCTTATCAAGACGTCGAACAGGGAGTGCCAGATACGACACGGCCGGGCATCTTTTCCCAAAGAGCTCCCCCTCGTGGGTGAATTGATCTTGGTCGAATCCGAACCGTTACCCCATTCGGGTTAATGGCGCGTATCTTTCGGATCATGACGGCCGCACTCGTTTCACTGTCCACATCAGACAGTCGTGGCCGCGGCTACCTGGTGTTTCCGCCCGCCGGTGGCACGCTGCGCGCGTTCGGCCCGCTCGCCGGCGCGGCCGATGCGGACGTTCGAGGCGTCGAATACCCCGGACACGGGGAAAGGCTCGCGGATCCACCGGCTTCCACTGTCGAAGAACTCGCCGCGCAGTCGGCCGCCGCGATCTCGGCGGCCTGGTTCAGCCGTTCCGTGACGATCGGATTCGGCATGGGCGCCTTCGTCGCGTTCGAAACGGCTCAACGGCTGAGTGTGTCGCCTCGCGCGCTGATCGTCGTGGACGCGTGCGCCCCGCAACGGCGTTCACCGGACAAGAACGCCAAGGCAGGCGCCTCGGCGATGGGACGGGTGTTCGGCCGCACCGGGCTCACCCCCGTCGCGGGCTACCGCGATTCGCCCGAAAGCTGGGAGTACGCCCTGGACCTGCTGCTCGGCGATCTCCAGCTGCTGAACGCCTACCGCGGGCCCGCCAGGACCCAGCTCTCGTGCCCGATCGCGGCGATCCGCGGCACCGACGATCCCGCGTCCGCTTCGGGCGACGACGCCACGGGCGGCTGGCGGGTGTGGACGTCCGGCCCGTTCGTGGGCCGCGTCGTCCCCGGCGGCTACCTGGGCGTTCTCGAATCCGGCCGGGAAGCAGAGTTCTGGTCGCGGATCCACCGGCTGGAAGAGGCCTTCGTGGCCGCCCACCCCGAGGTGGCCTAGGGCGACTTACACCGGTGACGTCGTCCGACGGTCGCCGCGGCCGGAGCCGTCCCCTTAATTTCGTCCCGTACCAGGCGTTTCGCGGGAGGAATCAGGATGCTCAGCAGGAGAAGGTTCGCGCAGGCCGTCATCGCCGCGACAGCGGGTGCCACCGTGGCGGGCTGCTCGGCCCAGCCCGCGGCGGCACCGGTGGCGGCGCCCGCCACGACCGGCGGGAACACCTCGTTCGGCCCGCTCAAGCAGATCGACGCCGGGGAGCTGAGCATCGGTTATGCCGAAGCCGGCCCCGCCGACGGCCCGGTGGTGGTCCTCCTGCACGGCTGGCCCTACGACATCCACAGCTACGTCGACGTCACTCCGCGCCTGGTCGCGGCCGGGTACCGGGTGATCGTGCCGTTCCTGCGCGGCTACGGGCCGACGCGGTTCCTGTCGAAGGACACGTTCCGCAACGGCCAGCAGTCCGCGATCGCCGCCGACATCGTCGCGCTGCTGGACGCGCTCAAGATCGAGAAGGCCGTCTTCGGCGGCTTCGACTGGGGCGCCCGCACGGCCGTGATCATCGCCGCGCTGTGGCCGGAGCGATGCAAGGCGCTCGTGTCGGTGAGCGGCTACCTGGTGACCAACCGGGAGACGAACAAGCAGCCGCTCTCACCCACCGCCGAGCTCGGCTGGTGGTATCAGTACTACTTCGCCACCGAGCGCGGGATCCTCGGCTACACGAAGAACCGGCACGACTTCAACAAGCTGATCTGGAAGATCGCGTCGCCGAAGTGGACCTTCGACGACGCGACCTACGACCGTTCGGCCGCCTGCTTCGACAACCCGGACCACGTGGCCATCGTGATCCACAACTACCGGTGGCGGCTGAGCCTCGCCGAGGGCGACCCGAAACTCGACGCCCTCGAACAGAAGCTCGCGCAGGGACCGGCGGTTTCGGTGCCCACCATCACGATCGGCAGCGACTTCGACGGCCCGAACACCGACGGCAAGGCGTACCGGTCGAAGTTCTCCGGCAAGTACGAGCACCGCGTCCTCAACGGCATCGGCCACAACGTGCCGCAGGAGGCACCGGAGGAGTTCGCCAAGGCCGTCATCGACGTCGACCGGTTCTAGCGGGCCCCGGTGAGATGTTCGAGGGCCAGCTGGGACAGGCGGATGAAACCGTAACCGCGTTCCGCAGCCTTGTCCGGGTCGAAGTCCTCGAACGCCGACCGGTCCGCCAGCAGATCCGCCGCCGTCTCACCCTCGTTCAGCGTCGGCGTCGCCAGCTCGGGAACGAGGGCGGCTTCCAGCGCGGCCCGCACCTCGGGATCGGCCCGGAACGCGCGGGAACGCTCGGCGAACAGCAGATAGCTGGCCATGTTGGCCTCGGCACTGGCCCACACGCCGTCCATGTTCTCCGTGCGCAGCGGCTTGTAGTCGAAGTGACGCGGCCCGTCGTAGCCGCCGTGCTCCAGCAGGTCGACCAGGAAGAACGACGACAGCACATCGCCGTGGCCGAACACGAGGTCCTGGTCGAACCGCGGGCCGCGCTGGCCGTTGAGGTCGATGTGGAACAGCTTGCCCTGCCACAGCGCCTGCCCGATGCCGTGGACGATGTTGAGCCCCGCCATCTGCTCGTGCCCGACCTCGGGGTTCACGCCGACGATCTCGTGGTTGTCGAGGGTGGAGATGAACGCGAGCGCGTGGCCGATGGTCGGCAAGAGGATGTCGCCGCGAGGTTCGTTCGGCTTCGGTTCGAGCGCGAGCCGGAGGCCGTAACCCTGGTCGAGGACGTACTGGGCGAGGAAGTCGATGCCTTCGCGGTAGCGGTCCATCGCCGCGCGGACGTCCTTCGCGGCGTCCGTCTCGCTGCCTTCGCGGCCGCCCCACAGCACGAACGTCGACGCGCCGAGTTCGGCGGCGAGGTCGAGGTTCCGCAGCACCTTCCGCAGCGCGTAGCGGCGGACGTCACGATCGTTGCTGGTCAGGCCGCCGTCCTTGAAGACGGGGTGGCTGAACAGGTTCGTGGTCACCATCGGGACCACGAGACCGGTCTCGGCGAGCGCGCCCTGGAAGCGTTTCAGCTGCCGCGCGCGGTCGTCGTCGGCCGAACCGAACGGAACGAGGTCGTCGTCGTGGAAGGTGATCCCCCAGGCACCGAGGTCCGAGAGGCGGTGCACGGCTTCTACCGGGTCGAGCGGCGGACGGCTCGCCGGGCCGAACATGTCGTTCGCCTGCCAGCCCACGGTCCACAGCCCGAAGCTGAACTTGTCCTCACGCGTCGGTGCCTGAGCCATCTCGCCTCCCATTAGTTTGATGCCTGAACTTATCGACGCGCGACCCGGCGGGTCAAGGCTTTCGTTCAGGCATCGAACGAATACAATCGCGCGATGATCGGCACGCGCCCGGCGGGACAGCACACCGTGCGGCAGCACAACGCCGCGCTCGTCCTCGGGGCGATCGCGGACGGTCCCGGCACGTCCCGGGCGGGTCTGGCCGCCACCACCGGACTCACGAAGGCGACCGTGTCGAGCGTGGTCGACCGGTTGATCGCGGCGGATCTCGTGGCCGAAGGCGAACCGGAGCAACGCGTCGGCCCCGGGCGGCGCGGCACCGTCGTTTCGCTCTCCCCCACCGGCCCGCACGGACTCGGCATCGAAATCGGCGTCGACTACCTGGCGTCCTGTCTCGTCGATCTGACCGGCGCCGTCCGGGCGCAGGAGGTCCGATACGCGGACAACCGGACCCCGCGGGTTTTCCAGCGCGTGTCGGCGTTCCTGCGTAAAGCCCGGAAGCAGGCGGACGCACTGGGCGTCCCGGTCGGCGGCGTCGGGATCGCGGTGCCGGGCCTGGTCGAATCCGGCCTCGTGCGGCTCGCCCCCAACCTGGGCTGGCGCGACGTCGACCTCGCCGACCGGCTCGGCGGGAGGTTCACCGTCGCCAACGAAGCGAACTTCGCGGCGCTCGCCGAACTCTGGCACGGCTCGGCGTTGCCGGATTTCGTCCACGTGTCGGGCGAGATCGGGATCGGTGCGGGCATCGTGCTGGATCGCGCCCTGTTCGAAGGCGTCCGCGGCGCGGGCGGCGAGATCGGCCACCTGCCCGTGGCGCCCGACGGCCCGCCGTGTTCCTGCGGCGCGAACGGCTGTCTGGAACGGATGGCCGGTCAGGAAGAGATCCTGCGGCTCGCGGACGCGGAAACGGTGGACGAGCTGGTTACCTCGCTGGAATCCGGCGACGCCGCCGCGCTCTCCGCGGTGACCACCGCCGCAGGACATCTCGGCGTCGGACTGTCCACTGTGGTCAACCTGATGGACGTTCCGGCGGTGGTGCTAGGCGGAACCTACGCGCGGCTGGAGCCGTGGCTGCGTGAGCCACTCCTCGCCGAACTGGACCGCCGCGTGCCCAGCACGGCGTGGTCGCCGGTGCGCGTCGTCCGCTCGGCGCTGGGCACGGGCGCCGCCGTCCGCGGCGCCGCCGGCTCGGTGATCCGCGGCATCCTCGCGGACCCCGAGCACCATCTCACGACTCACTCGCCATCCGATCAGGACGCTCGGGATCGGTGACCCCCGGCAACGACGCTTCGATGGCCTGCGCGCGCTCCTCGATGTCCGCGCGCTGGACACGCCGCGCGTAGGCGATGAGTTCGTCGCGATCCGCGTGCGGGAGCCAGCCCTGCTCGCAGCCGGTCTCAAGCCGCACGAGGTAGCGCACCAGCTCCGCCGACTCGGCGCCGAACTCCCGCATGCGGCGGGTCAGCAGTTCCGCCGCGGCGAGGTAGCCGTTGTTCCAAGCGTGGACCGCCAGCAGTTGCGCGGTCGCGGCGAGGATGTCGCCGAGGTGGAACCCGCCCTCCGCGGCGAGATGCCCGGCGATCCGGAAACTGCGTCTGCCCTCGCCGACCGGCCCCTCCTCGCGAATCGCTTCGAGCAGCGCCCCGATCTGCCGCGTCAGGTAGTCCTGACCCGCGTCCTCCACCGTCACCGCATTCCTCCACCCAGTCGCCGTGATCGCAGGAAGGTGTCAATGGGGTGCACGGCAGATACATCGAATGCCGAACCGTTATCACCCGAATGGCGCGGTCGGCGGGGCATGCCGGTCACCGGGGCCGCCTGTCCTGCAGCCGATCCTCATCCCCCACGGCCGTCCCGATCGCAGTCACGGCGACCGCGAACAGGATCAGCACACGCGCCACGATTCCTCCGCCTCCGCCATCGAACCCGCCTGTATTCGGCGTAAGCGCGGAGAGCGTTACAGCGTCAGCTCGTGGTGGCGGTGTTGATCGCCCGCGCGTAGTCGGCGGCCGTGCCCTGCGCCGAACACTTCTTGATGTCGTCGTACAGCCACATGAACCCACCCGGAATCCCCGCGGACGACTTCCAGGCCCGCATCTTGCTCTCCACCTGAGCGGGCGAATCCCCCGCAGTGCAGCCGGAGCCGTTCTTGCTCCAGAGTCCCGGATCCACCGGCATGCCGAGTGACCGCGTCCAGGTCGCCGGGTCGTTGCCGCTGCCGCCCGCGTATGCCTGCAGGTACACGCGATCGACCAGACCACCGAGCCCGTTCTTCACGCCTTGCCAGTACGACACCGCGGTGTACGGCGCGAGCGTGAAGTTCCGGTAGCCCATCGCGTTCGCCATTCGCGCGAAGGTGACGGTGGAGTCGACGTCGTAATGCGCTTCGTCGTCGTTGTTGATCGCGTCCGCGCCGGTGGCGTTCTTCAGCGCCAGGAAGTTGCGGTACAGCACGGTGCCGCTGCCGGTGCCGTCGCGCGTGATCAGATTGTCGATGGCTTCCCAGTCCGGTGTGCCCCAAGCACCGACGGAGATCTCGATGCGATCGACCGAGGTCGGCGCCTGCTTCAGGGTCCGCAGCCGGGCCGGCCATCCCGCGTCGCCGACGTACTGGCCGTCTTTCACCACGAGGTGGTCGTTGTAGTACAGATCGCCGTTGTCATGGACATGGATGCTCCACAGGATGACCGTGGTGAAACCCGACGACCGCAGGACGTCCATGACACCCTGACCGTCCTGATAGAACGGTCCCCCGCCGTAGATCGCGGACCGGCCGGCCGCGGCGGGGCTCTCCTGCGCCTCGGCCGTATCCGGTTGACTCGTTTGGACGATCGACGCGGCGACCACCAAGGCCACCGCGGTACGCACCCAGGTCCACCGCATCAGGTCAGCTCCCTTCGGCCTGCTTCGGAGGGTATGAGATTTTCCAACGGTGCGGCCAGGTTTGTTCGGCGACCTGTCCGGTGGAATGGACCATTCGGCTCACGCCACCAGTCGTTCGACGACCAGGAGTGCTCCCACCAGCATCATCGAGGCACCGGAAATCCGGGAAACGACACGGGAAACGGCGGGGCGGGCGCGCAGCAGGGCTTGTGCTCCCACGCCGACGCAGGGGTAGACCATCGCACAAGTACCGACGAAGGTCAGCCCGAGCACGGCCAGCTGGACCGGGATCGGCCAGCGCGCGGCCGGGTCGGTGAACTGCGGCAGCATCGCGACGAAGACCAGCAGTCCCTTGGGGTTCAGTCCGCTGACCGCCATCCCTTCCAGCAGCGTGCCACCCCGGCTCCCGACTTCCCCTGGAGCGCTACCCGGCGTCGACGGATGGCGCACGGTCTTGAAGCCGAGCCAGATCAGGTAGAGCCCACCGGCGACGGTGAGCGCGAGCAAGGCGATCGGCGTCGACGCGACGAGGACACCCAGGCCCGCGGCGACCACCAGCGTCATGGCCAAGTAGCCGAGAACGATGCCGCCGGCGGCCGGCAGGACCTGGCGACGAAGTCCGGCACTGATCGCGAAGGCCCAGTCGGCGCCGGGCACCGCGATGAGCAATGCCGCGACGCCCCAGAAGGCGAGAACGGATCCGAGAGGCATGTTCGAAAAGCTATTCGCGATCCGGCCGAAGGTGCTTCCAACTTTTACCCTATCGGGCGACACGCGTGGAAGAATCTTCCCCATGGACGCTGTCGACCGGAAGATTCTTGCCATCCTCCAGGAGGAGGGGCGTCTGACGCTCACCGAACTGGCCGAGCGGGTCCAGTTGAGCGCGTCGCCGTGCCACCGCCGGCTGCGCGCGCTCGAACGGGACGGCACGATCAGCGCGTACCGGGCGGTGGTCGATCCCGCCGCGCTGGGGCTGAACTTCGAGGCGCTCGTGTTCGTCACCATGCGGCAAGAGGACCGCGAGACGTTGCTGAGCTTCGAAGACGCCGTCACGCGGATCCCGAACGTCCTGCTCGCGCAGCGGCTTTTCGGCGACCCCGACTACCTGCTGCGCATCGTCACCGCCGACCTCGCCGCGTATCAGCGGCTAGAGGACGACGTGCTGTCCGCGTTGCCCGGGGTGCAGCGGCTGAACTCGACGCTCGTGATGAAGCAGGTGGTCAACGACCGGCCACTGCCCACCACCGCCTCGTGAGTGGCGGGGCGAACCGTCCCCTGTGACCAACCAGTCCGAAGTCCGTGAAGGCCTCCTTGAGGGACTCTGGGTCCCTCAAGGAGGCCTTCACGGACCGGTATTCGTTGATCTACGTCTGACCTGTGCGTAGGCGGGATTCGCTCCGTTCCAGACAGGGTCGAGCGTTGTCCATGAAGGATTTGGGACGTTCACCGTCCCAAATCCTTCATCAACGAATCCATGTAGAGGAGCCAGGACGTTCCACGCCCCGAACCCCTCAGGCTCGACCCACACCACTGGGTAAGCAAGACAAGTCCCTCAAGGAGGCCTTCACGGACTTGGGCACCCAGACGCGAAGTGAGCGGAGGCGTGACTCGCGTGATCAGAGACGTGACTCGCGTGACTGGAGGCCGCACTCGGGTGTTCCGCCCCTGATCACGCGAGTTACGCCTTCGATCACGTGAGTGCGGTGCCACGTCCTCACCACTCACGAGGGGCGACGCCCGGCTGCTCCTCGAAGATCAGCCAGGTCCGCGTCGAGCGCACGCCGTCCAGCGCCTGCAGGCGTTCCAGCACGACGTCCCGCAGCGAAGCGTTGTCCGGTGTCCGCACCAGCAGCAGGATGTCGAAGTCGCCACCGACGAGCGACACATGCTCGACGAACGGGATTTGCCGCAGCTCGGCGGACATCGTGCGCCACGACGTCTGCTCGACGGTGATCAGGATGTACGCGCTCGTTCCGAGCCCGGCCCGCCGAGGGTCGATCCGGGCGCCGAAGCCGGTGATGACGCCTTCGGACATCAGCCTGTCCAGCCTCGCGTAGGCGTTGGTGCGCGAGATGTGCAGCCGCTCCGCGAGTGCCCGGACGGCGAGCCTGCCGTCCGCGGTCAGCTCGGCGAGGATGGCGCGATCGATGTCGTCGAGGGCAAGGACCGTTCGTCCCGGATCCGGCCCGTGAGCCACGCCACTACCGGACGGTCGGCCCGGCTGAACCGATTCTGCCGACAGTTTGTCGCTCATTTCGCGCACCTCTTGAACACTGGGACTCCGGAAACCACGATCTCAGCATCATATGTCTGTGAAAGGTGGTGCTGCGCCATGTCGCGGGAGACCCCTGCCGCCGCGTTGCTGCCGTCCGGGATCCCGGTGCGGTTCCTCGCCGAGGACGGCACGCGCGTCGACAAGCACGGTGACTACACCGTGCCGCCGGCCGAACGGCTCGTCGAGGCCTACCGGCTGATGGTGCTCGGCCGCCGGTTCGACGCGCAGGCGACCGCGCTCACCAAGCAGGGCCGCCTCGCCGTGTACCCGTCCAGCGCCGGTCAGGAGGCCTGCCAGGTCGCGAGCGCGCTCGCCCTCACCGACGCCGACTGGCTCTTCCCCACCTATCGCGATTCGGTCGCGCTGGTCGCTCGCGGCCTCGAACCGGGCGAGATCCTGACACTGCTCCGCGGCGACGCGCACTGCGGTTACGACCCCGCCAAGACCCGGGTCGCTCCCCAGTGCACGCCGCTGGCGACGCAGACCCTCCACGCCGCCGGGCTCGCCCACGCGATGCAACGCCGCGGCGAGGACGCCGTCGCGTTCGCGCTCATCGGCGACGGCGCCACCAGTGAGGGCGACTTCCACGAGGCGCTCAACTTCGCCGCCGTGTTCAAGGCGCCGGTGGTGTTCTTCGTGCAGAACAACGGGTTCGCGATCTCCGTACCGTTCGAGAAGCAGAGCGCCGCACCCGCGCTGGCGTACAAGGGTGTCGGCTACGGCGTCCGCTCCGAGCAGGTCGACGGCAACGACGCCCTCGCCGTCCTTTCCGTGCTGGACGACGCCGTCGCGCACGCGCGTTCCGGTCGCGGGCCGGTACTGGTGGAGGCGCACACCTACCGGATCGACGCGCACACCAACGCCGACGACGCCACCCGTTACCGCGATCAGGCCGAGGTCGAGAAGTGGCGCGCTGCCGACCCGGTTCGCCGTCTTCAGACCTATCTGACCACCGAGAACCTGTTGTCCGAGAACGACATCGAGCGATTCCAAGCCGAGGCCGAGACGTTCGCCGCCGGAGTGCGCGACACCCTCAACGCCGACGTGGAGCCGGATCCGATGTCGCTGTTCGAGCACGTGTACGCCGTCCCGACCCGTCAGCTGGCCGCCCAGCGGGCGCTGGTCGCGGCCGAACTGGAGGCCTGATGTCCGAGCTCTCGATGGCACAAGCGCTCAACGCCGCCCTGCGTGACGCGGTCAAGGACGACGACCGTGTGCTGATCTTCGGCGAGGACGTCGGCCCGCTCGGCGGCGTGTTCCGGGTGACCGACGGCATCACCGCCGATTTCGGCGAGGAACGCTGTTTCGACACGCCCTTGGCGGAGTCCGGCATCGTCGGTTTCGCGGTCGGGATGGCGATGGGAGGGTTCCGTCCGGTGGTCGAAATGCAGTTCGACGCTTTCGCCTACCCCGCGTTCGAGCAGATCACCTCGCACGTCGCGAAGCTGCGGAACCGCACCCGCGGCGCCTTGTCGCTGCCGATGGTCATCCGGATCCCCTACGCGGGCGGCATCGGCGGCGTCGAGCACCACTGCGATTCGAGCGAGGCCTACTACACCCACACGCCCGGCCTGCGCGTCGTCACACCCGGCACTCCCCAGGACGCCTACGACCTCCTGCGCGACGCGATCGACTCGCCGGATCCGGTGATCTTCCTCGAGCCGAAATGCCGCTACTGGTCGAAGGAACCCGTGTCCTTCACCCGGGAAGGCGCGGCCATGGACCGCGCGGTCGTGCGCCGCGAGGGCAAGGACGTCACGCTCATCGCGTACGGCCCGATGGTCGCCACCGCGTTGGAGACCGCAGAGGCCGCGACCGCCGAAGGCTGGGACGTCGAGGTGGTCGATCTCCGGTCGCTGAGCCCGTTCGACGACGAGACCGTCGCCGCCTCGGTGCGCCGCACCGGCCGCGCGGTCGTCGTCCACGAAGCGGCCGGGTTCGGCGGCTACGGCGCCGAGGTGGTCGCCCGGATCACCGAGCAGTGCTTCCATCAGCTGCACGCGCCCGTCCTGCGCGTGACCGGGCTCGACATCCCTTACCCGCCGCCGAAACTGGAGCGCCATCAGCTTCCGGACGTCGACCGGATCCTGGACACCGTCGCCCGGCTGCAGTGGAACGACGAACCGGTGGTGGCCGGTGCCTGATTTCCTGCTCCCCGACCTCGGTGAGGGACTGACCGAGGGCACCATCGTCACCTGGCTCGTCGCGGAGGGCGACACCGTCGGCGTCGACCAGCCCGTCGTCGAGGTCGAGACCGCGAAGGCCGCCGTCGAGGTGCCGGTGCCGTTCGCCGGCGTCGTCACCCGCCTCCACGGTGAACCCGGCCAGTCGCTGCCCGTCGGCGCTCCCCTGCTCACCATCGGACCCGGGTTCACCGAACCCGGCGTGACGACCGCGAGTGAGGGCAGCGGCAACGTCCTCATCGGCTACGGCACGACCACCACGACCAGGCGCCGCCGGACGCGCACCGTCGTCGCGACCCCGGAGAAACCGTCGAAAGCGCCGGGCGTGATCTCGCCGTTCGTCCGCAAAATGGCCGTGGACAACAAGATCGACCTGACGAAGCTGACCGGCAGCGGTCCGGGCGGCATCATCCGGCGCGCCGACGTCGAAGCGGCCCTCGCCGTCCCGGAGCAGCGAGACGGCGAGACACGCATCCCGCTGACCGGCGTCCGCAAGGCGGTCGCGGACAAGCTGACGACCTCGCGGCGTCAGATCCCCGAGGCGACGGTCTGGGTCGACGTCGACGCGACCGGACTCGTCGCCGCGCGGAAGTCGCTCAACGCCTCGGCGCCGGATCGCCCGGTCAGTCTCCTCGGCCTCGTCGCGCGGTTCGCCGTCGCGGGGCTGCGGAAGTTCCCCGAGCTGAACTCTCGGGTGGAAGGCGACGAGATCGTCCAGCTTCGCGACATCAACCTCGGTTTCGCCGCGCAGACCGACCGAGGTCTCGTCGTGCCGGTGGTCCGCGACGCGGGCTCACTGTCCACAAGGGAGCTTTCGGCGGCGATCGGCGACCGGACGACGCAAGCCAGGGAAGGGAAGCTCGGCCCGGCAGGCCTCACCGGCGGAACCTTCACGGTCAACAACTACGGGGTGTTCGGGGTGGACGGCTCCGCCGCGATCATCAATCACCCGGAGGCGGCGATCCTCGGCATCGGCCGGATCATCGACCGAGCTTGGGTGGTCGACGGCGAGCTGGTCGCGAGGAAGATCTGCGAGCTGACACTGGCGTTCGACCATCGGGTGTGCGACGGCGGGACCGCGGGCGGGTTCCTTCGGTTCGTCGCGGACTGTGTCGAGTCGCCGATCACCGCGCTCGGGGACCTCTGAGCGGGTCGCACAACCGACGGTTGTGATCCGCCAACGACCCGTTGTTCGACTTCGGGGTTCCGGCTTGCTTTGATCTCGCGCGTGGGTGGGAGATCGCTGGGGCGACGGTTCGGCTGGCTGTGGGCGGCATACGCGGCGAGCGCGTTCGGGACGAGGTTCGCGTTCGACGCGTTCAGCCTGATCGCCATCGTCGTACTCGGCGCGGGCACCGCCGAGGTCTCGTTGCTCGCGGCCGCCGGTCTCGTCGTGGGCGCGGTGGTCGCGCTGCCGCTCGGCCCTTGGGTCGAGTTCCGCCGCAAACGGCCGGTGATGATCGCGATGGACCTCGTCCGGTGCGGGGCGCTGCTGACCGTCCCGGTGGCGTACTCGTTCGGACTGCTCGGCTTCGGCCAGCTTCTCGCGGTGTCCGTCGTCGTCGCGGCGGCCGACATCACGTTCCTGGCCGCCAGTGGGGCTTTCCTCAAAACCCTGCTGCCCCGCGAAGACCTGCTGGTCGCGAACGCCCGGTTCGAGTCGACCACCTGGACGGCCACCGTGCTCGGGCCGCCGCTCGGCGGTTTCGCCGTCGGTCTGTTCGGGCCGGTGGTCACGATCGCCGCCGACGCGGTCAGCTATCTGCTTTCGGCGCTCGGGATCCGTGCCGCCGGTGGTTCGGAGCCGCCGCCCGCGAAGCCGGACGGCGCCCGGTTGACCGGCCGCGACCTGCGGGAAGGCTGGCGATTCATCCTCGCCCATCCGTTGTTGCGGCCCCTGTTCGTCAACACGATCGTGGTCAACGGACTGATCATGGCGACCGCGCCGCTGTTCGCCGTGCTGATGCTCGGGCAACTCGGCTTCGCGCCTTGGGAGTACGCGGTCGCCTTCGCGGTGCCCTGTCTCGGCGGGTTGATCGGGGCGTGGCTCTCCCGGCCGTTGGTCGCCCGGTACGGCCGGGACAAGGTCCTCTTCGTCTTCGGGTGGCTGCGGGTCTGCTGGCCTGTTTGGCTGGTCTTCGTCCAGCCCGGTGTTCCCGGCCTGATCCTGGTCATCGTCGTCGAACTCTGCCTGATCACCTGTATCGGTGTGTTCAACCCGGTGCTCGCCACCAGCAGGCTCGAACAGGTGCCCCTCGACCGCGCGGCCCGCACGCTGTCGGCCTGGTCGATCGCCGGGAAGCTCACCACCGCCGGCCTGACCGCGCTGTGGGGCCTGCTCGCCGTGTTCACCGGCCCGCGCGCCGCGGTCGGCATCGCCGGGGCGCTCATGCTGGCGACACCGCTCCTGCTCCCCCGAAACCGTCGGACCCCTGTGCCAGTATCCAGGCATGTCGATCAAGAGAGTGGTCACCGACCTCGAGACCAAGACGCTGCCGGAAGCGAAGGCCTTCTACGTACAGGTTCTCGGCTTCGAGGTGGTGATGGATCACGGCTGGATCGTGACCCTGGCCGATCCGGAGCGGCCGGAGGTCCAGCTGAGCCTCATGACCCATGACGAGACGGCGCCCGTCGTGCCGATCGCTTCGATCGAGGTCGACGACGTCGACGCGAGGTACGCGGCCGCCAAGGCATCCGGTGCCGAGATCGTGCACGAACTGACCGACGAGCCGTGGGGTGTCCGGCGGTTCTTCGTCCGGGATCCGAGCGGGCACGTGGTCAACGTCCTGTCCCACCGCTGACGTCCGAAGGGGGTTTCATCGAAATTTCATGACTCGTCCCTAGCGTTCGACCACGCACCGTAGTCGAACGAAAGGACGATGAATGTGAAGAAACTCAGGGGGGTCCTGGCGGCGGCCGCACTGGCCACCGGCTTGATCAGTGTCATGGCGCCGACGGCCCAGGCCGACCAGGCGCGCTACTACATCCTCGTCGGCGGCACTTGTGACGGGGCCGCGACCGTGTACAACGACGCCTGGTTGCGGGGCGGGATCAAGAAGGTGGTCCACTACCCGGCAGGGGCCGCCGGTGCACCCAACTGCGACCAGACGCCCATGGACCAGAGCGTCGCCCGCGGACACGAAGAGGCCCGCCGTGTCGTCCAGAGCTCCTTCGACGAGAACCCCGGTGCGGAATTCACCGTCGTCGGCTACTCGCAGGGCGCCCTGGTCGCGAACCTGGTGCTGAACGACATCGCCGACGGGAAACTGGCCGTGGACAAGTCGCGGTTCCGGGCGAAGATCTTCGCCGACCCGATGCAGCCCGTCGGTCCTCCGGGACGCGGGATCAGCGCGGTGCTCCCGGCGGGGACCGGGGCACCGTCGCCGTTCGGCGGCTACGTGTCGTTCGGGCCCGGCCGCACCGATTTCGGCGGCATCCCGTTCATCCGCTACTGCATCGAAACCGACGGTGTCTGCCACTTCGACACCATCGAGGCGCCTGGCGGCTATTTCGCCCAGCACCTCTGCTACCAGTGGGCCCGTCCCACCGATCACCGTTCGATCATGGAGGACACGATCGCGGACGGCGTGTTCACCAACGGATCGCACGCGCTGCCGCGGCAGAACTGCCGTCCTCCGTGGCCTTCGGTGTGACCGGCTGAAGACGGCTGCCGCCCGGCGCCCGATAGCCGGGTGACAGCGATTCGGGCGATGGCCCGCCCACAGTGTCGTGGGCGGGCCAACGTCGGACTTCGGACCGGCGCGAACTACCGGACCGACAGGCCCTCCGGTGCCGGAGCGTGGCCGACCGGCCGGGCGGTGAACGTGCCCCGGCCCTGGGTCCGGCTCCGCAGCCGCGTCGCGTAGCCGAACAGTTCGGCCAGCGGCACGGTCGCGGTGACCACGGTCGTTCCGGCGCGCACCACCGACCCCAGCACCCGGCCGCGCCGGGCGGCGAGGTCGCCGAGCACCACGCCGACGGCGTTTTCGGGCACCGTGACGGTCACTTCGGCGATCGGCTCCAGCAGCGTCATCGCACCGGCGGCCAACGCGCCCCGGAGCGCGAACCGTCCGGCAGCCCGGAACGCCAGCTCCGAAGAGTCCTTCGGGTGGGTCGCCCCATCCGTCAGCGTGACCCGGACACCGGTCACCGGATGCCCACCGAGCGGGCCTTCCGCCAGCGCGTCACGGCAACCCGCTTCGACGGCACGGACGTATTCCCGCGGCACCCGGCCACCGACCACAGTGGACTCGAACGCGAACTCCCCTTCCTCCAATGGTTCCGTGTCGATGACGACGTGGGCGAACTGCCCGGCGCCGCCGTCCTGTTTGACATGCCGGTGGACGAAACCGGACACGCCGCGGGCGACCGTCTCGCGGTAGGCGACCCGAGGCCGTCCGACGCCGGCGTCCAGCCCGTGGTCGCGCCGGATCTTCTCCACCGCCACCTCCAGATGCAGTTCGCCCATCCCCGACAGCAGGGTCTGACCGGTCTCACGATCGGTCCGGACGACCAGCGACGGATCCTCCTCGACCAGCCGTGCCAGCGCCGACATCAAGCGCTCCGTGTCGGTGCCCTTCCGCGGTTCGACAGCGACCGAGACGACCGGGTCGGCCGCGACGGGCGGCTCGAGCAGGATCGGCTCCGACGGCGTGCACAGCGTCGCGCCGGGACGGACCGTCTTGAGCCCGACCACCGCGACGATGTCGCCCGCGACGGCGCTGTCCACCCTGGTGTGCCGGTCCGCCTGGACCCGCAGGATGCGGCCCACGCGCTCGATACGGCCGCTGCCCACGTCCATCACCGCCTCCGAAGTCCGGATCGTGCCCGAATACACCCGCAGGAACGTCAACCGCCCGGTGGCGGTCGAGGTCACCTTGAACGCCAGTGCCGCGAACGGCGCCGACGGATCGGCGGGACGTTCCCGGGCCGCGCCTTCGTACTCACCTCGGACCGGCTGAACATCCGACGGCGCGGGCAAGTACGCCACCACGGCTTCCAGCAACGGCTCCACTCCGCGGTTGCGGTAGGCCGAGCCGCAGAGGACCACGACGCCGTCACCGGTCCGGGTGAGCTCACGCAGCGCCGAGACCAGCGTGTCCGTCGACACCGCCGACGACGCGCAGAACTCCTCCAGCGCCCCAGGATGGGCTTCCGCGACGGCCTCATCGAGCAGGCGTCGTCGCCGGTTCGCTTCGTCCACAAGGGACTCCGGAATCGGTCCTTCCTCGGCCGTCTCGGCGCCATCGGCCCAGACGAGTGCCCGCATCCGCAGCAGGTCGACGACGCCCACGAACCCGTCTTCCGCCCCGATCGGCAGCTGGACCACCAGCGGACGAGGATGCAGCCGCTCCCGGATGGACGCCACGGCCGCGTCGAGGTCGGCACCCGCGCGGTCGAGTTTGTTGACGAACGCGATCCGCGGCACGCCGTGCCGATCGGCCTGTCGCCACACCGATTCACTCTGCGGCTCGACCCCGGCGACGCCGTCGAACACGGCGATCGCGCCGTCGAGGACCCGCAGCGACCGCTCGACCTCGTCGGAGAAATCGACGTGGCCGGGGGTGTCGATCAGGTTGACGCGATGGCCGTCCCACGAACAGCTGACGGCGGCGGCGAAGATGGTGATGCCACGGTCTCGCTCCTGGGAATCGAAGTCGGTGACGGTCGTGCCGTCGTGGACCTCACCTCGTTTGTAGGTGGTGCCGGTGACGTACAGGATCCGTTCGGTGAGGGTGGTCTTGCCGGCGTCGACATGGGCGAGGATGCCCAGGTTGCGGACGGCGGACAGCGGGACGGTGCGCATGGCGCGGGCCTTTCGGGCTGAACTGGCGGAACTCCGACGGCGCGATTCGGCGAACGCGGACAGGCATCAACCACCGTTGCGCGGCAACGGGAAGAGGTCAGGCGTTCGTGAGACGGGCCGGTGCTAGCCGCGCGGCAGGCACCGGGTGCGCGGAGACACCAGGATCACCTCGTAGCGAGCCGAGGGGACGACGACGGCGTGGTGATGACGCACGGTCCTGTCCTTCCTCGCCGGGGTGATTTCGTGGCGAGTGTAGCCACTCCGCTGTGGACCGCGAACCGGTTTTCCGCGAATTCGGGGGAAACTGGTCGGCGACCGACAAGTTTCCGGCGACGGCGGTGTCCATCCCTTCGAGAGACACCACAAGAGGAGGGAACCCGGTATGCGGGTGGACGAGCTGCTGGCCCTGGCGAAAACCGGTGACGGCGAGGCGTTCCGTGATCTCGTGGCGCCGTACCGCCGTGAACTGCAGGTGCACTGCTACCGCATCCTGGGCTCGGTGCAGGACGCCGAGGATCTGCTGCAGGAGACGCTGCTGGCCGCGTGGCGCGGGATCGACGCGTACGAGGAACGCGCGTCCATCCGGACCTGGCTGTACCGGATCGCGACCAACCGCTGTCTCAACGCGATGCGGGCGGGCGCCCGCCGCCCGCACGACCACGCGGCCTACCGACCGGAGGTCCCCTTGCCCGAGCCGACCCGCCGCCGCGCCGAACCCAGCTGGCTGGAGCCGTACCCGGATCTGCTGCTCGCCGAGATCGCCGACCGGGTGCCCGGCCCGGAGGCGCGCTACGAGGCCAGGGAGTCGATCTCGCTCGCGTTTCTGGCGGCGCTCCAGCGGCTTCCTCCCCGGCAGCGGGCCGTGCTGGTCCTGCGCGACGTCCTCGGGTTCCGCGCGGCCGAAGTGGCCGGGATCCTCGACACCACCGAGAACGCCGTGACCAGCGCGCTCAACCGGGCACGTTCGGCGCTGGCCGGGGAGATGCCGCCGGGTGAACGGGAGTCCGCTCCCCTGCCCGATTCGCCGCGGGAACGCCGGATCGTCGACGAGTTCACCCGTGCCTTCGAGAACGGCGACGTCGAGGCCATCGTGGCGCTTCTGACCGACGACGCCTGGCTGACCATGCCTCCGCTTCCTCTGGAATACCAAGGCCCGGAGGCCGTCGGGCACTTCCTGGCGACCGTGGCGCTCTGCGATGGCCGCCGGTACTCGCTGATCCCGACCCGCGCCAACGGCCAGCCCGCCTTCGGCTGCTACCTCCGCGACCCGAGGACGCCCATCGGCCACGCGCACGGCGTGCTCGTGCTGGAACTCGCGGGCGATCGGGTCACCGCGGTGACCCGGTTCCTCGACAACTCACTACTGGCGGCCTTCGGGCTGCCCCGCTCCCTGCGCGGCTGACGCCCGCATTTTCCTGGCCACGCCCCGTCGGGCGTGTGCCTCGTCATGCCCGGAAACCCTTCCACCAAGGAGAAATCTTGACCCCGAAACAGGCGTGGGTCCTGGCGCTCGCCTCAGTGGCGTCCTTCATGATGGCGCTGGACAGCCAGGTCGTGACGACGGCGCTGAGCACGGTCCGCGAGGACATGTCCGCGTCGATCGAGCAACTCGAATGGATCGTCAACGCCTACAACCTCAGCTTCGCCGTCCTGCTGCTCACCGGAGCGGCGCTCGGTGACCGGTTCGGCCGCCGCCGGATGTTCGTCACCGGTCTCACGGTCTTCACCCTCGCTTCGGTGGGCTGCGCGGTGGCCGGGGACATCGGCACGCTGATCGTCGCGCGGGCGGTGCAGGGCGCCGGTGCCGCGATGGTGCTGCCGCTGTCGCTCACCCTGATCAGCGCGATCTTCCCGCCCGAGCGGCGGGGCAAGGCGATGGGGCTCTACCTGGGGCTCACCGGGCTGGCGACGTTCAGCGGCCCGTTCGTCGGCGGCGTCATCGCCGAAGGGCTGGCTTGGCAGTGGATCTTCTGGCTCAATCTGCCGGTCGGCGTGGTGGCGGTCCTGCTGACGCTCCGGCGTGTCGACGAGAGCACCGGCCCTGGCCACCGGCTCGACCACGGCGGCGTCGTCCTGGTGTCACTGGGATCGCTGGGCATCGTGTGGGGCCTCGTCCGCGGAAACCTCGCGGGCTGGGACAGCGCCGAGGTCCTGGGCTCGCTGGCCCTCGGCGTCGCGCTGGTGATCGCCTTCGTGTGGTGGGAGCGACGCAGCGAGGCGCCGATGCTGCCGATGCGGTTCTTCAGGCTGCGAGCCTTTTCCACGGCCAACGCGGCGAACTTCTGCGTCTTCGCCTCGCTGTACGGCACGTTGTTCTTCCTGCCCCAGTATTTCCAGACCGCGCAAGGTCTCGGTCCGTTCGAGGCGGGACTGCGGATGATGCCGTGGACCGCGACCCTGATGATCTGCGCGCCGCTCGCCGGAAAGCTGGCGGACAGGTACAGCGCGCGGATGTTCGTCGCCGTCGGATTGCTGCTCCAGACGATCGGCATGAGCTGGATCGTGCTGGTCGCCGAACCCGGCGCGGGCTACGCCGTCCTGCTGCCGGGGCTGATCGTCAGCGGCGCCGGGATCACGTCGGCCATGCCCGCCGCACAGCGCTCGGCCGTCGGAGCGGTGCGGCCCGCCGAGATCGGCCAAGCGTCCGGCGCGTTCATGACGCTGCGGATCTTCGGCGGGGTCTTCGGGGTGGCGGTGGTGGTCGCCGTCTTCGCCGGTGCCGGAAGCCATCTGTCCCCCGAGGAGTTCGGCAGCGGCTTCACGGCGGCGATGGCCGCTGTCGTCGCGTTCGCCTTCGTCGGCATGCTCGTCGCGCTACGCATGCCGGCCGCCCTGTCCACTGCCGATCGAGGAGGAGACCGATGACCGATCCGAAGACGCTGGCCGAAACACTTCGCGGCCTGCACAGCGGGGAAATGCTCGTGCTGCCGAACGTCTGGGACGCGGCGAGCGCCGAAGTCGTGGTGGAGGCGGGTTTCCCCGCGGTCGCCACGGCGAGCGCCGCCGTCTCGGCGATGCTCGGGTACCCCGACGGCGAAGGCGCGCCGTGGCAGGAGATGTTCGCCGCGGCGGCGCGGATCGCCCGCGTGGTCTCCGTACCGGTCACCGTGGACGCGGAGGCAGGCTACGGCCTGGCGCCGCGGGAGTTCGTGGAGCGGCTGCTGGAAACGGGAGCCGTCGGCTGCAATCTGGAGGACACCGATCACCGGTCGGGCGGACTGGCCGACGCGGACGAGCACGCCGAGCGGATCGCGGAGATCCGTTCGGCCGCGACCGGCGCCGGGGTACCGATCGTCGTCAACGCGCGGGTCGACACGTTCCTGGGCGACCGCGGGATCCAGGAGCCCGACAGACTCGCCGAGGCCGTCCGGCGCGGCAGGCTCTACCGCGATGCCGGTGCCGACTGCGTGTATCCGATCGGGGTCCGGCGCCGGGACGATCTCGCCGCGCTGGTCACCGAACTCGCGTGCCCGGTGAACGGGAACGTCGGCGAGGAACTGGACCTCGCCGCGCTCCGCGAACTCGGTGTGGCGCGGGTGTCGTACGGCCCGCGCTTCTATCGCGCGGCACTGGAGGGATTCCGCGCCGCGATCGGGAATCTAGAGGGGTGAGGCATTGCGGAGGCCACTTTCACAGCGTTGCGAAAGTGGCCTTCGCGTCGTCATTTGCAGAACGCGGTGTCCACAGTGGCCATGACGGCGTTCGAGCCCTTCTCACCGTCGCCGAAGGTCCCCGGCATCGCGGTCACCGCGAGCCCGACGGTGCGGCCGTCTTCCGTGGCGCCACCGCGGGTTTCGAACCCGTGGATGTCGCCGCCGTGGCCCCAGTACACGCCGCCGCAGCTGAGCGGGTTGCTCATCAGGCCGAGCCCGTACTTCGTCCCAGGGAACAGGGGCGCGTCGACCGTCTTCCGCATTTCGGCCAGCTGCGCGGCGGGCAGCAGCCTGCCTTCGAGCAGCACGCGGAAGAATTCGCCGAGGTCACTGGGCGTCGAGATCAGCTGACCGGCGGCACCGCCCCAGGACGGATCCAGTTCGGTCGCGTCGATCACCGTGCCGGTGGCGGAGTTGCCGATGGCGTAGCCCTGCGGGTGCCGTCCCTGGATGGTCTGGTCACCGACCTGGGGCCAGTAGGTGTTCTTCAAACCCGCCTTCTTGATCACACGTTCGGTGATCTGCTCCTGGAGCGGGCGTCCGGTGACCTTCTCGATCACCATGCCCGCCAGCAGGTACCCGGTGTTGCTGTACTCCCACTTGGTGCCGGGCGCGAACTTCGCCGGGTGACTCAGCGCGGCGGCGAGCAGCTCGTGCGTGGGGAAATACCGATGCTGCACCTGTTCGAAATCCTGAAGCCCCAGGTACTCGGTGTAGTTCGGCAGCCCGCTGGTGTGCTGCAGGAGGTGCCGGATGGTGATCTTGGTGGCGTCGATGCCCTCTCCGCGCACGATCCCGGGCAGGTACTTCTCGATCGGCGCGTCCAGTTCGACCTTGCCCTCGGCCACCAGTTGCAGGACCGCGACCGCCGTGAACGTCTTGGTGTTGCTGCCCGCGCGCACCCTGCCGTCACGCGGGACCGGGACCTGGCGGTCGATCCGCGACGAGCCCGCGACCAGCGACGTCGTCCGCCTGCCGTCGGACACGGCGACCAGCGCGGCGGGGAATTTCTCCTGACGCACCAACGAGTCGAGGCTTTTCCGCAGCTCCGCCCCGTTGGCAGGCGCCGCGTCCGCCGCCGTCGTCCACGCCGCGCCCATCAGCCCCGCCACCGTCAGGACAACCACACCTTTGCGTACCGTCATTCGCACTCCTTCTCCGACGAGATCGACAGTGACAACCTTGGCCGAGGCCGGCGCGAAGATCAGCAGTGCAGGCTCCCGGATCCGGGGTGGTGCTGGCGCTACCCCACGAAAATTTTCGACCAGAATTCGTCCCACCATTGTCCGCGCGGGACGTGGCTGGCTAAGGTCATTCCGGTAAGTGGACTAGACCACCCGAGGCCGGGAGGCGACGATGCCCCTCGACGAACAGCAGACCTGGGCACTGCTGCGAGAGCTGGACGAACCCGGCCACTGGGAGGTGCCGCACGACTTCGACGGACCGGCCGCACGAGCTCGATTCGAGCGACTGGCCGAACGGTTGGAGCGACTGTTCGACTGTTCCTGCGAAGTCGACCGCCATGTCCAGGACGCCAGCCACCTCGGCCGGATCGTGATCCCGGCGGACGCGACCGCCGCACTGGACCAGGTCACCGTGACGGTCAGCAACTTCGGCGGTCTCGTCGCGGTGACACTGGGAAATCCGGGCAGCTACGACGAAGACGAGGAACGCGAGTTCTTCCCGGCGCAGGTGCGAAGACAGGTCGAAGACGAGCTGGAGGCGCTCGGCTACCTGCCCGTCTCCGAGCACCCGCTGTGGACCAAGTACACCGGGATCAGCGGATTCGACGCGCTGTATCCGCCGGATCGGCCACCTTCCTGGTGGGACCGGTTCTTCGACTACCTCTAGACGAGCACGCCGACGAGATCCGCCGCGTTCGGCGCGCTGACGAGCACCTCGTCGAAGGGGAGCCCGGCGACCGCGCGATCGATCTCGACCCGCAGCCCTGGCACACCCCGGCGAGCCGACACCAGCTGACGCGTCCTCGTCCCCAGCCCCCAGTAACCCACCTTCAGCACTCCGCTGATCAGCACCCCGGCCCGTCCCCCGCGTGTCCGTCGCACGGGCTCTTCGACGAACTCGACTGCCTTGATCGCCGATGACGGCACGATCACTTCGTCACGCCATACGGCCAGCCGCTCCCAGGACGAGAACCTCACGCGCACTCCGCCATCGGCGATGTCGATCGTCGCCATCATGACCACCTTCCCCTGCATAGCCAGCTGATGTAGTTGTTATAGCAACTGTATAGCAGATATCCTGACCGGGTGTTGCTGACTCTCGACCTCGACAGCGAGGTTCCGATCTACCAGCAGATCCGCGATCGGATCGTCGAAGCCGTCGCCGACGGCACGCTCGCCGAGGGCAGCGCCCTGCCCTCCACCCGCCAGCTCGGCGCCGACCTGGCGATCAACTTCCACACCGTCAACAAGGCCTACGACCTGCTGCGGACGCAGGGATTCATCCGGATCAACCGCAAGACCGGCGCGGTCGTCCGGCGGGACGCGACCTCCGGTCCGGCGGAGGACGGTTACGCGGACGAGTGGCAGGAGCGCCTGCGCACCCTGCTCGCCGAGGCCGTCGCTCTCGGCGTGGGCCCGCGCGAAGTGACGAGCCGCTGCGAAACGGTGCTGGATTCCTTCGCGGTGAGCGCGCGGCGATGATCGGGCTGCACCTGGCCTTGATCGCGTTCACCGCGGCGGCCTTCGGCTCCGCACCCGCGCTCGCCCGGCCGACACTCCCCTTCGGCGTCCGGATCCCGGCCCGGCGTTCCGGCGAGGCCGTCGTCCTGCTGGCCCGGCGGCGCTACAACCGGGGCATCGGCGCGGGGGCGATCGCGGCCTGCATCGCGCTTCTCTTCGATTGGCTCGCGCCCGAGGTCGTCCTGCTCGTTCTCGCCACCGCGTATTCCCTGCTCGGCTGCCTGGCTCACCGCTCGATCGCCGCCGCCAAACGCGAGGAAGGCTGGTACTCCGGCACGCGGCAGGCAGTCAGCACCGACACGTCGCTGCGCTCGGATCCAGTCCGTCCACAGTGGATTCTTCTGGCGCCTGCCGTCGTGCTCGCGTTCGCCACGGCGGCCGGCGGATGGTTCACCGGCGCGACGGGCTTCTCGACGGTCTTCGCGCAGATCCTGGTCATCGTGCTGACCTCGCTCATGGCCGTCGCGATCTCACGGGCCAGGCCGGAGATCGACGCCGCGCAGCCGTCGGCGTCGGCCTCGCGGTACCGGGAGTATCTGCACGGCGTGCTCGCACTGCTGCTGATCTCGGCGGGCTGCGTCAACGCGACCCTGCTCGTCGTCTCGCTCCAGCTGTGGGCTGTCGTCGACACGACGGTGCCGGTGACGATCGTGGCGTACCTTCCGCTCGCCGCCGCGTTCATCGCGTGGATCGGTTTCACCGTCCGGGCGGGCGACGCCGGGCACCGGTTGCCGCGCGCCGGCGACGAGCCGGAGACCCGCTACGAACAGCGCGACGACGACCGCCACTGGTACGCGGCCGGGATGGTCTACCTGAACCGGAACGATCCGGCGCTGCTGGTGCACCGGCGGGTCGGGACCTACTGGACGCTCAACCTCGGGCATCCGATCGCCTGGGTCGTCCTCGGCGCGGTCGCCGTGGCCGCGGTGCTCACCGGATTCGGCGTCGTGACATTGCCCGAGAAAGGCACCTGATCACAGGGCGTTACCCTGAGGCAATGACGTCGCAGAAAACCCCTCAAACGATGAAGCCCGCGACAGCGGCGAAGAAGCTGGGCGTGTACCTGGAGGCGACCCCGGCGGAGTTCCAGGAGGGTGTCGTCTCCCGCGACGAGCTGAACGCGCTGCAGACCGAGCCGCCCGAGTGGCTGCGGGACCTGCGCCGCAACGGGCCGCATCCGCGTCCGGTCATCGCGTCGAAGCTGGGCGTGTCGATCAGCGGTCTGGCGCGCGGCGGGATCACCGGCGCCCTCACCACCGAAGAGATCGACGCGATCAAGTCCGAGAACCCCGACTGGCTGCAGCGGGAGCGCGAGACCCAGGCCGAGGTCCGCAAGGAGGAGGCGCGGCTCAAGGCCGCCCGCAGCGAAAGCTAGCCACGACGACGGGGCTTGCCGCGTTTCCCGCCCTGGGGAGCGCGGCGATTCCCCGACTGCGGCTTCCGGCCGCCGGCCTGGGGACGGTTGCCCTTGACCGGCGCCTTCTTCGCCGGCGCTTGCTTCTCCTTGGCCTGCTTTTCCTGGGCCTGCTGCCGACCGCGCGTGCTGTTGACCGTCCGGCCGCGGACGATCCCGATGAACTGCTCCATCAGGTCGGTGGTCTCGTCGTCCGGCCAGGACAGCGCGACCCCGGACTCCGGAGTGCCGGAGATCGGGCGATAGGTCAGGTCACGCCGATGGTGCAGCCGCGCGAGCGACTGCGGGACGATCAAGAGCCCGACCCCGGCGGCGACCAGCTCGATGGCGTCCGCGGTGGTGGCGGGCCGCTCCAGCGCGGGCTTCCCCGGTGGCGTGTCCCAGTCCAGCGTGTCGTCGAGCGGGTGCAGCACGATCTCGTCGGCGATGTCGTCGACGGAGACCTCGTCCGCGGCGGCGACCAGGTGGTCTTTCGGGACCACCACGACCGTCGTCTCGGTGTAGAGCGGGATCGCGTGCAGGCCCTCGCGGTCGATCGGGAGCCGCAGCAGGACGGCGTCCACCTCACGCTCCCGGACCAGCCCGACCGCATCGGCGGCCGTCGTCTGGACGAGCTCGAGCGGGACGTCGGGCGACCGCTCGTCCCAGATCCGGACCCACTTCGAGGGCGTGACGCCGGGGACGTACGCGAGCTTGAAGGAGGCGGGGGTGTCCGGGCCGGTCATGGGGCAAGGTTACCGGGAGTGGTCACCGCCCTCGTGACCACCGGGTTGGGCACCTGAAGTACATGAAGGCCCCCTTCCTTGCGCTAGACGCAAGGAAGGGGGCCTTCATGTACTTGGGAAGGTAGTGAAGGCCTCCTTCACTACCTTCAGGGTAGGCAAGGAGGCCTTCACGGACTTCCGACCAGCAGGAACAGAGACGCGGCACCGCACTCACGTGATCGAAGCCGAAACTCCCGTGATCAAAGGCGGAACACCCGAGTGCGGCCTCCAATCACGCGAGTCACGTCCCTGATCACGCGAGTCACGCCTCCGCTCACGCCGCGCCCTGTGGTCCCAGTAGCTACAGAGGACGCGGATGGTTCTAACCGTCCGTGCCACTCACGAGACCCACTACGGAGCCCAGGGCGCGGAGACCGCCCACGTGACGTCCTGGTCGTACGAGACCGGGTTGTCGAACGGGTGGCCGCCGCCGCTGGTGGCGACGTAGACCTCTTCGGCGTAGTGCCGCATGTTCGTCCCCAGTTCGTTCACCGACGCCAGCCGCACGCCCCCGGCCCCGGGCTGGGCGCAGAACGTCGCGTCCTTCCGGAACAGGTCGGTGTTGTCGTTCCCGCTCAGCCGCACCCGGAAGTCCGCGTGCCGCAGGAAATTGCCCGGATAGTTCCGCGCCTCCAGCGAGTAGCACGACGGATCCGCGAGACCGCGCCGCACGACGAACGTCGCGTCCGCCTTCAGCAACGCCGCGCTCCCCGCGTTCACCACGTCCGTCCGCGCGAGGCCGTCACGATGCCGCAGGAAGCGATCCGTGAAACCGGGCGTGGTCACCTTGAACGACCGCGCCTGGTCCAGCGGCAGATCCGCGCCGCTGCGCCAGAGCGGCACCGACGCCGCCCACGTCGTGTCCGCCGCGAAGCTCGACGGCGTGTCCCACGGGTTCGGCCCGCCGCTGCGCGCGAGATAGACGGTCGCGGCGTAGTGGCGGATGAAGGCACCGGGCTGATTGAACGACTCCAGTGCCGTTCCCCCTGCGCCTTCCCGCGCGCAGAACGTCGCATCGCCCGCGAAGGACGCCGAACCGTCGTTCGGGTCCTTCCGGATCCGCGACGACGCGTGGCGCAGGAAGTGCCCGGGGTAGTTCCGCGACTCGAACGACAGGCACGACGCGTCGGCCAGTCCCTGCCGGGCCCAGAACGTCGCGTCCTTCTTCCCGAGGTCCGCGCTGCCTTCACCGAGGACGTCCGTGCGGACGAAATCGTCCTGATGCCGCAAATAGCGATCCGTGTACCCGGCCGTCGTGACCCGAAGCGACACGAGCTCGCCTCGGCCGACCTCGGTGCCCTTGGCGATGGCTAGCACCTTCTGGTTGATCTCGCGAACCCGCGCTTCGGTCATCTTCAGCACGCGGCGGTCGTAGGTGTAGAAGCCGTTGACCTCGTTCTCGACGTCGTACGGCTCGGTGTAGACCGACGCGGAAAGCCCCCGGCTGTGCACGAACCGCCCGACCTGTTTGGTGATCTCGACGTACCGGTTCGTCAGCGACGTCTCGTCCGGATACAGCGCGCCGTACGCGAAACCCTTGCCCGGCTCCCATTCGTGCCCGGTGACGCGCCGCCCGAGGCCGCCGTACTCCCCCAGCACCGCGATCCTTCGCGCGTCGGGTTGCCTCGTGCCGGTGGAGACCTGGTACGCGTGGTCGTCGATCACGTCGCCGTTGCCCGGATCCGGATCGGACACGCAGCAGTTCGACCCGGAGTTGTGGTTGATCAGCCGGGTGTCGTCGATCGAGCGGACCAGATCCACGATGCGGCCGGCTTCGTACTCGCCCCAGCCTTCGTTGAACGGCACCCACTGCACGATCGAGGTGATGCCCTTGTGCTGCTCGATCATCCGCCGCAGTTCGGATTCGTAGTTCGCGTGCCCGTTCGGGACTTCGTCGATCGAGTCGAGCGACGGCATGTCCTGCCAGACCATCAGCCCCAGTTTGTCGGCGTGGTAGAACCACCGCGCCGGCTCGACCTTGATGTGCTTGCGGACCATGTTGAAGCCCAGGGCCTTCTGGCGTTCGAGGTCGAATCGCAGTGCCTCGTCGGTCGGCGCGGTGTAGATGCCGTCGGGCCAGTAGCCCTGGTCGAGCGTGCCCAGCTGGAAGACGAACTTACCGTTGAGCAGCGGCCGCATCACACCGCCGACCATTGCCTTGCCCAGCGAACGCATACCGAAGTACCCGGTGACGACGTCGCCGCCCGGCAGCCGCACGCGCAGGTCGTAGAGGAACGGGTCGTCGGGCGACCACAGCCGCGCGTTCGGCACTGGGACCCGCAGATGGGACCCGACGGCACCGGTGGCGGTGCCGACCACTTGGCCGCCGGAAAGCACTTCGGCGGTCGCTTGCTGCCCGGGAGTGCCCTGGACGACGAGGTCGAGCGCGCCGCCGGGGACGTCGGGGGTGGTGTCGAGCCGCGTGATGTGCTCCGCCCGAACCGGTTCCAGCCAGACGGTCTGCCAGATCCCCGACGCCGCCGTGTAGAAGATGCCGTCTGGGCTCTTGCGCTGCTTCCCCACCGGGTACCGGCTGCCGTCGACCGGCGACGCGACGCCGACGACGATCTCGTTCTCCCCCGCCTTCAGTGCCGGGGTGATGTCGAAGGAGAAGGCGTCGAAACCACCGGTGTGGCTCCCGATCGACGTGCCGTTGACCCAGACCTTGGTCTCCCAGGTGACGGCACCGAAGTTGAGCTTCACCCGGCGGCCGTCCCAAGTGGACGGAACGGTGAACGTCCGCCGGTAGAACATGTTGTCCTCATGCCGTTTGATCCCCGAAAGCATCGATTCGATCGGGTAAGGCACGAGTACGTTTTCGCTCAACGGCCTGCCGATCGGCGGCGAATTCAGGTTCGGCGCCCCGGTGAAACCCCAGGTTCCGTTGAGGTTGAGCCATTCCGAGCGCACCAGCTGCGGGCGTGGATACTCGGGCAGCGCGTTCGACGGCGAGACCTGGTCCGTCCACGGGGTCGGTAGCGGTACGGGAGCGGCTTGGGCGACGGGAACGAGTGTCGTCGCGGCGGCCAGCAGACCGGCCACGACGCTCAGGGCGCGCGCGGTTCTTCGGAGCATGCGATCTCCCCTATCTCCTGGCGGTCGTGCGCGCCAGCGACCGCTGCAGCACAACGACCACCAGCAGGAACGCACCGCTGACCACCGACTGGTAGTTGCTGTCGAGAGTTCCTATCTGGTTGATGACGTTCTGGATGACCGTTCGGATGCCCACGCCGATGACCGTTCCGAGAATCGTGCCCATCCCGCCGGTCAGCAGGGTGCCGCCGATGACGACGACGGAGATGGCGTCCAGTTCGAGGCCGACCCCGATCACCGTGACACCGGACTGCAGGTAGGCCGCGGTCAGCGCGCCCGCGAGCCCGGAAAGCACCCCGCTCATCACGTAGACGGTGACCTTCGTGCGTGCCACAGGGAGGCCCATCAGCTTCGCGGACTGCTCCGAGCCGCCGGTCGCGAACACCGCTTGCCCGAACCGGGTCCGCCGCAGCAGGAGCCCGCCGATCAGGCACAGCGCCGCCGCGATGAACACCGGATAGCCGAACCCGAACAGCGTGCCGCGCCCGAGTTCGACGAACGCCTCGCCCTCGGGGATCTTGTACGTCGTCGCGCCCTCGGTGGTGATCGCGAGCAGCAACCCGCGGGCGAACAGCAGCGACGCCAGCGTGACGATGAACGGTGCCATCCCGGTCTTGGCAACGAGCAACCCGTTGATCAGGCCGATCAGCCCGCATACGGCCAACGGCAGCAGGAGCGCGACAAGGAAACCCCACTGCGACCCGTAAGCCGCGAGGACCCCGCCGAGCGCGTAGACCGAACCCACGGAGAGGTCGATCCCGCCGGTGATGATCACGAACGTCATCCCGAGCGCGATGATCGCGAGGAACGAGCTCTGCAACGCGATGTCGCGCAGGTTGTCCAGGCTGCCGAACCGCGGGAACAGCAGCCACGCGACGGCGACCATGAGCACCAGCGCGATCGCCGCGCCCTGTTTCTGCAGGACCCCGGTCATGAGCTCGCGCCGGGTGGAGTCCTGGGCGGCCATCGTGGGCGCCGCGGTCATCGGCTGCTCCGTTCCCGTGCGACGTACACCGCGCCGACGATGATCGCGGCCTGGATCATCTGCGCGGTCGAATCCGGCAGGTTGTGCTTGATGAGCGTGGCGCGGACGAGCTGCATGAGCAGGACACCCATCACCGTGCCGAGGATGCGGACACGGCCGCCGGTCAGCGGGGTGCCGCCGACCACGACCGCGGTGATCGCGGACAGTTCCATCAGCAATCCGGCGTCCGCGGGGTCACCGGCGCCGAGCCTGGCGGTGGACAGCACCCCGGCGAGCGCCGCGAGCAGACCGCAGATGGCGTAGACGCCGATGAGGACGCGGTTGACCGGCAGCCCGGCGAGCACGCTGGCCCGCCGGTTGCCGCCGATCGCGACCAGCCGCCTGCCGAACGCGGTCTTCCCGACCAGCGCCGCCACCAGCACGGCCAGTACGGCCGCGATGAGCACGCTCACCGGGATCCCGAGCGCCTCGCCGTTGCCGAGCGCGAGGAAATCCGGATCGTGCAACTGGATCAGCTGGCCGTCGGCGAGGACGAGCGCGAGCCCGCGACCGCCGACGAGCAGGGCGAGTGTCGCCACGATCGGCTGGATCCCGACTTTGGCGACGAGGACCCCGTTCAGCGTCCCCGCGGCCAGGCCCGCCGCGAGCGCGACCGCCACCGCCGGCAGGGTCCCCGCGCCCAGGTACAGCGGGACGAGCGCGGCCGAGAGCGCCATCACCGCGCCCACCGACAGGTCGACGCCTTCGGTTCCGATCACCAGCGCCATCCCGAGCGCGACCACCAGTACCGGCGCGGCCTGGATGAGCTGGGTGCGGAAGTTGCCGATGGTCAGGAAGTTCGCCGTGAACGCGATGTTGAACAGCACGAGCGCGACGACGGCGACGTACACGCCGTACTCCTGCAGCCACCGCGCCACCCGGGTCCGGTCCACCGTTTTCGCCGTGTCCGTCATGGTGGGTACCGGTTCCTCCGTTCTCCGCTGAGTGCTAGTCATCCGCGCCACCCGAAGCGATCGCGGCCAGCACGTGGTCCTGCGTCAGCTGCTCCCCGGCGAGTTCCCCGACCACCGCGCCGTCCTTGAGCACGACCAGCCGGTCCGCTCCGTCGAGAAGCTCTTCCATCTCCGACGAGATCAGCAGGACGGCGAGCCCTTCTTTGGCGAGCTCGTCGATGAGCGCCTGCACCTCTGCCTTCGCGCCGACGTCGATACCCCGGGTCGGCTCGTCGAGCAGCAGCACCTTCGGCTCGGTGCAGAGCCAGCGGGCCAGCAGCACCTTCTGCTGGTTGCCGCCGGAAAGCTCGGCGACCTTCTGGTCCGGGCTCGACACCTTGATCCGCAGGCGTTTCACGAACGTGTCGACGATCCTGTCCTGCCGGGCCCGGCTGACGAGGCCGAAGCGGGACAGCTTCGGCAACGCGGCGAGCACGATGTTCTCCCGCACCGAAAGATGGGGAATGATCCCTTCGATCTTGCGGTCCTCGGCGAGCATGCTCACGCCCGCGCGCATCGCGGCCGCCACATTCCCTTGCGGGACTCGCTTTCCGCCGACGAGCACCGTGCCACCCGACAGCGGCAGGTCGCCGACGATCGCCCGCGCGGTCTCCGTGCGGCCGGAGCCGAGCAGCCCCGCGAGGCCGACGATCTCGCCGGGTTTGATCTCCACCGAGACACCGCCCAGCCGGTTGCCGCTGGTGAGGTTCTCCGCGCGCAGCACCGGTTCCCGGCCCGCCTCATGGTCGCCCTCGAAGGCCGTCGCGCCGTGCGAGCGGATGTCGCCGACGCTGCGGCCGAGCATCATCGACACCAGTTCCAGCCGCGGCAGGTCGGCGAGCGGTCCGGTGTGGACCCGCCTGCCGTCCCGCAGCACCGTGACGCGTTCGCAGATCCGGTACAGCTCGTCCATGCGGTGGCTGACGTACACGATCGCGATCCCGCGTTCGCGCAGCCTGCCGATGACCTCGAACAGCGTCTCGACCTCGCGCGGTTCCAACGAGGACGTCGGCTCGTCCATGATCACGACGTCGGCGTCGACCGACACCGCCCGGGCCAGCGCCACCATCTGCTGCGCGCCGACGCCGAGTGTCCCGAGTGGACGGCGGACGTCGGCGTCGATGCCGTAATCCGCCAGCAGCGCCGCCGCGTCGGAGTTCATCCGCGCCCAGTCGACCAGCCCGAACCGCTTCCTCGGCTCCCGGCCGAGGTACACGTTGCTCGCCACGCTCATCAGCGGGATGAGGTTGACCTCCTGGTAGATCGTGGAGATCGCACCCCGCGCATGAATCGTGCCCGAGTCCGGTTTGTGCACGCCGGTGAGCACCTTGATCAGCGTCGACTTGCCGGCGCCGTTCTCGCCCACCAGCGCGTGCACCTCGCCCGGCCGCAGCGCGAACGACACGTCGTCGAGCGCGCGCACCCCGGCGAACGTCTTCGTCACGCCTTCGACCTCGAGAACCGGTTCCATCGTCAGTACGCGTTTCCGAGCTTCTGCGCGGCGTTCGCCGAGTCGTACTGGTCGTCGGAGATCAC
Organism: Amycolatopsis sp. WAC 04197; assembly: GCF_003947475.1. NCBI lineage: Bacteria > Bacillati > Actinomycetota > Actinomycetes > Pseudonocardiales > Pseudonocardiaceae > Amycolatopsis > Amycolatopsis sp. WAC 04197. The sequence continues at coordinate 131,125 of NZ_QHJK01000003.1, read as the reverse complement.
GACGGTCGGCGGGATCTCCTTGCCCGCGGCGAAGTCCTGCAGCGTCGAGAAGGCGAGCGGACCGAAACGCGGGTTGGACTCGATCACCGCGTTGTAGCTGCCGTCGGCGATGAGCTGGACGGCGTTGCGGGTGCCGTCGATCGAGACGATCTTGACGTCCTTGCCCGGCGTCTTGCCCGCGGCCTTGAGCGCGGTGACCGCGCCGATGCCCATCTCGTCGTTCTCGGCGTAGACCGCGGTGATCTCGGGGTTGCTCTGGATGAGCTGCTCCATGACCGCCTGTCCCTTGGAGCGGTCGAACTCGCCGGTCTGCTCGGCGACGACCTGGATGCCCGTGGTCGCGGCGATCTCGTCCTTGAAACCCTTGGTGCGGTCGGTGGTCACGTTGTTGCCGGACGCGCCGAGCAGGATCGCGACCTTGCCGGTGCCGCCGGTCGCCTTCACCATCTCCTGCGCCGCGCGTTTGCCCTGCTCGACGAAGTTCGAGCCGATGAAGGTCAGGTAGTCGGTGCACGGCTGCGAGGTCACCTTGCGGTCGATCGTGATGACCGGGACCTTCTTGGCCTTCGCCGCGTCGAGGGCGGGCTGGAGGCCGTCCGAGTTCAGCGGGGCCACGATGAGCAGCTGCGCACCCCTGTCCAGCAACGACTTGATGTCGCTGACCTGTTTGTTGAGATCGCTCTGCGCGTTGGTGACCAGGAGTTTGTCGTCTGGGACACCGAGTTTCTTCGCTTCGTCCTTGATGGACTGTGTCTCGGCGATCCGGAACGGGTTCGCCTCCTTCTCCGACTGGGAGAAGCCGATGACCGCGTTCTTCACGTCCACCTGCGGGTAGCCGGTCTTCTCGCGGGCGCAGCCCGGCCCCGCGGCCTGGTTCGGCGCCGCCGAAGCGGCGGGCCCCGCCCCCGACGGGGCGGACTGCTGGGTCTCACGGCTGGTGCAGGCCGTCAGCGCGAGCGCGAGGCCGGTCGCCAGGAGCAGGGTGCGGCGGATGGGCAGGGACATCGATCGCTCCTCGGGGAAGTCGAGCACACGGATCTGCGGTGACCCATGTCACTCATAGGGACGATGCCAGATTTACATCGTTGGTACAACGTTGTAAATCCGCCGTTCGCGCGGCTAGGCTGTGCCGGATCTGTACCGGAGCACTGCGGAGGGGAGCGAGGGTGGCCACGCTCAAGGACGTCGCCAAGCTTGCGGGCGTCTCGGTCAAGACCGTGTCGAACGTGGTCAACGGCTACGACTTCGTCAAGCCGGAGAACCGCAAACGCGTCGAGGAGGCACTGGCGTCGACCGGGTACCGGCCCAATCTCGGTGCCCGCAACCTCCGTCGCGGGCGTACCGGGTTCCTCGGGCTGATGCTGCCCGAGTTGAGCATCCCGTACTTCGGCGAGCTGGCCGGCCTGGTGCTGCAGGCGGCGCAGGAGCACGAGTGGAACGTCCTCATCGAGCAGACCCTCGGCACCAGGGAACGTGAGCGCAACGCGCTGTCCGCGCTGGGCCCGCATCTGATCGACGGCGCGATCATCAGCCCGGAGGCGTTGCACACCAACGACTTCGAGGATCTCGCACCCGGTGTCCCGCTGGTGATGCTCGGCGAGCACGTCGTCGACGTCCCGATCGACCACGTCGGCATCGACAACGTCCAGGCCGCCCGGATCGCGGTGCGGCATCTGATCTCGCTCGGCCGCCGCCGGATCGCCGCGATCGGGGCGCATCCGCAGCGCCATACCGCCGCTCAGCGTTTGGAGGGTTACCACTCCGCGCTCGCCGAGGCGGGGCTCGCGCCCATCCCGGAACTGGTCCTGCCCGCGCTGCGGTATCACCGCGCCAACGGCGCCGAAGCGATGGCACATCTCCTCGCGCTGCCGGAACCGCCCGACGCGGTCTTCTGCTTCAACGACCTCCTTGCCATCGGCGCCCTTCGCGCCGCGGCCGAACGCGGCGTCCAGGTGCCGTCGGACATGGCGATCGTCGGTTTCGACAACAACGAGGAGAGCGCGTACAGCCTGCCTTCGCTGACGACGATCGCGCCGGACAAGGCGGCGATCGCGCGGGCCGCCGTCGACCTCCTGCGCCGTCGTATCGCGGGCGGGAGCGACCTCGAACCGGAAGACGTCCAGACCCCCTTCTCGCTCGAAATCCGGAACAGCACCATCGCCTGACCCCCGCGTTTCGTCCTCTGAATGCGGTAGTTGCGTGTGCAAGGACCGCATTCAGAGGACGAAACGCGGGAGGCGTGGCATGGTGTGTCCGTGAACCGGGCCCTGGCGGTGCTGACCCTCGTCGCATACGTGACGTTGCCGCTCGGCTCGGCCAAGTACGAGACGCTCGTGCTGCCGACGCTCCTCGCCGGGCTCGTCTACGCGGCGATCGCGATCGTGGGCTTCCCCTGGGTGCAGAAACACGGACGCGCGTGGGCGATCGCGTACGTCTGCGTTCAGTTACCGCTCGGTTTCACCCTGTTCTCGCTTTCGGGCGCCGCCGTCGGGGCGGTCCTGCTTCTCGTGGTCCTCGTCTGCCACACCGTGTTGCTGCTGCCCTTGCCGGTGGCGTTCGGGGTCGCGGTCGTGATCCCGCTCATCCACCTGCCGATGGCGCCGATGGACGGACTCCGCGAGGGGCTCGGGACGCTGGCGGTCATGGTTTTCGCCGCCGTGGTGACCGAACTGGTCGTCCGCGAGAAGCGGGCGCGGGAGGAGCTCGCCGAGGCACACGAACGTCTTCGCGATCACGCCGCCCAGGCCGAGCAGCTCGCGACGATCCAGGAACGCAACCGGCTCGCGCGCGACATCCACGACGGGCTCGGACACCACCTCACGGTCGTCCAGATGATGTTGCAGGCCGCCCGTGCGGTGATCGGCACCGGCGACACGGAACGGGCCGACGGGATGCTCGCCAAGGCACAGGATCAATCGCGCGAGGCGCTGGCGGAGGTCCGGCGCTCGGTGTCGGCGTTGCGTGAGCCGCGCTCCGAGCCGCTCACGGACGCGTTGCGGACGCTGGCCGACGAGGCTTCCGAGGCGGGCGTGCCGACCGGGTTCGAGGTCAAAGGCACCGCACGGGACACCCGCCCCGACGTCGAGGAGTCGCTGTTCCGGGCGGCACAGGAGGGACTGACCAACGTGCGCAAGCACGCGCGGGCCAAGGCCGCGACCGTGGTGCTCGACTACGCCGTCGCCGATCTCGTTCGCCTCGAAGTCCGCGACGACGGTGTCGGGATCGCCGCGGCTTCCCCATCGGACAACGGTTTCGGCCTCGTCGGGCTCCGCGAGCGGGTCGCCGGCCTGGGCGGCCGGGTCTCGGTCGACTCCACCGAAGGCCAGGGCCTGACACTCACCGTGGAGGTGCCGGGATGACCGTCCGCGTGCTGATCGTCGACGATCAGGCGTTGTTCCGCGAGGCCTTGGCGACCCTGCTGGAAGTCCAGCCCGAGATCGACGTCGTCGGTGAGGCGGCGAACGGCGAGGAGGCCGTGCGGCTCTGCGCCGAACTCCGCCCCGATGTCGCGCTGATGGATCTGCGGATGCCCGTGCTGGACGGAATCGCGGCCACCGCGCGGCTTCGCGCCGAGCAGCCCGGCGTGCGCGTCCTGGCGCTGACGACGTTCGACGACGACGAAGACGTGTTCGCCGCGTTGCGCGCGGGCGCCGTCGGCTATCTGTTGAAGGACGTCTCGTCGACGCGGCTGGTCGAGGCGCTGGTGGCGGCCGAACGGGGCGAATCGGTGCTGCAGCCTTCCGTCGCGGCGAAACTCGTCGCGCGGGTGGCCCGGCTCCCCGCCGAAACACCCCGACCGTCGGCGACGCCCCTTTCGGAACGGGAACTGGAGGTCGTCCGGCTCCTCGCGGACGGCCGGAGCAACCGCGAGATCGCCAAGTCGCTGTTCCTCGCCGAGGGCACGGTGAAGAACCTGGTGACGAGTGTCCTGTCCAAACTCCAAGTGCGGGATCGCACCCAGGCCGCCCTGCGCGCGAAGGAGCTCGGCCTGTTCTGAGCGTTGGGTACCTACTGTGGTCGGAAGTCCGTGAAGGCCTCCTTGAGGGACCCTGGGTCCCTCAAGGAGGCCTTCACGGACTGGGCACACTGGGCCCAACGTGAGTAAAGGCGTGACTCGGGTGTCTGAACACCGGTCACATGACCGAGCGCATGACTTCCGGCACCTGCCCTCGTGCCCCGCCGCGGCCGAACATTGCTCCCGTCGCAACGACCGAGGGAGCCGGAAATGAACCACACGACCGAACAGAAGACCCGCAAGCAGGCCGTCCTGCACTTCACCCGCCACGCCGTGGAGATGCTGATCTCGATGGTGGCCGGGATGATCGTCCTCGAACCGGTCTGGTCGTTCCTGTGGCCGGGCCTCGCCGGGAACGTGACCGCGAACGCGCTGGTGATGGCGACGAACATGTCGCTCGGGATGGCGCTGTGGATGCGGATCCGGCGCCACGGCTGGGCGTCCATCGCGGAGATGTCGGCCGCGATGTACGTCCCCTACCTGCTGTTCCTGCCGTTCTTCTGGACCGGCCTGATCTCGGGATCGACCCTGATGACGGCCGGGCACGTGGTGATGGTGCCCGCGATGCTCGCCGCCATGTTCCGCCGCCGCGCCGAGTACGGAGCCTGACCATGCGCTCCTTCGTCCGTGTCACGCTGACCGTGCTGGCGTTCACCGCCGCCGCGCTGGCCCTCCCGGTCACACTCGGCGCCGTCACGCTCAACGCCAGCTTCGAGAACCGCTACACACAGAGAACCGACGGGGTCGCGCCGCCACCGACACCCAAGGCGCACGATCCCGCCAAGCCGACCGCGGTGGTCGTCGTCGGGAACGAAGGCGCCGTCGTCTCCGACGCGCTCGCACCGTACGAAGTCCTGGCGGCGTCCGGCGCGTTCAACGTCTACACCGTCGCGCCGCAGGCCCGGCCGGTCACCTTGACCGGCGGTCTCGATCTGAGCCCGGACCTGGGTTTCGCCGATCTCGATCGGTTGCTTTCGTCGAAAGCCCCGGACGTCGTGGTGATCCCCGCGTTGCCGGATCTCGGCGAGCCGACCACGCGGCCGGTGACCGAGTGGCTGAAGCGGCAGTCGTCGCGGGGCTCGCTGCTCATGAGCGTCTGCAACGGTTCGGGCGTCCTCGCCTCGGCCGGGCTCCTCGACGGGCGGAAGGCCACCGCGCACTGGATCCGCATCGGCGGGTTCGACGACGAATTCCCCGCCGTGGACTGGATCCGCGGCACGCGCTACGTCGACGACGGGAACATCGTGACCACGGCCGGCATCCTTTCCGGGATCGATGGGGCGCTCCACGTCACCGAGCGGTTCGCCGGCACCGAAGTCGCGCGGAAGGCGGCCGAAGCCGTCGGCTGGACCCACTACTCCCCCGGTTCGAGCGCGCCGATGACGCAGAACAGCTTCGAAGCGGCGGACACCGTCGTCGGGTTCAACACCGCGTTCCGCTGGGACAAGCCGATGCTGGGGGTCCTGCTGACTCCCGGGGTCCGGGAACTCGAACTCGCCGCGGCGTTCGACACCTACGGCCAGTCGCTGGCGGTCGAGACCACGGCCGTCGGTCTCGACGGCACGCCGATCCGGTCCCGGCACGGACTGACCTTCGTCCCACGCGGCACGCCGACGGCTGAAGACCGGCTCGTCGTGCCCGGCGCGGAAGCCGCCGCGAGTCACGCCGCCGATCTGTACTCCGCGCTCTCACCGGTGTACCTGCACGCCGGGCCCGGGTTCCCGTTCGACGCCGTACTCGAAGACCTGGTGCGTACCACCGACACCGCGACCACGCGGTGGACGGCCAGGACCTTGGAGTACGAGACGGATCATCTCGCGCTGGACGGCGAAGCGTGGCCTTGGACGATCACGCTGCGCCCGTTCGGGCTGGCCGTCCTCGGGCTGCTCGCGGCCCTCGGGATCCGAGCGCTCTACCGCATGATCCGGAGGACGTCGCCGACCGGGCGGCGAGGTGTGGTGGACCCCGGGAAGCCGTAGCCCAGACGGAAAACGGCCTGCGGATGCGCGTTTTCGCCCAGCAGCGACCGGAGGACGGCGCGTGCGGACGGGATCTCCATCGGCTGCGAGTAGAACGACGCGCTGAGGCCGAGCGAAGTCGCCGTCAGCAACGCCCGCTGCATCGCCCGCCCGGCCCGGATCTGGGCGAGCGGCCCGTCGGTCGGTGTCGTCAGCACCGCGACGACCGGATCGCGTTCGAACTCCCGGGACTGCTCGCTCTCCCCGTGATGCCGGACGGGCAGCAAGCCGCCCGAGGGACGCGGTCCGCCCGCATAGGCCGGGACGCCGTCGTTGCCCCCGCTTTCCCTGGTCCACGCCCGGAGTTCCGCCTGGAAGCGGTCGTCGAGGGTCTGCAGGTGATCCGCCCGCCGGATGAGTCCCGCGACGGCCTCCAGCAGACCCACTTCGTCGAGCAGGACCAGTTTCGCGCCCTCTTCCCCGGCGGCCCGCCGCACCGCGTGCCGGGCTCCGGCGGGCACCGGGGTCGAGGCGAACGGCCGACGGTTGCTGTACCGCACGCGGATCGACGCCGCCAGCCGCTGCTCCGCCGCGCTCGCCCGGTGCCGGGGCCCGATCCCCACCCTGGCCAGCAGTTCCGGCCGGTCCCTCTCCGGCAGGAGCTCCACCTCGCAGGACCGTCCCGCGACGGCGATCGCGAGTTCGAGGTTCAGCAACGCCGCGCCGCAGGACAACCGCGCCTCACGGCGATCCGGGTCGCAGACCTCGAGCACGCGATCCTCGTCGAGGACGACGCCGATGACGTCCGGTCCGACCTCGAAGAGCCACGGCTGGGTGTTGTGCGGTGACGGTGCCCGGACGGCGGCCTCCAGCGCGGCGGTGACGACCGGTGCTTCGGTGAGGATCATCGCGGCTCCCTAGCCCGTGGAGGTCACCTCAGCCTTTCGCGCGGGCGCCGGGACCGTAAGTGGCCGTGGTCCTTTCCGGATCGGGACCTTCGGCCCTCAGTCACCCACCCGCGGGCCGGGGCCGGTCTCCCGGACGACGCGGTAACGGGGGTTCGCGCTCACCCGCGACTCGACCTCGCCGGGCAGCCCGTCGAGCGCCGCGTGGATGGCCGCGAGCCGGCCCGCGGTGTCGGAGGTCTCCTCGAAATGCCGGTAGTCCGCCTCACTCGCCCAGCTGACCAGGTTGACGACCCGCGTCCCGTCCACACTCGCGTGGAACCGGGCCGACACGTAGCCCGGGTAGAACCGCACCCAGCGGTCCTGGATCTCGGCGAAGGCCTCCACCAACGCCGCCTGGGTCTCCGGTCCGTCGACCGCGTACTCGATGATCGAGTAGAAACCCTTGTCCTCACTCATGTTCACTCCTCGAAAGCCGGTGATGAACCCAGCCTTCACCCTCGACCTCGGTGGAGATCAAGAGTGACCTGCCCGACATTTCGGGCACATTGCTCCGGCCGGGCCTGGCGGGCGGACGTCGGCTCGGCGAGGATCGCCCGATGCGCGACAGCAAGACGTTCGGCCTCATCGCCCGGGGCGGGCTGGTCTGCTACGCGGTCGTGCACCTGCTCGTGGCCTGGCTCGCGGCGCAAGTCGCGCTCGGTGACCACGCGAAGGCGGACAAGGCGGGCGCCCTGCAGATGGTCGTCGCCGAAGGGGGCGCGTGGCTGCTGTGGCTGATCGCGGCCGGTCTCGCCGTGCTGGCGATGTGGCAGCTCGGCGAGGCGATCACCGGGCACCGGCACGTGAAGACGCGGCGGCGGACCGTACGCAGGATCGTCAGCGGGATCGAGGTCGTGCTGTACGGCCTCGTCTCCTACAGCGCGGTGAAGATCGCCCTCGCGGGCGCCGACGACGGCCAAGGTTCCCTCGTGGCCGGGATCCTCGCGGAGTCCTACGGGCCTGTCCTGGTCACCCTCGCCGGAGTCGCCGTCGTGGCGGTGGCGGTGTTCCTCGCCCAGCGCGGCTTCCGGAAGACCTTCGTGCGGGAACTCGACTTCGGCGGTGCCACCGGGACGGCCAGGACCGTGACGATCCGGCTCGGGCAGATCGGCTGGATCGCGCTCTCCGCCGCGTACGGCACCATCGGCGTGCTGACGGTCGTCGCCGCGGTCACCTTCGACCCGGCCAAGGCGAGCGGCCTCGACGCCGCGTTGAAGACACTCTCCGCTCAGCCGTACGGCGGCCCGATGCTCCTCGCACTCGCGGCCGGCATCGCCGCGTTCGGCGCCTTCGCGCTCCTGGACGCGCGTTTCCGCAAGATCTGATCTGCCCGGCGAAGCGACCTGTGGCACGGTGAACGACGTCGGGAGGTCGTGATGGCAGGTGTGGTCGAGTCGATCCGCGAGCAGGGCGAGGACGCTCGTCAGGCGCGGATCGTCGAGGTGCTGGTGGAGGCCTTCGAGGACCTCATGCGCGCGGACGCCGACGCGTTCCGCCGCAAGTTCCGCAAGATGGCCGCCGCGCCGTTCGCCTTCTACCGTGGCTCGGCGTGCCTGTTCTACGCGGACATGGCGGACGAGGACGATCCGTGGTCGAACGCCGAGACCGGCCGCGTGTGGATCCAGGGCGATCTGCACGCCGAGAACTTCGGCAGCTACATGGATTCGTCCGGGACGCTGGTGTTCGACGTCAACGACTTCGACGAGGCCTACCTCGGCTGCTTCACCTGGGACCTCAAACGGCTGGCCGCCAGTGTCGCGCTGCTGGCGTGGAGCAAGGCGATCTCCGACGACGACATCGAAGCGCTGATCGGCACCTATCTGCGCGCCTACGTCAAACAGGTGCGCGAGTACGCCGAGCGGCCCGGCGACGAACTCGTCCGGCTCCAGCTGGACAGCACCGAGGGTGTCCTGCACAACGTCCTGCTCAGGGCCCGGCTCAAAACCCGGATCGACCTGCTCGACGAGCTGACCACCGTGGAGGACTACGACCGCAGGTTCCGGCACGGTCCGGGCGTCCGCGTCCTCGACGAGGCCGAACGCGAAATCGCGATCCAGGCCTTCGAGTCCTATTTGGACACCATCCCGGAGAACAAGCGGTTCGGCAGCATCACCTACCGGGTCAAGGACATCGTCGGCCGGACCGGATTCGGGATCGGCTCCGCCGGGCTGCCCGCGTACAACATCCTCGTCGAAGGACGGACCCAGGCGCTCGAGAACGACGTCGTCCTGTCGATGAAACAGGGGAACGTCGCGGCGCCGAGCCGCATCGTCGCCGAGGAGCGCATCCGCGGCTACTTCATCAACGAGGGGCATCGCACCGCCGTCTCCCAGCGCGCGTTGCAGGCGCACGCGGACCCGTGGCTCGGGTACACGGAGATCGACGGGACCGGGTTCGTCGTCTCGGAGCTGTCGCCCTACGTCGACGACTTGGACTGGTCCGAGCTGACCGAGCCGTCGGAGATGGGGCCGGTCCTCGACTATCTCGGCCGCGCCACCGCGAAGATGCACTGTGTGTCCGATTCGGACTCCGAGCAGACGCTCGTCGATTTCCAGAGCGAAGAGGCCATCGCCGCGGTCATCGGCGATCGCGAGGACGAGTTCGTCCGCACGCTGACCGAGTTCGGGATGGCCTACGCCGAGCAGTCGCGGGACGACCACCGGTTGTTCGTGGACGCCTTCCGCGGCGGGAAGATCCCCGCCGTCCGGCCCGCCGCAGAGGGCTGACCGGACGACGGGAACGCGTTATTCGCGGAGACCGATCGCCTCGATCGGCTTCGACCGCAGCGCCACGCGGGTGGCGAGGCCGAGCGAGACCAGCCCGAGCAGGATCGCCCCGGCGATGACCCCGCCGAAGACGGTGACCGTGCCCGACGGCAGCGGTGTCCCGCGCAGGCCGAGGTTCAGCAGCATCAGGGGGATCCCCGCCACCACGGTGCCCAGCAGGGCCGCGACCCCGACCGTCGCCAGTGCTTCGAAGCGCATCATCCGCACCACCTGGCGTTTCGTCGTGCCGATCAGGCGCAGCAGTGCGAACTCCCGCGAGCGCTGCGCCGTGCTCATCACCAGCGTGTTCGCCACCGAGATCACGACGTAGCCGAGGATGACCCCGACGGCGACCAGGTTCACGTAGAACTGGGCGTCCTGCTGCCCGTTCGCGGGTGCGGCCACCGCCGATGCCGGTGTCACGGCCAGCCCCGGATAGCGGACCGCGAGCTCGTTCAGCGCGGCGGTCACGGCGGCGGAATCCGCGTCGGGTTGCTGCCGCACCAGCACCGAGTCGTCCATCCGGTCGCCGGTGTGCGCCCTCGCGAGCTCGGCGGGCAGCACGTACCGGCCGAAAGCCTGCTCACGGGTGTACGTGGCGACCAGCCGCAGCTTCGCCGGAGCGCCGTCACCGAAGAAGAACTCGACCTCGTCGCCGATCTTCTTCTCGTACCAGTCGGCTTCCGATTCGCTCATCGCCACGGTGTTCCCGGTCAGGTCGGTGATCTTGCCCGACACGACACCCGGATCGACGTTCCCGCGGACCTGCGCGCCGTCCAGTCCCTGCGCCGAGTACCGCTCGACGCGCAGCCTGTCCTGCTCCTGCACCGTGTTCAGCACCTCGGTGCGCACGACCGGCGTCGCGGCGGAGACACCGGGGACACGCCGTGCCGCCTCGGCGACCTCCGGGGACAACCCGCCGGTGCCACTGGCGAGCACGTAGTCCGCCGTCGTCGCCTCGACGGTCTCCTCCTGGCGTGCCGCGGCCGCCGAGGTCTGGCTGTAGAACATCGTCAGCGCGAACGAGACCGCCAGCATCACCGGTGTCACCGCGGCCGCCAGCCGCCGCGCGTTGGCCTGGCTGTTCGCGGCGGCCAGGTAGCCGCTGATCCGCGAAGTCCGGTTCAGCACCGGGGCGATCAGCCGCGTCATGAGGGCGACCACCTTCGGGCCGAGCACGCCCAGCCCGATCACGATCACCAGCGCCGAACTGCCCGACGCCGCCAATCCCGCCTCACCACGCACGAAGATGGGGACCATCGCCCCGGCGAGACCGATCGCCATCAGCGCGCAGCCGACGATCAGGCGTACCCGGCCGAGTTCGCGCCGCTCCACCGCGGCCTCGCCGAGTGCCTCCACCGGCCGGATCGACGACGGACGCCGCGAAGCCGACCAGGCGGCCAGCCGCGCCGTGCCCAGGCCCAGCACCAGTGCGGCGACGAGCGGGATCGGGCTGATCGCCAGTTCGAAGTCGGACGGGATCACCCCGATGGCGCCGAAGGCGTTCCGCAGGCCGAAGCCCACCGCGACCCCGAGACCACTGCCCAGGACCCCCGCGACCGAGGCGACGATCATCGTCTCGGCGCCGATGAGCTTGCGGATCTGCTGCGGTGTCGCCGCGATCGCCCGCAGCAGGGCGAACTCCCGGCGGCGCTGGTTGATGACGAGCGCCAGGGTGCTGGCCACGACGAACACCGCGATGAGGAGCGCGAATCCGCCGAACGAGCCCGCGAGCGCCATCAGCAGCATCCGGGTCTGGCTGACGTCGAGGAACTCGACCGTGCTGCGCTCGACCCCGGTCGTCACCGTCACCTTGTCGCCGACCGCGGCGCTGATCTTTTCGGCGAGGTCGCCCGGCGTGACACCCGGCTCCGCCAGTACGCCGATCGCGTGCGCCTGTCCGGGGATCCCGGCGAGTTCGGTGGCCTTCTCCGGTGAGAAGAACAGCGCGGACTGCCGGGTGAGACCGTCACCCGTCTTCGGGGCGGCGATCCCGGAGACCCGGAACTCGACCGGCGCCGAACGGACGGCGATCTTCACCCGCTGCCCCACGGTCACGCCGCTCCGTGACGCGAGGTCCGCGTCCAGGACCACCTCATCGGCACCGGCGGGCGCCCGGCCGTCGCGCAAGGAGAACGGCGCCAGCACGGCGGCGTCCCAGTTGTGACCGAGCGACTGGCCGCCTTCCGGCCCGTTCACCGGCCGGCCGTCGGCGGTCACCACGGTGGCCGGGAAGCTCTGCTCCGCCACCACACCACGCACGCCGGGCACCGCGGTGATCGCCCCGGTGAGCGTCACCGGCACCGTCGCCTGCTCGGCGACCTGCTGGCCGTCGAGCGCGCCGGTACCGGGCGGTGCGACCGTCTGCCCGCCACCCACGACGACCGCCGCGTCGGCGTACCGCTGGGTGGGGACACCGGCGCGCAGTCCGGATTCCATCAGGACGCCGCAGCCGGCGACCAGCGCCGTCCCGCACAGGATCGCGACGAACGCGCCGACGAAACCGCTCAAGCGGGTCTTCGTCGTCTGCCAGGCCAAATCCCACATGACGTCACCACTCCCCGAGGTGGGTCATACGCTCGGCGACCCGCTCCGGCGTCGGCGCCGGGAGGTGACCCGCCAGCCTGCCGTCGGCGAGGAACAGCACACTGTGCGCGGCCGACGCCGCGACCGGGTCGTGGGTGACCATCAGCACGGTCTGCCCCATGCCGTCCACAATGGAGCGAAGAAGGTCGAGGACCTGTTTCGCGGTGCGGGTGTCCAGCGCCCCGGTCGGCTCGTCGGCGAGGACGACCTCCGGCCGGGTGACCAGCGCGCGGGCGATCGCGACCCGCTGCTGCTGGCCACCGGACAGTTCGGACGGACGGTGTTCGAGCCGCTTCGCGATCCCCACGCCTTCGACGATCTCGCGCAGCCACTGCGGGTCCGGCTTCTTCCCGGCCAGCCGCAGCGGCAGCGTGATGTTCTGCAGCACGTTCAGCGACGGCAGCAGGTTGTAGGCCTGGAAGATGAACCCGATGCGGGTCCTCCGCAGCTCGGTGAGCGCCTTCTCCCGCATCCTGCTCAATTCCGTGTCCCCCAGCAGCACCCGGCCCGAGCTGGGCTTGTCCAGCCCGGCCGCGCAGTGCAGGAAGGTGCTCTTGCCCGAGCCCGACGGTCCCATCACCGCGGTGAACGTGCCCCGGCGCACATCGACGGTCACCCCGTTCAAAGCCGTGACCGCGCCATCACCGGATCCGTAGACCTTGCTCACGGATTCCAGCGTCAAGGCGCACGCGCCCCCTGAATTCATCGTCTCCCCTTAGCGGTGGTGATCTCTCTCGCCAAAACCTACGGGCGACGAGGGCGGTGATCGATCCCGCGTGAGGGAGGATTCGTGGTAGCGCTGGCACTACCCCGAGGCGGTCAGGCGGGCCTGCGAGCGGTGTGACCGGTCGCCTGCTCCAGCGCGTGCGCGATCCCCAGCGCGCGCAAATCCGCATGATGCGGGGTGACCACCTGGACCCCGATCGGCAGCCCGTCGGCGGTGAACCCCGCCGGGAGGGCCGTGGCCGGGCATTCCGTGGCCGTGATCAGGTAGGCCGCGCGCATCCAGTGCAGATAGTTCTCGACCTCGGTCCCGCCGACGGTCTTCGGGTACTCCAGCTCCGCGTCGAACGGAAGTGCCTGGCTGGCGGGAAGAACGACGGCGTCCACATCGGCGAAGTAGGCGCGTACGCGGTGGAACAGTTCGGTGCGCAGCCGGTTGGCGGTCGCGACGTCCGCTCCGGTGAGCGCGCGTCCTTTCGCGACGTTCCAGCGGACGGTCTCCTTGACCTTGTCCGGCTCGCTGTCGACGAGGTCGCCGACGGACTGCGCGTAGTTCAGCGCGCGGAAGGTCTGGAACACCTCCTCCGCCCCGGTCAGATCCGGGCAGCCGGAGACGACCTCGGCGCCGAGCCGGCGCAGCACGTCCACCTGCCCTTCCACGACCGTCGCGATGTCGGCGTCCACGGGCACAAGGCCGCCCAGGTCGGGCGAAACCGCGATCCGCAAGCCGTCCAACCGGGTCGGCAATCCGGCGGTGAACACGCTGCCGGGTTCGGCCAGCGACAGCGGGGCGCGATCGTCGGGGCCCGCCTGGACGGACAGCAGCAGCGCCGTGTCGGCGACCGTGCGTCCCATCGGGCCTTGCACGCCGAGGGTGAACCAGGCGTCCCTGGCGGGCCAGGTCGGAACTCGCCCCGGACTCGGCCGGTGGCCGACCACATTGCAGAAGGAGGCGGGATTCCGCAGCGAGCCGCCCATGTCGCTGCCGTCGGCCAGCGACGTCATCCCGGCCGCGAGCGCCGTGGCTGCGCCTCCGCTCGAACCGCCCGCCGAACGGTCCGGCGCGTAGGGGTTGCGGGTCAGGCCGAACACCGGGTTGAAGGTGTGCGAACCAGCGCCGAACTCGGGAACGTTCGTCTTGCCGAAGACGATCGCCCCCGCCGCGCGCATCCGGGCGACGACGAGTTCGTCGGCGTCGGGAACGTTGTCCGCGAACGCGGGCGAGCCGAGGGTGGTGCGCATCCCCGCCGTCGCGTGGAGGTCCTTGACCGCGAGCGGAAGCCCGTGCAGCGGCCCGTGCGACCGACCGGCGGCCCGTGCCTCGTCCGCCGCCACCGCGGCGGCCCACGCCCGCTCCTCGTCGATACTGACGACGGCGTTCAGCACCGGGTTCACCGCCGCCACGCGATCGAGGGTGGCGGCGAGCAGTTCCCTCGCCGACAACTCTCCGGAGGCCAGCAGTCCGGCCTGAACGGTGGCGGGCAGATCGTTGATCGCGCTCACGACGCACACCATCGCACCCGATGGCCCTTTCGGACAAGAAACGGTGGCGAACTGCTCGTTATCGCCACATCCGTGGCCGATTCTGGCTCCAGATGGGCCACGGTAGGGAAATCCTTCAGCCCGCCAACAGTTTCCTCCAATAGGCGCGGCACCCCGGCCTTCCTACCTTGGGACGAACGTTGCCGGGGAGGGGCGCAACGTCGACCGCCCGTCACCGTTCAAGGAAGAGCGCGCATGACAGCATCCACCGCTCCATCCAGGACCACTTCGACCCAGACCCGCCGGCTCGCGATCGGCGCGGGTGCCGGGACCTCGCTGGAGTTCTTCGACTTCTCCATCTACACGGTCGCCTCCGCGCTGGTCTTCCCGAAGGTGTTCTTCTCCGGCGACACCGATCCCTGGTTCGCCTCGTTCATGAGTCTGGCGACCTACACGATCGGCTACGTCGTCGCGCCGCTCGGCGCGATCGTGATGGGCTGGGTGGGCGACCGCTACGGCCGCCGTCGCGCCATGCTCATCACCTTCTACCTCATGGGCGCGGCCACCGTCCTGATGGGACTGTTGCCCGGCTACGCCACCATCGGGGTCGCGGCGCCGTTCCTGCTCGTCCTGTTGCGCCTGGTGCACGGTTTCTCCCGGGGTGGTGAGCTGGGCGGGGCGTCGGTGCTCGCCGTCGAGCACGCGCCGCCGTCACGACGAGCGGCGTTCGGCGCCTTCGTCGCCTTGGGCTCGCCGCTCGGCGCGCTGCTGGCGAACCTCGCCTTCGTGCTGATCTTCTACTTGCCGCAAGGGGTCATCACCAGCTGGGGCTGGCGGATCCCGTTCATCGCGGGCGCGGTCGTCCTCGCCATCGGTGTCTGGGCGCGGCGCGCGCTCGAGGAATCGCCCGTGTTCCACGAGCTCGCGGCCAGCAAACTGGACGAGAAGATCGTCAAGATCCCGATCTGGAACGTCATCCGGGACAACTGGGGCAGGCTGCTGCTCGCCGCCGGCGCGAACACCGGGCTCAACGGCGTCATGTTCGTCCTGGCCGGATTCATGCTCTCCTACGCCGCCGGGCCCGCGCCGAAGGGCCTCGGCCTGGACATCCAGGACGTGCTGTGGTGCACGTTGCCCGGCCTCGCGATCCACGCGGTGACGGTCGTGCTCGGTGCCCGGCTCTCCGACCGGCTGGGCCGCAAACCCGTGATGCTCGCGGCGTCCGTCGCGGTGCTGGCGTACATGTTCGCGCTCTTCCCGATCGCGCGGGTCGGCACGCTGACCGCCTGGGCGCTCGCCATCGCCGGCGGTTTCGCGCTCACCGGGTTCCTGTTCGGCCCGCTGATCACCTACCTGACGGAACTGTTCACGCCCGAACAACGGCAGTCCGGTGCCGGGCTGGCGTACCAGATCGGTGCGGTACTCGGCGGCGGTCTCGCGCCGTCGATGGCGAACCGGCTCATCGAATGGACGGGCACGTCGACGTCGGTCGGCTACTACCTGGCGGGCGGGATGGCGTTGACCGTCGTCTGCCTGCTGGCCCTTCCCGAAACCGCACCCGTGAGGACCCACCGATGAACGACGAACTCACCGGACTCCGGCGCCGCGTCGAGGTGCTGGAGGCCGAGGCCGAGATCCGCCGCGTCCAGGCCCGCTACATGTTCCTCTGCGACACGCCCTGCCCGGAATACGGCGTCACCGACGACGACCGGCGCATCGACCTGATCCTCGAGCTCTACGCCGAAGACGCCGTCTGGGAAGGCGTCGGCGAGCACTACGACGGGCAGTTCGGCCGCGCGGTGGGCAAGGACGCGATCCGGGCGCATTTCCGGCGATTCTGGGGCGAGAAGCGGGACCCGGCGCTGGTCCTCAACGCTCATTACCTGACCTCGGAACAGATCCACGTCGACGGCGACCGGGCCGACGGGCAATGGATCCACGTCCAGCCGTGGCTGTACGCCGACGGGACCGGGTTGCTGCGGTCGAGCAGGCTCAACAACGCGTTCCGGCGTGAGGGCGGACGTTGGCTGATCACCCGCACGCGCACCGAGAACGTCTTCATCGCGCCGCTGCCCGCGGGGTTCGCTTCGGACTTCCCGGCGACTTCGGTGCTGATGGCTTGACCACGTGTCGTGAGTGGCGATTCGTGTTCTAACCCCGAATCACCACTCACGACCACCTGGACCGATCGGCTTCTGTAGCCGACCGGGGGGGCGAAGGCTCCTTTCGCCGCATCAGACTCGGTGAAGGGAGCCTTCAGCCCACACCACTCCGCTAGTGCCTACCCGTGCAGGTTGGATCAGCCGCAACCGCTGGACCGATCGGCCGCACTCACGTGATCGAAGCCGGAACTCGCGTGATCAGAGGCGAAACACCCCGAGTGCGGCCTCCAATCACGCGAGTCACGTCCCTGATCACGCGAGTCACGCCTCCGCTCACGCCCGCCCTGGGTGCCCAGTCCGTGAAGGCCTCCTTGAGGGACCCAGAGTCCCTCAAGGAGGCCTTCACGGACTTGCGCCGGAGTTCCCACCGCACCTACACGGTGACCTGGTGCTGAAGGACATCACGCACCAGAGTGCCGAGGCTGTCCGACTCGGTCTTGGCCTTGATCCGGGCCCGGTGCACGTCGACGGTCTTCACGCTCGTGCCCAGCCGCCGCGCGATCAGCTGGCTGGGCAGACCGTCGATCACCAGCCGGAGCACCTCCCGTTCGCGCGGGGTCAGCGTCGCGATCCGCTCGGCGACGGCTTTGCGGCAAGCGGCCTCCGCGAACCGTTCCGCCGCGACCACCAGCTGCGCCTGGACGACCTCCAGCATCCGCTGCGGCTCGTACGGTTTCTCGAGGAAGTCGACGGCACCAAGGCGCAGCGCCCGCACCGACATCGGGATGTCGCCATGCGCGGAACAGAAGATCACCGGGGCCGGGAAATCACGGGCGACCAGCTTCTCCTGCAGTTGCAGGCCGCTGAGCCCCGGCATCCGGACGTCGATGATCAGCACGCTCGGTTCGTCGGGGTCGAACTCCTCCAGGAAGGTCGGCCCGTCCGGGTAGACGAGCGCCTGGATCCCGACGCTCTCCAGCAGGAACACCAGGGATTGGCGGATGGCCTCGTCGTCGTCGACGATGTAGACCACCGGCGACGTCTCGCCGCCGGACGCGGAATCGGTGGTGACCATGGAGAGCTCCTTACCATGAATCCCCGGCGAGCACCCGCTCCGCCCAGCACGCGTGCCCGAGCAGTTCGTCGTCCCCGCCGTGACGGCCGACGAGTTGCAGACCGAGCGGCAGACCCGCCGGGTCGGTGAATCCGGGAATGGTGACCACGGGCAGGCCGAGCGCCTGCCAGCCTCGGCTCAGCACCGGGTTCCCGGTCGCGTCCAGTCCGTGTGGCGCCGCGCCGGGTGCAGCCGGGCCGAGTACGACGTCGAAAGCGTCGGCCAGACGGACGGCGCCGTCGGCGATGGTGGCGCGGGCGGTTTCGTACTCGTCGGCCGAGGTCGCGGCACCGGTCTGGAGCAACTGCGCCAAGGGAGCGCTCAAGCGCTCGGCCACCGCGAGTTCCGTGGCCCTTTCCCGCGCGGCTTCGTACGCCATCACGACGGGATGCGCGGCCGTCAGCTCGACCATCAGCTGTTCGTCGCGGAACGGCTCGACGGTCGCCCCGGCGTCCTGCAGACGCTTCGCCGCTTGGGTCAGCGCATGCCGCATCGGTGCTTCGACGACGTCGAGCGCGTCGGCGGACCACACCAGGATCCGCGGCGGACGCGATTCCCGTGCGGGATCGCCGGTCAGCGCGGACCACGCGAGCGCGAGGTCGGCGGCCGTGGCCGCGAAGACGCCGTGGCTGTCCAGGCTGGGGCTCAATCCCGTCACCCCGGTGACCGGGTACCGGCCGTGGCTCATCACCAGCGACGCGACCCCGCAGTACGACGCCGGCCTGGTGACCGACCCGGCGGTCTGCGAACCGAGCGCCAACGGCACCTGCCCGGACGCGACCGCGGCCGCCGACCCGCTCGACGAGCCGCCCGGGGTATGGCCGAGAGCCGCTGGATTCCGGGTCGGACCGGGCGCGAAGAACGCGAACTCGGTGGTGACCGTCTTTCCGAGCGGAGCCATCCCGGCCGCGCGCCACGCGGTCACGATCGCCGCGTCCGCCGTCGCCGGAACGGCTTCCGCGCGCAGTGTCGAACCGCAACGGGTGGGCACACCCGCCAGATCGATGATGTCCTTGACCCCGAGTGGCACACCCGCGCCCGGCAGGAAGTCCGTCCGGTCGACCCAGGCGCGCAGCTCCGCGTCCGTTTCGGCGATCCGGGCGAGCGCGCGTTTCGCGGCCGCTTCCGGAGTGGTGCGCCCCTGCCGCAGGTCCTGGACGAGTTCCCGCAGCGACCACGGGCGCCTGAGGTTCACTCGTCCTCCCAAGCGGCGTCCGCTTCCCAGTAGTCGACGCCGCCGGCGCTGACCGCGTGCCGCCACTCGGACGTCCGCTTCAGCCTCGGTTCGACCCGCGCCGTCACCTCGTCGGCGGCGTCGGGACCGTCGGCCGGGGCCTGCCAGTGGACCCAGTTCAGCTCACGGCCCTCGGCGTCGTGCACGAACAGATCCACATGGCGCCAGCCGTAGCCGTGGTTGTCGTTGTAACACATCAACGTCGTGCGCTCGCTCATGGCGCGATCCGGTGGAACTCGCGGCGGAAGTAGGCGAGGCCCCCGGCGTCCTCGTCGACGAAGACGTCCTCGACCTCGACGAAAAGCACCGTGTGCGTGCCCTGCGTGAACTCGGCACCGACTCCTCCGATGAGGACGGCGGCCGCGTCGCGGACGACGGGGATGCGGAACCTGTCGTGATCCCAGACCTCGAACCGGAACCGGTCGAGCATCGGCACGTCCGTCGCCCCGGCGAACTGCAGGGCGAGATCCTCGTGCTGGGGGGCCAGGACGTTGATGGCCATCCTGCCGTTGGTCCGGAAGATGTCGTGCGTGTAGCTCGACTGGTTGACGCAGACCAGCAGCGTCGGCGGCGAGTCGGTGACCGAGCAGACCGCGCTCACCGTGATGCCGGCGCGGCCGCTGACGCCGTCGGTGGTGACGATGTTGACAGCCGTCGAAAGGTTCGCCATCGCCGCGCGAAACCGTCGCTGGGTGGTGGTCAGCTCATCGGGCATACCTCGACGCTAGAGCCGGGGCCGAAACCGGCGATATCCCGACTTCCACCGCGCCGCCTGAGGATTTCCCTTACGTGTCCAGCGGCAGCGCGAATCCGAACCGCGAGCCCCCGCCGTCCCGCCGCTCGGCCCAGATGCTCCCGTGCTGCCGGGTGATGATGCGGTGGCTCAGCGCCAGCCCGATCCCGCTGCCACCGGGTTTGCTGGTGAAGGACTCGGCGAACGGATCCCTGGCGACACCACGGCCGTGATCGTCGACGGTGAGGACGCCGACCCCTTCCTTGGCCTCGGTGCCCACTGTGATCCGCCGCTGCACGGGTTCGCATTCGGTGGTCTCGTCGATCGCGTTGAGGCAGAGGTTCATCACCACCTGCCCGGTGAGGACGCGTTCACACCGCACCAGCACCGGCGCCGGGTCGAGCCGGACCTCGACGGCGACGGAGTTCGGCGCGGCGCTCAGCTCGATGAAGTACAGGCACTCCCGGACGATCTCGTTCAGGTCGACCACCTGCTCGACCTGTTCCAGATGTCCGACGAAGGACCGCAGCGAACCGACGATGTCCTTGGCCCGGTCGATCTGGCGGGCGACGCTGTCCAGGCCGTAGCCCATCTGCTCGCGGACGTCACCGCCGTCCGCCATCGTGGCGGCCCGCGCGCGGATCCCCGCGATGAAGTTCGCGGCGGCGGCCAGCGGCTGCCCGAGCTCGTGGGCGATCGCCATCGCCATGTCTCCCATGGCGTTGTAGCGCGCCAAGTAGTTCTCGTGCCGCAGTTCCAGCTCTCGCCGTGCTTCGCCGCGGACACGCTCGGACACGTCGTGCAGGATCATCAGATACGCGTCGACCTCGGACTCGGAAAGCCGCTCCAGGCTCCCTTCCAGCCAGGTCGAGCTCTCCCCCGGCAGCTCCAGCTGCACCGGCCCGACCGGATCGGCGCCGGCGACCACCTCGGCCCAGCGCACCGGCCTGCCGCCCAGGTACAGCCGTGCGTACGCGGTCAGCGGCTCCCCCGCGAGCCGATCGTCGTCGCCGGTCAGGCCGAGGAACGTCAGCGCGCTGTCCGTCGCGAACCGCACCGCGCCGGCGGCGTCGAGCATGAACGCCACGGTCGAGGTGTGCCGTGCCAGCGCGTCGACGTACGACGTCGTCAGCTTCAGCTCTCGTTCGATCTCCTCCGCGCGCTGGATGTCGCGGAACTGGACCATCACCGCGGGCCCGCGCTCCAGTTCGACCCGGATGGCGACCGCGTCGGTGGGGATGACCCGGCCGGATTTGCTCCGGTAGTGCCACACGATCCGGCTCGAACCGTGTTCCACCGCCGCCTGGAGCCACGCCCGCCCGATCACCCGGTCGTACTGCTGGGCGGAGCTGCTCATGTGGTTGGCCTTGAGCGGGCGCAGCTCGGAAAGACTGAATTCGAGCATCTCGCACGCGGCGGGATTGGCCCACAGGATGTTCTTGGTCGCCGCGTCGTGGACCAGCACGCACACCTTCGAGGCGTTCATCATCGCCACGAAGTCGCCGGTGGCCAGCTCGGGCGCGATCGGGTCGACCTCCACGGCCTCAGCATAGGAGTTCGCCGCCGGGCCCTCCGGTAAGGATTTCCCCTACCCCTCTGCGTGGGAATCCCCGGCCACCGGCAGGCAATGACCAATGGCCACACGCGGCGATGATCCCTAGCGTCGGAGACATCTTCCCTACGACGCGAGGAGCGCTCGATGGCCCAGATCCAGGAGAGCCCGGCCGTGACACTCGACGATGTCCTGGCCGAACTCCTCGAGCGCCGTCAGGAGTTCCGGGACCAGAGGTACGTCTCCCGCGACTTCGTCGATCGGCTCAAGGCGATAGGCGTTTACCGTTCCGCGACGCCCGGACGGTTCGGCGGCAGGCCCCTGCCCCCGGCGGAATTCCTGCGGATGGTGGAGCGGATCTCCGTCGTCGACGGATCCACCGGATGGGTGGCCAGCTTCGGCTCCGCGCTGGTGTACCTCGCGGCGCTGCCAGTCGAGACGCAGGCCGAGCTGTACGCCCACGGTCCGGACGTGTGTTTCGCCGGTGGCCTCTTCCCCGTGCAACGAGCCGAGCCGACCGCCTCCGGCTTCCTGGTCGACGGGCGCTGGAAGTTCGCGAGCGGCTGCATGGGTGCGGACGTCCTCGGCGTCGGGATCCCCGGCGACGACACGACGGCCGGAAAGCCGCGCACCGCCCTGCTACGGCCCGAGCAGGTCGAGATCGTCCAGGAGTGGGACGTCGTCGGGATGAAGGGCACCGGTTCCTTCGACCTGGTCGTCGACAAGGTCGAGGTGCCACGCGAATGGACGTTCATCCGCGGCGGTGAACCCACCATCGACGAGCCGTTGTACCGCTATCCCACGCTCGCGTACGCCTCACAGGTGCTGGCGGTCGTCGGTGCTGGTGTCGCCCGCGCGGCGCTCGACTTCGCGACCGAAGTCGGCAGTGGCCGTTCGGGCGTCACGGGTGCGCCGAAACTCGCCGACCGCGCCTACTACCGGACGGGACTGGCCGAAGCCGAGGCGACGATGCGTTCGGCACGGGCGTACTTCTACGAGGTCACCGACGAGGCGTGGCAGACCGTGCTGAGCGGCGATCCCGTGGTGCCGCATCAGAACGCCCATCTCCGGCTGGCCTCGACCCATCTCGCGAAGACGGCCGCCGACACCGTCAACCGGGTCATCGGCCTGTCCGGGACGGGGGCCATCGCCAACGACCACCCGCTGCAATGGCTGCTCGGCGACGCCCTCGTCCCGCAGCAGCACGCCTTCCTGGGTCCGGCCATGTACGACGCCGCGGGTGCCGTGCTGATGGGCCATCCGCCCACCGTTCCCGGCTTCCAGTGACCCACCACCGACCGCTGACGAGGAGTTGGACCACCACCATGAGCGATACCCCGTTGCGCGTGCTGTTCTGCATCGGTATCAACCAGAACTTCTTCGACCTGCCCGAAGGCGGCGTCGCCGCCGGCGACGTCTGGACCGCCTTCGTCGCGCTGATGGACGGCATCAAGGGCCTGCCCGGTGTGGACTTCATCGGCGACATCGACGACGACTCGCATATGGTCGGCCCGTCCGACGGCTGGCCGTGGACCTGTTACCTGCTCTGCGACGTCGACACGCAGGAGACCGTCAAGAAAGCGTGCGACTTCCTGCGCACCACACCCGTCGGCGACAGCCCGTGGAAGCTGTGGAAGTACGCCAAGATCGAAGCGCGCATCGGCCGCGCCCTCACACCGCGCGAATATCGGGGCTGATCGCGATGACCGACTTCACCGCCGCCACCGTGTACGACCTGCCGCCCGCGGACCTCGTCCTCGGCGACCGGGTCGCCGGCCGGATGTACACCGACCCCGCGATCTTCGACCAGGAGATGACGAAGATCTTCGAGCGATCCTGGATCTGGGTCGCCCACGAATCGGAACTGCCCAAGGCGGGCAGCTTCAAGTCGACCCATGTCGGACGGCATCCGGTCATCGTCACCAAGGACCGCAAGGGCGAGATCCGCACGCTGGTGAACCGCTGCCGCCACCGGGGCGCGTCGCTCTGCGAGAAGAAGACCGGCCACGCCAACGGATTCACCTGTCCCTATCACGCCTGGTCCTACGGGCTGGACGGCAAACTGCGCGGCATCCCGTACCCCGACGGGTACGAGGGCGTGATGGACAAGGCGGATCTCGGGCTGAAGACCCTGTGCACCGAGTCCTACGGCGGGATGATCTTCGCGACCCTGAACGCCGACGCCGAGCCGCTGGCCGACTTCCTCGGCGACGTCAAGCTGTGGATCGATCGCTTCATGGCGCAGGGCGGCGGTTATCCGGTGAAGGTGCTCGGCACCCACCGGTTCACCTATCGGGGCAACTGGAAGATCCAGCTGGAGAACACCACTGATGGGTACCACTTCCCCATCGTGCACCGCTCCTGGATGGCCTCGGTCGACGCCGAAACCGCCGAGATGATGTCGTTCATGACCGATCCGACGGCGGTCACCCACGATCTGGGGAACGGCCACTCGGTGATGCAGATGGTCCCCGAACACTCCGACCTGGACGCGGACGACGGCAGCGAACCGCTCCAGCCGCGGTTCGACGGGCTGGTCGCCCGTCTCGAAGAGGCCGGGGCGGACGAAGCCGAGATCCGCAGGCTCGTCCGTGCCGTGCACGGCACGGGGTTCAACCTCAACCTGTTCCCGAACGTGTCGATGTCGATCTCGTTCTTCCGGGTGCTGCGCCCGATCAGCGTCGACGAGACCGTCATCGAGCACGTCGCCCTCGGTAGTGACGGACCGGCCGAGATCGTCGGGCCGGTCAACCGCGAACGGCTGCGCGCCCACGAACACTTCCAGGGTCCCTTCGGATTCGGCACCCCGGACGACTCCGAGGGCTGGGACCGGGTGCAGCGCGGCGCCCAGGGCGCGCCCGAGCTGCCGATCATGGTCAACCGCGGTCTGGGGCGCGAGAAGCCCTCCGCCGAAGGCTGGCCGACCAGCCATGTCACCGACGAGACCGGGATGCGGGCGGCGTACGCCCAATGGAAGCGGATGATGAGCGATGACTGAGACCCTCACCGATCCGCGGGTGGTCCGTGCGATCGAGCTGGCCTGGCGCGAAGCCGCGCTGTTGGACGGCAAGGACTACGAGACCTGGCAAGGGCTTTACGCCGAAGACGCGATGTACGTCATCCCGATCGAACGCGACGCCGAGGATTTCGACGACGTCCTCAACATGGTCAACGACGACGCCCGGATGCGCGGGTTGCGCGTACGGCGGATGACCGAGGGCTACGCGATCGCCGCGGTGGACTCGGCGATCACCGTGCGGACCGTCTCGCGCTTCATCCCCACGGACGTCGACGACCGGTCGGTCACGCTCAAGGCCGCCCAGATCATCGTGGCGTACAAACGCGGCCGTCACGACCTCTGGGCCGCGGACGTCGACTACGTCGTCCGCCTCGGCGCCAGTGCCGACGAAGACCGCTTCGCCCGCAAAGTCGTCCGGCTGGTCAACGCCGACGAAGCCGTTCCCGCCGCGGGATTCCTGCTGTGAGCGGCAACGCGCCGGTCGCCGTGGTCACCGGCGGGGCGACCGGGCTCGGCGAGCAGATCGCGCGGCGTTTGCACAGCGGTGGTCACCGGGTGGCGATCGCCGACCTCGACGAGGCGGCCGCGAAACGGCTCGCGACCGAATTGGACCGGACCGGGGCCCACGCTCAGAGCTACCGCGTCGACGTCGCCAGCCGCCAGGACATCGACCAGTTGCTCGCGTCGGTGCTCGGCGATTTCGGCGGGGTGCAGGTGCTGGTCAACAACGCCGCCCGCACCCAGGCACGACCGTTGCTGGAGATCACGCCGCAGGAGCTCGACGAGGTGATGGCGGTGAACTTCAACGGCACCTTCCACGCCTGTCAGCTGTTCGGCGCGCACATGGCCGAAGCCGGATACGGCCGGATCGTCAACCTGGCCTCGCTGGCCGGGCAGAACGGCGGCACGTCGACCGGCGGGCACTACGCGTCCTCCAAGGGCGCGATCCTGACCGCGACCAAGGTGTTCGCCCGCGAGCTCGCCGCACGGGGAGTCACCGTGAACGCGGTCTCCCCCGGACCGCAGGACAGCCCCATGGTCCACCGGATCGTCGGTGAGAAGAACCTCGCGAAGCTGACGGCGGGCATCCCGGTCGGACGGCTGGGCAGCATGACGTTCATCGCCGAGATGGTGGCGCTGCTCGCCTCCCCCGAAGCCGCCTCCGTCACCGGCGCCTGCTGGGACGCGAACGGCGGCCTGTTCATGCGCTGACCAGGAGGCATCCAGATGACGAACGTCCTCTTCCGCGTCGTCGAAATCACCGAGGAGACACCGGAAATCCGTACCCTGCGGCTGGTCCGGCAGGACGACGAGCCGCTGCGCGTCCGTTACCGGGCCGGGGCGCACGTCGACGTGGTCGGCCCGACGGGGGTGCTGCGGCAGTATTCGCTGTGCGGCGCCCCCGACGACCCGCGTTCGATCCTGATCGCGGTCAAACGGGAACCGGCCTCGCGCGGTGGATCCGTGGCGATGCACCAGGTCTCGGTCGGCGACCACCTCAAGATCAGCGAGCCGCGCAATCTGCTGACCGTCGCCGAAGACGCGGACCGGCACGTCCTCGTCGCCGGCGGTATCGGCATCACGCCGCTGCTTTCGATGGCCTACGAGCTCTACACCTGGGGCAGCGAATTCGAGCTGCACTACTTCGCGCGCTCGCGGGAAACCGCGGCGTTCGTGGAACTGCTCGAAGAACGGGTCGAGTTCGCCGACCGCGTCCGGCTTCATTTCGGCGTCCCCCGCGCCGGACATCCCGCCGTACTCCGGACGATCGCCGAAGGCCTCACCCCGTCGGCCCACGTCTACACCTGTGGACCCGACGGTTTCATGCGACAGGTCGGCGACGTGCTCGGCCCGGTCGTCGGCGCGGACCACGTGCACGTCGAACATTTCGAAGCCGCCGAGGTGGACACCTCCGGCGACCGTCCCCTCACCGTCGAACTCGACACCGGCGAGGAATTCGAGGTACCGGCCGGGAAATCGATCCTGGCGGTGCTCGAGGACAACGGCATCGAGGTCTTCAAGTCCTGCGAGGAAGGGATTTGCGGCTCGTGCGTGTCCGGGGTGCTCGAAGGCACCCCGGATCATCGGGACAACTGCCTGACCGCCGCCGACCGCGAGGGTCAAATGGCACTCTGCGTTTCGCGCGCGCTCACCGACCGGCTCGTCATCGAGTTGTACTGAGCGACCACCGTTTGGGCGACCACCGTTTGGCGAATAGCCGGGCGACGGCCGCCGCTGGCACGCTGGACCCGGTCCGCTCCGCCGAGAAAGGGTGATCCCCGGTGACGCGTCCCCTGGTTCTGGACCCGAACGGCCAAGACATCCACGCCGAGAACGAACGACTTCGCGAGCAAGGTCCGATCACCCGGGTCGAGTTGCCTGGCGGTGTCGTGGCCTGGTCGGTGACCGGCTACGAACTCCTGCGTGACCTGCTCAGCGACCCGCGGGTGTCCAAGGACGCCCGGCAGCACTGGCCGGCGCTGGCCGAGGTCAGCGCGGACTGGCCGTTGCTGGTGTGGGTCAACGTGCGGAACATGTTCACCGCTTACGGCGCCGACCACAGGCGGCTCCGCTCGCTCGTGACGCAGGCCTTCACAGCGCGCAGGATCGCCACGCTGGAGCCCTGGATCACCCGGATCGTCACCGATCTGCTGGACGGGCTCGCGGCCCTGCCCACCGACGAACCCGTGGACCTGCGGGAGAACTTCGCCTATCCGGTGCCCATCGAAGTGATCTGCCACCTGTTCGGCGTACCGGACTCGGCCCGCGGCAGACTGCGGCACTCGGTTGACGTCTTCTTCCGGACTTCGGCGAGCCAGGAGGCGATGCTGGCCGCGTACCAGGACATCCATTCGATCTTCACCGAGCTCGTCGCCGCCAAGCGGGAGAACCCCGGCGAGGATCTCACCACCGCGCTCATCGCCGCGCAGGACGACGGCGCCCGGCTGGACGAAACCGAACTGATCGACACCCTGATCCTGTTCATCTCGGCCGGTCACGAAACCACCGTGAATCTTCTCGACCAGGCCATCACCGCGCTGTTGACCCATCCCGATCAGCTCGCACTGCTGCGCGCGGGGCAGGTCCCCTGGACCGACGCGATCGAGGAAACCTTGCGGTGGCAGGCTCCCGTGGCGAACCTGCCGTTGCGCTACGCCGTCGAGGACATCGCCGTCGCCGGTGTGGTGATCCGGCAGGGCGACGCGATTCTGGCGGGCTACGCCGCCGCCGGCCGTGACCCGGCGCTGCACGGGCACGACGCCGACGCGTTCGACGTGACGCGGAAGGACAAAGCGCATATCGCGTTCGGGTACGGCGCGCATTTCTGCATCGGCGCGCCGCTGGCCCGGCTGGAGGCGGCGATCGCCCTTCCGGCCCTGTTCGAGCGTTTCCCGGACATGACTCTCGCGACGCCGCCGGACGCCCTACGGCATCTCGACTCGTTCATCTCCAACGGCCATCGATCGCTACCGGTCCGGCTCAAGAACCCGGCTTCAGCCTCGTAGCTCGGGTGTCAGCACGCTGCTCCGCTTCAGTCCCTTCGTCACCAGCCCGGTGTGCACGGAAACCGCGAGCCGCGCCCAGTCCGATTCGGCGACGAACCGGTGCAGGGTCTCGAAATCGGGCAGTGTCACGTCGGCCATCAGCTGGTGCTCCCCCATGGTCGCCGCGGCGTACCGGACGTACGGCGAGGCGAGCAGCTCCCGGCCGAGTCCGTCCACATCGGACGGACGGCTGCGGATCCACAGCAAGGCTTCGATCGGCAGGCCGAGCACCGCCGGTTCGACGACGGCGCGGATGAACATCTCCCCGCTCCGGCGCAGCGACTCCACCCGGCGGCGCACCGTCGACTCCGACACCCCGACCAGCCGGGCGAGTTCCTCGTGCGTCCGCCTGCCGTCCTCGCGCAACGCCCGGACGAGCGCGCGCTTGTCCGGGGTGAAGACGTCACCGTCCGGATGCCGGGGTTGCGGCGTCAGCTGGGGAAGTTCGCTGAGTTCGGCCACTTCCGCCGCGGTCAGGATCCCCGGCTGCCATTCGTGCACGGTCCGGTAGTACTTCGTGATGGGATCCGCGGTGATCTCGTGCAGTCCGGGGGTCGTGGCGATGTCCTCCGACAGGTAGGCCGAGAGCCGCTCGCGCGAGCAGCACACCTCGGCGGCGACCTCGGCCTGCCCGGTGAGCAGGTAGCAGAAGCTCGCCTCGGCGCGGCGGGCCAGCGCGGTCGCGGCCGTCCTGGCGAGCCCGGCGGTGCATTTGGCGCGCACCAGCATCGGCACGCCGTAGGGCGTCACCGCCGTCACCGTGACGATCCCGGTTTCCAGCAGCCGAACCCCGCGCCGGGCCACGGTGCGCTCGGGGGCGCCGAGCGCTTCGGCGATACGCCGCCACGACGCCCGGCCGTCCACCTGCAGGGCCCCGATGATGCGGAGATCGAGTGGATCCATCCGCCCATGATGTGGCCGATTCCGCCAGATGTCGAGCGAGTCTTGTCGGACCCGGTCAGGTCGGCGTCGCGAAAGCCGCACACGCGTGATCGAAGCCGGAACTCGCGTGATCAGAGGCGGAACACCGAGTGCGGCGTCCAATCACACGAGTTACGTCTCTGATCACGCGAGTCACGCGTCTGATCACGCGAGTCCGGGCAACCGTCGCGTCACCGACCGCGGAACCGTGCGGCCAGCGCGGCCACCGGCGATCGCCGCGCCCGCACCGGAAGCGCGCCGGAAGTGATGTCCTCCAGCAAGGTCGCCACGGTCTCCCGCGCACAAGTTCGGTTCGCGCCGATCCCGCCCGAGGGACCGCGTTTGATCCAGCCGACCACGTAGGCGCCGCTGCGCCCGTCGACGCGACCGGCCGTGTTCGGGATCGTGCCGCGGTCGTCGTCGAACGGAAGCCCCGGCACCGGGACTCCGCGATAGCCGACAGCGCGGACGACCTGACCGGCGGCGATCTCCACCGGCCCCTCCTGCCCCGTGACGCGCACGCCGCGCACCTGGGTGTCGCCCACGATCTCGGTGGGCGCGGAGTGGAACCGCAGGACGATCCGGCGAGCGTCCGAACCCGGCGGAACGGTCCAGTCGACGGTCTCCCGGCCGAGGTCGCGCAGCAGCGCCGCCTTGCCGGTGCCCGCCTCGATCGCTGCCGTGGTGCGCGGGTCGGCGTCGTCGACGACGAGCGGCACACCGGCGCGTCCCGCGAGCGCGAGCAGCTCCGGCGACGTGTAGGCCGCGTCCTCCGGTCCGCGCCGGGCGAGCAGTACGACCTCCCGGATCTTGCTGGTGCGCAGGCGTTCCAGGGCGTGCGTGGCGATCGTCGTCCCGGCGAGGTCGTCGGGGTCGGCGGTGAGGATCCGGGCCACGTCCAGCGCGACGTTCCCGGTGCCGACCAGGACGACACGTTCCGCGGACAGGTCGACCGCGTTCGCGGGCACGTCCGGATGGCCGTTGTACCAGGCGACGACGGTGGTCGCGGCGATACTGCCGGGCAGATCCTCGCCGTCCAGGCCGAGCCGGCGCGCGGACGAGGCACCGACCGCGTAGACGACGGCGTCGTGCCGCTCGGCCAGCTCGTCCACCGACACGTCGCGCCCGATCTCGGTGCCCAGGCGCATCTTCAGCCGCGGATGCTCGTGAAGACGCGAGAAGGTCTCGCCGATCCGCTTCGTGGCGGGGTGGTCAGGGGCGACGCCATAGCGGACGAGCCCGCCGGCGACCGGCAGCCGGTCGATCAGCGTGACCCGCGCGTTCGTGTGGAGAAGCAGGTCCTCCACCGCGTACATACCGGCGGGGCCGGTGCCGACGACGGCGATGTCCGGCGGCGCGAAGTCGCTCGGGATGGCTCGGTCGAACGTCGGCGGACTCCACCGGTGGAAGTTCGGCGCCGGATCCACCGAGGCGACGGGCTCGCGGTCGGCGTAGAAGGCCGCGTTGATTCCCGCGTAGACCTGGAGCGGTCCGGTCAGCAGGTCCGCCGGGAAGATGGCGTCCACCGGACAGGCGTCCGCGCAGGCCCCGCAGTCGATGCACGTGTCCGGATCGACGTAGAGCATCTCGGTGGTGCCGAAATCGGGCTCGTCCGGCGTCGGGTGGATGCAGTTGACCGGGCAGACCGACACGCAGGTGGCGTCGTTGCAGCAGGTCTGGGTGATCGCGAAGGCCATGTCAGATCAGGTTCGCCCGCTTGTAGAACACCAGCGCGGGGCGGGTGAGCAGGCCGCACGAGCCGAGGAACTCCATCAGCCCGGCACAGCTCGACCGCATCATCGACTTGTGGTGCTCGTTGGCCTTCGCCTCGCGCAACGCGCGCTTGGTGTCGAGTCCCGCGTGCTTGTACACGTCGCGGTTGATCATGCTGCTGACGATGAAGTACGAAGCGATCGCGATGACCAGCGCGTTGATCCGGCGGCGCAGGAAACCCGCGCCCTCCAGCTGCTCACGCGTCTCTTCCCTGGCGAACTTCATGTGCCGGGACTCTTCGACCACGTGGATGTTGTTGATGGTGCGCACGAACGGGACCACGCGCTCGTCCCGCATCCAGTCGCGCTGCATGACGTCGAGGACTTCCTCGGCGACGAGGATCGCCGCATACGCCGCTTCGCCGCTGGCCGTCGCCTTGAAGATCCGGCCGAGTTCGACGGCGAGTTTGCGCGGGCGGTACGGCGGCGCGCCGAGCTTCGCCGCGCCGCGGGCGAACATGATCGAGTGACGGCATTCGTCCGCGATCTCGGTCAGCGCCCACTGGAACGCCGGATCGGTCGGGTCCTTGGCGTAGAAGTCGCGCAGGACCATCTGCTGCAGGATCATCTCGAACCAGATCCCGGTGCTCGCCACGGAAGCGGCTTCCTGGCGCGTGAGCTCTTTCTGCTGCTCCGGGCTCATCTCGGCCCAGTAGCTCGTGCCGTAGAGCGTGCTCCACTCCGGGCTGGCACCGTGGAAGTCCTTGTCCAGCGGCGTCTCCCAGTCCACCTCGGTGGCCGGGTCGTAGGACAGCATCGCGGACGAATCGAGGAGCCGCTGCGCGGTCTCGTGGCGGCCTGCCCCGGCCGTTCGTGGCACATCGGTGCTGGTCATACGGACCTCCCTGACGACGTCGACAGAGTGCGCGGCTACCTGTTACCGCGATTCACTGTTACTCAAGGTAACATATACGAGCAGTCCACGAAAGAAGGGGAAATCCGCCCATGACCGCGCCCCGCCGCATCGCCACCTTCGACCACGACGGACTCGTCTTCGACGTCCGGGACACCGGCCCGCTCGACGGCGACATCGTCGTCCTGCTGCACGGCTTCCCGCAGACCGGCGCCTCCTGGGCCGACACCGCCGCCCTGCTCCACCAGCGCGGATACCGCACGATCGTGCCCGACCAGCGCGGCTACTCACCCCGCGCACGCCCGCGGGGCCGCTTCGCCTACCGATCCAGCCGTCTGGTGGCTGACACCGTCGCCCTCATCGACACCCTCGGCACCGGGCCGGTCCACCTCGTCGGACACGACTGGGGTGCCGTCGCCGCCTGGTCGACCGCGGCCCGCCGACCCGACCTGGTCACCTCCCTGACCACCGTGTCGGTCCCCCATCCCGGGGCGTTCCTCCGCGCGATGCTCGGCAGCGACCAGCTGATCCGGTCGTACTACATGTTCCTCTTCCAGCTCCCCTGGCTGCCCGAACTCGCCATCCGGAGCCGGCCACGCGTACTGGAACGCACGCTGGCCGGCACCGGGATGACACCCGCCCAGATCGACCAGGTCCGCCAGGACATCGTCCGCGGCGGAGCCCTCACCGGCGGACTGAACTGGTACCGCGCGATGGTCTTCAACCACCCGGCCGCCCTCCGCGCCCGGGTCACCGTGCCGACCACCCACGTCTGGAGCGACGGCGACACCGCCCTGTCCCGGCGCAGCGCCGAACTCGCCGGCCAGTACGTCGACGCCGCCTACCGGCTCGAAATCCTGACCGGCGTCAGCCACTGGGTGCCCGAAGAAGCGGCCACGACGCTCGCCGCCATCATTGACCGCACCGCCACGGAGGCCGCTAGTCGACCGGTGTGACCTCGGCCATCTCCGACCACGCGTCGCCGTCGAGGTTCTGGTAGTTGATCCGGGGCTTCTCGGCGACGACGGTCGCCATGAACGGGAAGAACTCCTGCGCGTGCTGCGTGGCGACGTGCGCGTCACCGGCGGCGCTGTCGGCGAAGACCTCGACGAGGACGAATTCGTTCTCGTCGCCGGCGTTCTGGTAGTAGTCGAACGAAATGTTGCCCGGTTCGCTACGCACCTGCTGCGTGTAGCGCTCGATACCCGCGAGCCATTCGGTGCGCTTCTCGGGGCGGATCTGTGCTTTGAGAACGATCAGGATCATGGTCCGAGTATCGCAAAGCGGGCCTTCACGCGCTCCGCTCCGAGGCCGCCGGCGGCCGGATGAAAGACTGACGGGGTGATCACCCGGCTCCGGTCCTGTTGGTCCGCGATCCGGTACCTGGCGGTCGGCGCGGCCTCGTCCATCGTCTCCTGGTTCGTCCTCGTCGGCATGCTGTTCGTGCTGATGATGTGCCCGTTCGGTGTCGGGATCCCGGCGGTGCCGCACGCGCTCAGGCTGATCAGGTATCCGGTCAACTTCGAACGACGGCGATCGGCCCGCCTGCTGGACGAGCCCATCCCCGAGCCGTACCGATCCGGGAACCCGGTGACCGATCCTGCCTCGCGACGGGATCTGGCCTGGCTCGCCTTCCACGCCGCCACCGGTTTCCTCATCGGCATCTTCGCCATCGCCTTTCCGCTCGGCGGGGTCCGCCAGATCCTCACGGCGTTCATCTGGCCCATGGTGCCCGGCGGAGTGGAAAGCTCGCTCGGGTTCATGGTCACGTCGTGGCCGCTCGCGGCGCTCAGCGCGGTCACCGGCGCCGGCATGATCGCGCTCCTGTTCCTGTATCCCCGTCTGGCCCGCTGGCAGGCTTCCATCGCGCGCAGGCTGCTCGGGCCGGCGCCCAGGGTGGTGCTGACCGACCGCGTCGTCGAACTGGCCGCGTCGCGCGCCGCCGCGCTGGAGGCCCACGGCGCCGAACTCCGTCGCCTCGAACGCGACCTGCACGACGGGACCCAGGCGAGGATCGCCGCGGTGGTCCTGCAGCTGGGGATCGCCGATTCGCTCTTCGACAAAGATCCGCAACGGGCGCGGGAGCTGCTCGGCAAGGCGCAGGACACCGCGACCGGCGCGCTCGCCGAACTCCGGACCGTCGTGCGCAGCATCCATCCGCCATTGCTGACCGACCGCGGCCTCGACGGCGCCGTCACCGCGCTGGCCGACCGCTGCCCGGTTCCGTGCACTGTGGACGTCCGCAGCCGCAGCCGCCGTCCCGCCGCCGTCGAAGCGGCCGCCTACTTCGTCGTCGCCGAGATGCTGGCCAACATCACCAAGCATTCCGGCGCCGAACACGCTTGGATCACCCTCGACGGCACCGCCGACACCCTGCTCATCGAAATCCGCGACGACGGCCACGGCGGCGCCGACGAAGCCGCGGGCAGCGGTCTGTCCGGGATCCGCAAACGGGCCGAAGCCTTCGACGGGACCTTGAAACTGTCGAGCCCCGCCGGTGGGCCGACCGTACTGAAAGTGGAGTTGCCATGCGGGTCGTGATCGTCGAGGACGACGCGCTGCTGCGCGAAGGCCTGGTGATGCTGCTGAACACCTCGGGCATCGATGTCGTCGCCGCGGTGGACGACGTGGAGGAGTTCCTCGAACTCGTCGCCAAGGACCGGCCCGACGCGGTGATCACCGACGTCCGGCTGCCGCCGACCCACACCGACGAGGGCCTCCGCGCGGCCGTCAAGGCGCGGAAGATGCACCCCGGGCTGCCCGTGCTCGTGCTGTCCGCGCATGTCGAAACCGGCTACGCGGCGGAACTCCTGGCCGACGGCAAGGGTGCCGTCGGGTATCTGCTCAAGGAGCGGGTGGGGAAGGTCGAGAAGTTCCTCGACGCGCTGGACCGGGTCGTCAAGGGCGGGACGGCGATGGACCCCGAGGTGATCACCCAGCTGATGGCGCACCGCCGGGCGACCGATCCGCTCGAAGGGCTGACCGCGCGCGAACGCGAGGTGCTCGGGCTGATGGCGGAGGGCTACAACAACACCACCATCGCCGAACTGCTGGTGGTGAGCGACGGCGCGGTGCACAAGCACATCCGGAACATCTTCGCGAAGCTCGGGTTGCCGGAGGACAGCGGGCATCGGCGGGTCTTGGCGGTGCTGGCCTACTTGGGCGGTAAAGGCTGACACCCGCGGTCCTGGCGGCAAGTACATGAAGGACCCGAGTTTCTTCCGCGAGCCCCACGGCGATCCCTCAGGACCGCGGACGTTCGGCGCCATGCGAGCGCAGGCGGGCGACAACGTCGGTGTCGTCGACCGCGAACATGACGCGCCGGATGCCCAGCGTGTTCGCCGGAGGGCGGGCAGGCTCAGGCACTATGGCCTTCGGCCGATGGAATTTCGCCAGCTCGATCCGCCCGGATCCGCAGCATGGCGACGTCGTGGTTGACACCATCGTGAGGTCCTAAACGGAGGGTTGCGAAAGCCACTTTCGCAACGTTGAAGGTTGCGAAAGTGGCTTTCGCAACGTCAGCGCCTCGACCCGGCAGGCGCGGTAGCGCTGGCACCACCCCACGACGGGGGTCACTCCCCTGGTTCCCCGATCCGCCGGACCATAGCGTCTTTCCCATGAACGACACCAAAAACGCCGGCGGCGCGCTTGTCACCGCCTCCCTCTGGCTGGTCCTCCTCGTCAGCGCGGCCACCAACTCGATCGGTCAGTTCGCGGGGCTGGACTGGACGTTCCGCATGATCGCGGGCGCCGTCTCGGTCGTGTGCATCGTGCTGCTGATCGTCCGTTACATCGCCCGGCGCAGGGCCTGAACGCCTCGGCCCGCCCGGAAGTCCGGGCGGGCCGAGTGCTTTTAGGACACCTTCGGCGTCGCGCGTACACCGTGGTGCATGTACGGCTCCCCTGTCGGCAACGTGTAGAACGTGACCGGCATCCAAGTCTGCGCGCCCGGCTCCCGGCAGACGTAGAGCGAATCGGTCACCGCGACCAGGTCGAATTCCATCGTCTTCTCCGGCATCAGCTCGGCCAGCGGGCCCGTTGCGGTCTGCCGCAGCCGCAGTCCGTCCTTTTCGGACAGTACCTCCATCAGCACCCCGGCCCGCTCGTAGACGCCGACGTGCCTCGAACCGTCGACGGTGACCGGAGACGAGGGCGGCGTCAACGGCCGCGGCATCGCCACATCCGCCAGTTCCGCGAAGATCTCCCGGTACAGCTCCTCGAACAGGTCACGGGTGTTGCCACCATTGGTGAGCAACGTGACGGCGAGCCCCTGATCGGGCAGCAGCCGCAGGAACGCCGACTGCCCGATCGTGTTGCCGTCGTGGCCGATGACCCGCCGTCCGCTCCAGTCGTCGCGGATCCAGCCGAGGCCCCAGGAGTCACCGAGCGAGTGCTTGTCGGGGAGGTCGGCGTGCTTCTCGGCCATCGCGGTGGCGGACGCCGTGGTCAGGATCCGTTCACCGGACGGGGTGAGACCGCCGGCCAGGTGGAGCCGCGCGAAGCCGAGCACGTCCTTGGCGGTGGCGGTGATCAGGCCCGCCGGGCCCATGTTCCGCGGCAATCCCCAGACCGGCGCGGGTTTCGGGTCTTCGTCCGCGCCACCGACGTGCCCGACGGCGGCACGGAGCAGCAGCGCTTCCTCGGGCAGCGTCACGGTGTGGGTGAGACCGAGCGGCGCGAACAGCTTCTCCCGCATCGCGGCGTCCCAGGTCTGCCCGGTGAGCTTCTCGATCACCCGTCCCATGAGCACGAAACCCGAGTTGCAGTAGGAGAACGTCTCGCCGAGCGGGTGGTTCTGCGCGGCCTGATCGAGGATTTCGACATAGCGTTCGAGACAGTCGTCGCCTCGGCCGGTGTCGGTGAAGACGTCCCCGTCGATCCCGCTGGTGTGCGTCAGCAGATGCCGCATGGTCACCTGCTTGGCGACGTCCGGATCGGCGAGCCGCAGCTCGGGGACGACGTCGGCGATCGGGGCGTCGAGGTCGAGAAGACCTTCGTCGACCAGCTGCATGACCACGGTCGCGGTCCACACCTTGGAGATCGAACCGATCTGGAACACCGAATCCTCGGTGACCTCGACGCCGGTCTTCGTGTTCAGCACGCCGTAGGAGGCCAAGACCTCCGCGTCATCGCCGACGCGCGTGATGCCCAGCGCGGCTCCGGGGACGCGGTGCTTGCGCGCGAGTTCCGCCAGGCGGCGACGCCAGTGCGCCGCTTCGATCGGCACTCGCGACACCCCGTCCGCGGGCGCGGCGTACTGCTCGACCCACTCGAGAACGCGCCGGTTGAAGTCGACACGCTGCGAGGGCGGCCCGTCGAGGATGAACAGGTGCGAGGCGTCCGGGTACAGCACCAGCCGCGACGGGACACCGCGCGCACGCAGGGCGCCGAACCACTGCTCGGCCTGGCCGACCGGGCACCGGTCGTCGTTCGCGCCTTGGACGACGAGCGTCGGCGTCCGCACGTCGGCGACGCGGGCGAACGGCGAGAACCGCTCGTTCTCCTTGTCCCAAGCCGAACCGCCGAGCTCGCCGACGGCCAGGTAGTGCCCGGCGTCGGACGTGCCTTCCATGCTGGTGAGGTCGCTGACCACACCGCCGGCGACAGCGGCGGCGAAGCGGTCGTCGCGGCTGGTCAGGTAGCAGGTCATGAACCCGCCGTAGCTGTAGCCCGCCACGGCGAGCCGGTCCGCGTCGGCGATCCCTTCCGCGACCAGGTGGTCGAGGGGTTCGAGGAAGTCGGCCGCGTCGGCGGCCCCCCACGCGCCCACGGCGCCGGTGTAGAAGGCCTCGCCGTAGCCGTCGCTGCCGCGCGGGTTGAGCAGCAGCACCGCCCAGCCTCGTGCCACGAGTTCCTGGTGATAGAGGTGGATCGCGTCGGCCGCGCCGTTCCAGGCGTTGTGCGGTCCGCCGTGGATGTCGAGCAGCAGTGGCGCCGCACCGGTTCGTGACGGATCCCGCAGGAGCCAGCCGTGGACGACGGTGCCGTCGCCGATGGTGAATTCCCGTTCCTCGTGGCGGAAAAGCTCGATGTCGGACTCGCCGTGCTTCGTCCGCACGTCGACCGCGCCGGTGGCCGGGTCGACGAGGGTGACCTCACCGAACGACGTGCCCGTGGCCAGGACGACCACGACCCGCCCGCCCGCGATGTCCATTCCGGACACGACGCGGTCCGCGCCCGCCAGCACCGCGCGCGGCGTCCCGCCTTCGGTGTCCACTTCGTACAGATGGGTGCAGCCACGGTCGCGGACGCCGAACAGCACGGCTCCGTCCTCGGTCACCTGCGGCAGGGCTCCCGGATAGCCGGGGCCGCCGGACATCACGTTCCGGTCCAGCGCGGCGGCCAGGTCGACCGGATCGCCGCCGTTCAGCGGCACCCGCCACAACCCCAGGTGCCCGACCTCGGTGTCGGGCCTGCCGACCACCAGCAGCGCGGCGCCGTCGGCGGTCCAGCCGACCGTGCCCGCCATCCCTTCGCCGGAGCCGATCAGCCGTGGCTCGGAGGTCTTCGTGGTCACGTCGAGCACGTAGGCACCGGAGCGGAAGGTCAGATCCGCGTCACCGTCCCGCCCGGCGGAGAAGGCCAGCCGTGTTCCGTCGGGCGACCAGGCCGGTTCGCCGGCGTGCCAATCGCCGAAGGTCACCTGCCGGACTTCCCGGGTGGCGACGTCGAGGACGTGCAGATGTTTGCGGATGGTCTTGATCAGCCCCGCGCCGTCGGCCTTGAAGTCGAGCCGGTCGGCCACCACGGGGGCGTTCGGGGCGAGTTCCCCGCCCGCCAGGTCGACCGCGGCCGAGAACGCGATCTTGCCGCCGTCCGGGCTCCAGACCGGGGCACCCGCCCCCAGCGGGAGTTCGGTGATCTGTTCGGCCTCCCCGCCCGACGACGGCAGGAACCACACCTGCGGCGGTCCGTCCTGGGCACGGAGGAACGCGATCCGCGTGCCGTCCGGCGCCCATTTCGGTGCCATGTCGGCGGTTCCGCGCGTGAGCTGTCGCGCTTCGCCGCCGGTCGCGCCGACCTCCCAGAGCGTGTGGACGTTCCGATCCTCGTCGCGGTCGGCCGTGCGCAGGACGTAGACGATCCGGTCGCCGTCCGGGGAAAGCGAAGGCTGGCTGGGGACGGCGATGTCGTACAGGTCGTCGAGACCGAGACGTCGGGTCATGATGCGCTTGCTCCTCTGGAGATCGTGAGCTGGTGGCTCTCGTTTTCGCTGAAGTGGCAGGCCGCCGAATGACGTCGGTGTGCCGAGTCTTTCGAGGGGTCCGCCTCGAGGCAGAGTTCGCGGCCGGTCCGCACGAGCGGGCCGACGGGACAGCGGGTGTGGTAGCGGCATCCGGACGGCGGATGGTGCGGGTCGGCGGGTTCGGCGTCGGCGGTCTCGCTCGCGTCACCGACGTCGAGCAGCGAACCGGTCGCCGACGGCGCCGCGGCGAGCAGATCCCGGGTGTACGGGTGCTGCGGATCGGTGAGCACCTGTTCGGCTGGGCCGACCTCCACGATCCGGCCGAGGTACATCACGGCGACGATGTCGCTGAGATAGCGGATCACCGCGAGGTTGTGCGAGATGAACAGCATCGACAGGTCCAGCCGCCGTTGCACCGACCGGACGAGGTTCAGCACCGCTCCCTGCACCGAAACGTCGAGCGCGGAGGTGATCTCGTCCGCGATCAGCACCTCCGGCCGTCCGGCCAGCGCGCGGGCGAGCGCCACCCGTTGCCGCTGGCCGCCGGAAAGCTGCCCCGGCAGGTGGGCCGCCCGCTCGGGATCGAGATTGACCAGTTCCAGCAGCCGGGCGACCTCGTCCCGGCGCGCGGCGCGGCCGGGAAGGACCCCGCGCGGGATCGCCTCGGTGATCGACTCCCCGATGCTCATCCGGGGGTCCAAAGAGGAATACGGATCCTGGAACACCATCTGCAAAGGCGGACGGCGGGGCAGTTTCCGCACGTCCACGCCACCGAGTAGGACCCGTCCGGCACTGATCGGCGAGAGCCCGACTGCGGCACGGGCCAGCGTCGATTTCCCGGAGCCCGATTCGCCGACGAGCCCGACGACCTGTCCGGAAGGGACGGTCAGGCCGACCCGGTCGACGGCGGTGAGCCCGCGCCTGCCGCCGTACCGCACGCTCACCGCGTCGAACACGAGATCGCTCACTCCGCACCTCCGGCGGTCACGGTTTCCTTGGCGGGTTGGGAAAGCGGCGCGGGATACCAGCACGCGACGCGATGCTCGGCGCCGACGCGCTCCAACGCCGGGTCTTCGAGACGGCACCGGTCGGTCGCCGACGGGCATCGGTCGGCGAAAGCGCAGCCGTTGGGCACGCGATCCGGCTCCGGCGGACGGCCCGGGATCACCGCCAGCGAAGCCTCACGATCGGTCTCGAGGTCGAGCGTCGCGGCCATCAAGGCCCGCGTGTAGGGGTGCCGGGGCGTCGCGGCGGACGGCAGATCTTCCACCACCCGGCCCGCGTACATGACCAGCATCCGTTCGCACGTCTGCGAAACGACCGCGATGTCGTGGCTGATCAGGATGATCGCCGTATCCCGCTCGGCCCTGGTCCGCGCCAGCAGGCGCAGCAACTGCCGCTGCACGGTGACGTCCAGCGCGGTGGTCGGCTCGTCGGCGATGATGAGCTTCGGGTCGCCCATCAGGCCCATGCCGATCATCGCGCGCTGCCGCATCCCGCCGGAGAACTCGTGCGGATACTGCCGCGCGCGACGTTCGGCGGCGGGGATCCGCACCGCGCGCAACCGGTCCACGGCCCGTTCGAAGGCCTTGGCACGCGGAAGTCCCTGGTGCTGCTCGGCGACTTCGGCCAGTTGACGGCCGATCCGCCTGGTCGGGTTGAACGACGTCATCGGATCCTGGAACACCATCGCCAGCGACGTGCCGAGCAACCCGCGTAGCTCCCGTTCCGGCGTCGTCAGCACCGCTTTCCCGGCGAATTCGAGCTTGTCCGCGGTGACCACGGCCGGCGCTTCCACCAGCCGTGACACCGCCAATCCGGTCAGGCTCTTCCCCGAGCCCGACTCGCCGACGACCCCGATCGCCTCGCCCGCGCGGACGGTGAAGCTCACCCCGCGTACCGGAACGGTCCAGCCCGCCGGACGCGGGAACGCCACCTGGAGGTTCTCCACCACCAGCACCGCGTCGTCGCGGTCGTCGGCGGCGGCCTCCCTGGCGGGCGTGACCGGCCGCGGCGCGAGCTTGCGCAGCCCGGTGCGGACGCCGATCACCCCGGCGACGGTCTCACCGACCAGGTTGAACGCGAGCCCCGCCAGCACCACGGCCACGCCCGGCGCGAGCGCGGCCGCCGGGTTGACGTAGATCCCGTTGAGCCCTTCGCCGAGCAGCCGCCCCCAGTCGTAATCCGGCGCCTGCACACCGATGCCGAGGAACGACAGTCCGGAGAAGGCCAGCAGGGAGGCACCCGCGCCGATGGTCGCGTTCACCACCAGCGGTTCGCCGATGTTGGGGAGGATGTGCCGGAGCAGCAACCGTATCCGGCCGACCCCGGAGATCCGCGCGGCGGACACGAAGTCCTGCCCCGCGACGGAGGCGGACAGTGTCTGCGCGAGCCGTGCGAACGCCGGTGCCAGCGCGAAACCGACCGCGAACACCGCACCGTGCGTCCCGACCCCGAAGATGACCGAGAAGAACAACACCAGCAACAGCCCCGGAAACGCGACCGCGATGTTCACCGCGGACGTCACCAGCCGTGCGGCAGGGCGTGGCAGCAATGAGGGCAACGTGCCGAGCACAAGCCCGCTGACCACTCCGATCACCGTCGCGAGCACCGCGAGCAGAACCGAAAGCCGGGTCGCGACCAGGACGCGGAAGAGGATGTCGCGGCCGAGGTCGTCGGTGCCCAGCCAATGCGCCGCCGACGGTCCCTGCCCGATGGCGTTCGTGTCGATCGCGAAAGCGTTGTCGTGCCACAGGATCGGCGCGAACACCGCGAGCGCGAGCACCAGCGTCAGCAGGGCCGCCGCGAACGCGCCGACCGGGGTGCGCAGGGCCGCGAACCATTTCGCCATCTCAGTTCTCCCGGATCGTCGAACGCGGATCGAGGACGGCCAGCAGCACGTCCACCGTCAGATTCACCAGCAGGACCCCGATGCCGTAGACGAGCACGATCCCCTGCACCAGCGGATAGTCCTTCTGCAGGATCGACTGGGCGATGGTCGAACCGAGGCCCGGCCAGGCGAAGACGTTCTCCACCAGCACCGTCCCGGCGACCATGCCGGTCAGCATCAGCCCGCCCATGGTGAGCGTCGCGGTCAACGCGTTCGGCAGGGCGTGCCGCAGGTAGACCAGCCTCGCGGGCAGCCGCTTCGCCCGCGCTGTGCGGATGAAGTCGTTGCCCAGCACGGAAAGCGTCTCCACTCGGACGATACGCGCGAGTACCGACGCCGGACCGAGCGCCAGCGCGATCACCGGGAGCACGAACGAGCTCGCGTCCGCGTTCCCAGCGACCGGGAACCAGCCCAGCTGGACGGAGAAGAACGCGACCAGCGCCACCGCGAGCAGGAACTCCGGGATGGCCGCGAGCAGCACGGTCGTCGAGGTGAACGCCAGCTCGCCGCCCCGCCGTCGTCCGCCGCGGGTCAGCACGGCGAACAGCAGGCCCAGCGGGATCGCGACCGCGATGACCACCGCGAAGGCGGGCAACGCCAGTTCGAGGGTGGCGGGCAGCCGGTCGCCGATCACCTCGGAGACCGGCTGCCCGCTCGTCATCGACGTCCCGAAGTCACCGGTGACCAGCCCGCCGAGGTAGTGGACGTACTGCAGCCACAGCGGATCGTCGAGGCCGAGCGCCGCCCGCCGAGCGTTCACCAGCTCGACCGGCGCGGTCAGCCCGAGCGCGGCGCGGACCGGATCGCCGGGGATCAGCTGGATCATCAGGAACGCCGTGGTGATCAGGACCCACAACGAGATCGCGAACCGGCCGAGGCGGCGCACGGCGAACGACAGCCACGGGCTGCCGCGCAATCCGGCCGGGGCGACCGAGACGGCCATCAGCTGTACATCCGGATCGACGAGGGCTCCACCGAACCGAAGATGACCTTGAACCGCGCGTTGCTGCCGAAGGTCGGGATGACCGAGTTGACGTAGGGCACGACGTCCAGCCGCTCGATGAGCGCCTGTTCCGCCGCGAGCCAGGTCGCGCAGCCCGACTCACCGGACAACTGCGCCGCCTGCGCGGCCTGCGACGTGTACTTCTCGTTCTCAATATGGGCGAAGTTCGTGCCCGCCGGCGGTTTCGGTCCCGAGACGAACGGGCCGACCTGGCTCGGCAGCAGCAAGGTCACCGGTGCCAGCGAGATGTCCCACTCGCCGGTGTTGAAGAGCACCTGGCTGGTCCCCGGGCTGTCGAGGCCCTTGAGCGCCACATCGGCGCCGACGGCCTTCCACGACTGCTGCATCAGTTCCGCGGCGGGCGCCATCGTCGGCCCGAGTTGTGTGCCGTAGATGGCGGTCAGCGCGAGCCGTTTGCCGTCCTTGACCCGCACCCCGTCCGCTCCCGGCTTCCAGCCGGCCGCGTCGAGTGCCGACTTCGCGGCGGCGACGTCGAACGCGGGGAGCTTGCCCGCCACCGCGTCCCCGGCGCACGCCTTGGGTTCGGTGGTGACCATTCCCTGGCTCGGCGCCCCGGAGCCGCTGGTGAGCACCTTGCCGATCTGGGCGAGGTCGAGTGCCTGCACCAGTCCGCGACGCACGGCCAGGTCGCCGCCCGCCCGGCCGGGCGCCTGGTTGAAGAACATCTCACCCATCGGCACGACCTGCTCGCCGTTGAACAGCTTCTGGGCACGCAGCCGCTGCTGGTCCTGGCCGGTGATCCGGGCGCCGTTGAGCTCACCGGACAGCAGCAGGTTCGCGGCGGTCGTCATGTTCTGGATGACCCGGAAGGTCACCTTCTCCGGCAGTCCGGGCTGCTCGCGCTGCCAATCCCCCGGCCCCCACGCGTAATCCTTGCGCCGGGTGAGGGTGTAATGATCGTTCGGCACGATCTCGGTCATGGTGAACATGCCGGTGCCGTACTTGCCCTTGGCGAGCGCCTGCCGGTCGGTCACGCCCTTGCCGCACACGATCGGCAGGCCGCCGACGTTGCGCAGCAGGAACGCGTCCGGCGCACCGCTGGTGAGCGTGATCTTCCGTGCCGCGTCGTCGGCGGTCGCCTTGGTCCCCGGCGCGACGGTGAGCCCGGACATCGGCGACTTGTTGGCGGGATCGCCGACGAAGTTGACGTTCGCGGCGACGTCGCTCGCGGTCAGCGGCGTGCCGTCGTCGCAGGTGATCCCGTTCCGCAGGGTGAAGGAGGCCGTGGTCGTGGTGGCCTCCCACTTCTCGGCGAGGCCGGCGATCGGCTTGCCCGCCTCGTCGAGGTTGATCAGGCTGTCGTAGAGGTAGCGCCCGATGTCGAGCGCGACCGAGAGCACGGTCATCGCCGGGTCCAGTGCTCCCGGATCGGTGCCGATCGCCATCGTGAAGGTCTTGCCCTCGGTCAATTTCTGGTTCGCGGTCCGGTCCTGCCCGGATTGCGACGTCCCCCCGCACGCGCTCACGGTCAAGGCCACCACGCTCGTGATCGCGGCGGTGAGCCGGGCTTTCTTCATGCGGTTTCTCCTACTGGGTCACGGTCTGCGCACGGAGGTGATCGACGGCGAGGCGGGCGGCCTCACCGAGGGCGGAGTCGACCGCGGGCTGGCGGTCGGCGAGGGATTCGGCGCGGGTGAACACCGCGACGGCGTAGCGGCGACCGTCCACATGGGTCACCACCCCCGCTTCGTTGCGGACGGCGGGAAGCGTCCCGGTCTTGGCCGCGATCGCGACCCCCGAGGGGAAACCGGACGAGATCCGGTGCGGCCAGATCTGCTGCGCCATGATCGTCCGCACGCGTTCGCAGGCGGCCGGGTCGCCCGCGCGGTCGGTCCAGATCGCGTCGAGCAACGCGGTGATCTCCCTCGGCGTCGACGACGTCGTGCGTTCCGGGTCGAGCACCGAGAGCTTCCACATCTGTTCTTCGGTCGCCGCGGCGAAGACGGCTTCCAGGTCGTCGTCCGGTTTCGCGCCGAGATCGGCGATCACCGAGGCGAACAGGTCTTCGCAGCAGCCGACCAGCCGCGTCCGGGCGAGGCCGAGGTCCGTGAGCACCCGGTCGACGGCCTCCTGCCCGACCCGGTGGTAGACGACGTCGGTCGCGGCGTTGTCGCTCATCGTCAGCATGAAATGCGCCAGGTCGCGCCAGCTCATCTCGACGTCGTCCGCGCAGCCGGCGGTCCCGATCCCGCCGATCCGGTACCGCGCGGTGACGCGGGTCCGCTCGGTCTCGTCGATCCGCCCGGCGGCCACCTCACGGGCGAAGGCGACCGCCACCGGGATCTTGAACACGGACGCCAGCACGACCGGATCGTCCGCGCCGACACCGACTTCGGGGCCGTCGGGGACGCCGATCTCGCGCGCGTGCACGAAGC
The DNA here is from genome assembly GCF_003947475.1 of Amycolatopsis sp. WAC 04197. Classification (NCBI taxonomy): domain Bacteria; kingdom Bacillati; phylum Actinomycetota; class Actinomycetes; order Pseudonocardiales; family Pseudonocardiaceae; genus Amycolatopsis; species Amycolatopsis sp. WAC 04197. Next base: position 86,329 of record NZ_QHJK01000003.1, on the reverse strand, counting down.
CGCGCGTCCCCGCCTCGGCGAAGACGGCCTCGATCTCGTCGGCGATCGCCGTCACCGGGCCACCCGGCGGTCAGCCCGTCCCGTGTGGACGAACAGCGCGCGGCCGGTGCCGTCGTCACCGACGAAAGCGTGCGGCATGTGCAAGCCGAGGCCGTCGTGCTCGGCGACCAGGGTGTCGCCCTTGTAGCCCAGCAGCCTGGTCTTCTCCGGCGCCGAACCGAGGTCGGCGAACATGCCCTTCATCGTGCGTTCCAGCCACAGGCCGCCCTCTTCGTCCTGCGTGACGACGATGTCCGCCACCTGCGACGAGTACTCGCCCACATAGCGCGACGGGTCCGCCGGCGCTTCCGCGGCGTTCGGCTCCGGCAGCGGCGGGACCTCGACACCGGCGAGGTCGCCCAGCACCTTCCGGAAGACGTCCAGGTACAGGTGCAACGGTTTGCCGCCATTGGTCAGCAGGGCCACCGCGACGTTGCTGCCCGGCACCACGCGCAGGAACGCGGACTGGCCGATGGTGCCGCCGTCGTGGCCGATCACCGGGCCGCCGTCCCAGTCGAAGATCATCCAGCCGAGGCCCCACGCCCCGCCCATCAAGCCGAGGTAGGGCAGTTCGACCTGGCGTTCCCACATGGCGCGGGCGGTTTCGGGCTTCAGGACCTGGGTGCCGTCGTCCGCGCGGCCTTCGTTGAGGTGCATGCGCACGAAGGTCAGCAGGTCACGCGGGCGCATCGCCAGATGCGAACCCGCCGGCACGTTGGACCGCGTCAACGCCCAGGCGGGCGCGGCCACCGGCTCGTCGTCCGGCTTCGGCTGGAGGTGCCCGATCGCCGCGCGATACCGGATCGCGTCGTAGGGCCCGGCCGCGGCGTGGGTCAGACCGAGCGGCGTGAAGAGATGGTCGCGCAGGCAGTCGTCGTAGGACTTGCCACGCAGGACTTCGACGATCCTGCCGAGCACGCAGTACCCGGCGTTGTTGTAGGAGAACATCTCCCCCGGCTGGAAGAGCTGCGGCACGTCGGAAAGCGTCGCCACGAGCTTCGCGACGCAGTCGTCGCCCTGCCCGGTGTCGGTGAAGATGTCGCCCTCGAATCCGGAGGTGTGACAGGTCAGCTGCCGCACCGTGATCCGCGACGCCGCGTCGTCGTCCGCGAGGGTGAACTCGGGAAGGTAGTCGCGGACCGGCTTGTCGAGGTCGAGCCTGCCTTCGTCGACGAGCTGCATCGCCAGGGTGGTGGTCCACACCTTGGTGATCGACCCGATCTGGAATACGGAGTCCACTGTGGACTCGACACCGGTGTTCTTGTTCAGGATTCCGGCCGCGTGGTCGATCACCTCGCCGTTCGCGAAGACCGCGATGGCGGCGCCGGGCACCTGATGCTTCTCCAGAAGGGCGGAAAAGTTCTCCGCGAGCCAGGTATCGATCTCGGAAAGTTTCGACATGCGCACCTCTTGTCCGTGGAAAGGGTGGTCCGGCGGTTCCCGGAATGCTAGGCCGGTGACGGGCGTCACCGGTTCGTGCGGAACGACGAGAGCGGCGGGAAAATTCATCCGGGCGGACGAATCATTCGCGGTCCGCCTCGGGAAGCCTGAGCCATTCGACGGCCTGTGCCGCGGCGAAACCGATGAACGCGTCCCGCTCCGGCACCCGCGACCGCCCGTCGACCGCGTCGGTGAAAATCCCTACCGCGTAACGGCCGCCATCCGGGTACTCGACCACGCCGACCTCGTTGCGCACCGACGGCAGGGTCCCGGTCTTGCCGCTGACGCGGATCCCGTCGTCCGGGAACCCGGACCGCAGCCGGTGCGGCCACACCTGAAGGTCCATCCAGCGCCGGACGTCCGCGCACGCCGCCGGAGCCGCCGCTTCGTCGCGCCAGATGAGCCCGAGCAGCCGGGTGATCTCCTCCGCGGTCGTGGCGCAACTGTGCTCCGGTTGCAGAGCGCGCAACGCCTTGATCCGCTCGATCGGGAGCTCGGTCAGCAGTCTTTCGTCGTCCTCGTAGGAGATCCCGAGGTCTTCGCCGATACCGCCGAGCACCTCACCGCAGTCCTGCGAAACGGTGGTGTGCTCGAAACCGAGGTCGCGCAACGTCTTCTCCGTCGCTTCCTTGCCGACGCGCTCGAGGATCAGGTCGGTGGCGACGTTGTCGCTGATCCCGATCATCAGGATCGCGAGGTCGTACCAGGACATCGTGATCTCGTGCCGGAAGGTGGCCAGACCGTCCGGGCTGGGCGTGGGATGCCCCGGCGGGACGGTGATCCGCTCGCCGAGGTCGAGCGCGCCCTCGGCTCCCTGCTTCGCCAGTTCCAGCGCGATCGGGACCTTGAAGACCGAGGCCGTGACGACCGGGGCGTGTTCGTCGACGCCGATTTGCCGCGTGCCGTCGATTTCGGCCGCGTGCAGCCGGACCCGGACTCCGACCTCCTTCGCGCGCTCGGTGATCTTTTCGGTGACTTCGGCCGCGGTGGGCATGGAACTCCTTGTCTGCGTTGGGGTCGTGAGTGGCGCTGGGGGCCGGGAGGGTGTTGCGAAACTGTCCACAAAGGACGCATCCAGAGCGATCGCGCCCGATTCGGGTGTTTCACGCTGGGGTCGTGAGTGGTAAGTAGCGTTAGAACGCTACTTACCACTCACGACCCCTATCGAATCCGATGTCCCGAAAGTGGCTTTCGCGACATGCTGCGATCAGCGATCCGGCGCACTCACGACGCCGAGCTGGGACCGGCCGGGGAGAACGTGAACTGCGCCGGGTTCTGCGGTACCCAGAACGCCATCACGGCGGTGAGGAACGTCGTGCCGATGAGGAAACCGAACGCCGCGGTGTAGGAGAAGGCGTCGGCGAGCCAGCCCATGGCCACCGGCGCGACCGCGCCCGCCACCTGGCCACCGAAGTTCATCACTCCCATACCGATCCCGGTGACCGCAGTGGGCAGCACGCGCAGCGGCAGACCGAAGACGGCCATCGTCGCCATGCCGAACACCGCGAGCGCGAGTGTCTCGTAGAGGGTGAACTCCGCCGTGGTCTCCGCGGACACCATCAGGATCAGCAGCACTACGGTCACCAGCGCGATGGAGCTGAGGTACCACCGGCCGTGGTCGTGGAAGTAGCGGTCGAACAGCCAGCCACCGAGGATGGTGGTGCCGATGCTGACCAGCATCGGGATCGCCGCGAGCACACCGGTCTGGTTCAGCGTCAGGCCCCGCGCCTCGAGCAGGTAGCTGGGCACCCAGGTGATCAGGCCGTAGTTCAGCATGTTGGTGGCACAGAACAACAGCGTGAACTTCCAGACCACAAAGGACTTCAACACCTGTTTGCGGGAGACCTCCGGGGTCTTCGCCTCGTCGCGCGGGAGGCTGCTCAGCCTTTCGGGCAGCGCCTTGGGCAGCAGCGTCCAGACGACCACGCCGATGATCGCGCCGACACCAGCCATCCAGAAGAACGTGTGCCGCCAGCCGACCGCCATCAGCAGTGGCCCGACGATCAACGGCGCCAGGCCGGCACCGATGCCACCGGCGGACAGCATCACGCCGGTCACTGTCGCGCGATTCCCGGGGGTGGTCCGTTCGGCGATCGCCTTGAACGACGCGGCCGGGAAAAGTCCTTGGCACACACCGAAAAGGCCGCGGACGACGAGCAGCATGCCGAACGTGCCCGCCATCCCGGTCATCGCGGTGAACGCCGACCAGAGCAGCAGCGTGGCCAGCATCGGCCCCCGCGAGCCGTACCGGTCGGCGAGGAAACCCGCCGGGATCTGGCAGACCATGTACACCAGCGCGAACACGGTGACGAGCCAGCCCTGCTGGGTCTTGCTGAGCTCGAACTCGGCGCCGATCATCGGCAGCGCCATCCCGATCGAGAACCGGTCGATGTAGTCCACCGCCCAGGCGAACACCATCACCACCATCGTGATGAGCGCCGTCCGGTTGATCCGCCGTGCTGTCCAGGTGTCCTCGTTGACCACTGCCGTCATGGCGCCTCCGCGGAAACTTGGGGAGAGAAGGAGAACGACGCGAGCGTGGCGCCGATCACTCATTCTGAAACGCGGCCGTCGAGCGGAGTTCGTGCGATCACACGAACATCGGCCGTCGTTTCGGTCCGGAAGACCAACGTCAGTCTTCGGCGCCCGGCGGTCCGGTCCGCGCGTCACGGGGCAGCAGCCGCAACTGCAGCATCGCCGCGAACCGCTCCCCCGCGTCGTCGAGGTCGATCTCGCCGACCTCGGCGAGACGCCGCAGCCGGTAGCGGAAGGTGTTCGGATGGACGTAGGCCGACGCGGACGCGGCTCCGATGTCACCGAAGGCGTCGAGCCAGCATCGAAGGGTGTGCACCAGTTGTGACTGGTGCTGCGCGTCGTAGGCGAGCAACCGCGCGACAGGTCCTGTCGCGACGTCTCCCCTGGCCGCGGCGAGGTCGGCCAGATCGAGCATGAGCGCGTCGACGTGGACGTCGTCCGCGGTCGCGACGCGTTTGGCGCCGCCGTTGGTGAGCAGCACGCGCAACGCCCGGTCCGCGCCGTCGCGGGAGGCGTGCAGGCCGGAGGCGTCGAGCGCGAGCGGTCCGATGCCGATCGCGGCCGCCGCCCGGCGTCCCGTGCGCTCCAGGAAGGTCGACGCGACCCGCACCGAACGCTCCTGGCAGTCGGCGTGCCCGCCGGGCATCGGGAGGATGCCGTAGGCGACGTCGCCGACCAGCGCGACGGCCGACCGGGGCTGGACGGCGCTCAGGTGCATGGCCAGCGCGTCGGCGACCCGCTGACGGTCCGCGACCAGCCTCAGATCGTCCTCGGGATCGGGCGCGCCGAGCAGGCCCATGGCGAGCACGATCGACGGCTGGCCGAGCAGCCCGAGCCGGGCGATCGCCTCCGGGGCGCCGGCCCCGCCTTCGAGCGCCGTGCTCACCAGATCCGCGCGCAGCCGTCGTTCGACGTCGGCGCCCGCGCGCAGCCGGAGCAGGTGCAGCGCGACGAGTTTGGCGGCGTCGATCAGCGCCTGCGTCCGCTCTTCGCTGAGCGGTTCCCGCACCGCGGCCCAGATCGACCCGAGCACCTCGTCGCCGGCGCGGACGGCGAACGCCACGCGCGGGATCGCGATCTCGTTGTCGTCGTACCGCTGCGGATCGACATACACGGGCGCGTGGTCGCGGTACAGCCGCTCGAAGACGCCGTCCCGTTCCAGGCCGCGGGCGAACCGCTCCGGCACCTGACGGCCGAGGATGGTCTCGACCCGGGATGGGTCCGCTTCGTCCTGGCGCCCGGAGAACGCGAGGATCCGGTTGCTGCGGTCCTCGATGGTCACCGGCGCGTCGATGAGCGCGGCGATCGCGTTGGCCAGCGCGAAGAGATCACCCGACGGCATTCCGCCGAGCGTCTGGGGCGAGACCTCGCCGACGTCCTCTTCGGCCAGCAAGGTCCGGAGCATGGCGGCGAGCTGCGTCCAGGACGCGCCGCGCGCGAGGCCGAGCAGAGCGACCCCGGACGAGTCCGCGGCACGGCGGAGTTCCGGCGCCGGGGTGACGGGAGACCGGACGACGAGCGCCGCCGCGCCTCGCGCACCCACGTCGTGCAAGAGGCGGACGACCTCGTCCTGATCCCGCACCCCGACGCCGAGCACGACGGCCCCGCCAGGGATTTCGGATTCGTCGTGCGGATCGTGGATGACCACCCCGCCGAGCTGTTTGCGGGTGGTCCGGCCGACCGCGACCGGCTCCAGGAGCACGTCCCCGAGGTCTTCGAGGACGCGTCCCAAGCTCGTATGCGGCTTGCTGGGCACCGGTGTCAGCACCCCCCGAAGTTAAACCCGGTCTCACCGAACCGACTGGTCCGATCCGACCAAATCTAACCCCGGATTTCGTGGCGCGCTACGAACCGATCCACGTTTTCTCCGTGGTGACCTCGTCCAGGATGGCGGGAATCGGAGTCACGCCGAGCCCCGGCCCCGTCGGCACCGGCAACTGCCCGGCGTCCAGCACGAACGGCTCGGTGATGTCGGTGCGGTAGAACCGGCCAGAGGCCGAGGTGTCACCCGGCAGCGTGAAACCTGGCAGCGAGGCCAGCGCGACGTTGGCCGCGCGGCCGAGTCCGGTCTCGATCATCCCGCCGCACCACACCGCCACGCCGTGCGCCGCGCAGACGTCGTGCACCCGACGTGCTTCGAGGTAGCCGCCGACGCGGCCCGGTTTGATGTTGACGATCTGGCACGCGCCCAGCTTGATCGCGTCCGCGGCGGCCTTGGCCGAGACGATCGACTCGTCGAGGCAGATCGGCGTCCGGATCCGCTTGGCCAGTTCGGCGTGGCCGAGCACGTCCTCCTCTTCGAGCGGCTGCTCGATCAGCAGCAGCCCGAACGGGTCGAGCCGCGACAGCAGGGGCGCGTCGCCCAGGGTGTACGCGGTGTTCGCGTCGACCTGGAGCAGCACGTCGTCACCGAAGCGCTCACGTACCTGACGGACCGGCTCGATGTCCCAGCCCGGCTCGATCTTCAGTTTGATCCGGACATAGCCCTCGTCGAGGTAACCGCCGACGACGTCCAGCAACTGCGGGATCGAGTCCATGATCCCGACCGAGACCCCGCAGGCCACGGAGTCGCGTGTGGACCCGAGCTCGGCCGCGAAGGACCGTTCGTGAGCGCGGAGTTCGGCGTCGAGGACCGCCATCTCCAGCGCCCCCTTCGCCATCCGGTGCCCTTTGAACTTCGCCAGCAACGGCGTCACCTTGTACGCGGTCACGTCCTCCGCGGCCAGCAGGGCGGGGATCAGATGGGTGCGCAGCACATGCTCGGCGGCGTCGTTGTACTCCGACGAGTAGAGCGGCGCATCCATCGCGACGCATTCACCCCAGCCCTCACCCGCCGGGGTCACCGCGCGGACGAGCAGCAGTTCCCGTTCGGACTGCGTTCCGAACGACGTCCGGAACGGGGCCACGAGCGGCATCCGGATCCGGCGCAGTTCCACACCGCTGAGTTTCACGACTGCTCCTTCGAGATCACGTACCAGCCGGCACGATCGAAACCGGTGACCTGGGCGTTGTCCGCCATCAGTCCACCGAGGACTTCACGCAGGGCGGCGCGCCACGCGGTGCCGCGACCGGGGTCGGTGCGGCGCAACCGCTCGATGTCGGGCGGGACGGCGACCAGCACGGTCGGCGCGTCGGCCGAGCCGATGCTCGGACCGCTGTCGGAATCGACCGTGAGTGCCTTCACCGCACCCAGCGCCTCCGCGTCGATGAGGACGGGTTCTCCGAAGGCGGCGGCACGGACCTCCGGGCTTTTGAGATCCCACCCGACCATCAGCCGGTCGGTGTCGCCCGAGCCGTTGATGCTGTCCTCCATCGGACCGTAGAAATCGGGCAGGTAGCCGATCGGACGCGCGCCGAGTTTCCCCAGGTTGAAATAGGCGTTGCGGCGCACCAGCGGGTCGAAGGTCCAGGTGATCACCGAGACGTCCTGGAGCAGCGCCCACCCGCGCTGGTGCAGTTTGAGCGCGTGCCCGATCCCACGGCCTGCCCCCGCCTTGGCGACACCGGCGATGTGGCTGTGCAGGCTCGCCTTTCCGGGACTCCCGAAGAATCCGAAACAGGCCCCCAGCAGTTCACCGTTCTCGAAGGCGCCCGCGACGTAGTTCCCCGCGCTGGACATCGCGCGGAGCAGTTCCGTGCTCACCGGCCGCGCGCCGGGTGCCGATCGCCAGATGGACTCGAACAGGCCGACCACCGCGGCAAGCTCGGTGATTTCGGTGAGTTCGCGGATTTCGACGCCCGAAGCCGCGGCCGCGGCCCGCGCGGCGGCGACGGCTTCGTCGCGCACCTCCGCCGACGCGAGGCTTTCCGCGTTCGTCGCAAGATTCGTCACGGGACAATCCTTTCCCCGCACGACGGCCGAGTCACCGTCGTGCCGTACCAGATTCGCCCGCGCGATTCGTCGCACCGGACGGATCCCGTTTCGCGAGCACGTTCTCCACGAGCGCGGCCAGCAAAGCGGTGCGGCGCGGCAGTTCCGCGACGACGACGTGTTCGTGATCCGCGTGCGCGCCGCCCCCGACGGCACCCAGACCGTCCAGCGTGGGAATCCCGATACCCGCGGTGTAATTGCCGTCCGAGGCGCCACCGACCGACGCCGAGGTCAGTTCTCCGAGGCCGAGTTCGCCCGCCAGGTCCTGGGCCAGCGCGAACAATCCGGCCGACGAGCCCGCTTCGAGCGGCGGCCGGTTGATCCCGCCGGTCACCCGGACCTCGGCTCCTTCCAGCACCGGAGGGAGTGCCCGCATGGCCCGGTCGACGCGGAGTTGCTCGGCCTCGTCCCATACGCGGACGTCGACGGCCACACTCGCGGCGGCGGGCACGGTGTTGACGGTCGTTCCCGCCGAGACGACGGTGGGTGTCACGCTCGTCCCGGCCACGGGATCGGCGAGCGCGGCCACCGCGAGGATCTGGTGGGAGATCTCGATTCCCGCGTTGACGCCCTTCTCCGGTTCGAGCCCGGCGTGCGCGGCACGGCCGACGACCTCGACCCGGTAGTGGGAAACGCCTTTGCGGCGGCATTTCAGCGCACCGCCGTCGGCCGAAGCCTCCAGCACGAACGCCGCGTCACAGCCCGCCGCGGTCTCCTCGATCAGCGCACGGGATGATGGCGAACCGATCTCCTCGTCACCGGTGACCAAAATGGACAATCCGTCGCGGTCGGGGACGGTCGCCGCGGCGTGCAGCGCCATCACGACGCCCGCCTTCATGTCGAAGCAACCGGGGCCGCGTAACACCCCGTCCCGCACCGAGAACGGATGCGTCTCCAGCGAACCGTGGGGCCACACCGTGTCGTGGTGACCGAGCAGCAGCACCCGGGGCGGGCCGTCGCCGAATCGCCAGCGGAGATGGGTGACCCCGTCCACGACGATCCGCTCGGGTTCGGCGCCGAGCAGCCTCAGTCCGACCTCGGCCACCACCTCGGCGCTGCGGGCCACCGCCTCGTGATCCGACGACGGCGACTCGCAGCGCACGAGCGTCTCGATGTCGGCCAGCAGGTCGCTCATCGAGGCTCACCCCGCAACGGCTTCCCGGGGAACGCGTCCGTGCGCAGATTCCCGTCGGTGACGACCGGGACCCCCGAGACGAACAGGTGCCGGACGCCGACCGACGGCCTGGTCGAGTCGAAGTAGGTCGCCGCGTCGGTGATGGTTTCCGGGTCGAGGACGACGATGTCGGCGTCGGCCCCGACGTTCAGCCGTCCCTTCGCCAGCGCGCCGGGAGCGACCTCGTCGAGTACGCGCGCCGGCAGGTAGGAGCAGCGCCGGAACGCCTCCAGCCACGTCCAGGCCTTGCTCTCCCGCACCATGAGCCGCAACGTCTTGGCGTAGGTCCCCGCCGTGCGCGGATGCGTCGCACCGCCGGGCGGCAGCGGCCATTCGGTGCTCTCGCTCGTGCCGTTCTTCCAGTACACGGGCAGCGCGTCACTGGCGACGATGGCGTCCGGGAACGCGAGCGCCTGGTGCAGCAGCCCGAGATCGTGCGGGCTGCTCTCGTCGAGGAATTCCAGGATGCACGGCGCGCCGGGATCCTCGGCACGCACCTGGAGCAGGCGGCCTTCGTCGGCGATCCGCTCCCCCGACTCCAGCATGATCACACTGGACGGGGACAGGCCCTTCATCTTCAGGCGTTCGGGTGAGAGGAACGCCGCGCCGATCCCCGTGCTGCCCGCCCCGTACGGATAAGCCTCGACGGTCACCCGCGACCCGGCCGCGCGCCCGGCTTCGAGCGCCGCGAGCACTCGCTCGATCTGGTGACCGGAGGTGCTGTTCACGTGGCAGTGGTGCATCGCCGCGCCGGTCTCGGCCGCGACGATCGCGATCTCCGCCGAGCCGTCGATGGGCGTCTCCGGATTCACCTCGACCAGTTCACGGACGTGGGTGTAGGTCGGCGCCCCGGCCTCCTTGGCCAGCCGGGCCAACGCGAGGAACTCGCCGGGGTCGGTGTCGGGAGCGTAGCCGAGGAGCACGCCGACGCCGAGCGCGCCCGCGGCCAGCTCACCGTCCACAAGGGACAGCCACGCGGCGAGTTCCTTGGGCGACGACGTCCTTTGCCAGACAGGGTTTCCGAGGACCGCCAAACCGCTGTCGATATTCGCGTCCGGCTCGATCCCGGCGAGCACCTGCGCTCGCGCGGCTCCCCAGGAGGCGGAGAACCCGTAGTGCAGTGGCCGTCCCGCCGCGGCCGCCTCGGCATACGCTCGCTCGATCGGCATCAGCCCGGCTTCGAGGTCGAGTGCGGTCGTCACCCCGTCCATCGCCTGCAGCCGCTGGCCCGCGATGGTGTGCACGTGGCTGTGCAGGTCGATGAAACCCGGTCCGACGACGAGCCCGCGGACGTCGATCTCCACGTCGCCCTGCTCCGCGGTCAAACCCTCCCCGACGGCGGTGACCACCCCGTCGGATACCAGCACGTCGGCCGTACCGTCGAAGCCCGTCGCGGGATCGACGACACGACCGCCACGCAAGAGTGTCCGCATACTTCGCCTCCTAGGATCGCCTCGTTCATGGCGACCCTAGGAGGTTTCGGCGGACGTCCGTTCGTACCGCGCGACGAATCCGGCCCCCTCGGTCCATCCGCCCGCACGAACCGCTTGCCGGCTCAGTCCCGACGGTGGCCATGCCGCGAACCCGGCCGGGTCGGGTGTCATGAAAGGGCCGTTCAGGACGAAACATGTCCTGAACGGCCCTTTCATGACATACCGGGACCCCTCAGCGGCGACGGTGTTCCGCGATGATCTCCGCGTACCGGTGCCCGCTCGCCTTGACCGTGCGGACCTGCGTGTCGTAATCGACCCGCACGAGCCCGAACCGTTTGCTCAGCCCGCTGTCCCATTCGAAGTTGTCGAGCAGCGACCAGGCGAAGTAACCCTTCACCGGCGCCCCCGCTTCGGCGGCCCCGGCCACCGCGCCCAGATGTTCTTCCAGGTAGGCGATGCGGTCGGCGTCGTGGATCGAACCGTCCTCGGCGACCTTGTCGTCGAAGGCCGCTCCGCTCTCGGTGACGTAGATGGCGCGGGCGCCGTACTCGTTGGCGAGCCGGTGGATCAGGTCCGCGAGCCCCTGTCCGTGGATCTCCCAGCCCATCGCCGTGGTCGCCGCGCCCTCGACCGGCACCTGCCGGGCACGAGGTGCGGGACCGTCCGGGTCGTCCTCGACGATCTGCCGGAAGTAGTAGTTCAGCCCGTGGAAGCCGACCGGCGTCGAGATCACTTCGAGGTCATTGCCGACCACGGGCGGTTCGACGCCGTAGACCTCGATCATGTCCGCCGGGTAGCCGCGGCCGTTCGACGGGTCGAGCCACCAGCGGTTGACGTGCCCGTCCATCCGCTTCGCCGCCTCGACGTCCGCGGTGGAGTCCGACGCGGGTTCGATCCCGCTGAGGTTGACCACCAGGCCGATGTTGGCGGGCTTCGCGGCATTGGCGGTGATCGCCTGTACGCCGAGGCCGTGCGCGAGCAGGAGATGATGCGACGCGTCGATGGCCTGCTTGAGATCTTTGACGCCAGGGGCGAATCGGCCTTCGAGGTAGCCGAGCCAGGCTGAGCACAGCGGCTCGTTCACGGTGTTCCAGTCCGCGACCCGGTCTCCCAGCCGAGCCGCGACGACGGCGGCGTAATCGGCGTACGCGTAGGCCGTGTCGCGCTCCGGCCAGCCGCCCTTCAGCGCCGAGGGCAGGTCCCAGTGGAACAACGTGGCGAACGGCCGGATCCCGGCTTCGAGCAACGCGTCGACCAGCCGGTCGTAGAAGTCGAGGCCCGCAGCGTTGACCGTGCCGCGACCGGTCGGGATCACCCGCGGCCAAGCGACGGAGAAGCGGTAGGCGTCAAGGCCCAACTGCTTCATGATGGCGAGATCCTCCGGCCAGCGCCGGTAGTGGTCGCACGCGACCTCGGCGGTGTCGCCGTTCAGGACGGCACCGGGGACCCGGACGAAGTCGTCCCAGATGGACGGGAGGCGGCCGTCGGCGTCGACGGCGCCTTCCACCTGGTACGCGGCGGTGGCCGCACCCCACAGGAAATCGGCGGGCAGGTGCAGATTCAAGGCGGACCTCTCTGTACGGAACGACGGGCGGGTCATTTCACGGCACCGGCGGTGAGCCCGGCGACGAGATAACGCTGGAGCAGAAGGAATCCGGCGACGACCGGGACGGAGACGATCAGAGACGCGGCCATGACCTGGTTCCAGTACACCTGGACCTGGGTGGAGTACTCCTGGAGACCGACGGCGAGGGTCCGCGTGCCCGAGTCGGTCATCACCGACGCGAACAGGACCTCGCCCCAGGCCGTCATGAACGAGTAGATCCCCACCGCGACGATGCCCGGCATGGCCGCCGGGACCACCACGCGGATCAGCGCGCCGAACGGCCCGGTGCCGTCGACCATCGCGGCCTCGTCGAGTTCCTTGGGGATCGAGTCGATGTAGCCGGCGAGCATCCAGATGGCGAACGGCAGCGAGAAGGTCAGATACGTGATGATCAGCCCGAGCCGGGAGCCGTACAGGACGATACCGGTGGTGTTGCCGATGTTGACGAAGATCAGGAACAGCGGCAGCAGGAACAGGATCCCGGGGAACATCTGCGTGGACAGCACGGTCATCTTGAAGAAGTTCTTGCCACGGAAGCGGAACCTGCTCAGCGCGTACGCCGCGAAGATCGCGATCACCACCGAGAGGATCGCCGCCGAACCGGAGATCACCAGGCTGTTCACGAAGTAGTCGGCGAGTGGGATGGTCTCCCAGATGTCAATGAACGGCTGGATGGTCAGCGTCGTCGGGATCCATTCCCAGGTGCCCTGCACGTCCCCGAGCGGCTTCAGTGACGACGAGACCATCGCGTACAGCGGAATCAGGGTGAACAGGGCGAGGAAACCAAGGACGAATCGGCGGGCCCACGAGACCCAGCGAGGCTCAGACAACGGCGTTCCTCCTGCGCGCGGTCAGTCCCAAGTAGACGGTGCTGACGATCAGCAGGAACAGCAGCAGAAGCACCGACATCGCCGAGCCGAGGCCGAAGTTCCAGGTCACGAACGAGCTCTGGTAGATGTGGATCGAGATCAGCGACGCCTCCTTCGGCGCGGAAGCTCCGAAAAGGACATACGGCGTGTTGAAATCGTTGAACGTCCACAGGAACAGCACCAGCAGCAGGACCTGGTTGACCGGGCGCAGCATCGGCTGGGTGATCGACCGGAATTGGCGCCACCAGCTCGCGCCGTCGATGGCGGCCGCCTCGTACAGTTCTCCGGGGATGTTCTGGAGCCCGGCCATCACGATCAGGAACGCGAACGGCCAGTTGCGCCACACCGAGACGACCACCAGCGACCAGAAGCTGTTGTCCCCGATGAGCCAGAAGGAATCGGTGCCCAGCAGGTCGTTCACCAGGCCGGTGTCCTTCTGGAACATGAACGACCAGGTGATCACCGCGGCGTACATCGGCAGCGCGTACGGCACCAGGAACAGCGTCCGCAGCAGGCCGCGCCCGCGGAAGTTCTTCTGCATCAGCACGGCCGCCGACGTCCCGAAGAGCCAGCAGAACCCGACCGAAAGGACGGTGTAGAGGATGCTGATCCAGAACGAGCCGAGCAGCGACTTCCCCGCCGCCGCGTTGAAGTCCAGGACGAACTTGTAGTTGTCCAGCCCCGCCGCCGGGGCCGACGAGAAGTCCCGGATGGAGAACTGCGTGAGCTTGAAGAAGCTCATCACGAGCCCGGCGACCATGGGGATCAGGTGGACGAGCAGTTCGAGCAGGATCGCCGGAAGCAGGAGCAGATACGGCAGCGCGACCCGGCGCCGCTTACGCCGGACACCCTGGGGTCCGGGCGCCCCGGCCGCCTTCACGGCCGGGGCGTCGTCGAGCGCGGTCGGCATCAACCACCGGCCGCGATCTGCTGGTCCGCCTGGTTCAGCTGGTCGCGGATCTTGGCCTCGTCGACCGGCTTGCCCGCCGCGACGTCGGCGAACATCCCCTTCATCGCGGTGCCGATCAGGGTCTCGAACTGCGATTCCTGCGGAACCTGCGGCATCGGCTCGGCCGAATTCGCGAGCACGTTCTGGAACACCTTGACGTCTTCGGTCTGGAACGCCGCGTCGCTGTACGCGTCCTGGACGGTCGGCAGCGAACCGTAGGTCTTGTTGAGCAGCGCCTGCTCCGGCGCGGAAACCATGAACTTGACGAAATCCAGGGCGGCGTCGGGGTTCTTGGTGTTCTTGAAGACCGACATGTTGATGCCCGCGACGAAACTGGTCACCTTCCGCCCGTTCGGCGGCGCGGTGGCGGGCAACGGGATCGGTGCGACACCGAGGTTCGCCATGTCCATCCCGATGTTCTTGAACGACCCCGCGGAAGCCTGGTTCATGAACATCGCGGCCTTGCCGTCGGACAGGTCCTTGAGGGATTTGGCGGTGTCGGCGTACTCGGCGTTGGCCGGGTTGACGATCTTGTCCTTCTGCATCAGGTCGACGAACTGCCGCACGGCCGCGACAGAGGGATCCGACGCGAGCTGCGGTTTGCCCTCGGCGGTGAAGAACTGTGCGCCCTGCTGAGCGCCGAGGATGGCGGCGTGGTGGCTGTTCTCCGTGACCTGACCGGCTTGCAGCGACAGCCCCCACTGACCCTTGTCGGGTTTGGTGAGCTTCTTGCCGTCCTCGACGAGCTCTTCCCAGGTGGCCGGCGGCTTGGTGATGCCGGCCTCGGCGAAGAGTTTCTTGTTGTAGTACAGGCCGTATGCCTGGCCGTAGAGCGGTACGCCGACCGGCGGCTGTCCGCTCGCCCCGGTGGCCGCCAGCGAGGGGCCGAGGAACCGCGACTTCCCGCCGACCTTCTCCAGCGCGGCGTCGTCGAACGGCAGGAACGCCCCGGTCGCCTGCAACGAGGCCGACCAGGTGTTGCCGATGTTGAGCACGTCCGGCCCCTTGCCGGACGTGGTGGCCGCGAGGATCCGGTTGAGCAGATCCGTCCACGGGACGACCTCGAGCTTGACCTTGATCCCGGAGGCCTTCTCGAACTTGTCGAGTTCGGGCTGCAGGACGGCCTTGTCGTTGTCGAGACTGGTGCCCTGGTTGGACGCCCAGTACACGAGCTCCTTGGGAGCACTGGACGACGTGTCGCCGCCGCCGCACGCCGTCGTGGCGGCGGCCGCCAGCGCCAGGACGAGCGCGGGAGCGATCTTTCCGATTCGCATCGATGGTCCTCGGGGTGAGTGGCCAAGCCGCGTCCGGGCCTGTGACCCGGGACACGCCTTATTTCAGGGCTTGAGTTAAGCCGTGGCCCACCTTGCCGTCAAGACCCAAGGTGCCTTTTCGTCCGCCTCGGCACCGTATCGGTCACCAGGGGGTTCCGCCCAGGGTCGCGGGACCGCGATCGACGGTGATCACCTTCTCCGCACGATAGGCGTCCAGGTCGCTGTCAAGCCAGGACTCCCCCGACCGGCGCCGCCTTGGCGATCTCGAGCGCGAACCCGAGGCCGTGACGCAGCATCAGGGCCTGATCCGCTTCGGAGATCACCGGTTCGCCTTCGGGCAGGCTTCCCACGTCGATCGGCAGATGGTCTTCGAGATGGAAGCTGCTGACGAAGCACTCCCAGCCGGTCAGATCGGCCTGCCTTCCCGGCGGCCGTCCGGCCCAGCCGGGAATCCCGCCGAGAGTGAGCACTTCGCCGGTCAGAACGACCCCGTCGGCGATCATCTCCCGCAGCCCCGGCGCCAGCCGGTCAGGCGGTATCGCATCCGTCTGGTCGAGTGCGGCGGCGGCCAAGTCGTTGAACCGGATATTGAGCACGGTCACTTACCGGTCAACACAGCAAAGGCCTCGCCGCGGTGGACAGCGAAGAGTTCGAGCGCCTTCTCGCCATCGCGGGCACGAAGCGCGGACGCCAGCCGTCGATGCTCGGCCGGGATGCTCGCGAGGTAGCCGTCGGAGCTCACTCCGATCCGCGTCAGCAGGAACAGGTACACCTGGGAGCGGATCGCCTGCCACGCCTCGACGAGCCGCCGATGGCCGGACGCGGCGTAGACCGCGTCGTGGAAGTCGATGTCGCAGCGGACCATCTCGTGCTCGTCGCGCGCCCGGTCCATCCGGTCGACGACCTCGTCGATCGCGGCCAGGTCCGCCTCGGGCGCGTTCGCGACCACCAGCCGGACGGCGAGCTGTTCCAGGGCCGAGCGCAGGCTGTCGAGCTCCGCGACGTCCACATCGGACAGCGTCGTGACGATCGCGCCGCGATGCCATTCACTGCGGACCAAGCCCTCGCGCTCCAGTTTCAGCAGCGCCTCCCGCACGGGACCACGGCTGACACCCAGCGCTTCCGAAAGCTCGACCTCGCGCAGCTGCGCGCCGGGCGGATAGGCGCCGCCGAAGATGGCGTCCCTGACCCTGTCGGCCACCTCGTCCGCCAGCCCGCGACGACGCGCCGGCACCACCCTGCCGGGTTCGCTCATCCTCATCCTTCCGCCGGAACCGCCCGATCGTAGCGACCCCGCACTTTGTCCTAATGTTAACATTGCGACAAGTGCTCGCCCCGCCGGAAAGGATCCCCCGGAATGACCGTCCTCGACTCCCCCATCCCGCGCTTCCACCTCGCCATGCCCGTCGACGATCTGGCCGCCGCGCGCACCTTCTACGGCGAAGTCCTCGGCCTCGAACAGGGCCGCAGCTCCGACACCTGGATCGACTGGAACCTCCACGGCCACCAGTTCGTCACGCACCTCGCCCCGGAACGGCCGCAGCGGATCCACAACCCGGTCGACGGCCACGACGTGCCCGTCCCCCACTTCGGGCTGATCTTGACGGTTCCGGAGTTCCAGAAGCTCGCGGACCGGCTGCGCGCCGCTAACACTTCGTTCGTCATCGAGCCCTACGTCCGCTTCGAGGGCCAGACCGGTGAGCAGTGGACGATGTTCCTGCTGGACCCGGCGGGCAACGCGCTGGAGTTCAAGGCTTTCGCCGACGACTCGCAGGTCTTCGCCGCCTGATCGAGGGGGCGCAAGTCCGTGAAGGCCTCCTTGAGGGACCCAGAGTCCCTCAAGGAGGCCTTCACGGACAGCCAACCACACCGATAACCTCCGCATTATCGATCAGTGCGGCTTTCCGCGTTGATCACCTTCCGCCCCCGGGGGAGGCTTGGTCCTGTCAGCGAGCCTGCTGAACACGCAGAACCAAGGAGCCGCCACCATGTTCGACCCCATTCTCCTCCGGGCCACCGACGCCGAGATCGTCAGCGACGCGCCGGGCAGCGAGATCACGCTGCTGGCCGACTCGGACACCACCGACGGGGGCTTCACCGCGAACCGCGCGACCCTGAAGGACGGCGTCTTCGGCACTCCGGCCCACTTCCACACCCGCGCGACCGAGTTCTTCTTCGTGCTCGAAGGGAAACTCCAGGTCCTCGTCGAGGAAACCCTGCACACCCTTGAAAAGGGCGACTTCCTGGCCGTGCCGCCCCAGGTGCCGCACGCGTTCGGGCCCGCCGCCGGATCGGACGCGGACGTCCTGGTCACCTTCACACCGGGCATGGCCCGCTTCGACTACTACCGCCTCCTCGACCGGGTCGCGCGCGGCGAAGCGGACCCCTCGGAGATCGCCGCGTCTTCGAAGCAGTACGACAACCATTACGTCGACAGCCCCATCTGGCGTGCCGCACGCGGTCAGTGAGCGTCAGTCGATGACCGCGGTCGCCTCGACCTCGACGAGGTGCTCGGGCACGTCGAGTGCCGCGACACCGATCAGCGTTCCCGGCGGGACCGGGGTACCGCCCAGTTTCGCGGAGGCCCGGTCCACGCCTTCGAGGAACAGTGTGAGTTTGTCCGGCGTCCAGTCGACGACGTAGACGGTCACCTTCGCGACGTCGTCGAAGGTGGCGCCGGCCCCGGCGAGCGCGGTACCGATGTTCAGGTAGCACTGCTCGACCTGGGCGGCGAGGTCGCCTTCGCCGACAAGGGCCCCGTCCGCGTCCCAGGAGACCTGCCCCGCGATGAAGACCAGCTTCGACCCGGTCGCGATCGACACCTGCCGGTAGGCGGGGATCTCCGGCAGCCCCGCGGGATTCACCAGGGTGATGCTCATCCGTACTCCTCATTGGTCACTTGTGGTTACCCAGGAACTGTAGGAGAGTGTGCGACGACCTGGAAGAACGCACTTTTTCGTGACTGGGGAACCTGATGGTGACCAAGCAGCTCGACGGTTCGGACGACGCCGATCTCCTGCGGGCGGACTCATTGGCGCGCGAGATCTTCTCCGACGTCGCCAACAAGTGGGCGCTCCTGATCATCGAAACGATCGGCGACCGCACGCGGCGGTTCACCGAGTTGCGCGACGACATCGAGGGCATCAGCCACAAGATGCTCACCCAGAACCTCCGCATGCTGGAGCGCAACGGCCTGCTCGAGCGAACCGTGCATCCGACGGTGCCGCCGCGCGTCGACTACACCCTCACCGAGGCGGGCCACGGCCTGCGCGCGACGGTCGACGGGATGTGCGACTGGACCCACCGGTTCCTCGGCCACATCGAGGACTCGCGGCGCCGGTTCGACGCTCCCGCCTGAGCTTTCCGGAATACGTGGCGAGCCCGGCCGGTTAACCTTGGTATCAAGTAGTTCAATGCCAAGCTAACTGGATGGGTACGATGAGCGAGAACATCGATCTGTTCCTCTTTCTCGAACCGGGTTCCGACCCCGGGACCAACCGGGTGGTGCAGGACCTCGGCGACGCGGAGGCCCTGCTCGTCTGGGTTCCGGACGGCGCCGCCGCCGCGAAGGTCGCGGCCGAGGCGGTGGCCGACGGCGCCCGGCTCATGGAGCTGTACCGCGGTTTCGACCTCGCCTCGGCCGCTCAGGTCATCGAGGCCGTCGACGGCCGGGCCGCGGTCGGTGTCGCGGGGTACGGGGCACCGGCGCCGCGGCCGATCCGCGATTCCGCCACCGTCTTCGTCGGGCATCCGAGCGCCGATCCGGCGAAGCACCGCCTGGTCCGCGAGCACGCGAACGGCGGCAGGACGACGGTGGTCTCAGTGCCGGACTCCCCCACCGCGGTCCGGATCGCCCGCGAACTGGCCGACGCCGGGACCGAGGCGATCGAGATCTGCGGCGGCACCTCACTGACCATCGCCCGTGACGTCGCGGCGGCCGTCGGCGACCGGGTGCCGGTGAGCCTCGTCGCCTGGCCGGTCGACTCGATCGAGCGCGCGGCCGCGTACAAGGCGGAGTTCGAGACGGAGAACGCTTAGCCCGTTTCGGCGTGCAGGAGGAGCTTCTTCAGCAGCGCGGCCAGCGTCCGCCGTTGCGCGGGACTGAGCGGCGAGAGGATGTCTTCGTCGGCGACGAGGACGGCGTCCAGTGCCTTCGCCGCGAGGTCGGTCCCGGCCTTGGTGAGCCGGATCCGGACCGCGCGGCGATCCTCGGGATCGGAGTGGCGTTTCACCAGGCCACTCCGCTCCAGCCGGTCGAGCCGCGCGGTCATCGCGCCGGAGGTGATCAGCGCGGTCTCCGCCAGATCCCGCGGATGCGTCCCGCCGGGATCGTCGCGCCGCCGGAGCGTGTTCAGGACGTCGAAGTCGGCATAGCTCAGGCCGAACGGCCGAAGTGCCTCGACGACGGCAGCCTGGCCGTGCCCGGCGGTGCGGAACAACCGGCCGACCACCTGCAGGGCGCTGACGTCGAGCGCACCGTCGCTGGCGGCCCACTCGTCGACCATGCGGTCGATGGAATCCTTCGGCACCGCGAAAGCCTAGCCGTGCGCTCAGGGCAGACGCACGACACGCAGGAAAGCGGGGAGCAGCCACGGTCGCGGACCGCCGATGACGATCTTGCCCGTCAGCGCGGAACGCACCTTGCCGACCCGGTGGAACAGCATCAGGTTCAGCGACGGCGGATCGAACGAGATCCGCGCGTCGACCGGGCCTCCGGGCTCCTCGACCGTCACCCGTCCCCGATGCAGCACCAGCACGACCGGCGACGTGTAGGCCGACCGGAACGCCACGGCGATCCGTCGTTCTCGCGGCGGCTCGTCGGTGTCGAGGAGATGCCCGATGTCGTGACTCAGCACACCGACCAGGAAGAGATCGAAGAACAAAGCCGCGTCGGCAGGCGAAATCGTCCACGGCAGCCTCAGCGCCCTGGCGATGTCCCAGCCGTGGATCTGCAGTTCGTTGACCAGGTGGGCGAGCACACCGGCCAGCGGCACCTTCGAATCCCCGAGCCAGTCCAGCAACGTCGCCGGGTCGGCGTCCTCGGTCACGCGCAGTACTTCTTCGATGTCCGCCAGCAATCCGGTCACCAGCACACCGAGGTCGCGTTCGGGAAAGTCCCGAAGCACCAAGCCGTTCAATACGGAAACCGTGTCCACAGTGGTCTTTTCGACCTGGCTCCGGCCGCGCGCGTCCAGTACCGGGGCGCTGTCCGGGCGGACCAGCGCCGTGTACATCTTCGCGATCATCGCGACGTGGGCGACCGTTTCGGCCACCGTCCACTCCGCGGTGACCATCGCCGCCGGATCCCGGACGCGGCCCACCATTTCCGCGAATCGCGCGCCCGTCACCCGATAGGCTCGCCGCACCGAATGCCATCGTTCCGCCGTGATCGCTCTGGTCACGGGCCGATTTTATCGTGCCACCACCGAAAATCCGTTCCGCCGACGTGCTGTCCGAGGCCGCCCGAAAGGGCAGTGACCGTACTCACTACGGAAATTCACGTGACAGGCAAGGACCGGCACAGGCAGACTGAAGGACGAATTCACCCTCGCCTTCGCTGTCACCGTTGCCGTCGTCGAAGGCGGCCCACGCGGACCCGCGCCCTTCCAGGAGCCCTTCACTGATGACCGAGACCCTGCCCGAAACCACCCAAGACCAGGAACGGGCACCGGCGAAAGCCGGGCTCCTGATCGGGGTCCTGGTCCTGTCCGCGTTCGTGATGATCCTCAACGAGACCATCCTGAGCGTCGCGCTGCGTGACCTGACCGTCGACCTGAAGGTCCCGACCACCACCGTCCAGTGGCTGACCAGCGGCTTCCTGCTGACCATGGCGGTCGTCATCCCGACCACCGGGTTCCTGCTCGAACGGTTCACCCCGCGCCAGGTCTTCCTCGCCTCGCTGACCCTGTTCAGCACTGGCACCCTGGTCAGCGCGCTGGCCCCGGGCTTCGCGCTCCTGCTGACCGGCCGGGTCATCCAGGCCTGCGGTACCGCGGTGATGCTGCCGCTGCTGATGACCACGGTGATGCGCCTGGTCCCGGTCGAGAAACGCGGCGCCACGATGGGCACGATCACCATCGTCATCGCGGTCGCCCCGGCGATCGGCCCGACCATCGGCGGGGCCGTGCTCTCCTCGCTCGGCTGGCGCTGGATGTTCTGGATCGTGCTGCCGCTCGCGCTCGCCGCCCTGGTGGTCGGCCTGCTTCAGCTGCGACTGGAGAGCGATACCCGCAAGGTTCCGCTGGACGTGCTGTCGGTGATCCTGTCCGCCGTCGGTTTCGGTGGCGTGCTGTACGGCCTGTCCGTGTCCGGCGAGTCCGCGGGTGGACACCAGCCGGTGCCGCCGTGGGTGCCGATCGTCGTCGGGGCCGCGGCGCTCGCGGTGTTCACCTGGCGCCAGTTGCGCCTGCAGAAGGAAGATCGCGCGCTGCTGGACCTGCGCCCGTTCACCCACCGCAGTTTCGTCGTCTCGCTGGTGCTGACGGCGCTGCTGTTCATGTGCCTGCTCGGCGCCGCGGCGATCCTGCTTCCGCTGTACCTGCAGACCGTCCTGCGCACCAGCACGTTCGTCAGCGGGCTCGCGGTACTCCCCGGCGGTCTGGTCCTCGGGTTGCTCGGCCGCCCGGTCGGCGCGTTGTACGACCGCTTCGGCCCCCGGCCCCTGGTCATCCCCGGCGCGGCCGCGATGGCGGTCTCGCTGTGGCTGTTCGCGCTGCTCGGCCCGGAATCACCGCTCATCGCGGCCATCGCCATCCACGTCCTCCTCATGGGCGGGCTCGGCCTGATGATGACCCCGCTGATGACCGAGTCGCTCGGGTCGCTGCCCGAGCACCTCTATTCACACGGCAGCGCGATCCTCGCGACCCTGCAGCAGCTCGCCGGCGCGCTCGGCACCGCCGTGTTCATCGCGGTGGCCACGGCGAGCACGACCACGGCCGGGGCGGCCAGCCCCGACTCGGCGGGTATCCGCACCACGTTCATGGTCGCCGGTTGCGTCGGGCTGGCCGCGTTCGTCGGTTCGCTGTTCGTCAAGAAGAGCGCCGGCGGCAACCCGGCCGCCGCTCACCACTGATCCACCGCTTCACCGCGCGCCCGCCGTGGCCTCCACCGGAGGCTCGGCGGGCGCGCGTCGTTCGAGCACCTTCCGGCCGTACGCGATGGCGGGCTGTTCGACCCAGCGGCGCAGCGCGCAGGCGAACACCAACGCGACACCGGTGGTCGCGGCGGCCTTGGCGAGTCCGCTGGGCAGCAACCAGCCGGTGACCCCGGCGGCGCCGGTCTGGGCGAGATAGAGCGCGTACGAACGATCTCCGACGAACGTCAGCGGCCTGCTTGCGAGCAGGGCCCGCACCGGCCCCGGCGAGACGACGGCGACGAGCAACAGCGCCGAGCCCGCCGCGTAGACCGGGACGACGAACTGCCAATGCCCGCCGAGCGCCTTCGCCAGCGGACCGACGGAGAACTGGAGCACGACGAACCCGCAGCCGATCACCGTGGCGACGGCCGGGCTGGTCAAGGGCCGGACCAGGGCGAACCCGCGCGGATGGTGGAGCGTCATCGCCAAGAGACAGCCGACGACCAGCGAGCAGTAGTGCACCGAAAGGCTCGCCCAGGTGTGTGACGGTGCCAGCGGCACCGCGAACAGCACCACCCCGAGAACGGCCGATGCGCCCAGCAGCACGCGCAACGCGGTCCTCCCGCTTCTCGCGAACGACGTCAGCACCAGCAGCGCCGGCCACACCAGGTAGAACTTCTCCTCCACCCCCAGTGACCACGAGGTCGGATACGGCGTGTTGAAGTCGACGAGTTCGTTGCCGAAGACGAGGTAGTACGGCATGGCGTCGGCGAGCCTGCTGCTCTGATACGTCCCGTCGATCGTCACCGCGACCGTGGTCAGCGCCAGGAGCAGGAAGTACACCGGCATGATCCGGAAGATCCGGCGCAGGTAGAACCCGCGCAGCGAGATCCGGCCCTCACGGTCTTCCTCGCGCAGGGCCAGTGTCGTGATGAGGAAACCGGACAGGACGAAGAACAGCTGCACGGCGATCCAGCCTTGGAGGCGGTCCACGACGGGACCTCCGTAGTGGAAGAACACGACGGCCACGGCGGCGAGCGCGCGCACACCGGTGAGGCCGGGGAACCACGACGAGGCCAGGTAGTCGGCGTGGCCGAGGGGCCGCCACCACGAACGGAGCGAAGGAGCGAACATGGCCCGAAGATTCGGGCCCGGACGCTGAACCGAAGCTTAAGGAAGCTGAAGACGTCTTCAGCTTCGCACTTCCGCCAACGGCAGGCGGACGACGAGACGGGCGCCGCCGCCGTAGTCGGCGACCTCGACGGTGCCGCCGTGCGCGTGGGCGATCTCGGCCACGATCGCCAGCCCGAGGCCCGCGCCGCCTTCGTCACGCGCACGTCCGTCGTCCAGTCGCACGAAGCGGTCGAACACCCGCTCGCGGTCCGCTGCGGGAATGCCGGGTCCGTCGTCGGTCACCGTCACCACGGCGAATTCGTCCACAATGGACGTTCGTACCTCGACCCCGGTCCTGGCATGGCGTTGCGCGTTGTCCACCAGATTCCGCAGTAGCCGCTCCAGCCTGCCGCGGTCGCCGAAGACCATCGGATCGTCCCTGATCTCGGCGCGGACACCCTGCCGCCCGGACAGACAGGATTCGACCACTTCGGACAGTCGCACCGGGGCGGTCCGGTCCGGCTCGGCGTTGTCCAGCTTGCCGAGCAGGACGAGGTCTCCGACGAGATCCTGCAGCCGCGTGATGTCGAGGAGCGCGTTGCGGCAGGCGTCGCGCCAGTCCAGCCGGTCCGGATGCGCGAGCAACACCTCCAGCTGAGTCCGCAGGGACGCCAGCGGAGTACGCAGTTCGTGCGACGCGTCCGAGGTGAACCGGCTCTGCCGGGTGACCGCGGTGTCCAGGCGCGCGAGCATCGTGTTCATCGTTTCGGCGAGCTTCGCGATCTCGTCGGCGCTGTCCGGCGCCGGGACCCGGCGGGAGAGGTCGTGCGCGCCGATCTCCGCCACCTCGGAACGGATCGCCTCGACCGGGCGCAGTGACCGGCGGACCGCGAACCACGCGATCGCCCCGATCAGCAGGGCGATCACCGGGACACCCACCAGCAGCGTCACCCGCACCGAATCGAGCGCCGCCTGTCCGGACTCGTCGACGATGGCGGCGCCGTAGATCCGGTACTTGCTGTCGCCACTCACGGTGGCCGCCACGTGCAGCCGGATCCCGTTCCTCTCCGGATCTTCCCCGAGCTCACGCGCGCAGCCGATTGATTCCCGGCTGGCGAGGTCGACGGCGCCGGGCTTGAGGTTCTGGACACTGTCGCCGTACTCGAAGCCGCCGTCCGGGACGATCGTCCCGAACCGCAGGCCGGGGCAGGTCGCGACCCGCTCACCGGTCTGGGTGGTCACCTCGTAGATCGAAGCCCGCACGAGGAGCCGCAGGTCGGCCGGGGCAGCGCCGGTGTTGAGTACCTGGACGACCGCGGCCGCGCGCTCCCTCGCCACCTGCGCGGCGCCGCTGCCCAGCCGGTTCTGGGCATCGAGCACCAGCCACGCCGAAACGACCGACAGAGCGATGATCGACGCCAGGAAAGCGGTCAGCGCGACCCGGAAGCGGGTCGACCGCCACGCCTTAGGCACCGGAGCCCACCACGTGGTAGCCGGCGCCGCGTACCGTCCGGATGGTCTCCGCACCGAACGGCACGTCGATCTTCCGCCGCAACGCGCTCACGTGGACCTCCACCAGGTTCGCGGTCGCCGACGCCGCGAAATCCCAGAGGTTCTCCAGCAGTTCCGCCTTGGTGACCACCTCGCCCTGCCGTTTCATCAGATACGCCAGCAGGGCGAATTCCTTGGTGGTCAACGGGATCTCGGCGCCGCCGCGACGGCAGGTGTGGCTCGCCTGGTCCAGTTCGAGGTCGCCGAGCCGCAGCGTGCCCGGCCGGATCGCTCCCCCGCGCCGGATCAGCGCACGCAGCCGGGAGAGCAGGACGCCGTAGGAGAACGGCTTCGGGAGGAAGTCGTCGGCGCCGGTGTCGAGCGCCTCGATCTCGTCGTCCTCGCCGTCCTTCGCGGTCAGCATGAGGATCGGGGTGGTGTCGCCCCGTTCGCGCAACCGCCGGCACACGCGGTACCCGTTCAGCCCCGGCAGCATGATGTCGAGGATCATCGCGGCGTACGGATGTTCGGCGGCGTACCAGAGCGCGTCGCGGCCGTTGTGCGCGACGTCCACGGCGTAACCCTCGGCGCTCAATCCCGCCCGGAGCGACTCGGCCAGGCGTCGCTCGTCCTCCACGAGCAAGATCCTCATCCGCTCACGATCCCATACGGCCCGCTATCGGGGTGAAGGCTCCCTTCAGCCCGTATGTCTCGCTTTCTGCGCCGCACCGGTGATGTTGCGGACCATGCCACCGAAGACGACGCCGTGGAACGGCGCGATCCCCTTCCAGTACGCGTGCCCGGCCAGCCCGTGCGGCTCGAACACCGCGCGTTGCCGGTAGATCGTCCGACCGTCCTCATCGGACTCGACGCCGAGTTCGAGCCAGGCGCGGCCCGGTAGCTTCATCTCCGCCCGCAACCGCAGCAGCCGCGGCCGGTCGAGGTACTCGACGCGCCACCAATCCAGCGCCTCACCGAGATGCAGCCGTCGCGGATCCCGCCTGCCGCGCCGCAACCCGACACCGCCGACGAGCCGGTCCGCCCAGCCGCGCACCGACCAGGCCAGCGGGAACGAGTACCACCCGTGTTCCCCGCCGATGGACTCGATGACGTCCCACAGCGCCTCCGGCGAGGCGTCCGTCCGCTGCTCACGCTTGTCCTCGTACACGGTCCCGCCCGCCCAGTCCGGATCACTCGGCAGCGGATCCGAGGGCGCCGCCTCGCCTGATGCGTCCGACCAGCGGGTCGGCACGTCGGCGTTGCGGATCCGGGACAGCGCCAGTTCGACGGCGCGCTCGTAGTGGGTCAGCCCCGCCTCCGGATCGGGGATGTGCTCGGCGATCGCGTGGTCGTGACAGACGACCTCGTGCACCAGCGACTCGATCAACGGCACCGCGATCGCCTTCGGCACGGGCGTGACCAGGTTGACCCATTGCGCGGACAGCCACGGGGTCAGCACCGGCACGGGGACGACGGCACGTCGCGGCAAGCCCGCCACGACGGCGTAGCGGCGCATCATGTCCAAATAGGTCAGCACGTCGGGCCCGCCGATGTCGAAGGCACCGTTCACTTCGGACGGCAGTTCGGCCGCGTGCACGAGGTAGTGCAGCACGTCCCTGATCGCGATCGGCTGGATGCGGTTGCGCACCCAGCGCGGCGTGACCATCGCCGGGAGCCGCTCCGTCAGGTAACGCAGCATTTCGAAACTCGCCGAGCCGGAGCCGATGATCACCGCGGCCTGCAGGACGATCGCGGGCACCCCGGAGTCCAGCAGGACCCGGCCCACTTCGGCGCGCGACGCGAGATGCGGTGACAACTCCTCGTCGTCCGGCACGATGCCGCCCAGGTACACCAGCCGCCGCGCGCCCGCCGTCTTCGCGGCCTCGGCGACCGTCTTGGCCCCCTCGCGGTCGATGTCGACGAAGTCCTTGCGCGCCAACGAATGCACGAGGTAGTAGACGACCTCGCAGCCGGTCAGCGCCGTCTCGATCGAGGACGGATCCGTGACGTCGCCGCGTTCGACTTCGACCCGGTCACGCCACGGCTCCTCGGTGACCTTCTCCGGCGACCGGGCCACCACGCGGACCTCGTGACCCGCTTCGAGCAGTTGCGGCACCAGCCGTCCACCGACATATCCCGTCGCCCCGAGCACCACACATCGCATGCTCCCGAGTGTTCACGGTGCGAGCCGGCCCCGCACTTCGACGGTCGCGGCGATACTGCTCCGGAGGAACCTGGCGACCGTCCGCCGCTCGTCCTCCCCCATCTCCCGCCAGGCTTCGGCGTAGCGCCGTCCGAGGGGCAGGAAGAACTCGGCGCCGATCTCGCGCGCCTTCTCGTGCATCCGCAACTCGACCTTGCGCCGGTCGGTCGCGCTCCGGTCGCGATGCAGGTGCCCGGCCCGCTCCAGCCGGTCCAGCACCGCCGTGGTCGCCGACGCGCTCAGGTGCAACGCGCTCGCGAGCGTGCTCGGACTCATCGGCGCCCCCATCCTGGCGGCGTCCATGATCACCGCGAGCGCGTTGAGGTCGGTCCGGTGCAGGCCGTGCTTCTCTCCGAACAGTTCCGCGAACCGGTCCGATTCGACGGTCAGCTGCCGCAGCAGGAGTACGAGCAGGTCGTCCGTGACCTGTTCGGCGTCCTCAGCCATGTCGGGTAGCTCCCCTCACGTTGCCCCGTCCGGATGACCACTCTACTATTTCGATGGTCGAACTATTCACTCGTCGAAGTAGCACTGGAGCCATCCGCTCATGATCTCGGAAGTCGAACGTCCCGCCCGCACCCGGTCACGTCTGCGGTGGCTGCTGCCGGCCCTGGTGGCGGTCGCCTGGCTGATCTTCGGCGGCTTCAGCGGCCCGTACGCGGGCAAGCTCAGCCAGGTCACGGAGAACGACAGCAGCAGTTTCCTGCCGGCGTCGGCCGAAGCGACCGAAGTGGGCGAGCTCCAGAAGCAGTTCTCCAGCGCCGCCGTCATCCCGGCGATCGTCGTCGCCGAGCGGCCGTCGGGCCTGACCGAGGACGACGCGCGGTTCCTCGCCGACCGGACGTCGAACGGACGGCTCGTCCCGGCTCCGCAGAGCAACGCGGGCGCGCAGGTGGTCGTGCTCCTGGACGCCACGACCGACCCCGGTGACGGCGTCGAGGCATTGCGGGAGTCTCTCGCCCGTGACACCCCGGACGGGTTGAAAGTGCTCGTGACCGGCCCCGCCGCACAGGTCGCCGACCTCAAAGAGGCGTTCGGCGGGATCGACGGGCTGCTGCTCCTGGTCGCGGGCGCGGTGGTCGCGCTCATCCTGATCATCGTCTACCGGAGCCCGCTCCTCCCCCTGCTCGTACTGCTGTCGGCGGTGTTCGCGCTGGGCACGGCGAGTCTCGCGGTGTACCTGCTCGCGGAGCACGACGTGCTGGCGCTGAACGGGCAGAGCCAGGGGATCCTCTTCATCCTCGTCTTCGGCGCCGCCACCGACTACGCGCTCC
This sequence comes from Amycolatopsis sp. WAC 04197, assembly GCF_003947475.1. Classification (NCBI taxonomy): domain Bacteria; kingdom Bacillati; phylum Actinomycetota; class Actinomycetes; order Pseudonocardiales; family Pseudonocardiaceae; genus Amycolatopsis; species Amycolatopsis sp. WAC 04197. The sequence goes on along the minus strand of NZ_QHJK01000003.1, from coordinate 57,983 downwards.
TGATGATCTCGCGCTACCGCGAAGAACTCCGGACGACCGACGACGCCCGCACCGCGCTCCGCACGGCCTGGCGCTCGACCATCGAGCCGATCGCGGCCTCCGCCGGGACCGTGATCCTCGGCGTGCTGTGCCTGCTGTTCAGCGATCTGAACTCCAACAAGGGACTCGGCCCGGTCGCCGCCATCGGCATCGGCGCCGCCTTCCTCACGACCATCACGTTCCTGCCCGCCGTCCTGGCCTTGTGCGGGCGCAACGCCTTCTGGCCCTTCCGCCCGGCGGTGGTCCCGCCGCGCGACGAGACCGGCGGGCTTTGGGCACGCGTCTCCGGCCTGGTCTCCCGCGCACCGCGGACGATCTGGATCGTCACGACCGTCGTCCTGCTCGCGGGCGGCGCGTTCCTCCCCCAGCTCAAGGCTTCCGGCACCGCGCAGTCCGACGTCTTCCTCACGCCGGTCGATTCCGTCGCGGGACAGGAAGTCCTCTCGCGCTACTTCCCCGGCGGCTCCGGCTCGCCGACGGTGATCATCACTCCCGCCGGCCAGGCTCAGGCCGTCACCGCGCTGGCGCGTGTACCCGGCGTCTCGGACGTCCGCCAAAGCACCGAAGCGGGCGGCCTCGCGAAGATCGACGCCGTTCTCGCCGATCCCCCGGACTCCGACGCGGCCGTCGCGACGGTGCAACGGATCCGCGACGCCGTGCACACCGTCGACGGCACCAAGGTCGGCGGCCCCACGGCCACCCTGCTCGACACGCGGGAGACCTCCGAGCACGACCGGACGGTGATCATCCCGATCGTCCTGGCCGTGATCTTCCTCGTGCTCGCGCTGCTGCTGCGGTCACTGCTGGCACCGCTGCTGCTGATCGGCACGGTAGTGCTGTCGTTCGCCGCGACGATGGGAGTCTCGGCGCTGGTGTTCAACCACGTCTTCGACTTCCCAGGAGCGGACCCCGTCGTCCCGCTGTTCGGCTTCGTCTTCCTTGTCGCGTTGGGGATCGACTACAACATCTTCCTGATGACCAGGGTCCGCGAAGAGGCGGGCAAGATCGGCACGCAGGAGGGGACGCTGCGCGGTCTGCGCGTCACCGGCGGCGTGATCACGTCCGCGGGTGTCGTACTCGCCGCGACCTTCGCCGCCCTCGCCGTCCTGCCCATCCTCTTCCTGGCGCAGCTGGCCTTCATCGTCGCGTTCGGCGTCCTGCTCGACACTCTCCTGGTGCGCTCCCTGCTGGTACCGGCCCTGGCGGTGGACGTCGGACGGAAGATCTGGTGGCCGTCGAAACTGGCGAAGACCGGCCGGGAATGAACATCGTGCCCGTAACCTGGTGACCATGAGCGCTGATCAAGACGCCATCGACGAACGGATCCAGGCCGCCGCCGAAAGCGGCGACCTGGCCGAACTCCGGCGGCTGGCCGACGGCGGCAGCAGAGACGCGGCGGACCAGCTGATCGAAACGGCGACCGAACTGGGCGCACTGGACGAACTCCGGCGGCTGGCCGCGGCCGGGAACCAGGACGCCGCGGATCAGCTGGCCGAGCTCACCGAGGAGTAGTGCCCCGCATCGCCGGGACGATCGCCGGAAGCGCGGCCAAGAGCGCGAGGCCGCGCACGGCGCCCGCGACGGGATAGGGAACGCGAAGCCCGAACCTGTGCGCGAGCAGCCCTCCGGTCAGCGCGCCGAGCGGCATCAGACCCCAGCCGAGCAAGCGGTAGACGCTGTTGACCCGGCCGAGCAGTGCGGACGGCACCTCCTGGTGCCGGACGCCGACGGTGACGACGTTCCAGATGGTCGTCACGAAACTGCTCACCGCCCAGAACCCGCCGAGTACGGCGATGTTCGGGCTGAACCCCATTCCGAGGAAGACCACGGCGTTCACGGCGAGCGAGACGAGCAGCGCGCGGAGGTCGCCGAGCCAGGCGACCAGCCGGGTGACCACCAGCCCGCCCACGACACCGCCGATCGCCGCACCGGCGAGCAGGAGACCGAACACCCCCGTGCCGAGATGCAGCACGTCGGTCACGAACAGGACGAGCGTCGCGTTCCCGAGTTGCCCACAGAAGGTGTTGACTCCCAACAGCAACGCAAGAGCGCGCAGCAACCGGTGCCTCATCAGCCACCGGACCCCATCGAGGGCCTTCGCGCTTTCCGCCTGACCGCCTCGTCCGGGCAGCTTCGCCAGGAGCACCGCGGCGACGACGAAGGACGCGGCGTCGACGGCGAACGGCAACGTCCAGGCGAGTGCGAAGAAAAGGCTCCCGAGCGGCGGGCCCAGGAACTGCCTGCCCACGATCATCGCCACCTGCTGCCTGCCGTTCGCCTGGTGCAGCAGGCCTTTCGGCACGAGATCCGGAACCGCCGTTTGCGCCGCGTTGTCGTAGAAGACGTCGCACGCCCCCAGCGCGAACGCGAGCAGGACGAGCACGGGCACGGTGACGACCCCTGCCGCGACGAGCGCGGTGAGCACACCGACGATCAGGGCCTGGAGTGTCTGCGTTCGCCACATGAGGGTCGTTCGGTCGACCTTGTCGACGACGGAACCGGCGGTGAGCGACAGCAGAAGCCACGGCAGGTACGTCGCCGCGGAGACCAGGGCGACGGCTCTGGCGTCATGGCTCACCGTCACCGCCAGCAAGGGCAGCGCCGCCGCGAAGACGCCGTTGCCGAGGCTGTCGATCCCGGTGGCCCACCAAAGCCGCCGGTAAGCGCGGGGTAGGTCGGGCATGGTCGGATCGTGGCGACGTCCGGTGTTCCGGAGACACCATTTAGCTCATGGCTACATACTCGGGCGATGCCGATGACCATCGAGCTGGGCGTCTCCGAACTGGCCGCGACCCGGTTCGCGATCTCGCCACTGTCCGAGACCGTGGCCTGCCTGTTGCAGATCGCCGGCCTCGACCGTAATCCGGTCAATCTGCCCTGGCTACGGTGGGCACGGGAGGAACTCGATCGCGCGCCGCTCGCTCTTCCCCGGACCTGGCCGCTGCTCGTCAACGGCAGGCTCAGCTGGCCGGAGTTCCTCGTCCCTGCTCCGCGGGGTTCGGGAGCTTCGCTCGAAATCGACCTGGACGCGGTGCGGCGAACCCCCGAAGCCCGGGTGAGAGCGAGCCTCGATCGGGTCTTCGGCGCGAAGCTCCCCCGCGCCGCGGCAGCACTGGCCGAAAATCCGCGATCCGGCCTGCGCGAAATCGCCAACGAACTGCGCGAAGCCCACGACCGTCTCGTCGCGCCGCATTGGCCGCGGATGCGAGCGGTGCTGGACGCCGACGTCGGGTTCCGCGCACGGCAACTGACCGCGGGTGGGGCCGAGCGGTTGTTCGCGGATCTGCATCCGGATCTCCGCTGGCACGACGACCGGGTGACGCTCGCCGGCGAGCGCTGGCGGAATCGGCACAGTGTCGTCACGCGAGGACCCGGCGGTCTCGTACTGATCCCCGTCGTCCTCGGCTCGCCGTACGTTCTGGTCAAGAAGAACACGTCGACCCAGACCACGATCCGCTATCCGGCGCGGGGAACCGGCACCCTGTGGGCCGCCGGAACCCGGGCACCCGGGTCCACGACGATACGACTTCTCGGCCGGACGCGAGCCACTCTCCTGACCGCGTTGTCCTCCCCCGCGACCACGACCGACCTCGCGCGCGCCTTGGGCGTGACGCCGAGCGCGGTCTCCCAGCACCTCAAGGTCCTGCGGGACAGCGGACTCGTCGCGCGTGAACGCTCCGGCCGCGGCGTCCTCTACCGGACGACGCCGCTCGGTGAACGCCTGCTCTGACGGTCAGAGGTCGATCAGCTCGACGGTCACTTTCGCCGTATCACCTTCCTCGATTCCTTCGGCTTTGCGAACCGCTTTCTTGACCGGCAATACATAGGCACCTTGTTTGGCGTCCGGGAAGATCGACGTCTTCCATTTGCTGCCGCCGATACCGACCTGGACCCGGACCGCTCCGAACCCGCGGCGCGGCCCGTCGGTGATCTCGCGGATCTCCTCGGAGATGTCCTGGGGCAGGCTGACGAAGGTCCAGGTCTCCCCACGGCGGGCGTCCCAGACCCAGAGCTCGGCATCGAACACGACGATCATCGGTGGAGCGTCGCACACGGCACCGACAAATTCCGCGCGCCCCGAATCGGGAGCCCGCTACCGTGGCCGCGTGGACTTCGTCGTGATCTTCGGACCGCCCGCCGTCGGCAAGATGACCGTCGGCGAGGAGTTGTGCGAGCTCACCGGGTTCAAGCTGTTCCACAATCACATGACCGTCGAGCCGGTGCTCGGCATCTTCCCGTTCGGCTCGCCACCGTTCGGCCGGCTCGTCAACGAGTTCCGCCGCCGCGTCATCGAGGAGGCGGCCGACGCCGCGTTGCCCGGCCTCGTCTTCACCTACGTATGGGGTCTCGATCTCCCCGAGGACACCGACCTCATCGCCTCGTACGTCGACATCGTCCGGTCGCGGGGCGGCAGGACGCGGTTCGTCGAGCTGTACGCGGATCTCGACGAACGCCTCGAACGGAACACCACCGAACTCCGCCTCGACCGCAAACCCAGCAAGCGCGACCTCGACTTCTCCCGCGCCAATCTGCTCGAACTCGACCGCGACCACGTCATGAACACCGACGACACGCGGCGCACCCACGCCCAGGACCTGATCGAACGGCACGATCACGTGCGTATCGACAACACCCGGCTGACCCCGGCGGAGACCGCGGCCCTAATTCTCCGAGAGATGCCGCAATGAACGGGTCGTCGTCGCGCCGAGCACCCGCGAAGCCATCCACGCCAGGGCGTCGGCCGTGCGCGCCGGGGTGTCCGACGGCTGCATGATGTGGCTCAGCACGGTCCGGACCACGACGTCGATCGCCACGTCCAGCTGCGCGGCGTCCAGCGGCGGCCCGTACGCGCGGACTCGCCCGCGCAGCATGACGGTCGCTTCGCTCAGCAGGCTCCCGGCCCGCACCGTCAGCAGCGGCAGCAACTCGGTGTCGGCGCCGTGCGTGGCCGAGACGATGGCACGCAGCAGGAGATTGTCGTCGGCGAGTTCGAGGACGCCGCGGACGGCGTCGTGGATCGCCTCGACGAGGTCTTCGGGGTGCCGCTCGAAGGCATCCCGGACCACTGAAAGGAACCGGGCGAGTTCGTGCGAGATCATCGCTTCGGCGAGCTGGGTCTTCGAGCCGAGTTCGTTGTAGACGGTCTGGCGGCTGACGCCGACGATCTCCGCGAGTTTGCTCATCGTCACCGAGGACCAGCCGGAACGCACGGTCAGCTCGATCGCCGACGCGACGATCGGTTGACGGTACGGACCTCCCGTAACCGGTACCTCACTCATGATCGTCATTCTAGGCCGCCATTCTCGCAGCGAACGCCAGCGCCTCAGGCCACGGCGCCCGCCCCGCGATGTGCCGACGGTACTTCATGATCTCCCGCGGCCGGTCGACGGTCAGCGCCCCCACGATCCGGTCCCCGCGCCGGTACAGCGCGGTGTAACCACCGGACTCCGGGACGGCGGCCACCACCTCGTCCGCACGCGGGGTGCCGACGAACTGGATCCGGTGGTCGTACCAGTCCGACCAGAAGTACGGCACCGGCGACAACGCCTTCGCCGCCTCCGGCGCGAGGGCGTGACGAGCGGCCGCGGCACCCTGCTCCGCGGCGTTCGTCCAGTGCTCCAGCCGCATCGACTCGCCGTCGAACAACGGATTCGCCGCATGTGCGACATCTCCGGCGGCATACACGCCGGGCACCCCGGTGGCGAGCGTGGCGTCGCACACCACGCCGCCGTCGCGCTCGTGCAGCGGTACCCCGCTTCCGGCCAGCCAGCCGGTGGCCGGGACGACGCCGATGCCGGCGACCACCAGATCGGCGGGCAGCACCTCGCCGGTCGAGAGCCGGACGCCGGTCACCGCGCCGCCGTCGGACTCCAGACCGGTGACCGTGGTGGACAACCGCAGTTCCGTGCCCGCCTCCCGGTGCAGCGAGGCGCACACCGCGCCGGCCTCGGCGCCGACGGACCGGACGAGCGGGACGTCGAGCGTCTCGACAATCGTCGACGGCAGCCCGCGTTTCCGAGCCGCGGCAGCGACCTCCGAGCCGATGAAGCCCGCGCCGATCACGACCGTGCGTGCCCCGGCGTCGAGCGCCGCACGGACCGCCAGCGCGTCCTCGGCCGTCCTCAACGTATGGACGCCGGCGATCCCCTCACTACCGGGCAGCCGCCGCGCGGTGGCGCCGGTCGCGATCACCAATGCCTCGTAGGGAACCGTCGTCCCCGCCACCGAAACCTCGCGGGCGGCGGTGTCGAGCCCGTCCGCGGGCGCGCCGAGCATCAGCTCGACACCGAACTCGTCGCGCAACGCGTCCTCGCCGTGGAACGGCTCGACCTCGCCGCGTCCTTCCGCGTCGAGGAACGACTTCGACAGCGGGAGCCGGTCGTACGGCGGGCGGTCCTCCGCGCCGATCAGCACGATCCGCCCCCGGTATCCGTCCCGGCGCGCCGCCTCCACCGCGCGCAACCCGGCCAGCGACGCGCCCACGACGACCAGTGCCATGATCAGTCCCGCAGCTTCAGGGCGAGGACCGGGCAGGCGTCGACGGCGGCCGACAGGTCCTGGCGGTGTTCCTCACCGGGCTGTTCGTCGAGCACCACGACCGTGCCGTCGTCGCCCACCTCGAAGAAGTCGGGCGCCATCGCCTCGCACATGCCCAGCCCGTCGCATTTCGCGCGGTCCGCCTCGATCTTCATCATGCTCCGACCCTTCCCGGTGCCACGAAATCGACCTTCTCCCGCACGCCGCAGTCCGGACAGCACCACGAATCCGGGATCGCCGACCACGGGGTCCCGGCGGGGAAACCCTCCCGCGGGTCGCCGAGTTTCTCGTCGTACACATAGCCGCAGCCGGGGCACATCCCGCCCTCGGTCGCGTCGCCGTGCGTGTCGGCGACGTGCCGCGACGGCGCGGTGACCCGCGTTCCGTACCGCGCCAGCACCTTGGCCCGCTTCGACGGCTGGATGTTGGCGCGGGAGATGTCGCCGTCGAAATGCGCGATCACCCGCGGATCCATCACGCGCCGCCAGACCGGCGGGACCAGCGCCAGCACGATCATCCCGGCGTAGCCCGTCGGGAGCACCGGCGATTCCGCGAAATCACGCAGCGTCTGGTAGCGGCGGGTCGGGTTGGCGTGGTGATCGCTGTGCCGCTGCAGGTGGTAGAGCAGCACGTTGGTGGCGATGTTGTTGGAGTTCCAGCTGTGGCTGGGGTCCACGCGTTCGTACCGCCGGCGGTTCGGCGGCCCGACCATCTGCCGGCGCATGCCGTAGTGCTCCATGTAGTTCACGACCTCCAGCAGCGAGAACCCGACCACCGCCTGGATCACCAGGTACGGCAGGATCTCCGGTCCCAGCCACACGGCCATCGCCGCCCACAGCACCGCCGACATCAGCCAGGCGTTGAGCACGTCGTTGCCGATCCGGAACGGATGCCGGTCGCGCCGGGCGTAGCGCTTGCGCTCCAGCCCCCACGCGGACTTCAGCGAGCCGAACACGGTGCGCGGCCAGAACCGGTAGAAGCTCTCCCCCACCCGGCTGCTGGCCGGGTCCTCGGGGGTGGCCACCCGGACGTGGTGGCCGCGGTTGTGCTCGATGTAGAAGTGGCCGTAGAAGCTCTGTGCCAACGCGATCTTCGACAGCCAGCGCTCGTGGCTCTCCTTCTTGTGCCCGAGTTCGTGCGCGGTGTTGATCCCGATCCCGCCGATGCAGCCGATCGAGATCGCCAGGCCGATCTTGTCCGCGACGGACAGGTCGCCCCGGGCGATCAGCCAGAACGCCACCACGAAACCCGCGTACTGAATGGGAAGGAACGCGAAGGTGATCCACCGGTAGTAGCGATCCCGCTCCAGCCGTTCGATCACGTCGTCGGGCGGATTGCTGCGGTCCAGCCCGGCCACCAGGTCGATCAGCGGGACGATCACCAGGATCACGATCGGCCCGATCCAGAACCACACCCCCCAGCCGGTGGCCGCGTGCAGGCCGATGGCCAGGAACGCGAGCGAAGGCACCACCAGGCCGATCAGCCACAGATACCGCTTGCCGTCGGTCCAGCGTTCGGTCGAGCCCGCCGGGATCGTGCCCGTCATCTCGCTCATCGCACCCTCCTCCATTGGCTGGGTTTACAAAACCATAGGTGATGTACACCCAGTTTGACAAGAGGCCACCTTTTGTAAACCCAGCGTTGCTTCATTTCGTGAGAATCTGGCGATATCTTGTATTCGTAAGGAAACTTACTTAACTTGTGATGACCCGCCGCCGTGGCCACCGTCGCCGCGACCCTGCTGGTCCTGCCCGCCACCACCGCCACCGCGTCCACGACGGCGAACAGCCCGTGGCCGGGCGGATCGGCCGTCTCGAACGCCGACGGGTCGAACGTCCTCGGCGGCAACATGAGCGGCCTGTCGTTCGGCGGCCCGGACGTCCTCTGGGCGGTCAAGAACGGCCCCGGCACGCTGTACCGCCTCGTGCGCAACGGCTCGAAATGGCAGCCGGACACCGCCAACGGCTGGTCGTCGGGCAAGCAGTTGCGCTACCGCGGCGGCAAGGGCGACCCCGACGCCGAAGCCGTCGTGGCCACCCCGGACGGCGTGGTCGCGGCCACCGAACGCGACGGCGACAACAGCAAGACGAGCGCGCTCAAGGTCCTCCGGTACGACGTCTCCGGCACGGCCAAGACCCTCAGCGCCAAGGCCGAATGGGATCTGACGGCGGACCTGCCGAAGGTGTCGGCCAACGACGGTCTCGAAGCCGTCTCGTGGATCCCGGACAGCGCCCTCACCGCCAAGGGGTTCGTCGACCAGCGCACGAAGGCGCCGTACAACCCGGGCAGCTACCCCGGCCACGGGACCGGCCTCTACCTGGTCGGCCTCGAAAGCAACGGGATGATCTACGCCTACGCGCTGGACCAGGCCGGTGGGAAGTACACCCGGGTCGCGAGCTTCGCGAGCGGGCTCGACTCGATCATGGAACTCGAGTACGAGGCTTCCACCGGCAAGCTGTGGGCGGTCTGCGACGACAACTGCGGCGGCGACTCGGCGACGCTCGCCGTCGACGCGCAGGGCGCGTTCGCCGTCACGGCCACCTACGACCGTCCGAGCGGAATGCCGGACTACAACAACGAAGGCTTCGCGATTTCGGCCACGTGCGCCTCCGGGAGCAAGCAGGTGGTCTGGGCCGACGACGGCAACGAAAGCGGCCACGCGCTCCGCGCCGGCACCCTCTCCTGCGGCTGAATGGGGAGCTCCATGAAACTCGCCTCCCTCGCGATTCTTCCGGCTCTGGTCTTCCCCTTGCTCCTGCCGTCCGCCGCGCTCGCGGGCGACGGCTGGGAATCCATCGGCACCGGTATGACCTCCGGTGCCAGCGGTATCGCCGTCCTCGACCGGGACGACGACCGGATCGACGCCCTTGTCCTGCGGGACAACAAGAAACCCGGCCAGAACCGGGCGGTCCGGGTCCGGCTCGATCGCGGCCAAGTGTCCAAGGTGGACTCGATCGACTGGCCGGGCGAGCTCCCGGTCGACCTGGAAGCGGCCGAAGCGGTGCCGGGAAAGACCGGCGAATTCATCGCTTTGGCCAGCGACGGCAAGGGCTTCCACTTCAAGCTGAAGGACCGGAACCTGAAGGTGCTCGGCACTTTCCAGGTACCGAAAGGCGATCCGGAAGACAATTACGAGGGTTTCGCGCTGAAGAAGATGAAGGACCGCTTGTTCGCGGTCTGGGCGGACCGCGGTCAGGACACCCGGCCCGCCACGCTCTACTCCGCGGAATTCTCGGTCTCGAAGCTGTCCTTCAAGAAGCCGAAGTCGATCCCGTTCCGGGTCCCGTACCCGGCCGCGGACGTCCGGCACACGTCGGACGTCGAGATCACCGCGGACGACCGCGTCCTGGTCTCGGCGGCCTCCGACCCGGGTGACGAGGGACCGTTCGATTCGGCCGTCTACGCGGCGGGCGTGCTCCGCGCCGACGGTTCGATCGCGCTCTCCCCCGCTCCGGTGCGGATCGGCGACTTCCCCGGCCACAAGATCGAGGCCATGACCTGCCTTTCCCGCTCGTGCGACAGCCTGCTCTACGGCACCGACGACGAGGCCGCGGGCGGTAGGCTCCGGATCGCGACCAGGAACGACCCGGAGGACCAGTGATCAGCGAAGACCTGCGCGAGCGGCGCCACAAGATCATCGAAGAGCACATGGACACCGAGGTGGCCCACGAGTTCGACCGCACGCTGGGCACCTTCAACGGTCATCCGCACTACGAGATCATGGCGACCGGGCAGATCTTCGACGGCGACGAAGAGGTCATGGCGTACTACCGCATGACCCGGACGGCCTTTCCGGACCAGCGGCACGACAACGTCCGGTACCACTTCGCCGACGAGTCGGTCATCGTCGAGTTCGACCTGCTCGGCACCAACCTCGGCGAGTTCTACGGCCGTCCGCCGACCGGCAAGGCGTTCCGGGTGCCGATCATCGCCGTGTTCTTCTTCGACGGGGACCGGATCACCAACGAGCGCATCTACTTCGACGCCGCCAGCCTGATCACCCAGGCCGGGCACGCCGAACTGCTGACCCTGCTGGCATCCGGCGACGTGTGAACCGAAGGCGGCTGATCACCCGATGTGGGAGAGACCGAACGCGGTCAGGAAACCCGCCACGGTGATCAGCCCCGTCCACAACCCCGCGTCGCCGAAAGCTTCGGGGATCATCGTGTCGGCGATCATGGCGAGGATCGCGCCGCCCGCGATCGCGGTGATCACCGCGAGAGTGGCACCGGAAGCTTCGCCGAGCACGCCATAGCCGAGCAACGCGGCCACGCCACTGATCACGGCGATGCCACCCCAGAGCGCGAAGACATAGCGCGGGCTCCGGCCCGCCCGCTTCATCCCGGCGGCGCTGGACAGCCCTTCCGGGACGTTGCTGATGAACACCGCGGCCACGGTCACGACGCTGACACTTCCGCCGCCGAGCAGGCTGGTGCCGATCACCATCGATTCGGGGATCCCGTCCAGCAGGGCGCCGAGGGCGATGGCGGTACCTGAGCCCGCTTGCTCGGCTTCGGAGGGCTGCTGGTCACCCGAGCGTTTGCGATGGCGGGCACCTCGCCGGGCGAGTCCGACGTTCGCGAGGGTGTAGATCACCGCGCCGCCGAGCGCACCGAGCGCGGTCGGCAGGAAACCACCCTTTTCGTGTGCCTCCGCGATCAGCTCGAAGGAGACCGCGGAGATCAGCACGCCGCTTCCGAAGGCCATGATGCCGGCGACGACCCTGCCCGGGATCCGGACCAGGAAACCGGCCACGGCCCCGAGCAGCAGCGCCGATCCGGCCAGGAGGCCCCAGCCTCCCGCCGCCAGCAGATCCGCCACACATTCCCCCTCGCTCGAAATCCGGACACCTCAGTCTGGACGACCCGGTGGCCGGACGCGCGCCGGAGGATTACGCCCAAGCAGCCGGGGTACCCGGCCGCCATGGAACGAGAAGACACGGCGCGCGATTCCCGCCCGGCGGAGCGACGCAAGAGCTTCAAGCGGGGTGACGCGCGGCGTCCGCCGCAGGTGGCGGCACTCGTCGTCGGCGCGGCGGTATCTACCTGCTCCTGTGGATCGTCGGCCTGGCGATCCCGCAGAGCAGCCCGGGGAATTTCCTCCCGTTCAACGTCGCCGACAACTGGCTGCATCTGGGCCTCGGCGTCGGCATGATGGCGCTCGGTGTCTTCACCACAGCGCTCGAACGCAAGGCGGGCGACTATCCGGAACCGGATCTGCAGCACCAGTGAAAAGCGTCCGGGCCCGCCGCGGAAGCGACGGGCCCGGACTCTTTCAGACCTTGATCACGCCACGTCGTAGCGGTCGAGGTTCATGACCTTGTCCCACGCCGCCACGAAGTCGCGGACGAACTTCTCCTTGGCGTCGTCGCTGGCATAGACCTCCGCCACCGCGCGAAGCTCGGAGTTCGACCCGAACACGAGGTCGGCCCGGGTACCGGTCCACTTGACCTCGCCGGTCGCCGAGTCGCGGCCTTCGAAGACCTCCGCGTCGGCGGACGTGGCCGTCCACTGCACGCCCATGTCGAGCAGGTTCACGAAGAAGTCGTTGGTCAGCGCCCCCGGCTTCTCGGTGAACACGCCGTGCTGGGACTGCTGGGCGTTGGCGCCGAGGACACGCAGACCGCCGACGAGGACGGTCATCTCGGGCGCGCTCAGGTTCAGCAGGTTCGCGCGGTCGATGAGCAGGTACTCCGTCGGGAGACGGTGGCCCTTGCCCCGGTAGTTGCGGAACCCGTCCACGGTCGGCTCCAGCGGCGCGAACGACTCGACGTCGGTCTGCTCCGCCGTCGCGTCGGTGCGGCCCGGCGTGAACGGCACGGTGACCTCGTGGCCCGCGTCCTTGGCGGCCTGCTCGACGGCGGCGACGCCGCCCAGCACGATCAGGTCGGCGAGCGAGACCTTCTTGCCGCCGGTCTGGGCGCCGTTGAACGCCTCCTGGACACCTTCGAGGGTCCGCAGCACCTGCGACAGCGTCTGCGGGTCGTTGACCTCCCAGTCACGCTGCGGCTCGAGGCGGATGCGGGCACCGTTCGCGCCACCGCGCTTGTCGCTGCCGCGGAAGGTCGAGGCCGACGCCCACGCGGTGGAGACCAGCTGCGAGACCGACAGGCCCGAAGCGAGCAGCTTCTCCTTGAGGGAGGCGATGTCCGCGTCGTCGATCAGCTCGTGGTCGACGGCGGGCACCGGGTCCTGCCAGATCAGCGTCTCCTGCGGCACCAGCGGGCCGAGGTAGCGCTGGATCGGGCCCATGTCGCGGTGGGTCAGCTTGAACCAGGCACGGGCGAAGGCGTCCGCGAACTGGTCCGGGTTCTCGTAGAACCGGCGCGAGATCTGCTCGTAGACCGGGTCGAAACGCAGCGCCAGGTCGGTGGTGAGCATGCCGGGCGCGCGGTTGAGCTTGCCGTCCTCGGGGTCCGGCACGGTGTTCTTCGCCTTGCCGTCCTTCGGCGTCCACTGGTGGGCGCCCGCCGGGCTCTTGGTCAGCTCCCACTCGTACTCGAAGAGGTTGTGGAAGAACCAGTTGCTCCACTGGGTCGGGGTCGGCGTCCAGGTGACCTCCAGGCCACTGGTGATCGCGTCGCGTCCCTTGCCGCTGCCGAAGCTGTTCTTCCAGCCGAGGCCCTGCTCCTCGATGGAAGCGCCCTCGGGCTCGGGCCCGACGTACTTGTCCGGGTCGGCCGCGCCGTGGGTCTTGCCGAAGGTGTGGCCGCCGGCGATCAGCGCGACGGTCTCCTCGTCGTTCATCGCCATCCGGCCGAAGGTCTCGCGGATGTCGCGGGCCGCGGCCAGCGGGTCCGGGTTGCCGTTCGGGCCTTCCGGGTTCACGTAGATGAGACCCATCTGCACGGCGGCCAGCGGGCCTTCGAGCTGACGGTCACCGCTGTAGCGCTCGTCGCCGAGCCACGTGCGCTCCGGCCCCCAGTACACGTCCTCGTCCGGCTCCCAGACGTCGGCGCGGCCACCGGCGAAGCCGAAGGTCTTGAAGCCCATGGTCTCCAGCGCGCGGTTGCCGGTGAAGATCATCAGGTCGGCCCACGAGATCTTGCGGCCGTACTTCTTCTTGACCGGCCAGAGCAGGCGGCGGGCCTTGTCGAGGTTGCCGTTGTCCGGCCAGCTGTTGAGCGGGGCGAAGCGCTGCATGCCCGCGCCCGCGCCACCGCGGCCGTCCTCGATCCGGTAGGTGCCGGCGCTGTGCCACGCCATGCGGATCATGAAGCCGCCGTAGTGGCCGAAGTCCGCGGGCCACCAGTCCTGCGAAGTCGTGAGGACGGCGTCGACGTCCTTGGCGAGTTCATTGAGGTCGAGGGTCTTGAACTCGGCGGCGTAGTCGAACCCGGCGTCCATGGGGTCCGAAGCGGCGGAGTGCTTCCGGAGGATCTTCAGGTTGAGCTGGTTCGGCCACCAGTCACGGTTGCCCGCGCCTTCGGTGGGGTGGTTGCGGCGGCCCGACGAGACGGGGCAGCCGCCCGCGCTCTCTTCGTTCATTTCGCCGATGACGGCGTCCGGGCTGTCAGACACGGGAATCCTTCCGGGAATCAGAACTGCAGGGCTCAGGAACGGGGTTCGATCGCACAGTCGGGACACAGGCCCCAGTAGATGACCTCGGCCTCTTCGATCAGGAAGCCTTGGTCGTTCGACGCGGTCAAACAGGGTGCGGGGCCGACGGCGCAGTCGACATCGGCGATGGCACCGCAGGTCCGGCACACGACGTGATGGTGGTTGTCCCCGACCCGGGACTCGTAGCGTGCCACGGACCCCGACGGCTGGATCCGCCGTACGAGACCCGCGGCGGTCAGTGCCCGCAACACGTCGTAAATGGCCTGGTGAGAGACCTCGCCGAGCTCCGCACGCACGGCACCGATGATCGAGTCGGTGTCGGCGTGAGGATGGTCGCGTACCGCTGTCAGCACGGCCACCCTGGGACGCGTCACGCGCAGGGAGGCCCCGCGCAGCATCCGCTCGAACTCCGGGGTCGTGGGCACGGCCGCAGTCTGGCCCATTTTCTGGAATGAATCAAGTTCGCAGGATCCCGGGCGTGTCTCGACCCCGCACAGGCGTGCCTGGCGCCGGACCTCGCGTGCCCGGGGCCGGAAGGGCGGTCACCCTTGACGACGTCGTCGCCGTGGCCTTCGTTACAGATCCCGTCACGAATTTCACTCTTCGACGAACAAACGGGAGAAGAACGCGTTGTGAAGCGTCTCGCGATATCCCGAACTGGTCTGGACCGCACGCTTACCCGAAGGTGCGAAATCCGGATGAAACTTGCACCCACGAAAGGGAATCTCCACCACCACAGCAGGTTTTCCGCGTACTCCAAACACAAACCGGTGCACCCGCGATACCCTGGTCGAGTGAGAGGCCGCGCCGGAGCGTTGCCGAAGCGGCCGCGCTCACCTCCCTCCGAGTGACGCAAACCCTTGCCAGGGAATGATTCTCGAAGTCTTCGCAGCTACAGGGCCACTCGCACGGCCGTCCACGGCACGCTTCCCCCGTGGTAGCGTCTGCGCCCTGTTCCCCACAGTCCGGCTTCACCCATCGTGCACCAGCAAGGGAAAACCATGCCCGAACAAGGTCTCGGCACCGTCGTGGCGGTGGACGGCCCGGCGGCGGCGGGCAAGACCACCACCTGTCTGGCGCTGTCGAAATCGTTCGATCTACGCTATCTCGAAAGCGGAAGGACTTATCGCATCATCGCTTTCGAGGCCCTGCAACGTCGCATTCCCGTCGAAAACGCCACGAAAGTCATCGGACTCTGCGACGAATTGATCACGGCGAGCCGCTCCGAGAGCCTGCTGACCTCCGACCGCTACGCCCAGGACAAACTGCGCGCGACCCGGGTCAACGTGGCCGTTTCCGCCGTCGCCAAAATCGCCGAGGTCCGCCAGCGGGTGACCAGCCTCATCAGGCTTTGGGCCGGCGCACAGCCACGATGCGTCATCGAAGGCCGGGACATCGGCACCACCATCTTTCCGGCCGCGACCGTGAAGTTCTACTTGACCGCCAAACCCGAAGTGCGGGCGATGCGGCGAGTACGGCAAGAGCGGGCGGCGTCCTACGAACACGTTCTCGACGACGTGATCCGCCGCGACGAGGCCGATATGTCCCGGACGACGTCGCCGTTGGTCCCCGCCGAGGACGCCATCAGAATCGACACCACCGAGCTCACCGTCGAGCAGGTACTAAGGCTGATGACCTCGGCGTGTCGCGACAGAGGCTTAGAGATCAACCGTTAGTGCGAGTACGCTTCTGCTTTGTCTGCGACGAAGCTAAGTTGACCATGGGTATGACTTCAGGTGATCGATCAATGACGAGGAGTATCGGTTATGAGACCGGCGATGGCGAAGGAAAACGAAGCCGAACCGGAGAACACCGATTGCCTCTTTTGTCATTTCGATGACGCCTCGGTGAATGACGTACTGTTCACCGGAAACGAGATCTATGTGCGGTGGGACAACTTCCCGGCCGCCAAGGGGCATGTCGAGGTCGTCCCGAAAAGACACGTCGAGTCCTACTTCTCGCTCACGGCGAGCGAGCACGCCGAAGTCTACGCGCTGATCAAGCGGGCATGGCGCCGGATCCAGGACCAGTTCCAGCCGGATGGCTACACCATCGGCGTGAACGAAGGGCAAGCGGCGGGCCGGACGATCGACCACCTGCACATCCACCTGATCCCACGGTACGAGGGCGATGTGGCGGATCCGCGAGGCGGTATCCGTCACGTACTACCGGGGACCAATCCCGACGAATGGCTCGGCCGATAGCCCTTTCCTCGCCTCCACGACGAACCAGCTGCCGCGTCCGCTCGGCCACACCTGGGCCGAGACGAACCCGACGGCGGCCAATTCCTCCATCACGGCTTCGGGACTGCGCAACGAAAACCATCTCGGAGACGGCATTCGGATGCTTCGCGCCCATCCTTCGCCGTTCCCTTCCTTGAGGCTGATCGCCGTGACACCGCCGGGCGCGAGCACGCGATGGATTTCGGAGAAGACGTGCGGATGCGTCGAGCTCGGCAAATGCACGACGCTGGCACAAGCCCAGACGCCGTCGAACAGTCCAGCGGCCAGCGGTAAGGCCATGAGATCGCAGAGCACCGTGCCGGCCACCGCACAACGACATCGGGTGTACCGGAGCAACTCCTTGCTGAGGTCGGCCGCCACCACGGTCGCGCCGCGTCCTATCAGGTATTCGGCGTCCCGGCCCCCACCGCAGCCGAGGTCCAGCACCGAGCTTCCGGGCAGGGCGTCGAAGAATCGGTCCAGTTCTTGGTCGAGGCCGGGAAACAGGTCGAGCGTGCCGGTGGACCGGACGTACACCTCGGCACACTCGTCGTAGGCTCGTCGAGTACTCGACACCAAGCCGCGCAGGTTCGTGTCGTTCAGGTGCATTCGAAGTCCTCGCGACCGATGGCCATCCCGAGATTGGTCATCTCCTCCAGCAGTTCCCTCCGGTCGAGCACCTCGTAGCCGCGGCCGGCGTCGACGCTCACACAGCCGACGAACTTGTTGCGCCCGCTTCTGATCGGCGTCACGAACAGCGCGGTCCGATGCTTGAGAGCCTGGAACGCCTCCCATGTCAGGTTCATCACCGATTCCGCACCGAAGCGTGTCACGTGGTCGTCGAACTTCGCCTCGTCGGTGAGGCTGGCCGCCAACGGTGCGACGTCGAATGTCACTTCACGATCGTGCTGCCAGCAGAGTCCCACCGCGCCGATGCCCCGCACCGGCGCGAAACTCCGCGTCGCCGGAAAGGATGACATCCGATAGGAGGAAAGTCGTTTCAGCACACCGTGGATCGGATGCCTCAGCGTGCGCGTCTTCCGCCACACGTGGAGTGCCAGATCGCCGGTGTCGAGTGGAGGATCGATCTTCGCGCTGATCTCGAGCAATCTGCCGAACGTGGACAGCACGCGCCTGCGCATCATGACGTTCCGGTCCACGAAGGCCCGTCGTTGCCAGCTTTCGAACGGTGCGAAGGCGCCGAAAATCCCGGCTGTGACGAGAGCGACCAGCAGCAGGTACGAGCGGTCGTTCAGAAGGTCGTCCCAGAATGCCTTCGCCGGTACGTTGTACGCCTTGCCTGCCAGGAAGAGCGTCGCCGACAGCAGAATCGCCTTGTCCGCGAACTTGGCCGCCTTCCGGCTCATGCCTTTCCGTCACGCTGGTGCCGCCATGCCTCGCCCGGCAGGTCCGACCGTTCGCCGTCGCATCCGGTCAAGACGACCTCGGGCCGCTCGGTGACGACACCGATCCGGTGGAAGCTCACCGCTTCGGCGAGGTCGTCCACCCTGGCTGACGGCACGGTGAAGACGAGTTCGAAGTCGACCGAGTCGCCCATGACCAGGCTCAACGGCTCGACACCCACGTGAGCGGCCACCGCTGCCACCGCCTTGGGCACGGGGATGGACCGCTCGTCGACGTCGATCCCGACCCCGCTCGACTCGGCGATGCTCAGCAAAGCGGCCTTCAGTCCGTCCGAGGTGTCCAGACAGCTCGTGACCATCCCGCTGGCGCCGAGCGCGAGTCCCTCGTCCACTCTGGCCACCGGTCGCTTCCATGCGGAAAGCAGCGACGGCACCAGGCTGTCGATGACCAGGTCCGGGACACCGGAACGCAGGTACGCCATCGCCGCTCCTGCGGGTCCGGTCGGCGCCGTGAGGCAGACGACGTCGCCGGGTTTCGCGCCGGACCGCAGCAGCGCCCGGCCCGCCGGGCACACCCCCAGAGCCGACGCCGAGAGGATCAGGCGTTCCGCGCCGCCGATGTCGCCGCCCACGTTGAGGCAGCCGAACGCGGCACACGCATCCCGGATGCCGCGCATGACGAGACCGAACAGCGCGTCGTCCATTTCGGCCGGATACCGCACGACGGAAAGCAGCCCGATCGGCTTCGCGCCCATCGCCGCGATGTCGCTCAGATTCGCGGCGACCAAGTAGTACCCCAGATCGTATTCGTCCAGGTGTCCCATCTCGTAGAGCCTGAACTTGGGGCCGCGGACGTAATCGGTCCCCACCACGAGGTCGTGCTGCCCGGCCAGCCGGAACACCGCGCAGTCGTCTTGGGCGTCGGCACCCGCGGTCAGTTCCACCCGGCCGCCGTCCGGGGACGAAACCGGGACGAACTCGCGCGCCTGCCCGGCGAACAACGGCACGATCGTCGTGGCCAGTCTCGTCGGTTCGTCCGAGAATTTCTCACTCACCACAGGACAGCTCCAGATCGTCGCCACGAAGTTTCCCAGGCCAGTAATCCACCATTCGCAGGGTCTCGCGAAGATCCCTTTTCCGCATCACCACCGCGTAGTCCCATTCCGGATCCTCGATCGCCAGCACGGCACCGACGATCGAGCGGAGATACTGCCTTTTCTGCGCGCCGGTCGGCAGGTATACCCGGACTTTCTCCCGGTACACGCGAAGAAAATAGGCGGAAGACGGCCACGGGGCGAGCGCGAGTTCCCCGAGTGAATCCAGATCCCGATGGAACAGGCCGTCTCCGATCAGGAGATCGTCCACGGCGTCACCGTCGACGGGGAGAAAGTGCAGATGCGCGTGCGTGATACACGCGTGGCTCTCCTGCCCGGCGCTCGACCCGTGTTCGAGGATCAGCGGCTCGCCGAAGGTCTCCCGGTACAGCGGCATGAAGTCGTCGACGAGGCCGCATACCTCGTCCTGGTGACGGGAAAGCACTTGCGCGAACGACAAGTGGTGGTTCGACGGCAGGAGCAGGAGATGTCCGAGCACGAGCGGCGACATATCGGCCAGCAGCGTCAAGTTTTCTGTTGAATGTATTAGCCGGGACGGTGGGTCGCCCTCGTAGAAACGGGCGAAGGAAGTGTCATCCGAACCCGAAAGCTCTTCGCAGAAGTCCGCGCCCGCGCACTGCATGGTTTCGATCATGTCTCCCCCGCCGCCTCGCTTCGTCCTGACCTTCGCCGAGCAGAGCACCTGGATTTTTGCGCACGGTCATGGCGGACTTGAATGGTCGATGCGGAGATTAACTCGAACGTCGTAACCGGCTCACGGATTCGTGATGACGGGAATTTGGACAAAAGCAGGACACATCATGGTCGATACATACTCGTCCGCCGCACGACGTGAAAAAGCGTCCGTCACCCGATGGATGACGGACGCTTTCCGACTGTCGCTATCCGTTCGAATTCACGGCGATTTCGGCGAAATCCGCACTCACCGGCCTTCTCGTGCCAAGAGTTCCCGGACCCGTTCCTGCAGCGCCTCCCTCGGGTACGCGTTCACCTGCGCTCCGGCCATCCGCACCGGGTCACCGAAGAAGAAGTACTCGTACAGCGATTCCCGTCCGGCGAAGCTCGAGACCGACGCGTCGAAGGCCAGCTTGAACAGCCGCGCGCGGTCCTTGGCAGGCAGGGTGGCCGACTGGAGGTAGGTGTCGATGTCGGGACGCCCCTCCGCTTCGAAGTCCGCCTCGCCCGGCAGCGCCATGAGGCCGGACGCGGAGAATTTGCGGATGATCTCGGTCAGCCGCGGCGAGACCTTCGTGGGGTACCAGTTCCGGGCGGCGTTCAGGACTTCCCACTTGGGCAGGAAGACGCCGTCCTCGCTGAGCTTCCCGTCGGCCTCCGCCGCGCGCAGCACGGCCTTCTCGATCTCGACGTAGGAGATCAGCTCCGAGAGGTCCTGCTGGATGTGCTGGAAGCCGCCGATGCCGATCGCGGCGGCGATCTCACTGGCGAGTCCGAGGTAGAACTCCGTCTTGGCCAGCGTGCGCGTGACGACCTGGTGGGTCATGAGCGCGCCGGCGCCGGTCTCGGAGTACCAGGCGTTGCACAGTTCCGGATGCCCCAGCAGGAAGACCCGCTCGTTCGGGACGAAGACGTCGTCGAACACCACGACCGCGTCCATCTCCTCGAACCGGGAGGCGAGCGGTTCGTCGAAGGTCGAGCGGCCGTGGTCGAGCCCGGCGCGGCAGAAGTACTTCAGCCCCGGCGCGTCGTTCGGGACGGCGAAAGCGTAGGAATACGGGGCGTCCTCGGGGGTTCCGCGCAGGACGGTCGAGGGGAAGACCAGGAGTTCGTCGGCGATCGGCGCGATCGTGGCGAGCATCCGGGCACCGCGGACGACGATGCCGTCCTCCCGTTCCTCCACCACCTTCGCCGACAAGTTCCCGCCACCCTGCTGGCTGCCCGAAACCGATCGGTTGACCTGCGGCGGGATCAACGTGTGCGTCGCGAGCAAGTCGTTCTCGCGCGCCATCTCGTAGTACTTCTCGATGCGCTCGCCGTAGACGGGATCGGCCTGGGAGAAGAACTTCTTCGCCGTCGAGAGGGCGGTGAGCGACGAGTTCATGTAGTCGCCGGTGCGGCCCAGGAAGCCGTTGGAGTATTCGGCCCAGACGGAGAAGGCGGCACGGCGGCGCTTGAGGTCTTCCTCGCTGCGCGGCACCAGGAACGACATGCCGACCCGCTCCCCCGTGGTCGGCGATTCGTAGGTCAGGACGTCACGGTGCGCCGGATCGTGCTGGAGGTCGAACAGCTTCGCGTAGGTCAGCGCGTTGTTGCGGAACGCCGGATGCTCGGCGACCTTGGCGGTCACCTTCTCGCCGTCGACGTACAGCTCCGGTGTCATCGCGTTGAGCTTGTCGAGGTACTGCTGTCCGGTACGGGCTCCCATGTCGTGCTCCTTCTCGGGTGGACGTCGTTGTCAGAACAGGGATTCGTGACCTTGCGCGGATTCGTGGATCGTCGAGAACCGCCCGTCGACGAAACCGAGCGCGTCACCGGAGCGGTAGTCGAACTCCCGCACCTCACCGAGGAACAAGGTGTGGTCACCACCGTCGTAGGTGGCCCACGGCGTGCAGTCGAACCAGCTCAGGACGCCGCCGAGCCTCGGCGCGTGCCCGCCCTCGACCCACGTCGGCGCGCCTTCCGGAGTCGGACGGCCGGCGAAGTTCATCGCGAGCGCCTCCTGCTCGGCGCCGAGGACGTTGACCGCGAACGGGCGGTCCTTGAGCAGGTCGTGGCTCTTCACGGTGCGCTGGATCGAAACGAGGACGAGCGGCGGATCCATCGAGACCGCGGTGAAGGAGTTCACCGTCAGACCGTGTCGTTTCGTCGCGGCGTCGAAGGTCACCACCGCGACACCCGTCGCGAACCGGCCAAGACAGCCTCGGAAGAACTGCGCGGGCGGGCGATAGAGGCTCGATCCCGGCGGAAAACTGGTTTTGCGTGACATCATCGTCCGATTCCTGTTCTATAATCGAACAGCCAGTTCAACTATCGAAATGGATCGTATACGATGGTTTCGGACTCCCGCAAGACCGCGAGCACGTCCCAGACGCTCAGCCGCGGCATCCGCGTCCTCGAAGTGCTTGCCGACGCCCAAGAACCGCTCAGCGTCGACCGGATCGCCGAACGGCTGGAGGTCCACCGATCGATCGCGTACCGGCTCATCCGCACCCTGGAAGAGCACGGGCTTCTCACGCGGGAACCCGCCGGGAAATACGAACTCGGCGCGCGGTTGGCCGCGCTGGCGGCGGGGATCAAACACGATCTGCAGGCCGCGGCGCTGCCCGAGCTGACCGCCGTCGCGAACGAACTCGGCATGACGTGTTTCGTCGCGGTGATGGACCGCGAGGAATGCGTGACCCTGGTCAGCGTGGAACCCCGGCACGCCGTCGCGTCCGTCGCGCAGCGCCCGGGGTCCAGGCATCCGTTCACCGCGGGCGCCCCGGGGCGGGCGATCCTGTCGCAGCTTCCGGAAGGAGACCGGCCGGCTGACGTCCGGGAAGTCGTCGACCGCGGCTACGCGGACAGCCACGGCGAGGTGATCGAGAACCTCAGCTCGGTGGCCGTGCCGCTCCCCCTGCGCGGGCACGCTCCGGCCGCGCTCGCGGTCGTCTACCTGTCCAGCACGCGAACCCCCGCCGAGCTCGCGGAGCGGCTCAAGGCGGCGGCGAAGGCCGTCCGTGACGCTCTCGGCGGGTGAGCGTCACGGACGGCGGGATCACTTGGCGAAACGGAGCGGGCTGACCGCCTGCTCGGCTTCATGGTCGGGCCCAAGCGGGATCCCCGACCGGTCACGCAGCAACAACGTGGCGATGAGACCGACGACGGTCATCCCGCCCAGATAGACGGCGACGGACACCGAAGTACCGGTCGCGTCTACCAGTGCCGTGGCGATCGTCGGCGCGAACGCGCCACCGAGGATCGCGCCCAGCGCGTACGAGATCGAAACGCCGGAGAACCGGATCGACGCGGGGAACAGCTCCGCGTAGAACGCCGCCTGCTGACCGTAGGTGAACCCGAGCCCGACGCTGAGGATGATCAACCCCAGCGCCAGCAGCACGATGTTCCCGGTGTCCACCAAGGGGAACAGCACCGCGATACCGGCGAGCTGGGCGATCCAACCGACGACGTAGGTGCGGCGCCTGCCGATGCGGTCGGAGACCGCGCCCGCCGCCCACGTCGAGATCAGCCAGGTCGCCGCGGACGCCGTCACCGCCCAGAGCACCGGGCCGCGGTCGAGCCCGAGCGGGCCCTTCGGGTTGGTCGCGTAGTTCTGGATGTAGCCGCCGGTGGTCATGTAGCCGACCGCGTTGTTGCCCGCGAACACCAGCGCGGCCACCACGACGAGCACGGCGTGTTTGCGGAACAGCTGGATGATCGGCGTCCGGGTCTGCTCACGGCGTTCGGCGATCTCGCGGAAGACCGGGCTCTCCTCGACCCGGCGCCGCACGTAGTGACCGACCAGGATCAGCCCGACGCTGAGCAGGAACGGGATCCGCCAGCCCCAGTCGAGGAACGCCTGCCCGGGGACGAGCAGGCTGGTCAGCGCCAGCACACCGGACGCCAGCAGCAGCCCGAGCGGGACACCGATCTGCGGTGAGGCGCCGAAGAGCCCCCGTCGCTTCGACGGCGCGTGTTCGACCGCCATCAGGACGGCGCCACCCCACTCCCCGCCCGCCGAAATTCCCTGCAGGATCCGCAGCAGGATCAGCAGTACCGGCGCGAGGACCCCGATCTGGTCGAACGTCGGGAGCACCCCGATCAGCGTGGTCGCGGCGCCCATCAGGATCAGGGTGAGCACCAGGACCACGCGACGGCCGTACTTGTCGCCGAAATGCCCGGCGAGGAACGCGCCGAGCGGACGGAACAGGAAGCTCACGCCCACGGTGGCGAAGGAAACGAGCGTGCTGTTCGCCCCGAGGCCGGAGAAGAACAGCTTGCCGAAGACGAGACCGGCCGCGGACGCGTAAACGAAGAAGTCGTACCACTCGACGGTGGTGCCGACGACGGTCGCGAAGGCGACCCGGCGCCGGTCGGAGGACGGTGGGGCGGTCCGGCCGGATAGGCGTTCATCCTGGGCTGGGTTCGACACGTGGACTCCTTTGTCGTCGGCCACCTTGCCACTGTGGCACGGAATCATATACGTTATTAGATACGAAGCAAGGGTCGAGGATTCAGGGGAACATGGGCACTTACGAGGCAACATCGCCGTCCGGTCCGTTGGAGACCCGGCCGGGCAAGATCATCGCCGTCCATCTCAGCTACGCCTCCCGCGCGGAGCAGCGTGGACGGCGTCCGGCGAACCCGTCGTACTTCTTCAAGCCGTCGAGCTCGATCGGCACGTCCGGCGGCACGGTCGAACGTCCGGCGGGCACCGAACTGCTGGCCTTCGAAGGCGAGATCGCGCTGGTCATCGGCACCACGGCCCGCTGGGTCAAACCGGATCAGGCGTGGGATCACGTCGCCGCGGTGACCGCCGCGAACGACTTCGGCCTCTACGATCTGCGCGCCGCGGACAAGGGTTCCAACGTCCGGTCCAAGGGCGGCGACGGCTACACCCCGCTCGGCCCCGGCCTCATCGACGCGCGCGACGTCGACCCGTCGTCGCTGCGCGTCCGCACCTGGGTGAACGGCGACCTGGTGCAGGAGGACACCACCGCCGGACTGCTGTTCCCCTTGCGGCAGTTCGTTTCCGATCTCTCCCAGCACTTCACGCTCGAACCGGGCGACATCATCCTCACCGGCACCCCCGCCGGCTCGACCGTGGTCTCCCCCGGCGACGTCGTCGTGGTCGAAGTGGACGTTCCCGGCACCTCGCTGAGCAGCGGACGGCTCCACACCACCGTTTCCCAGGGCATCCGGGCCTTTTCGGACATCGGCAGCCTGCCCGAGGTCGACGACAAGCAGCGCGCCGAAGCCTGGGGCACGCCCATCGAGACACCCGTCGAGGAGGACGCTCCCGCGCTCAGCGAGGAACTACGCGCCAAGCTCCTTCGCGCGCCCGTCGCGGGTTTGTCCGCCCAGCTGCGCAAGCGAGGGCTGAACAACGTCGCGATCGACGGTGTGCGCCCCAACCTGCCCGGGTCGAAGGTCGTCGGCACGGCACGGACCCTGCGTTTCGTCCCGAATCGCGAGGACCTCTTCAAATCCCACGGTGGCGGTTACAACGCCCAGAAGCGGCTCTTCGACTCGGTCGGCACCGGCGAGGTGATCGTCATCGAAGCCCGCGGTGACAAGGGTTCCGGCACGCTCGGCGACATCCTGGCATTGCGGGCGCGGTACCTCGGCGCCGCCGGCGTGATCACCGACGGCGGGGTCCGCGACTTCGAAGCCGTCGCCGCGACCGGGCTGCCGGTGTTCTCCCAGGGCGCGCATCCGGCAGTTCTCGGGCGCAAACACGTGCCGTGGGACACCGACGTCGCGGTCGCCTGCGGCGGGGCGACCGTCCTGCCCGGGGACATCATCGTCGGCGACGACGACGGCGTGGTGGTCATCCCGCCGTCGCTGGCCGAAGAGATCGCCGACGCGGCGCTCGTCCAGGAGGACGAAGACTCCTGGATCGCCGAGCAGGTCGGACAGGGCCGCCCGATCGAGGGGCTCTTCCCGCTGAACCCGTTGTGGCGGGAAAGGTATGAGGCATGGCAGAAGAAGCAGTGAAGACGACCAGCAAATCCGAACTCGCCTACGAGTGGCTGCGTGAGCGGATCGCCCGGCACGAGTACGGACCCGGCTACCGGCTGGTGCTCGCCGAGATCGCCGGCGCGCTCGACATGAGCGTCGTCCCGGTGCGCGAGGCGATCCGGCGGCTGGAGGCCGAGCGGCTGGTGACCTTCGAACGCAACGTCGGCGCGCGTGTGGCGATGGTGGACCAGAACGAGTACGTCCACGCGATGCAGACGCTCGGCGTCGTCGAAGGCGTCGCCACCGCGCTGTCCGCGCCGCAGCTGTCCGAAGAGAACATCGCGCGGGCGCGGCGGGTGAACGAGCGCATGATCGCGCTGCTGGACCATTTCGACGCGCACGAATTCACCGCGCTGAACCAGCAGTTCCACTCGCTGCTCTTCGAATGCTGCCCCAACCCGCAGATCCTCGACCTCGTGCACCAGGGCTGGACCCGGCTGTCCGGGCTGCGCGACTCCACGTTCGCGTTCGTCCCCGACCGCGCTCACCGGTCGGTCGAGGAGCACGAAGAGATCCTCCGGCTGATCTCCGCGAAAGCCGACCCGCTCGACATCGAATTCGCCGCGCGCAATCACCGCTGGGCCACCATGCAGGCCTTTTTGGACGCTCGAGAGCGCGCCAAGCGCTGACTGAGGAGGAATCTTGACCAGCACGACTCCCCGGCCGATCCCGGACGGTGTCCCGGAGCGGATCCGGCACTACATCGGCGGCGAACTCGTCGATTCGGCCGACGGCGCGGTCTTCGACGTGATCGACCCCGTCACCAACGAGGTCTACGTCCAGGCCGCCGCGGGCAAGAAGGCAGACATCGACCGCGCCGTCGCCGCCGCGCGGAAGGCGTTCACCGAGGGCCCCTGGCCGAAGCTGCTGCCGCGTGAGCGCTCGCGGGTGCTCAACCGCATCGCCGATCTCGTCGAGTCGCGGGACAAGCGGCTCGCGGCCTTGGAGAGTTTCGACTCCGGCTTGCCGATTTCGCAGGCGCTGGGCCAGGCACGGCGGGCCGCGGAGAACTTCCGGTTCTTCGCCGATCTGATCGTCGCGCAGGCCGACGACACCTACAAGGTGCCTGGCCGCCAGGTGAACTACGTCAACCGCAAGCCGATCGGTGTCGCCGGGCTGATCACGCCGTGGAACACGCCGTTCATGCTGGAGTCGTGGAAACTCGCGCCCGCGCTGGCGACCGGTAACACCGTCGTGCTCAAGCCCGCGGAGTTCACGCCGCTTTCCGCGTCGCTGTGGGCGGAGATCTTCGAGGAGGCCGGACTGCCGGCGGGGGTTTTCAACCTCGTCAACGGCTTCGGTGAGGACGCCGGCGACGCGCTGGTGAAGCATCCGGACGTCCCGCTGATCTCGTTCACCGGCGAAAGCGGCACCGGCAGCCTGATCTTCGGCAACGCGGCGCCGTTCCTCAAAGGTCTGTCGATGGAACTGGGCGGCAAGTCGCCCGCCATCGTCTTCGCCGACGCCGATCTGGAGACCGCGATCGACGCGACGATCTTCGGCGTGTTCTCGCTCAACGGCGAACGCTGCACCGCGGGCAGCCGCATACTGGTCGAGCGCGCGATCTACGACGAGTTCGCCGAGCGCTACGCCGCGCAGGCCAAACGCGTCGTGGTCGGCGACCCGAGCGACCCCAAGACCGAGGTCGGCGCCCTGGTGCACCCCGAGCACTACGACAAGGTCATGAAGTACATCGAGATCGGCAAGACCGAGGGCAGGCTGGTCGCCGGCGGCGGCCGTCCGGACGGCTTCCCGACCGGGAACTACGTGGCGCCGACGGTGTTCGCCGACGTCAAACCGGACGCCCGGATCTTCCAGGAGGAGATCTTCGGCCCGGTCGTCGCGATCACGCCGTTCGACAGCGAGGAAGAGGCGCTCGAACTCGCGAACAACACGAAGTACGGGCTCGCGGCCTACGTCTGGACCAACGACCTCAAGCGGGCGCACAACTTCGCGCAGTCCGTCGAGGCGGGCATGGTGTGGCTCAACTCCAACAACGTCCGCGATCTGCGCACGCCCTTCGGCGGGGTGAAGGCGTCCGGGCTGGGGCACGAGGGCGGCTACCGCTCGATCGACTTCTACACCGACCAGCAGGCGGTGCACATCAATCTCGGCGAGGTGCACAACCCCGCCTTCGGCAAGGGCTGAGCCCACCTCCACTGTCCACAAAGGATGACGCAATGAAGCCGATCCCCACCCCGAAATCGCCGCCGCCGGACGTCCTGCGCTGCGCGTACATGGAACTCGTCGTCACCGATCTGGCGCGCTCGCGCGCGTTCTACGCCGACGTGCTCGGCCTGACGGTGACCGAAGAGGACGAGACGACGATCAGTCTCCGCACGATCGACGAGTTCATCCACCACAACCTCGTGCTGCGCGAGGGACCGGTCGCGGCGGTCGCGGCCTTCTCGTACCGGGTGCGGTCGCCCGAGGACCTGGACAAGGCAGTCGCGTTCTACACGGAACTGGGCTGCCGGGTCGAACGCCGCGCGGACGGCTACACCAAGGGCATCGGCGACTCGGTGCGGGTGCAGGATCCGCTCGGCTTCCCCATCGAGTTCTTCCACGACGTCCAGCACGTGGAGCGCCTCGGCTGGCGCTACGACCTGCACCTGCCGGGTGCGCTGGTGCGGCTCGACCACTTCAACCAGGTCACGCCGGACGTCCCGCTCGCGGTGAAGCATATGGAAGACCTCAACTTCCGGGTCACCGAAGACATCCAGGACGACCAGGGCACGACCTACGCGGCCTGGATGCGCCGCAAGCCCACCGTGCACGACACCGCGATGACCGGCGGCGACGGGCCGCGCATGCACCACGTCGCCTTCGCCACGCACGAGAAGCACAACATCCTGTCCATTTGCGACAAACTCGGTTCGCTGCGGATGTCGGACCACATCGAACGCGGACCGGGCAGGCACGGCGTGTCGAACGCGTTCTACCTGTACCTTCGCGACCCCGACGGGCACCGCGTCGAGATCTACACGCAGGACTACTACACCGGCGACCCGGACAACCCGGTCGTCACCTGGGACGTGCACGACAACCAGCGCCGCGACTGGTGGGGCACGCCGGTGGTCCCGTCCTGGTACACCGACGCCTCGCTGGTGCTCGACCTCGACGGCAAGCCGCAGCCGGTCGTCGCGCGGACCGATGACAGCGAGCTGGAGGTCACCATCGGCGCCGACGGCTTCTCG
Source organism: Amycolatopsis sp. WAC 04197 (assembly GCF_003947475.1). Classification (NCBI taxonomy): domain Bacteria; kingdom Bacillati; phylum Actinomycetota; class Actinomycetes; order Pseudonocardiales; family Pseudonocardiaceae; genus Amycolatopsis; species Amycolatopsis sp. WAC 04197. The sequence goes on along the minus strand of NZ_QHJK01000003.1, from coordinate 29,272 downwards.
TACACGCGAAAGGGTGACGACGAAGGCGAACTGCCGGCGTGGAAACAGGGCGAGTACAAACTCGGCAACCAGCTCTGAGGCGGGGAACATGCTCGAACAGGAAACGATCACCGCGATCGCCGACGAACTGGCGGCCGCGGAGGAGGCGCGGGAGACGATCCCGCTGCTGACGGCGCGCTATCCGGACATGACCGTCGAGGACTCGTACGCCGTGCAGAACGAATGGCGGCGGCGGGGCATCGCGGCGGGTCGTCGTCCGGTCGGCCGCAAGATCGGGCTGACGTCGAAGGTCATGCAGGCCGCGACCGGGATCACCGAACCCGACTACGGCGCCATCTTCGCGGACATGGTGTTCGAGAACGGTTCCGTGATCGAACACAGCCGGTTCTCGAACGTGCGGATCGAGGTCGAGCTGGCCTTCGTGCTCCGTGATTCCCTCGCCGGACCGGACACCACGGTGTTCGACGTGCTGCGAGCGACCGAGTACGTGGTGCCCGCGCTGGAGATCCTGTCGTCGCGCATCGAGATGGCGGGCCGGACCATCGTGGACACGATCAGCGACAACGCGGCCATGGGCGGCATGGTCTACGGCGGCAACCCGGTCGCCGTGGACGCCGTCGATCTGCGGTGGGTTTCGGCGCTGCTGTACCGCAACGAGACCATCGAGGAGTCCGGTGTCGCCGCCGCAGTGCTGAACCACCCCGCGAACGGTGTCGCCTGGCTGGCGAACAAACTCGCTCAACACGGTGACAAGCTCGATCCGGGCGACATCGTGCTGGCCGGGTCCTTCACGCGGCCGATGTGGGTGCACCCCGGGGACACCGTGACCGCCGACTACCGGGATCTGGGGGCGATCACATGCCGCTTCGTCTAGATCCACCGTTCCGGGATCGGCTGGGCGAGCGGCCGCGGATCGGGATGTGGGTCACGTCGGGCAGTCCGGTCGTCGCCGAGATCTGCGCGGGTTCCGGGCTCGACTGGCTGCTCGTCGACACCGAGCACTCCCCCGCCGGACTGGAGACCGTGCAGTCGTTGCTGCAGACGATCGCCGCGTATCCGATCACGCCGGTGGTGCGCGCTCCGTCCGGCGACGCGGTCGCGCTGAAGCAGCTGCTCGACCTGGGCGCCCAGAACCTGTTGGTGCCCATGGTCGACAGCGCCGAGGAGGCGGAAGCCGTGGTGCGGGCCGTCCGCTATCCGCCGCGAGGCGTGCGCGGTGTCGGCAGCGCCCTCTCCCGGTCCGCGCGCTGGAACCGGGTCGAGGACTACCTCGCGAAGGCCGAGGAGTTCACGTCGCTGTTCGTCCAGATCGAGTCGACGGCGGGGGTCGCGGCGGCCGCCGAGATCGCCGCGGTCGACGGCGTCGACGGGGTGTTCGTCGGACCGTCCGATCTGGCCGCCTCGATGGGCCTGCTCGGAAAGCAGACGCACCCCGATGTCACCGCGGCCGTCTTGCGCACCTTCGAGGCCGTTCTTGCTCGGGGAAAGCCGGTCGGTGTCAACGCGTTCGACCCTGCGCAGGCTCAGCGCTACCTCGACGCTGGCGCGTCGTTCGTCCTGGTCGGCGCCGACGTCACGCTGCTGACCCAAGGTTCGGAGGCGCTCGCGCGGCGGCATCAGGCCTAAGGTCTTGGGCATGCTGCCGTGGCTGCTCGACTCGCCCACCAGGCCCCGAGTGTGCGGCGGCGCGTTTGCGGGAATGGGGTATGGACGCCGGCGCGCTGCGGGGGACCGCCGAACTCATCGCTGAGAACAGCCGGTGGGAGTACGACGATCTCCCCCGTACCGGGGGTGGCGAGGTCGGCTGCTGCATCAACGTGTGGACCCTCGCGAACGGCCTGTGGCTCGGCGCCAACGTCGCCCCACTCACCTCGTGGTTCTCGGAACACCAGCAACCTGACGGTGGCTGGAACTGCGAAATGGGTCTCGGGTTCTGAACATTCGTCCGCGCATTCGAGGCTGAACTCGCTCAAGGGCCTGCTCGGGCTTGGCAGCCACTCGATGACGGCCCGGGAAGACGAAGTCGGTCGCGTGGTGGTAGTTCTTCCTGAAGCTGGAGGTCTTCGCCGCCGTGGCGATGGACTGTGTGCGTTTTGGACGTCAGATGTCCCAAAATCCACACGGTCACCGACTGCGGGCATGCCGAGGGGCCCGTCGCCTCGGTGGCTGGCGGGCTCCTCGGTGGTCAGACGTGATGCAGGGTGTTGCGCCGGGGTTTTCGAAGCGGATCTCGATACTGGGGTGGGATGAACTCCGGTAACCCATCGGCCGCCATCCGTACTTCCCAGTCACCGTGGTGAATCAGCCGATGATGAAACCCGCAGAGCAACACGAGATTTCGGAGGTCGGTTGGTCCGCCGTCTGCCCAGTGGTGAATGTGGTGAGCGTGGCAATTCTTGGGTTTCCGATGACATCCTGGGAACGCGCAACCACCGTCCCGGATATTCAACGCACGCCGCTGCCCGGGGGTGACGAACCGTCTCAGCCTCCCCATATCCAGCGGCTCACCCGAGGAACCCATCACGACCGGCAACATCAGGCAGTCACAGGCGGCTAGCCGGGCTTCCCGAGCAGTCATCGTCCCCACGAAGTCCAGGCACGCGGTGCCGAGGCCGGATTTGAGTTCCTCAAGTCCGATGGTGACATGCACCAAAGTCCGGTAACCGCTGGTGCCGGGCTGGTCGGGGCAGGCGATCGCCAAGTCGAGCAGCTCGGCCCACGCGTCTCCCAGGCGCTCGCACTTCATCCGCAGATCCGCCTGCCCGAACTCGTCCACCGGCCGTGGCTGGGCGTACGCCTCCAGCGCGGCGGCGGTCCGGGCACCGGTCTCGTCATCGAGGAGGCCGGTGAGTTTCCAGAACCCGTCCTTACGGCGTTCCAGGGTGATCTCACGGCGAGGTTCCTTCGGCTCGGGGTCCTTGGGTTCCTTGCCGTCAGGGTTGAGCAAGCCCTGCAGGTTCGCCTCAGCCTTGGCGAGCTGCCGAGGTCCGGCGGTCGGGGCAAGGTCAGCGAGGATCTGCTCCGCACCGGCCCGCTCCTCGGCCGAAATCTCGGCGGGAAGGTTCTTCAAGATCTCCAGGATCTGATCAATCCGCTCATCCCCGACCAATCCCTGAGCCGCCACCGCGGCAGTGGCGGGAGCGACAGGCGGAACCTCCGTGCCATCCAGAGCCCGGGTGGGATTCAACGCGATGGCCCGCTTGACGATCGGGCCCGCTTCGCCGCGTGATAGTCCCGCGATTTCGGCGAACCAGCTCGCCGTACTCCCATGCCCGTACAAGTCTTTGACGCCCCGAGACTCGATCTCCGCCAGGAACCGCCCCAGACAGGCGGTCGCTATCCGGATCACCTGCAACGACTGCTGCACGCCATGGGCAAGCTCCAGCTTGCCGGCGCGCCACAGTTCTTGCGGCAGTTCGGGGAGGAAGGTCTCGGACACAGCTCCATAATACCCGAAGAAATCGAACTTGTGTTCGTAATTTTAAGCAACCAACAAAACGCGCAAACAACACTGAAGAGTGATTTTGTTAAGCCGCTTGCAAAACCCGACGGAAACCGAATCAACCAACCTCGACCCGCACAACCCTCGGCAACCGAAACGCCGCCACAACCCCACCCACAGCAACAACCCCCACGAACCCGAAGACAACACCAAAACCCAACCCCGGCCGAGAATCCAACCCCGCGAGAATCGCCCCGGTCACCGCGACCCCGCCCACCGCCCCCACCTGCCGCACCGTGTTGAACAGACCCGAAGCGCCACCCGCGGCCTCCGAGTCGACGGACGCCATAGCGATGGCGGAAAGGGGCGACCACGCCATCGCGTTGGCGGCACCGAGCAGCGCGGCGCCCACGGAGATCCACCACGGATTCAGGTTCAGCACCACCACCAGTCCGATGAACAGCAGGCTCGTCGCGAGCAGGCTCATGCCGAGGATCGCCGGTCGGCGCCCGCCCACCCGGTCGACCCAGCGCCCGGCCGGTGGTGACAGCAGGATCGCGACGACGGCGTCCGGCGCGAGGACCAGCGCCGCCTCGATCGGGCCGAAGCCTCGCATTTCCTGGATGTACAGCATTGCGGGAAGCGCCATCGCGAGCACGGTCGCGCCGAGCGACGCCATCGCGAGGCTCGCGGACAAGTACCCGGACGAACGATAGAGGCGCAAAGGCGCGAGCGCGTCCGCGCCCTGTCTGCGTTCTTGGAACCAAAAACCAACCAAAAGCACGACGGCGAGGGCGGCGGCAGGCAGCGAGAGCGGGCTCCACGACAGCAGCGCCCAGACGAGAAGGCTCAGGCCAGCCGTACTCAGTGCGGCGCCGAGCAGGTCGAAACGGGCGGCGCCTCCCCCGCTTCCCGGAATCAGGCGAACACCCATGACGACGGCCACGGCGCAGAGCGGCACGTTCATCCAGAAGATCCAGCGCCAATCCAAGCTCACGGTCAGCAGTCCGCCCAGCACCGGACCGAGCAGGGTGGCGGCCGCCGCCACCGAGCCCCAGATACCGAAAGCGCGACCTCGCTCATCGTCGCCGAAGAGCCGACGGATCAGCGTGAGCGGTTGAGGCGACATCGCGGCCGCGGCCAGGCCTTGCAGGATCCGGAAGGCGATGAGCCAGCCGATCGACGGCGCGATCCCGCACAGCGCGGAGGCGACGGCGAAGCCTCCCATGCCGAAGAGGTAGACCCGCTTGGGGTCGATGAGATCGCCGAGCCTGCCGGCCACCAGCAACGGAACCGAGAACGCGAGCAGGTAGCCCGCCGTCACCCAGAACAACGCGGCGACATCCCCGCCGAGGTCGGATTGGATGCTCGGGCTCGCCACGGCGACGATCGTCGTGTCCAGCAGGAGCACGAAGAATCCCGCCAGCAGAGCCGCGAGGCCACCCCAGCGCGAAGATGTCATTCGCTCCCCCAAACCGCCTAAGCCGATCACGATAGGGCCACGGATGGCGCCCGTCGTAACAAGGCCTCGCCGCCTCGCGAGTTGTAAGCCGACGGCTTCGGCAGAGGAGAAGATCTTGAACCGGGCGGGTTCGACATGGTTCTGGTCCTTGCTCGGCGCCTGCATCGCGGCCGCCCTCGGCACCGCGATCAATTTCGCGACCGACCTCAAGACCAACTTCCTGGCCTGGGGCCTGGTGGTCGCGTTCACCCTCGCGACCGGGCTGATCAGCGGTATCTCGCAGGTACTCGTCCGCCGCGACGGCGACAGTCCGAGCACCACCGGAACGACGAACGTCTACAACGTGCGGCACTCACAGGTCAACGCCTGGCTGGTGTTCCTGATCCTCGGGGTCTCGGGTTCCTTGCTGGCGGCCATTTTCGTGGGCGTCCATTTCGCGGGGTCCTTCCAGACGGCCGGGACACCGATTCCCGCCGTGATCGCCCCGAGCCCGGCGACCAGCACCACGACCAGTACGACGTCCACCGTGCCCCAGCCCGCGACGAACGAGGACATCGCCCAGTTCGTCACCGCCTATTACCGCCTGATGCCCGACACCCGGGCCGGCTGGCCGTTGATCGGCCCGAACCTCCAGCGCCGCGGCCAGAGCGATTACGAAGCCCATTGGGGCAGGATCAGCGCGGTGGACTTGCACAGCGCGTCGGCCACCTCCGCGACCACCGTCCGGGTCCGGATCACCCTGCACTATCGCGATGGCCGTCCTTCCCCCACCGAAACGCATGAGCTGACGGTCGTCCCGCACGACGGTCGCCTCTGCATCGACGCGGACACCCTTATCCGCGCGAAATAGAATTCTGTCCATGACCGCTCTTCCGCTGGGACCGCGGAGGAAACCGACCTCGCCGAATCGGTGGTCGTCGACACTTCCCTGTTCGAGTGGCGGGTGGTCGACGCCGCCTACGACAGGCTGACTTGCGCCGACTGCGGCAGCAGCCTCGGCTCGGGGCCCGTCGGCTGCGACAAATGCGACCAGGCCGACGGATTCCGGTTCGCGGCCATCGAAACCGACCGTCCCGCGACGCCGCCGGGCACCGAGCACGGGCTCCGCGTCGCCACCGCGGTCGCCCGCGCCCGGCACCGCCACGGGACACGGGCCCGTTGCGGTTTCGAGCTCGGGCTTCCGCTTCTCCTCGGCGGACAGCTGCCCGGTACGGCTCAAGCGCAGGCGTACCGGGCAGCCATCGACAAGCTCTCCGAAGAGGAATGCGAACGCGTGACCTCCTTCGAGGAGATCCCGGGGATCAGTAGTCGTCGCGTCCGGTGAACTGCTGCTCCAGCAGCTCCGCCGAACCCGCGACGAGTTCGAGCGGGTCGGTGAACTCGTTGATGTCGAGATTCACCAGCGGCAGGGAATGGCGCAGCACCAGATGCTCTCCCATGACCACCAATCCCCCGACGACGATGGTGTTGCCGATCTCGGTCAGCACGGTCGCCAGGTCGACCTCGTCGACCCGGGCGAACGGCGTCGCGATCTGCACCCAGTCCTCGCGACGGTCGAAGATCTCCCGCGCGATGACCACGGTTTGGGCCCGCTCTTCGTAGTCGTCGTCACCGTAGGACAACCGGATGCGAATTTCGTCCGGTTCGTCCTTCACCACCCGATATTCGTGTCGTACGAACGCGACCAGATCGGCCCATTCCGCCATGAATTCAGTCTCCCTCGCAGTCGAAGATCAAGACTAGCGGCTGCAAGGACGAAGAGTCCGACCCATGTCGGACATCACCCGGACAGCGGCCGCCCGTACGTGTCTCGACACCGGTTGGTCCTTGATCTTGTTGTAGCCTCCTTCAGCATCTTTTGGCAGGGGAGACCACTTGACGAACAATGATCGCGACCGGAAGAAAACCAACCGGCCGGGAAATGTCAAAACTTCGGATCCGGCGGTGACCGCGGCATTTGTCAGCCGACGTGGAGTAATTCTGGCGGCCCTCATAACCGCGGTGGTGGGCCTGGTGAGCGCGGTGCTCGTGGCACTCATCAACACCAGTGCGCAGCCGGCGAAAGGCGCCGACGACCGGAGTACGCCGTCCACGCCGTCGTCGCAGAGTGCCACTGGCACACAGCAAAAGGAGAATAAACCCGCCGAAGCCGTCCCAGAGCAGGTGAAACTCGACGCGGATACGGCGGTCGACCTCGACAAGCCCGGCGCCACCGCGGCATCCGCGACAGGCCCCAATGGCGACATGGACCTACACTTCGACGGAAGCAATCTGTCCTCCAATCGATCAGGCCTGTTCTATTACTACGGAACCGAGCAGGAAGCCGCGACGCAGTGCCCGAAGATCGTTTCGGAGGGAAAGGGACCGGTCCCCGGACCCGAGGTGATATTCGCCGGTGGTCAACATTGTCTGAGGACATCCCAGGGAACGGTCGGATGGCTCAGCGTGAACGATGTCAAGATCGCCGCGAATTCCGGCTACATCGTCCTCAATTACAAGTTGTTCCGCTAGCCGGGCAGCCGTGAAGGCCTCCTTCCCTACCTTCAGAGTAGGCAAGGAGGCCTTCACCACCCATTTACGAGGCCCGCCGAGTCAGCCGCCGGTCGGCAGCCCCGCCCGTGCCTCCTGCGACGTCAACGGACGCAACGACAGCGTGTACTCGTACGTGCTGTCCGGCTGGACCTGGCTGCGTTCCCCCACCGGGTTGGGCGTGTCCCCGACCCCGGTCACCGCGTGACTGGCGTGGAGCGTGAACCAGCCCTTGTTGCGCTGCAACTGGAACGGGTACGCCGCCCGGTCGAGATCGTCGAACGGCGTCACGCTGACGTCGTTCGCGCCTCCGACCAGCAGGCCACCGGTGCGGCCGTCGGTGAGCAGCGCCCACCGGCTGTCGGTGTGGTTGCCGTGGTCCTGCGGCCGGTGGTACTCGACGTACTGTTCGTCCACGGTGCTCGACTGCACGCCGATCGGCGTCCCGTCCTTGCGGTCGACGTAGCTCTCGGCTTTCCGTCCATACCAGGCGAACCGGTCATATCGGTCCGGCACCGCCAATGAGACCCCGATCCTCGGCAGATACGGCAGAGTGCGCACACTCCCCTGCGGAACCACCCGATTGCCCAGGCTCAGTGTCCCGGTCCGGTCGACGGCGTAAGTCATCGTCTGGTCGAACCACGCCCCGGCGACGTCCGGCGCCACGACCCGGCTGTCGACGATCACCCGAACACCGCGCGAGCCGTCCTTCTCGATCCGGACGCCGGTGACCGTGGTCTTCAGCCGGTCGAGCCCGGCCTTGCGCCAGTCTTCGCCCTCGGCCCGGCCCCAGGCGAAGGTCTCGTTGCTGATCGGTGCCCGCCACGCATCGAGCTTCGGCCCGCCGCTCAGCAGTTCTTTGCCCTGGTACCGGATCGACGTCAGCGTGCCGCTGGCCTTGTCGACCCGGTACGTGACGCCGGCGGCCGACGCCGTCACCGAAGCAGCGTCCTCGACGACTCCGACGGATTTCCCGTCGAGCGGCGTCCTGTCCAGGCCCGGAACCCGCTTCCCTCCCAGGGAGAACTGGTCGTGCGCCAGGACATGTCCTCGCGCCGGCATCGGCTCGCCCTGGGTCGTCACCGCTTCGACGGTGAGGAACCGTTCTCGGTCCGCGGGGTTCGGCGGCACCGGAACGGCGACCTTTCCGGTCGACCCGGGGCCGACCCGCAACGGCTGCTCTCCCCGCGCAACCACACGAGAGCCTTCCTGGATCCGCCACCGCAGGTTCAGCTCGTCGGTGCCCTTGAACTGCCGCTCGTTGGTCACCGAGACCGTGCCGCCCGAGTAGGCGAAGCGCAGCGGCTGATGCGCCCAGGCCATCTGCGCGGTTTCCGGCTGCACCGAACGGTCCGAGCCGATCAGACCGTCCACACCGGACAGACTGGAGCCGTACGACAGGTGACTCCCCCGCTCCGTGACACTGTCGAAGTCCAGCGCCAGCACGGCCCCGTCCGCGGGAGCCGCGCCGGACAACTCCGTGGCGGACAACGGCGTGTCGTAGATGCGGACGTCGTCGACGGCTCCGCGGCCCATCCAGCCGATGGTCGACGGGTCGTTCCACGATGTCTCGAAGTCGCGGCCGATGTTGACCTCCGCCGAGGACGAGTCGATCGCGCCGGTGAACGGTTTGCTCCCGATCTCCTTGCCGTCGAGGTACAGCCGCAGGGCAGTGCCATCGTACGTACCGCTCACCCGGTGCCAGTTCCCGTAGAAGTCGGCGGGCACCTTCGCCTGCACCGCCTGCCACGTTCCACTGTGGATGAAGAACTCCAGCGTGTCCTCCGTCTTCATCTTCAGCGCGTACTGGTGGTCGCCCTTGCCGAGGATGCGGAAGTCACCGGTCCACTTCCCCGGTTTCACCCAGGCGTCGAGCGTGAGCGCCTTCCCGGTGATGTCGAGTTCCCGGTCGCGGTAGACCTCGACGAAGTCGTCGAGGCCCGACAACGCCAGCGCCTTGCCACGATGACCTTCGACCAGTTCCGGCTTTCCACTGAGATGCGCGGAGATGGCGTTGCCCGACGAATCGGGCGTGAGCCGGATCGGCTGCCGGATGTTCTGCTCCGCCCAGTCCCAGATGAACCCGCCCTGGGTCTGCGGATTCGCCCGGATGGTGTCCCAGAACTCGCGGAAGTTGCCGAGACTGTTGCCCATCGCGTGCGCGTACTCGCCGAAGATCAGCGGTTTGGTGGTGTTCTTCGCCTGCTCGGCGAACTTCTCCGGCGACGGATACCGCGGCCCCCAGACGTCGGCGAACGGCGCGTCGCCGTCCGGGCTGTTCGACTGATGGTAGATGGGCCGGGTCGGCTCGTTCGCGTCCAGCCATTCCGCCAGCGCGAAGTGGTGCGCGCCGAGGCCGGCCTCGTTACCGGTGTCCCACAGGAAGACGCTCGGGTGGTTCTTGTCCCGTTCGACCATGCCGATCATGCGGTCGAAGAACGCGTCCCGCCAGGCCGGGTCGTTCGCCTGGCAGTACCTGGCGCAGTTCTCGTGGTTGTGGGTCTCGATGTCGATCTCGTCGTCGATCCAGAGCCCGTGCCGGTCGGCCAGTTCGTAGAAATAGGGATCCGACGGGTAGTGCGAGGTACGGACCGCGTTGACGTTGAGCTGTTTCATCAGCGCGACGTCGCGTTCCTGCGCGCGCCGGGGCACGTGCCTGCCGTGGTCTGGGTCGGTCTCGGCGCGGTTGACGCCCTTGAACAGCACCCGTTTCCCGTTGACCAGCAGTTGCTTGTCGCGGATCTCGATCTCGCGGAACCCGGTCGTCTCACTAGTGATGTGTGTGACGCGGCCGTCGGGCGCGGTCAGCGTGAGGACGGCCGTGTACAGGTTCGGCGTCTCGTCGGTCCACTTCGCCGGGTTGCGGACGGGCAGGCTCAACGCGGTCTTGCCGCCCGCGTCGACCTCCCCGCTCGTGGTCCCGACCTCCTTGCCCGCCACGTCACGCAGGCTGAGCCCGACGCGGTGCTTGCCCGCGGTTCCACCGGGTTTGGTGGCGACCTCGACCGAGGCCTTGAGGGTGGCGTCGGTGTAGGTCGCGTCGAGGTCGGTCGTCAGCCCGACGTCCTGGATGAACGTGCCCGGTGTCGAATACAGGTTCACCGAGCGGAAGATGCCCGAGTACCGCCACTGGTCGACGTCCTCCAGGTAGGCGCCGGCACTCCAGCGGTGCACCTGCACGGCGATCCGGTTCGGGCCCGGCCGCAGCGCGGACGAGATGTCGAACTCCGCCGGCGTGTAGCCGCCCTGGTCGTAGCCGATGTACGTCCCGTTCACCCAGACGAAGTACGCCGACGTGACCCCCTCGAAGCGCAGGAAGGTCTCGCGTTCCGACCACTGGACGGGCAGGGTGAAGTCGCGGACGTAGGCACCGGTCGGGTTCACGTCACGGGGAACGCGCGGCGGGTCGTCGGGCTGGATCTCGGTGGCGATGTTACGGAAGATCGGGTGGTCCAGACCGTCCGTCTGCCAGGTGTGCGGCACGGACACCTCGCGCCAGCCCGACGCGTCGTATCCGTCGTCGTGGAATCCCTTCGGCACCTGCGAGGGGTTGTCCGCCATGGCGATCCGCCATTTGCCGTCGAGCGACATCGCGTAGGGGCTGCGTTCGTCGCGGCGGGCCGCGGCGGAAACGTCCGCGTACGGACGAAGGTGGGCGTGCGGTGGCTCCTGGCCTTCGGAGACTTTTCGTGGATCGTCGAGATAGGACTGGACGTCGGCGGCCGCCGGAGAGCCGGTCGCGACGAGGGTCCCGGCGAGCATCGCCAGGACCAGGACGATGGGGCGTGTTCGCAGCACTGCGTTCAACCTCCCAGGGAGTTCAGCCGAGCCGGAAGCTGACCCGTTGACGATCCCGCACCGTGGCACCGGGACGGAAGACCAAGATCCTTCCCTTGTCGTGGGCCAAATAGGTGGCAGGTTCACCCGGGAGGCGGAACGACACCGCCAGCCGGTCGGAAAGGCCCGGCACCTGGGTGAAACTCGCCGCCCGGCCGTAGGCGTCGCTTTCGTCGTACGGATCGATCCGCACGGTCGTCGCGTCCACCACCCGGACGTACCGGTCCGGGAAGTTCACCGACTGCAATGCGACGGTGCCCGCGCCGCGGAACCCAGCGACGATGCGGAACTGGGAATCGGCCAGCTCTCGGACATTGCCAGCGGCGGTCAGCCGGTACTCGTAATGCCGCACGTACAACGCGGGATCGTCCAACGGGGACAGTCGCACGCAAGGTCCGCCTTTGCCGACCGGGACACCGAAGCTCGGTGTCCCGTCTTCGTTCCAGTACAGCCGTTGCACCCGGGTGTGCCGGTTCGGGTCGTACAGCGGGTCGCCGGTGATGTCGCGGTAGTCGCGGGCGTGGTACACGAGGACGTCCGAGCCGTCCTCGGCGACGGTGAACGAGTTGTGCCCGGGACCGTACTGCCGGGTCGCCTCGTTCGTGGTGAACACCGGCTGCGGTGACTTCGTCCACGAGCGCGGGTCCAGCAGATCCGAACGTTCGTCGGCGGTGAGCAGCCCCATGCAGTAGCGGGCGTCGGTGGCACTGGCCGAGTAGGTCATGAACACCCGCCCGTTGCGGATGAGCACCGCCGGCCCTTCGTTGACCTTGAACCCTTGGATCTCCCAGGGCAGCGTCGGCACCGCGAGCCGGACGGGATCACCCTTGAGCGCGAGCGGTGACGCCATCTCGGCGAGGTACAGATTGCTGTTGGTCGCGATGCCGGGTTCGCTCTGCGCCCAGGCGAAGTACCGCTTGCCGCGATGCTCGAACGTCGTCGAGTCCAGGGTGAAGGTGTCCCACTTCGTCACCATCTGCCCGCGCAGCACCCACGTGCCCGCCCGCGGATCGTCCGAAGTGGACTCCAGAACGTACGTCCTGATGCGGAACACGTCGTCCGAGTCGCCCGCGGCGAAGTAGACGTACCAGCGCCCGTCGATCCGGTGCAGTTCCGGCGCCCAGATGTGGCCGCCCATCTTCCCGGACGACGGACGGCGCCAGATCGTCGTCTCCCTGGCGGTGGCCAGGCCGTCGAGTGTGGCGGCGCCGCGGACGACGATGCGGTCGTACTCGGGCACCGAACCGGTCAGGTAGTACATCCCGTTCACCGGCCGGGTGATGAACGGATCGGCCCGCTGCTCGACCAACGGGTTCCGCGTGGTCAACGGCACGGGAGCGGCTTCGGCGGCCTGGGCCGTACCCGGCGCCAGGCCTCCGACGGCGGTGGCGGCCAGCAGTCCGCCTCCCGCTCTGAACAGGTCACGACGGTCGATGGTCATGGTCATCCCCTCACTCGGGCCGGGAACCGCAGGAAGGTCACGGAGTTCGGCGGGAAGGTGTACGTGAAGGTGTTCGAGACGCCGGAGAACCGCGATTCGCGCGGCGCGATCGGCGTGGTGAAAGCGGTGTTGACGTCGTCCGGCGAGCCCTGCAACGTCGTCACGCGGGCGGTCGCGCCAGGCTGGACGCGAGAGCCGAGGTCGACGCGGGTCCGGGCCGCGGAAGCCTGCGCGTTGACCACCTTGACCACCAGTTCCCCGGTCTTGACGTCGCGGGTGACGACCTGGCGGAAGGGCTCGGCGACCTTGTCGTCGGTGAACGAGCCCCACTTCCGCCCGTCGAGGAACAGCGTCACTTGACGGCCCCGGACCTCGACCCGCAGGTCGTACTGCCTGCCGGTCTCGATCTTCGTGTCGTTCTGGAGCAGGGTCTGCTTGCCGCCGCCCTCGGTCTTCTCCACGGCCGAGACGGTGTTGTTCCAGCCGCCGAGATTCCACCAGTAGTTGTTGCCGGTGTCCTTGACGCCGAACGCGACCAGGAAGCCTTCCTTGCCGCCCGTCTTGGTCGCCTTCACCGAGAGGTCGTAGTTGCTCCAAGAGGGATCGCCCGCGGTCACGAGGGTGTTCTCGGCCGCCTGATCCGACTGGACGTAGGCCCCGTTCGACACCGCCCACGATCCCCGCCCGGCCACCTTCGACCAGCGCGAGTCGTCGCCGGAGAAGTCGTCCGCGAACAGCTGCGCGCCGTCGGCCGAGGTGACCTTGACGTCGTCGTACGCCGCGCTCGTCGCCCAGGTGGAGAGTCCGATCGCGCCCGAGATGGGAGCGACCGTGGCAGGCGTGGCCGACGCCTTGCTCGGGACCACGTGATCACCGACGTTGGTCATGAACAGCTTCTGCGTCTCGTAGCTGGCCGAAGCCCACGAGCGCTGGTTGTCGAACCAGATCATGTCCGGCTTCCACTGCACGTAGTCGGTGTTCGCCAGCAGGGGCGCGTACGACGCAAGCTTGACGACGTCGGCGTTGCGCTCCAGCCCGGTCATGTACGCGGCTTCGGCCAGCGCGTTGCCGAACTTGTTGTCCAGCGAGGCGTACTCGCCGAGGAACACTTTCGGGCCGTTGCGGTCATAGGAGTCGTACCGCTGGTTGTTCTGCAGGAACCACTGTGGACTGTTGTAGTAATGCTCGTCGACCATCGAGACCTTCGCGTTCCGGTTCAGGTCCCACAGCCGGTCGAACGTCGTGCCGGTGTCGTCCGGTCCCGAATTGCTGATCACGGTGATCCCCGGGTACTTCGCCGCGATCGCCTTGCGGAACTCGGTGAACCGGGCGAAGAACTCGTCGGGCAGGTTCTCCTCGTTACCGACGCCGAGATGCGTCAGGTTGAACGGCGCCGGATGCCCCATCTCGGCCCGCTTCCTGCCCCAGGTCGAGGTGACCGGGCCGTTGGCGAACTCGATCAGGTCGAGGGTGTCCTGGATATGCCGCCGCAGCAGCGCCGGATCGTCGGTCGCCTTGTTCTGCCCGCAGCCGGTGACCAGCGCCGGCACCACCGGGAGAGGCATCGCTCCGATGTCCTCGGAGAACTGGAAGTACTCGTAGTAGCCGATGCCGTAGGACTGGTTGTAGCCCCAGAAATTCGCGTTCGTGGCCCGTTGCTCGACCGGGCCGATCGTGTCCTTCCACTGGTACGAGCGCTTCCGCTCCCAGTTCGGCGCCTCGTAACCCTGGTGGCTGCCGGTGTTGACCAGGCAGCCGCCGGGGAAGCGGACGAAACCGGGCTTGAGCGCGGCGATCTTCTCCGCGAGGTCGGCCCGCATGCCGTTGGGGCGGTTCTTGTAGGTGTCGCGCGGGAAGAGCGACACCATGTCCAGCCGCAGCGTGCCACCGCCGGTCGCGGTCAGCGCGAGCCTGCCCAGCGCGCTCGACTCCCGCGCCCGGACGGTGCCGGTGTAGCGCACCCAGCCGTCGCCGCGGACCTGGACCCGCAGCGGATCGGCGAGCGCCTTCCCCGCCGGATCGGTGACGGCCACCGTGAGCGGGGTGCCCGCCGCGCGATCCGTCCGGGCGAACACCGAGAAGTCGTACTGCTTGCCCTTCTCGACCCGGATCCCCGAGTTGTAGCCCGAATTCGCGACGCCGAACTCGCCACGGGTGAGGTCGAGCTTGAGATAGCGCCGGTTCCGTTCGTTGAGCCGCCGGTCGTCGTCGGCCACCGTCGCCGTGCCGGTTCCCCCGTCGAGCGACGTGGGTGCCCACGAGGTCAGCGGGGTGTACGACGCGTTGTCGGCCTTGTCGTACTCGAAGGAGCGGTTCTGCACGAGTTCGGCGTACAGTCCTCCGTCCGCGGCGCGGTTGATGTCCTCGAAGAAGACGCCGTACATCGAACGGTCGATCGTGGCACCGCGTCCCGCCGCGTCCACGGCGAGGGTGTAGTCGGTCGTCGGTGTCTGGCCCGAAGCGGTCTGAACGGGCACGAGGACACCGGCGGCGATGGTCAAGGACAGCACACCGAGCCGGACTGATCTGCTGCGCACAGCACTTCCTTTCGCGACGTTGCGAGGAAACCGGGGTGTTCAGGCGGCGGTACGGGCCCGCCGTTTGGTCCAGATGTCGTAGGCGACGGCGGCGAGCAGCACGAACCCCTTCACCAGGTTCACGCTCTCGGTCGGCGCGCCGATCAGGGACATGCCGTTGTTGATCACGCCCATGATGAGCCCGCCGGTGATCGCGCCGACCACCTTGCCGACCCCGCCCTGCACCGCGGCGCCGCCGATGAAGGCCGCGGCGATCGCGTCGAGTTCGAACATGTTGCCCGCGGTCGGCCCGGCCTGGTTGAGCCGTCCGGCCACGATGATCCCGGCGAGCGCGGAGAGCACGCCCATGTTGACGAAGATCCAGAACGTCACGCTCTTGACCTTCACGCCGGACAGCGTCGCCGCCTGCAGATTCCCGCCGATGGCGTAGATGTGGCGGCCGAACACCGCCCGCGTCGTCACCAGCGAGTAGCCGATCACCAGCCCCGACAGCAGGATCAGCACCCAAGGCAGGTTCTTGTACCGCGCCAGCTGGACCACCACGAACAGCACGACGGCGGCCGCCGCGGCGATCTTCAGCAGGAACATCGGCAGCGGGTCGACCTCTTGCAGGTAGTTCAGCCGGGCCGTCCGCTTGCGCCACCGCGAAACGATCGCGCCCGCGATGGCCAGGGCACCCACCAGCAGGCTGACCACGTCGGCGCCGCCGAGCGGGCCCAGCCCGATGTTGCCGAGATAGCCGCCGGTGAACCCGTTCGCCAGCGTGCGCACCTCGTCCGGGAACGGGCCGATCCCCTGGTTGCCGAGCACGGTGAGCGTCAGCGCGCGGAAGATCAGCATCCCGGCCAGCGTCACGATGAAGGCTGGAATGCCGAAGTAGGCGACCCAATACCCCTGCCACGCCCCGATCACCGCGCCGACGGCCAGCGTGATGAGCAGCGCGATCGGCCACGCCACACCGAGGTTCACCATCAGCACGGCCGAGATCGCGCCGGTCAGCGCCACCACGGAGCCGACCGACAGGTCGATGTGCCCGGCGATGATGATCAGGATCATGCCGATCGCGAGGATCAGCACGTACGAGTTCTGCACGATCAGGTTCGAGATGTTCTGCGGTTCCAGCAGCGCGCCGCCGGTGAGGATCGAGAACAACACGACGATCAGCGCGAACGCGACGTAGATGCCGCTTTCGCGCGGGTTGAACGAGATCCGGCGCGGCGCCTTGGCCGGCGCGGCTCCCTGCTGGTCACCGACACCCGTGACGGTGTCGGCGGAGGCGGTGCTCATGTCTTACTCCTGTTCCCTGGTCATCGCCCGCATGAGGACCTCTTGGGTGGCCTCGGCCCGGTCGACCTCACCGGTGATCCGGCCCGCCGACAACGTGTAGATCCGGTCGCACAGCCCGAGCAGTTCCGGCAGCTCGGACGAGATGACCAGCACGGCCTTCCCCTCCTCGGCGAGCCGGTTGACGATCGTGTAGATCTCGTACTTCGCGCCGACGTCGATGCCGCGGGTCGGCTCGTCGAGGATCAGCACGTCCGGATCGGTGAGGATCCATTTGGACAGCACGACCTTCTGCTGGTTGCCGCCGGAGAGCGTGCCGGTCACGCTGCGCACGTCCGGTGCCTTGATGTTCATGCTCTTGCGGAATTCTTCGGCGACACGGTGTTCTTCGTTCTCGTCCACCCAGCCGCGGCGCGCGAGTTTGCCCAGCGCGGCACCGGAGACGTTGCGCTGGATGTCCTCGATGAGGTTCAGCCCGTAGCGTTTGCGGTCCTCGGTGGCGTAGGCGATCCCGTTCGCGACGGCGTCGCCGACCGTGCGCACCTCGATCTCCTTGCCGTCCTTGATCAGGCGTCCGGAGATGTCCTTGCCGTACGAGCGGCCGAACACGCTCATCGCGAGTTCGGTCCGCCCGGCGCCCATCAGGCCGGCCAGCCCGACGATCTCGCCGCGCCGCAAGGTCAGGCTCGCGCCGTCCACGACGACCCTGCCGTGTTGCGTCGGGCTGTGCACGGTCCAGTCTTCGATCCGCAGGACCTCGTCGCCGATCCGCGGTTCCCTCGACGGGAACCGGTTCTCGAGTTTCCGGCCGACCATCCCGGCGATGATCCGGTCTTCGGTCACCGTGCCCGCGTCCAGTGTCTCGATCGTCCTGCCGTCGCGCAGGATGGTGATCGAGTCGGCGATCGCGGCGATCTCGTTGAGCTTGTGCGAGATCAGGACGCAGGTCACGCCGTCCTCGCGCAGGCCGCGCAGCAGGTCGAGTAGATGCGCCGAATCGTCGTCGTTCAGCGCCGCCGTCGGTTCGTCCAGGATCAGCAGTTTGACCTCTTTGGACAGTGCCTTGGCGATCTCCACCAGCTGTTGCTTGCCGACGCCGATGTCCAGCACCGGCGTCACCGGGTTCTCGCGCAGGCCGACGCGCCGCAGCAGCTCGCCCGCCTCGGCGTTGGTCCGGTTCCAGTCGATCAGCCCGCCGCGGGCCTTCTCGTTGCCGAGGAAGATGTTCTCCGCGATGGACAGTTGCTGGCACAGCGCGAGTTCCTGGTGGATGATCACGATGCCGCGGCGTTCGCTGTCGCGGATCGCGGAGAACGCGCACGGCTCGCCGTCGAAGACGATCTCGCCGTCGTACGAGCCGTGCGCGTAGACGCCCGAGAGCACCTTCATCAGCGTGGATTTGCCCGCGCCGTTCTCGCCGCAGATCGCGTGGATCTCTCCCCGGCGCACCGAAAGGTTGACGTCCTGCAGTGCCTTGACGCCGGGGAAGGTCTTGGTGATCCCCCGCATCCGAAGGATTTCGTCGGTCACGTCGCTACCTCAGCTGTTCCGCTTTGTAGTAGCCCGAGTCGATGAGTTCCTTCTGGTAGTTCCCCTTGTTGAGGATCACCGACTCCAGCAGGAACGCCGGCACGACCTTCTGGCCGTTGTTGTAGTCCGTCGTGTTGTTGGTCTCGGCCTTGCCGCCCTTGAGCACCGCGTCGGCCATCTTGACCGTGGTCTCGGCGAGCTTGCGGGTGTCCTTGAAGATCGTCGAGTACTGCTCGTTCGCGATGATCGACTTTACCGACGCGACCTCGGCATCCTGGCCGGTGACCACCGGATACGGCTGGCCAGGCGTTCCGTAGCCGTTGCTCTTGAGCGCCGACAGGATGCCGATGGAGAGCCCGTCGTACGGCGAGAGCACGCCCTGCACCTTGTCACCGGAGCTGTAGGTCTTGGTCAGCAGGTCTTCCATCCGCCGCTGCGCGGTCGCCGCCTGCCAGCGCAGGATCGCCGCGACGTTGAACGCGGTCTGGCCGCTCTTGACCACCAGCGTCCCGTTGTCGAGGTACGGCTTCAACACGGACATGGCGCCGTTGAAGAAGAACGTCGCGTTGTTGTCGTCCGGCGAACCCGCGAAGAGCTCGATGTTGAACGGTCCCTTGCCCTCACCGGGAGAACCGTCCTCTTTGAGCACCTTGAGCCCGGTGAGCAGCGACGTCGCCTGCTGAACGCCGACCTTGAAGTTGTCGAAGGTCGCGTAGTAGTCGACGTTCGGCGTGTTGCGGATCAGCCGGTCGTAGGCGATGACCGGGATCTTCTTGTCCGCGGCCTCCTGCAGCTGGGTGGTGATCGCGGTGCCGTCGATGGAGGCGATCACGAGCAGTTTCGCGCCCTTGGTGATCTGGTTCTCGATCTGGTTCACCTGGGTGGGGATGTCGTCCTCGGCGTACTGCAGGTCGACCTGGTAGCCGAGCTTCTCCAGCGCCGCCTTGATGTTGTCGCCGTCGTGGATCCAGCGCTCCGACGATTTGGTCGGCATGGTGACGCCGACGAGGCCGCCGGCCGCGCCTCCCGCGGCCGCCTGCTGATCGACGGTCTTCTCACTCGAACCGCAGGCCGTCAGCGCGGCACCGAGGCCGACCGCCACGGCCAGTGTGGCCAGTTTCGTGAACTTCATTGTTCCTTCTCTCCGGTGGGGACCGATCAGAATCCTTGTGCGAGCCGGTAGTAGGCCTGGTTCCAACGCATCCGGTCGGCGATCGAGGCGGGCGTCGTGGCCTGGTCGATCACCTGCAGTTCGACGTCGAGCATGGTGGCGAAATCCCGGATCGTTTCGGCGCCGACGGCCTGGGTGAGCACCGTGTGGTGTGGTCCGCCCGCGGTGATCCAGGCCTCGGCGGACGTCGCCAGCGACGGCGCCGGCTTCCACACCGCGCGCGCCACCGGCAGGTTCGGCAGCGGTTCGTCCGGCGCGACGACCTCGACCTCGTTCGCCACCAGGCGGAACCGGTCACCGAGGTCGGCGAGGCCGATCACGACCGCGTCGCCGGCGGCGGCGTCGAAGACCAGCCGGACGGGATCCTCGCGGCCGCCGATGCCGAGGGGGTGGATCTCGCACGAAGGCTTCGCGGCGGCGATGCTCGGGCAGACCTCGAGCATGTGCGCGCCGAGGATCTTCGGTTCGCCGGGGCCGAAGTGGTAGGTGTAGTCCTCCATGAAGGACGTCCCGCGCTCGGAATCGCGGCCCATCGCCTTCACCGCGGTCAGCAGCGCGGACGTCTTCCAGTCGCCCTCGCCGCCGAAGCCGTAGCCGTCGGCCATCAGCCGCTGCACGGCGAGACCGGGAAGCTGCCGTAGTCCGCCGAGATCCTCGAAGTTCGTCGTGAACGCGCCGAAACCGCCGCTCGTCAGGAACGTGCGAAGCCCTTGCTCGATCCGGGCCGCGTAACGCAGCGATTCGTGCCGCTCCCCCGCCTTGGCGAGTTCCGGTGCGAGCGCGTACGTCTCGGCGTACTCGTCGACGAGAGCGTCGACCTCGGCGTCGGGCACCGCGTCGACCAGCGCGACGAGTTCGTTGACGCCGTAGGTGTTCACCGAGACGCCGAACTTCAGCTCCGCCTCGACCTTGTCCCCGTCGGTGACCGCGACGTCGCGCATGTTGTCGCCGAACCGCGCGAGCTTGAGCGAGCCGATGGTCTGGCGCCCGACCGCCGCGCGGACCCAGGCGTCGATCCGGTCGGCGACCGAGGGATCCGCGGCGTGCCCGGCGATGGTCTTGCGCGGCACCCCGAGCCGGGTCTGGATGTAACCGAACTCGCGGTCGCCGTGCGCGGCCTGGTTCAGGTTCATGAAGTCCATGTCGATGGACTGCCACGGCAGCGCCTCGTTGAGCTGGGTGTGCAGATGCAGCAAGGGTTTCCGCAGCGCGTCCAGCCCGGTGATCCACATCTTCGCCGGCGAGAACGTGTGCATCCAGGCGATCACCCCGACACACGCGTCGTCCGCGTTCGCCTCCAGCATCACGCGCCGGATCGCCGACGGTTCCGTCAGCACCGGCTTCGCGACGATCTCGGCCGAGATCCGGCCGGTGTCGGCCAGCATCCGCTGGATCTGCAACGACTGGCCCGCGACCTGTTCGAGGGTCTCCTCGCCGTACAGCGACTGGCTCCCGGTGAGGAACCAGACCTCGGTCTTGCGTTGTGTGCTCACTTCTCTCCCTGCTGGCCGTAGACGTTCTGGTAGCGCGCGTAGAGCCGGTCCACGTCCTGTCCGGACAGTGGCTCCGGCCTGCCCAGCGCGGAAGCGAGGTGGACGGTCTTGGCGACGTCCTCGACCATCACCGCGGCCTTGACCGCGTCCCGTGCGGTGCGGCCGACGGTGAACGGGCCGTGGTTGCGCATCAGCACCGCGGGCGACCGGCTGGACCGCAGCGTCTCGACGATGCCCCGGCCGATCGAGTCGTCACCGATCATCGCGAACGGCCCGACCGGGATCTCGCCGCCGAACTCGTCCGCGATCATCGTGAGCACGCACGGGATGGGCTCTCCGACCGCCGCCCACGCGGTCGCGTACGTCGAATGCGTGTGCACGACCCCGCCGACCTCCGGCATGTGCCGGTAGACGTAGGCGTGCGCGGCGGTGTCCGAGGACGGCGCGAGGTCGCCGTGGACGACCTCGCCGTACAGGTCGGTGACGACCATCGTGTCGGCACTCAGCTCGTCGTAGGACACCCCGGACGGCTTGATCACCATCAGGTCGTGCCCGGGGACGCGAGCCGAAACGTTGCCCGCGGTCCAGATGACCAGCTCGTAGCGGGTCAGCTCGCTGTGCAAGCGTGCGACGGTGTCGCGCAGCTCTTCGAAGGTGTCCGTGATCTCCACGGCGAGGCTCATCGGTGCAGTCCTTTCCGGACGGTACGGCGCCGGGCGGCGAGCCGGTGCATGACGTCGTTGGCCCCTCGGCCGAAGTAGTCGTGCAACGCGGCGTACTCGGCGTAAAGGTCGTTGTAGGCCTTGACGTTCTCGGCGATCGGCCGGTGGACCGCCCGGCGGACCGAGCCCATCGCGAGTGCGGCGGCCGGGACGTCGGCGTGCGCCCCGGCGGCGACCGCGGCGTGGATCGCCGAGCCCAGCGCGGGGCTCTGGGCCGAGCCGGCCACGGAAAGCGGCAGGTTCGTGACGTCGGCGTAGATCTGCATCAGGAGCGGGTTCTTGACCAGGCCGCCGGCGACGATCAGTTCGGTGACCGGCACCCCGGCGCGTTCGAAGGTCTCGATGATCGTCCTGGTCCCGAACGCGGTCGCCTCCAGGAGCGCGCGGTAGGTGTCCTCGGGCCGGGTCGCGAGGGTCTGGCCGACGACGACGCCGGACAGTTCGTGGTCGACCAGCACCGACCGGTTCCCGCTGTGCCAGTCGAGCGCGACCAGTCCGTGTTCGCCGATCTCCTGTACCGAAGCGAGCCGCGTGAGCAGTTCGTGGACGGAGATCCCCGCTTCCCTGGCGTCGTCCACATAGGACGCGGGCGTGCCGTGTTCGACGAACCACGCGAAGATGTCGCCGACGCCGCTCTGACCGGCCTCGTAGCCCCATTTCCCGGACACGATCCCGCCGTCGACGACGCCGCACATGCCCGGTACCTCGCGCAGTTCGGCGCCGTTCATCACGTGGCAGGTGGAGGTACCCATGATCGCGACCATCTGTCCCGGCTCCACCGCCTGGACGGCGGGGGCGGTGACGTGCGCGTCGACGTTGCCGACGGCGACCGCGATCCCCTCGGGCAACCCGGTCCATTCCGCCGCCTGCGCGCTCAGACTGCCCGCCCTGGCACCGAGTGCGCCCAGCGGATGCGCGAGCTTGTCGTCCACAAAGGACCCGAAGCCGGGAGCCAGCTCCTCCAGGAACTCCGTGCTCGGGTAGCGGCCGTCCTGCAGGATGCCCTTGTACCCCGCGGTGCAGGCGTTGCGGACGTAGGTTCCGGTGAGCTGCCAGACGATCCAGTCGGCGAGTTCGACCCAGTGGCGCATCCGGGCGTAGACCTCGGGCGCCTCTTCGTAGACCTCCAGTGCCTTGGCGAACTCCCACTCCGAGGAGATCAGCCCGCCATAGCGCGGCAGCCACGACTCACCGCGCTTCCGCGCCAGCGCGTTGATCCGGTCCGCCTGCGGCTGGGCGGAATGATGGCGCCAAAGCTTCACGTAGGCGTGCGGGTCCCCGGCGAACTCGGGCAGTTCGCACAGCGGCGTGCCGTCGGCCGTCGTCGGCACCATGGTGCACGCGGTGAAATCGGTACCGATGCCGATCACGTCGGCGGGATCCGCCCCGGCGGCACGGACGGCCTCCGGCACGGCGGTGCGGAGGACGTCGACGTAGTCCGACGGCACCTGGAGCGCCCAATCCGGCGGCAGACCGTGGCCGGTCCGCGGCAGGATCCGGTCGACCACGCCGTGCCGGTACTCCGAAACCGCGCTGCCCAGTTCCGCGCCGTCGCGGACGCGGACCACGACGGCCCGGCCGGACAGCGTCCCGAAGTCGACGCCGACGACCAGCGGCTCCCTTGTACTCACTTCTTCTCCAACTGTTAGCGTTCACATTTCTGGTCGAAAACCACGATCATGCGTGATTGGAGCCGTAACTCACGTGTTTCAAGCCGGTCCGGCTCCAATCACGCGAGTCACGGCCTTGATCACGCGTGTTCCCTCTTACGTGGCCCGTCTCCCGACGAGGCGTTGCAGCACGATGAAGGCGAACAGCAGCGCACCGGTGATGATCGCGGTCCACCAGGAGTTCAAGGTGCCGTCGAAGGTGATCAGGGTCTGGATGATGCCCAGCACCATGATCCCGAGCACCGTCCCGAGGACGTAGCCGGAGCCGCCGGTGAGCAGCGTGCCGCCGATGACGACGGCCGCGATCGCGGTGAGCTCCAGCCCGACACCGTTGAGCGGATCACCGGAGGACTTGTACAGCACCAAGAGCAGTCCGCCGAGCGCCGAGCAGAACCCGCTGAGCGTGTAGACCGTGATCCGCGTGCGGCCGACGTTCAGGCCCATCAGCAGCGCGGACTTCGGGTTCCCGCCGATCGCGTACACCGTCCGGCCGAACCGCGTCCCGTACAGGACGTACGCCGCCGCCGCGACCACCACGAGCGCGACCACCACGCCGATCGAGATGTGCAGCTCCCCGCCGAGCGGGATCTGCGTCTGCGCGAGACTCGCGACCGTCGGATCGTCGATCGAGTACGCCTGGGTGCTGATCGTGTAGCAGAGCCCCCTGGCGAAGAACATCCCGATCAGCGTCGCGATGAACGGCTGGATCTCGAACACCTGGACCAGCACGCCCATACCGAAGCCGAGCGCCGCGCCGATCGCCAGTACCGCGGGGATCACCGCGAGCACCGGCCAGCCCTGGTTCTGCAGCAGGTCCGCCGAGACCACAGTGGACAGTGCCACCACCGAGCCCACCGACAGGTCGATCCCGCCGGTGAGGATCACGAACGTCATCCCGACGGCGACGACCAGCAGGAAGGCGTTGTTGATGAACAGGTCGAGCACGACCTGCCCGGAGCCGAACGCCGTGTAGCTCGAAGCACCGTAGACATACGCGCCGACGAGCATCGCCATCGTCGCCAGGATCGGCAGATGCCGTTGCCGTGGACGGTAACCCTTGATGCGGTCGAGTGTCGTCATACCCCGGCCTCCACCTTCTCCGGCAGGACGGCGGGCGACGGCGGGGCCGTTTTCCGCCGCCGGGCGAGCTTCCTGCGGAACACCGGCGACTGCAGCAGGCAGACCGCCAGCACGACCACGGCCTTGAACAGCATGATCGCCTGCGGCGCGATGCCGAGCGCGTAGACCGTCGTCGTCAACGTCTGGATGAGCAGCGCGCCGATCACCGAACCGGTGAGCGAGAACCGGCCACCGGTCAGCTGCGTCCCGCCGATGACGACGGCGAGGATCGCGTCCAGTTCGATGAACTGCCCGGCGTTGTTGCCGTCGGCGCTGTGCACGTTCGCGCTGATCATCAGCCCGGCGATACCGGCGCAGAGCGCGCAGAAGACGTAGGTGAGCCAGATCAGCCGCGCCGACCGGAGCCCGGCGAGCCTGCCCGCCTCCGGATTGCCGCCCACCGATTCGACCAGCAGCCCCAGCGCCGACCGGCGGACCAGCACGGCGGCGATGGCGAACACCGCCAGCGCGATGAGGATCGCGCTGGGCAGGCCGAAGGTGAACCCGCTGCCGATCCATTCGTACGGATGCGAGTTGACGGTGATGATCTGACCGCCGGTGATCAGCTGGGCGATGCCGCGGCCGGCGACCATCAGGATCAGCGTCGCGATGATCGGCTGGATGCCGAGCACCGCGACGAGCCAGCCGTTCCACAGACCGAGCACGAGGGCGAGCCCCAGCGCCATCCCGACGGCCGCGAGCGTCCCGCCGACACTGTTCTGATCGCCGAGTCCGCTGAGGTGCAGGCACGCGAGCGCGCCGCTGATCGCGACGACGGCGCCGACGGAGAGGTCGATCCCCCGCGTCGCCACCACCAGCGTCATGCCGATCGCGATGAGGATCAGCGGGGCGCCGTTCTTGAGGATGTCGATCAGGTTCCCGTACAGATGCCCGTCGCGGAATTCGATCGCGAAGAACGCCGGATGCGCGATGAGGTCGCCGAGCAGCAGCGCCAGCAGCGCGACGACCGGCCAGAACAACCGATGTTTGGTCATCGTGCGACTCCTTCGGCCATCGTCGCCATCACCTGGTCCGCGGTCAGCGTTTCGTTGTCCAGCACGGCGACCACCGCGCGGTCGCGCAGTACGACGACCCGGTGGCTCAGCCGGAGCACTTCCTCGAGTTCGGCGGAGATGAACACCACGGCCATCCCCTCGCCCGAGAGCCGCGCGACCAGCCGCTGGATCTCCGTCTTGGCGCCGATGTCGATCCCGCGCGTCGGCTCGTCGAGGATCAGCAATCGCGGTTCGGTGATGAGCCACCGCGCGAGCAGCACCTTCTGCTGGTTGCCGCCGCTCAGGTCGCCGACCTTCGCCTCGGCGTTGGCCGGCCGGATGTCGAGCGCCTTGATGTAGCGCTCCGCGATCTCGTCCTGCCGCCGCCGCGGGATCGGCCGGGCCCAGCCACGCGAGGCCTGCAGCGCGAGCACGATGTTCTCGCGCACGGTGAGTTCCTCGACGAGGCCTTCGGTCTTGCGGTTCTCCGAGCAGAACGCGATGCGATGGTCGAGGCCGGTCCGCGGGGTCTTCAGCGACACCGGCTCGCCGTCGATCCGCACCGTACCGCTGTCCGCGTGATCGGCGCCGAACAGCAGCCGCGCCAGTTCGGTGCGGCCCGAGCCGAGCAGCCCGGCCAGCCCGACGACCTCGCCGGACCGGATGTCGAGCGAGAACGGCGCGACACCACCCTTGCGGCCGACGTCGCCCGCTTCGAGGAAGACGGGCGCACCGGCGACGTCCGACCGGCTGTGCCCCGCGTCCTCGATGTCTTCGAGCGCCGCGAGCTCCTTGCCGATCATCCTGGTCACCAGGTCGACCGGGGTGATCTCCTCGGTGCGGTACTCCCCGATCAGCTTCCCGTTGCGCAGCACCGTCATCCGGTCCGCGACGGCGAAGACCTGCTCGATGAAATGCGAGACGAACAGGATCGCCATCCCCTGGTCCCGCAGCGAACGCACCACGTTCAGCAGCTGCTCGACCTCGCCCGCGTCCAAACTGGACGTCGGCTCGTCGAGGACGAGCACCCGCGCCTCGACGTCGAGCGCCCTGGCGATCGCGACCAGTTGCTGCACCGCGATCGAGCAGCTTCCCAGCTCGGCCGAGACGTCCACTTCGACGTCCAGCCTGGCCAGCAGCGCGGCCGCCCGGCGGCGCGTCTCGCGCCAGTCGATGCGGCCGCGCCGTCGCGGCTCCTTGCCGAGGCAGATGTTCTCCGCCACCGACAGGTTCGGGCAGAGGTTCACCTCCTGGTAGACGGTGCTCACGCCGGAGCGCTGTGCCTCACCCGGGCCGCTGAACGCGACCCGGGCGCCGTCGAGCTCGATGGTGCCCGCGTCCACCCCGTAAACGCCGGTGAGCACCTTGATCAAAGTGGACTTGCCGGCACCGTTCTCGCCCATCAGGGCGTGCACCTCGCCGGGGAACATCCGGAAGGAGACGTCGTCGAGGGCGACCACGCCGGGGAACTCCTTCCGGATATGGCTCATCCGCAGCATCGCAGGGGTTTCCGTCATCGGCTCAGTACTGGCGTTGCGGCAGCGCGGCCTTGGCCGCGGCCTGGTCGAATTCGGTCTCGGTGGTCTCGATGCGCGGCGGCACCTGCTCCCCGGCGGCGACCTTCTTCACCAGATCCATCAGCTGCGGGCCGAGCAGCGGGTTGCATTCGACGACGTGGTTGATCTTGCCGTCGGCCAGCGCCTGCAGGGCGTCGCGGACGCCGTCGACCGAGACGATCTTGATGTCCTTGCCGGGCACCTTGCCCGCCGCCTCGATCGCTTCGATGGCACCGAGGGCCATGTCGTCGTTGTGCGCGTACAGAACGTCGATCTTGGGCTGGGACTTCAGGAAGGCCTCCATGACCTCCTTGCCCTTCGCCCGGGTGAACTCACCGGTCTGCGACGCGACGACCTTGAACTTCGGGTTCGACGCGATGACGTCGGCGAAGCCCTTCTTGCGGTCGTTCGCCGGTGCGGAACCGGTGGTGCCCTGCAGTTCCACGATGCTGACGTCGCCGGCCGCCGAGCCGAACTCCTTGGCCAGCCACTCGCCCGCCTTCTTGCCCTCGGCGACGAAGTCCGAGCCGAGGAAGGTCTTGTACAGCGACTTGTCCGCCGAGTCGACGGCCCGGTCGGTGAGGATCACCGGGATGTTCGCCGTCTTCGCCTCCTTGAGCACGGTGTCCCAGCCGGATTCCACGACCGGCGAGAAGGCGATCACCTTGACCTTCTGCTGGATGTAGGACCGGATCGCGGCGATCTGGTTCTCCTGCTTCTGCTGCGCGTCGGAGAACTTCAGTTCGATCCCGGCCGCCTTCGCGGACTCCTGGATCGACTTCGTGTTCGCCGTGCGCCATCCGCTTTCCGCGCCCACCTGGGCGAATCCGAGGGTGAGCGCGCCGCCGCCACCCGTCCCGCCGCCACCGCCGCATGCGGAGAGCAGGAGCAGCCCGGCCACTCCGGCCACGATCGCCGTCCACAGTTTTCTTGCCACATCGACTCCTAGATCCGCACTGATCACTTGAGTTAGCGTTAACATTCGCGCCTTGAGCCGCAGTGACTGCTCTCGGAGCTACGAAAGACCGGTGCTCTCCCGCACGATCAATTCGGGGACCACCAGGTCGCGGTCTCGGTCCTCACCGCCGTTCATCCGGCGGCGGAGCAGGTCGAACGTGCGCCTGCCGACTTCGACGAAGTCCTGGCGCACCGTCGTCAGGGGCGGCGTGTAGTACGCCGCCTCGGGAACGTCGTCGAAGCCGACGATCCGCATCTCCCCCGGCACGTTCACGCCCGCCTCGGTGCAGGCGCGAAGGAAGCCGAGGGCCATCTGGTCGTTGGCCACGAACACCGCGTCCAGGCCTTTTTCGCCGACGAGGGATCGCCCCGCCGCGTACCCGGAGCGCGCACTCCAGTCACCGCGGATGACGGGAGGGATCGGCGCGCCGTGCCGTTCCAGGGTCTCGCGCCAGCCGCGTTCGCGGTCGAGCGCCTCCAGCCAGTCCTCGGGTCCGGCCACGTGCCAGACGGTCTCGTGTCCGAGGCCGAGAAGGTGTTCGGTGGCGCGGCGCGCGCCGTCGAACTGGTCGACCGAGATCACCGGGACCGGCGCCTTCTCGCCGCCGCCGACCGCGACGAGCGGCACGTCGCTGGGCGCCGCCTCGAGCGCGCGAGCGGCGGTGACATGCGGCGCGATCACGACGATGCCCTCGACGGCCTGGCGACGAAGGCGCTCCACGGCGTCGGTGATGGACGACCGGCCCGGACGGCTGATGCTGGTTATGGTCGTCGCGTAGCCGGCCTCGCGGGCGGCGTGCTCGATGCCGCTCAACGTGCTGGCCGGACCGTAGAGGTTGGCCTCCAGCGCGACCACGCCGAGCGTGCCCGAACGGCCGGTGACCAGCGCGCGGGCAACCGAGTTCGGCCGGTAGTCCAGCTGCTCGATCGCCGCGTTGACGCGGACCCGCGTCTCGGCGCGGACCGGGCCGGTGCCGTTGATGACGCGTGAGACCGTCATATGCGAAACACCTGCGAGCGCGGCCACGTCGGTGAGACTGGCCTGCTTGCTCTCGGTGGTTTCGCGCGCCATCGCCTGACTCCCAATCCCGGTACCGTGTGACGAGTGCCGCAAGTGTTAGCGATAACACGAGCCGGGTCAAGCGCTCGCCGAGTCACAGTCGGGTCACGGACCGGTTCCCTGAGCCAAGGTTGGCGTGCCGTCCAACCCGTCACGCGTGTCGTCCGTCGGATCACGCGTGTCGTCCGACCAGTCACGCGACACGGCCGGCTCCACACAAAATGGAGTCGGCGGTGCGAGCGGGCTCGGCACCGAGGCCTAGCACGCCCCAGACTGTCCAAAAAGGACAAATTTTGGGATCAACCTCTCCGATTTGGGCACTTTGCGCATTATTGCCCGAGGGTCGTGAGTGGCAATGGTCGTTCTAACCCTCTGTGCTGTTTCAGGACCTCACGGACAGATGTGTTTCAGGACTTGTCGGACAGTTTGTTGTTGAGTGGTTGGTAGCGTACTGCTCGGTTGAGGGT
>NZ_QHJK01000035.1:0-252 GCF_003947475.1 Amycolatopsis sp. WAC 04197 | reverse complement strand
CGACGTGGCCGGGAAATCCTCCCGGGTCCGGTTGATGCCGTCGAGCAGGGCCCGCCGTTCCGTTGACAGGCAACGGATCTCCTCGACCGCGACGTCGCCGGCCGTCGCCAGCTGGTCCGCGGCGGCGCGGAAGAGCGCGTCGATCGACGTGGCCGGGAAATCCTCCCGGGTCCGGTTGATGCCGTCGAGCAGGGCCCGCCGTTCCGTTGACAGGCAACGGATCTCCTCGACCGCGACGTCGCCGGCCGTCGC
>NZ_QHJK01000034.1:0-638 GCF_003947475.1 Amycolatopsis sp. WAC 04197 | reverse complement strand
CCGGGTGCGGTAGGTGAAGTAGGTGTTCAGGAGGAACGAGCCGAGCATGCTCAGCGCGAAGGCGCCGGTGTAGGCCGCGAAGTACGGCAGCATCCGGCGAAGCGGCAGGTAACAGGCATAGAACGTCAGGGTGTTGACCCCGCCGACGGCGGCGAAGCGCACGATCTGGCCCCAGGGGGCGAGCACCGGCAACGCGCGCATCAGCCGGCCCGGGAGCCGGCGGGGGCGGCGTCCGCGGGGGCGGGGGCGGCACTTGGTGGCGCCCGCCTCCCGGGCGGCATTGCGGTAGTCGAAGGTGACCGTGTCGAAGCCGATCCAGGAGAACAGGGCCTTGGAGAAGCGGTTGTACTCCGGCAGCGAGAGCAGGGCGTCCACGGCCGTGCGGGACAGCAGCCGGAAGTCGCCCACGCCGTCGCCGGTACCGTCCTTGAACGTCTCGACGTCCAAGCAGTACACGACGGCATTTTTCCACCACAGGTCAGAGGTGGACGTCAGGCGCATGGCGCCGTGCTACCCAGCTAAACGGGACAAATGCCCTTTTAATCGCCAAGCGCGAGCGCTGGGTGCGGACGGCAGCCCCGCCCCGGCCACGATCGCCGCCACCTCGGAGTCGGTCCAGGCGTTGAACTCCGCGTAAC
>NZ_QHJK01000033.1:0-663 GCF_003947475.1 Amycolatopsis sp. WAC 04197 | reverse complement strand
GAGCTGGATCCCTGCCTCGGCTGGGTCCACCTCGAACGAGGGCGTCTCCTGACCGGCGCAGGCCGCGACCAGGAGGCGCTGGCCGACCACGACCAGGCGCTCGAGCTGGAGCCCGACCACGCCCCGTCGTTCCTCCACCGGGCCCTCCTGCGCCCGTTCGCAGGCAGCCTGGAGGATGCGCCCGCCGACCTGGACAGCGCCGCCGAACTGGCGAGCAGCGTGCCGTAGGTCCGCGGCGAGGTCAAACGGAGGCTGAAGAGGTACGAGGAGGCGCTGGCGGAGCTGACCCTGGCGATCGACCTCGACCCGGACAGCAGCGACTTCTACCTCGAGCGCGCGTGGGTGAGGCATGAGCTCGAGCAGAGCGAGGAGGCGCTGGCCGATGTGAACGTGGCCCTGGCCGCGCGCCCCGACGACAGCGACGGCCTCGAACTGCGTGGCATCCTGCATCGGCTCGCGGGCCGGACCGTCGAGGCGGTGGCCGACCTGGACCGGGCGATCGAACTCAACCCCGGGGCGCTGCTGGCCATCACGGTGCGCGGCGGAGCCCTCTTGGCGCTCCGGCGGCCCGACGCCGCGTACGCCGACTTCAGCAGGGCCATCGAGCTCGGGTTGGACGACGCCGACACCTGGGTCGGCCGTGGACGGGCGGCCCTGGATCGC
>NZ_QHJK01000032.1:0-697 GCF_003947475.1 Amycolatopsis sp. WAC 04197 | reverse complement strand
GTGACCTGAACGCCTGAAATCCCAAAGGCAACAGTGACCGTCAGGCATTCCTTTGTGAAATCATCGACGCAGGTAAGACACTTGATCCTGCGACCGGTGGAAAGTGCGTCCATGACGAAATCCATCGACCAGGTCAGATTGGGCGCCGCCGGACGGAGCAGCGGCAGACGTTCTGTTGCCAGCCCTTTACGACGTCTTCTGCGTTTTACGCCCAGGCCACTGAGGTGATAAAGCCGGTACACGCGCTTATGATTAACATGAAGCCCTTCACGGCGCAGCAACTGCCAAATACGACGGTAGCCAAAACGCCTGCGCTCCAGTGCCAGCTCAGTGATGCGCCCTGATAAATGCGCATCAGCAGCCGGACGGTGAGCCTCATAGCGGCAGGTCGACAGGGATAAACCTGTAAGCCTGCAGGCACGACGTTGCGACAGACCGGTCGCATCACACATCAACATAACGGCTTCCCGCTTCTGGTCTGTCGTCAGTACTTTCGCCCAATCGCCACCTGAAGCGCCTCTTTCTCCAGCATGGCTTCGGCAAGCAGCTTCTTGAGTCTGGTGTTCTCTTCCGCAAGCGACTTCAGGCGCTTAACTTCAGGCACCTCCATACCGCCATACTTCTTACGCCAGGTGTAAAACGTGGCATCGGAAATGGCATGCTTGCGGCAGAGTTCACGGGCGGGTACCCCAGCTTC
>NZ_QHJK01000031.1:0-813 GCF_003947475.1 Amycolatopsis sp. WAC 04197 | reverse complement strand
AGGTGCCGCGGCGGGAGTCCTGGCCGGACAGCCGCACGAGGCGGCCTTCCATGGCCAGCGAACCGAAGGCGAGCAGCTCACCGAACGCCCAGTCGATGCCGCCTTCGCGGGACATCTTGTGGCGGCGCTCCATGACCGGCTTGACCCGCGGGTGCGGGGTGAAGCCCTCGGGCACGTTGAGGAACGCGTCGCCGATGTGCTCGATGACCTCGGTGGTGGTCGCGGTGGGCACCTTGGCCGGGACCTGCTGCTCCTCCTCGACCGAGGGGCTGGCCTTCGCCGGGTGCTTCTCCAGCTCGCGGACCTCGTTGAACACGTGCTCCAGCTGGCTGGAGAAGTCGCGCAACGCGGCTTCGGCCTCTTCGACGGAGATGTCGCCGCGGCCGATCAGCGATTCGGTGTAGGTCTTCCGGACCGAACGCTTCGTGTCGATGATGTCGTACATCGCCGGCTGCGTCATCGACGGGTCATCCGATTCCTGATGCCCCCTTCTCCGATAACAGATCAAATCGATGACCGCGTCCTTGTGGAACGTCTGCCGGTAGTCCATCGCCAGTCGCGCGACCCAATGTGCCGCTTCCGGATCATCGCCGTTGACGTGGAAGATGGGGGAGCCCGTCATTTTGGCGACGTCCGTCGCGTAGTACGTGGACCGGCCATGTTCCGGTTCCGTCGTATACCCGACTTGGTTGTTGACGATGACGTGCACGGTGCCGCCGGTGCGGTAGCCGCGCAGCAGCGCCAGGTTCAGGGTCTCGGCCACGACACCCTGGCCCGCGAAGGCCGCGTCGCCGTGCATCAGGACGGGGAGGA
>NZ_QHJK01000030.1:0-836 GCF_003947475.1 Amycolatopsis sp. WAC 04197 | reverse complement strand
TGGGGGGTGTTGAGGGTGAGGTGGTGGAGGGTGGGGTGTTGGTGGATGAGGTGTTGGAGGTGGGTGTGTTGGGTGGGGGTGAGGTAGCAGGCGAGGAGGGTGAGGGTGTGGTTGGTGGGCCAGTGGATGGGGAGGTTGGCGATGGTGTTGATGAGGTCTTGGGGGGTGTGGGGGATGTGTTCGTCGAGGTGGTAGGTGTCGGTGGTGTCGTGGTGGGCGAGGATGGTGATGACGCCGGGTTGGGGGTTGGGGAAGGCTGCGTTGATGTTGGTGGTGTAGGTGGGGTTGACGAAGGCTGTGCCGGCGTTGGCGGGGAGGGGGAGGGCGTGGACGATCCTGCCGTTGTGTGTTCGTACTGGGATGGTGTGGGTGCCGGGGAGGGGTTGATCGGTGCGGACGTCGAGGACGGTGTCGGCGATAGCACGCAGTGCTTCTTGGGTGCCGGTGATGTGGTTGATGCGCATGTGTCGGACGAGCCGGTTGGTGGCGTCCGGTCGGTTGAGGGTGAATAGTTCGATGTGGTTTTTCAGTGCCAGTGTTCCGGTGCGTCGCAGGACGGTGGTGTGGTCGGCGGGGCTGTCGGCGGAGATCGGCAGATAGCGGTCGCCGTTGGTGGTGGCTTCGTTCACGATGCGGGTGACCAGTGGTGTCAAGCTGCCATCGGTATCGGCGACGCCGTCGTTGACCAAGCGTGCCACCAGTTGTTCGACCGTCGCGGTCTTGTCCGCCCATGCGGCGGCGTAGGCGAGCTTGTCGATCCAGGCCCGATCACCCGCATCGGCCACGTCCAAGGACCGGCCCAGGAGATTTCCCTCCGTGACCAAGCCCAGCAACGC
>NZ_QHJK01000029.1:0-1080 GCF_003947475.1 Amycolatopsis sp. WAC 04197 | reverse complement strand
CTGTAGTGACCATGGACGTTGTTGACGGTTGAGCGGCGTGTTGGGTTGATCATGACGAAGACCTCCGTGTGTGGTGCTGGTGTCTGACGCCATCACCGATCACAACGGAGGTCTTCGTGTTCCACCGTAATGCCCGGTTGACCGTGCACGGGCGCAGGTTGCTCGTCGAGCGCGTCACCGCTGGGCGTCCGGTCGCGCATGTCTGCGCCGAGATGGGGATTTCCCGGGCGACCGGGCACAAATGGCTGGACAGGTATCGCCGTGAAGGAGACGCGGGCCTGGCCGATCGGTCCAGCAGGCCGCACCGCTCACCCGCCCGGACCCCGCACGAGACCGAGCAACGGATCCTCGACCTGCGCCGGAACCGGCGGCTGGGCCCGGCCAGGATCGGCGGGATCCTCGGCCTGCACGCCTCCACAGCACACCGGGTCCTGACCCGCCACCGCATGCCGAAACTGGCCTGGCTGGACCGCCCGACCGGACAACCGATCCGCCGCTACGAACGAGACCGGCCCGGCGAACTCCTCCACGTCGACGTCAAGAAACTCGGCCGCATCCGCGACGGCGGCGGCTGGCGCGTCCACGGACGCGACAGCCTCGAACGCCGCCGCGCCCGCCACGGAAACCGCGCCGGCTACGACTACGTTCACTGCGCCATCGACGACCACACCCGCCTCGCCTACGCCGAAATCCACCCCGACGAAACCGCCACCACCTGCGCCGGCTTCCTCTGCCGCGCCACAGCCGCGCTCGCCGAACTCGGCATCCACCACATCGAACGCGTCATGACCGACAACGCCATGGCCTACCGCCGCTCCCGCGCCTGGCACACCGCCCTCAACGACATCGGCGCCCAAGCACGCTTCACCCGCCGCTACCGACCCCAAACCAACGGCAAAGCCGAACGCTTCAACCGCACCCTCACCGAAGAATGGGCCTACGCCCAACCCTTCACCAACTCAGCACACCGAGCCCGAACCCTCCCAGCCTTCCTCCACCACTACAACCACCACCGCACCCACACCGCCCTCAACGGCCACCCACCCATCACCCGCGTCAACAACCTCACAGGGCACTACA